>NZ_JAGVRK010000001.1:671142-1342284 GCF_018283675.1 Metabacillus flavus
AAGCATGCCTATTAAAGTCATGCAAATACCCCCTTCCTAAATTACATACATAGAATATGCGGGTTAGTCCGTTTTGGTATGGGGGATATGCGGAAGTATAAATAATGAATGGGTAGTGGAATAAATACAAAAGACCAAGCCGCATATGCAGCTTGGTCTTTTAGCATCTTGTTACTTCATCACTCTTCGTGCTGTTAAATAATTCTCGTCGTACCAAGGATAAAACAGCACCCTTGAGACAACTCCATCAGAAGGATTGGTGAGGATGATTTTGTGATTTCCACCGTATATTCCAACAATATTAGGTGATCCATTTTTATTGCCGAAGAATACTAAGTCGCCTTTTTTCAGGTTTGATCTTGGTACATATGTACCTTTTTTAGCAAGCTCGCTAACGTAGTTTGACCCAAGAGATATTCCGTTTTGCCCATACACATAGTTCACAAACCCGCCGTTCGTAAAAGTTTTCGTGGATGGATTATTAACAGAATTACTGGCTTTCACGTCACCCATTAAGGTATAAGCCAAATTCACAGTTTTGTCGGCTGCAGTATATGGCTTTGAAGGCAGATAGCTTTGAATTACACGTCTGGCTCCAGCATAATTGTCTTTGTAGTAAGATTTAGCATTCATGTCAGTAATCACAATATTTTGTTTAGAGTCAGCCATATGAAGGAGCTTGTTATCCCCCATATAAATTCCTACATGATCAGAGGGATTGCTATCTGTTTTGACCTGATCGAAGAACACCAAATCTCCTTTTTGAAGCTGATCTTTATTTACTGAAACCCCTAGCTGCAGCATGTAATCTTCATTGTAGGTTGCTAAATCTACTCCATTTTGTTTGAAAATGTAGTCAATAAAGCTGGCACATGAAAATTTGTACGGATATGTATTTTTGTATTCACTTGTACTGTAAGTTGCTTTACCCATTAAACCAACACCTGATTTAATGATGGAATCCGCAACCTGGTCAGCTGTTTGGCTGTTATTGACAATTGGTGCTGCACTCGCATTGTTATCTTTTGGTATGTGAATAATGGACATCAATAACATACCTGCTATAACAAACATAAATTTCTTCACTGCATTGTCCTCCTGGCATAATGTTTTTTTGCTGCACATTGCTCTTGCTCCAATGAATGATTTTTACAAAAAAGTAATGATCAGTTGCAAAGAACTAGTAGCAGATCGGCAAAATGGATCTGGAACAAATCGACACATTCGTGCGGTGATGAATGGAGAAGAAAAATTTTAGAGCGATTCGTTCTGATCATGGGAAGATCGTAGAAGTAATTCACAACAACATTTTCGAATATTCGGTATTTGCTGCGTGCGATGTCCTTAAAAATCCCGCCGTTATCAAGCTGATCTGAGTGAAAAAGAAGAGTATGATAGCCAGGAGCAAGAGCTTGGTCATGTGTGGCTAAATCGTATCATGCTGAAAAATTGATAACAACAAACACTTATTTCCAAACTGGCAAGGATGCAGGTGACAGGCTAATTAACATCAAGTTTTAGAGGGTTATTTTTTTATGGGTGAAAGGGGTGCCAGTCCCGTTGTGCTTCACCGCATCGGGGGACAGAGGATGTGGTCCATGATCCCTTCTGCCGCAGCGGGTTGCGGAGGAGGTGCCGGAGCTTTTGTACGGTAAAATCTTTGGGGACTGGCACGGTGCCAGTCCCGCGATCCTTCACCGCAAAAGGGGACAGAGGCTGAGGTCTATGATCCCTTATGCCGCAACGGTTTGCGGAGAAGGTGCCAGAGCTTTAGTTCGGTGAAATTTGTGGGGACTGACCCCGCCCGCACATCTTTCCACCCAAAATATTTAAAGAATATTAGTTCTTACGAAGCATGCTTGGCGTTATGCGCTGCGCTTCAGGTACTCGCTTTTCTACGAAGGAGTCTTGCGGCTTACGCTCCAATCAACATTAAGCTTTAACAGATAAATAGTTAAATAGCAGCATCTTACGGCATGGTTTTTCTAATACTTATTTAATGAACAGCTTGTCATAGATTATAAGACATACCGTTTAAAAATTATTCCAAAAAAATACAATAAACAACTAGTGAATGACAGGCAGTTTTATTGGAAGGACTGTCCATTTTGTGTTCATTATTGCATCTATGGTTATTATTGGATACGATAATTAAAAGTCTGGCAATTAGGCCGAATAAAGACTAGGAGGAAAAAACAGTGTTGAAATGTGTATCCAGTAAATCTATGAAACTATTGATGGCCGCGGCCATCGCTTTGCCAATGGGGGTGCAAACCGTCCATGCAGCCAGCAGCGAAACGAGCGTCAAAACGGAGGCTCCCGCTGTCAATCAAGTCACAGTCGAAAAAGCTGCCATGAATGCCTTCATGAGCAAAGTCGATCAAGATTATGCCTTCAGCAAAGCCTATGAGCTCAGCAAATACAAATGGAGAACTGCAGGCAGCCAAGCAGAGCATCAGGCATCTTTATATGTTGAAAAGGAAATGCGAAAGCTAGGCTTACAAGATGTGAAGAAAGAGAGTTTCGAAGTGGACAGCTGGGAGTTTAAGGGGGGAAGTCTCACATTAAAGGATTATCCGCGCATTTCGATGCCGGTTGCCTCCTATGCAACGAAAGGGACTCCAAAGTCCGGATTGAAGGCGGATCTCATCTATGTGGGCAAGGGGACACAGGATGATTACAAGGACATTGATGCCAAGGGAAAAATCGTTTTATTGGATATTGATTTAAAAAATGACTGGTGGATCAACTATCCAGCCCTTCAGGCGGAGCTTCAGGGAGCGGCAGGTGTCATCGCAATCGTCCGTGATACATACGGAACAATCAGCAGGGACACACTGAATACCTTTGATTTCACAGGACCCGACACGATTCCGACCGTCAACATTTCCGTAAAGGACGGAAGCAAGCTGAAAAACATTTTAAAGAAGAAAAAGTCTCTTTCCGTCAACCTGAAGAGCGACAATAAGGTGACTCCAAAGGGAACCAGCTACAACGTGGTCGGAAAAATTCCCGGCAAGACCAATACAGGAGGCATCATCGTCGGTGGCCACCTGGACGGATACTTCGAAGGCTTCAATGATAACGCAGCCTCCATCGGTTTAATGCTTGGTGTCGCAAAAGCGATGAAGGATTCAAACTATAAGCCTGAACATCCCATTTATTTTGTTGGACATGCTGCTGAGGAATATGGCGCCATCAATTCCTACTTCGACTGGCAGATCGGAAGCTGGAACATGATCAACAAGCTCCATCCGGAATGGCGCGGCAATTCCCGTCTTTTCGTGAACACCGAATTCGCAGCCATCAAACTAAAGGACTCGGATGAAGTCAATACAAACGATGAACTGATGGGATTTGTGCAGAATTATATCGACAGGCAGGCACCTGCCGTGAACACGGCCACCTATCCGAAGGGCTATAAAGTAACGGGGAACAACAGCACAGGCTCCGACGACTACAGCTATTCCATTGCCGGCGTCCCGACCGTGGCAAACGACCGCTCCGGCTCGGACTTCTTCACGACTCTTTACCATACTCAATATGACACGGCGAGATACGGAAACAAAGAAATCCTTGCTGACCATGTCAAACTGTACGGTTCACTTATGATTCATGCCGATCAGATCTCTATCATGCCATTTGACTTCGGGAAGAAAATGGAAGCCTTTCAACAAAGCATGGACGACGACATCCTGAAAAGTGCCGGCATTGATCCAGCGCCGCTCAGAACGGAAACCGGAGAAGCGAAAAAGCTTGCAGATGCCCTCTATAAAAAGATGCTCGACATCAATGCAAAGCAAGCGGTATCGCCCCAGCAAAAAGCAGCCCTGGCAAAAGCAGAAAAAGAACTGCTCCAGGTATTCCAGCTGACACAAGGCGACTTGATGAAGCTGAACTGGTCGATCGCCCCAACCTTTGCCCACAAAGAGCATCAGAAAACGATCAGCCTGCTCGATCAAAGCATCGCTGCCCTCCAACAGGGAAAAGGACAGGAAGCATTGGACGAGTATTTGCTGTCGATCGAGGATGAATGGTACAGCTACCACTTTGATAAAGAAGTGATTGACCAGGTCACAGACTCAGCCCTCCATCAGCCGGATGACCGCTTGTTCTGGGGAGCGGGGAAATACGTGAAGAATGTAGATCTTTACGATGTGATTCAATCCGTAAAAGAGAATACAAAAGGGGATTACTCAAAAGAAATCACAGAATTAAAGAAGATAAAAGCGGAACAGGAAGCAGAATTGCGCAAGGCGGTTAAAGAAGAGACAGAACTGATGAAGAAGATTCGGATGAAGCTGGAAAATGTGAAATTGGAATAGTGTTTGTGCAGGAACTCGGTAGTATAGGGAGTTCCTGTTTTTTTGTTGGGGTCAATGGTTTTGGGGGTGGCGCCTGACCCGCTGTGCTTTACCGCAACGGGGGACAGAGGATGAGGTCCGTGATCCCTTATATTCCAACGGTTTGCGGAGCAGGTGCCGGAGCTTTCGTACGGTAAAATTTTCGGGGACTGGCACGGTGCCAGTCCCCGAAAATTTTACCGTAACGGGGGACAAAGACCCGCACCAAAGAGCCTTTCTGCCCCAAGGGTTTGAAAAGAAGGTGCCAGAGCTTTAGTACTGTGAAATTTGTGGGGACTGGCACCGTCACAATATAAATGGTAGGTAACAACCAAATGCGGTTGAAATTATTCTATTTATAAAGAATCTTGTAAGTTATTGTGGTACTATAGTTATAGGTAAATATAACTATAATATATGTACGTGAAGGGAACGAATAATATGGGCTTTCTGAAATCACTTGGCAAAGGTGCCGGACAATTTGTCGGTGGAGTTACAGGCGGGATTATTAAGGGTGTAGGGGAGTTAACGAATTCTGACTTCATTAAAGAAGTGGGAGATGGTGTGAAAACGTCGACGGAATTTGCCGGGAAGCAGTTAGGCAACTTGGCGGAAGGCGCTTGGAATGTCGGAAGCGGAATGATTGGGAGCGATGAAAGTAAAATCGATAAGGGATTTTCCGATATAGGGGAAGGCGTTACGAGCACAGCAAAAGCGGTAGGACGCGGCATTTCCTCGACGGTTAAAAATGTTGGAGAAGTGGCTGGAGGAATGATGGAAGGTGATGAAGAACGCTGGAAAAAAGGGCTGCGGGATGTAGGGAAGACAGTAGCAGTTAGTGCACTGGGTGTTTCTGTACTGGAAATGACCGACGTTGTCGATGTAAACGGTGATGAAAGTACATCACTTGCAAGCGATCATAACGGCAGCCATCATGTTGATGCCCACTGGGTGGATGGATATGAGCGTGCAGATGGTACATATGTCGAAGGCTACTGGAGAGATGGCGACGGAGATACTAGTGTGAACCAGAACAGCGGCTGGACACAAAGCAACCCTGGCACAGCGGCCAGTCAGACAATAGAAAACAGCGGCAGCCATCATGTTGATGCACACTGGATAAACGGATATGAGCGTGCAGACGGTACATATGTCGAAGGTTACTGGAGAGACGGCGACGGAGATACAAGCGTCAATCAGAACAGCGGCTGGACACAAAGTAATCCAGATTACCGAAAGGCATAAGCACAGACAAAGACGAGAGGAAACCATCCTCTCGTCTTTTCGTTCTATTCGGGGTCAACGGTTTTGGGGGCGGCGCCTGACCCGCTGTGCTTCACCGCAGCGGGGGACAGAGGGGGAGGTCCGTGAACCCTTGTGCCGCAGCGTTTTGCGGAGCAGGTGCCTAAGCTTTCGTACGGTAAAATCTTCGGGGACTGGCACGGTGCCAGTCCCGCGATCCTTCACCGTAACGGGGGACAGAGGCAGCTGTCTCAAAACCATTATGCCCCAAAGGTTAGCAGAAAAGGTGCCAGAGCTTTAGTTCTGTAAAATCTGTGGGGACTGACCCCGAACCTGCTCCTCTCCACCCAAAATATTAAAAAAGTCCAGACAATATTAAAAGAATACTAGTTGTTAACGCTTTCAAACCGGGACCTTCAGCATATAATTGAGCTGTAATCATACAAAATCAGTTCAGGGGGTTTACAAATGAACAAATTTTTTAAAGCGTTTTCATCGCTGATGGTTCTTATGCTGTTTGTCGGGATGCTTGCAGCGTGCAACAGCAAAAGCACTGGCGGTGGCGGCGGTGGCAAGGGAGTCGATGTAGGGATTGTATTGCCTACTAAAGATGAGCCAAGATGGGTACAGGATGAGCAAAGATTTAAGGAAGCTCTAAAAGATTCGAAATATACAACAGAAATTCTTTTCAGCCAAGGTTCTTCCGCTAAGGAAAAAGAAAATGTTGAGACATTGCTGAACAAAGGAATCAAGGTTCTGATCATCAGCCCGCAGGATGGCGACGCGGCTGCAGCTGCTGTAGAAGCGGCGAAGAAAGATGATGTAACGGTTATTTCCTACGATCGTCTGATCACGAACACGGATGCAGTAGACTACTACGTAACATTCGACAGCCTAGCTGTTGGTGCAGCTCAAGGACAATACTTAATCGACCATGCAAAAGGCAAAGGAACTCCATTGTACCTGTATGCCGGTGCAGCGTCTGACAACAACGCGTTCTTGTTCTTCCAAGGTGCCTGGAGCGTTCTTCAGCCGAAAATTGCTGACGGAACATTCAAGGTGGCAAACTCAAGCGAGGCAGAAGCTCTTAAGGATACAGCTGAACTTTCCCGTGATCAGTTGAGCAAAATTCTTGGCCAGGTAACAACAAACTGGGATCCAAGTGAAGCGAAAAACAAAGCGCAAACTCACTTGACTGCAGCTAAAGCTGACATGAAGGGCGACGTTGCGGTTCTTGCTCCAAACGACGGAACAGCTCGTTCCATCGCAGATGTTTTCGGTTCTGACGGAGATGTGAAAAGCTTCGTCGTGACTGGCCAGGATGCAGAGAAAGCTTCCATTCAATACGTGATCGACGGCAAGCAATCTATGACCGTATTCAAGGATGTTCGTACTCTTGTAAAAGATGCAATGGGTATGGCAATTGAAATTCTTGACGGCAAAAAACCTGAAACAACAGGTGACTACGACAACGGCAAGAAAAAAGTAAACGCTAAACAAACAGACGTTATTGTCGTAGATAAAGAAAACGTGAAAAAGGAATTGATTGATTCCAAGTACTACGAAGAGAAAGAATTCTCAGGTCTGTAAAAATTTAAACACCAGGCGGAATAGTGGTAGAGTTTTCTATCACTATTTCGTGATTGTATCAGCTGTTTTGTTAAGGGGGATCACATGATGAGTGAACACATTCTGGAGATGAGACAGATCTCCAAGCATTTTACAGGGGTCAAAGCACTCGACAATGTCAACTTCAAGGTGAGAAAAGGCGAGATTCACTTCCTCGTCGGTGAAAACGGCGCAGGGAAATCCACGCTGATGAAGGTGCTCAGCGGTGTGTATCCATATGGAACGTATGATGGAGACATCGTCTATGAAGACAGCGTGCAGCAGTTTAATAAAATCAATGACAGTGTGAACGCAGGCATCGCGATCATCTATCAGGAGCTTGCGCTGTTTCCGGATCTCACAGTCTATGAAAATATCTTTGCCGGGAACGAAGTTAAAAAAGGCGGGGTCATCGACTGGAACGAGACAATCGTCGAAGCGAAGAAAATGCTTGCTAAGGTCAAGCTTGATGTTACCCCTGATACCCTGATTAAGGATCTTGGGGTCGGAAAGCGGCAGCTTGTGGAAATTGCGAAGGCACTGAGCAAGGATGTAAAATTGCTTATTCTTGATGAACCGACCGCGGCACTGAATGAAGATGATAGTGAAAACCTTCTCGAGCTTCTGTGTGAACTGAAAAAGCAGGGCATTACGTGTATCATGATTTCGCACAAGTTAAAAGAAGTGATTTCCATTGCCGACCAGGCTACGGTTCTCCGTGACGGCCAAACCATCTGCACATTGGACGGTCCTTCAGGACAAATCACCGAAGCCGCCATCATCAAAAACATGGTCGGCCGGGCCATTGATGATATTTATCCGAAGCGTCCAAAGAAAGCACCGGGTGAAACGATCCTCGAATTATCGAATTGGTCCGCCTATGATCCAAAATTGGGCCGAAAGGTAATCAAGGATGTAGACCTGCATGTGAAGAAAGGCGAAATCGTCGGACTTGCGGGGCTGATGGGATCAGGAAGGACCGAGCTTGCCCTCAGTATTTTCGGGAATGCCAAGTCCTATAAATTAGAAGGGAATTTGAAGCTCAACGGGAAGCCTGCGAACCTGAAGCATACGAGTGATGCCATTCGCGAAGGAATCGCCTATGTAACCGAGGACCGGAAAGGGGACGGCCTGTTCCTGATCCAGGATATCAAGAACAACATCACTGCCGCCAACCTCAAAGGGATCTCCTCAAAAGGGGTGCTGAACAACAACGAAGAAATCAAGATCGCCGACCATTATAAAAAATCTCTTCATATTAAGACGTCTTCACTCGAGCAATTGGCCGGCAACCTGAGCGGGGGGAACCAGCAGAAGGTGTCTCTCGGCAAATGGCTGTTCGTCGGACCGAAGCTGCTCATTCTCGACGAACCGACGCGTGGAATCGATGTCGGGGCGAAGTTTGAAATCTACTCGGTCATGAACGAACTCATCAATGAAGGCATGAGCATCATCATGATCTCATCCGAGCTCGGGGAAGTGCTTGGGATGAGCGACCGGGTGTATGTCATGGCTCAAGGCGCCATCAAAGGCGAGCTCGCCATCGAAGAAGCCGATCAAGAAAAAATTATGCAGCTTGCGACGCAATAGGAGGTACTATTCAATGAATTTTTTTCGTGAAGCCAGAACGCTAATCAGTGAAAACATTCGTGACTACGGCATGTACATCGCCTTATTCGCTATTATCCTTACATTCTCCGTCATGACGGATGGACTCTTCATGTCCTCCCGGAATATCAGCAATCTTATCGACTCCGCCGGTTATATCGCGGTGCTTGCAGTCGGGATGACCCTCGTTATCGTCATCCGCCACATCGACTTATCGGTCGGATTCGTCGCCGGTTTCCTCGGCGCCATCGTCGCGATCATGCTGACAAAGGCAGGAATGCCGATGCTGATCGTCATTCCGCTCATCCTGATCCTTGGGATTGTTGTTGGACTATTTAACGGTCTGCTTGTTGCCCAAATCGGTATCCCGTCATTCGTAGCAACACTTGCCGGAATGCTCATCTTCAGGGGAGCGCTCCTTCAAGTGACGGAGAAAACCGGTACAATCATCATTCAAGATGATGCATTCAATGCTATCGGGAACGGATACATCCCGTCCCTGCTGGAGGTAGGCGGACTGCATGTGCTATCCCTGCTTGTCGGGCTGCTCGGCATCCTCTACCTGATTTACAGCGAAATCAAAACACGCCGAAACAAAGTGAAATACGGATTTGAAGTGACGTCATTCGGAATCTTTATCCTGAAACTCGTCTTCATTTCCTCCATTGTTGCCTATATTACCTGGATTCTTGCAGGCTACAACGGTTTCTCCTGGACGGTCATCATTATGTTGCTCGTCGTCATTGTATATCACTTCCTGACAACGAAAACCGTGCTTGGCCGCCATATCTATGCAGTCGGAAGCAACCCGGAAGCGGCGCACTTGAGCGGGATGAACGTGAAGAAAATTACGTACATCGTCTTCGGTTCCATGGGGATGCTCGCCGCTCTGTCCGGAATCCTGTTCACCTCCCGTCTTCAATCCGCGACAACGACGGCCGGAACGCTGTTCGAGCTTGATGCCATCGCGGCAGCCTACGTGGGCGGTGTCTCCTCTGCAGGGGGAGTCGGAAAAGTAACGGGTGCGATCATCGGGGCAATCGTTATGGCCTCCCTCACAAGCGGGATGAACCTGCTTGGTGTCGGAATCTCCTATCAGTACATGATCCGCGGAGGGGTACTTGCTGGAGCGGTAATCTTCGATGTCATGACAAGGAAAAAACGATAAGAAACCGCAGGAGGGACTGAAAATAGTCCCTCTTTTTTCTTGTTTTTGTAGATGGCTGGATGTGGGATGGTATATGATTAGGAAGAAGGGAACGCTTTCATTCAAGGGGAAACAGGACTTAAGACGGAAAAACCGAATCGATTATTTAGATAAAGCTAACATATATAAAATAAACAACCGGGAGTGGATGGGGATGATCAGGCTCCTGATTACGGATGATGAACAGATTGAGCGGGATGGGATGCAGCTCATCTTAACAAAGAACTTTCCAGAGCTCATCATTGAGCAGGCAAGAAACGGGAACATGGCCGCTCAGATGGCGAAAGAGTTTAAGCCGGATCTGATTCTAATGGATATCAAAATGCCGGGGATGAACGGGCTGGAGGCTGTAGAACAAATTGCAGCGGACGATCCAGGCATCAAATTCATCATGGTCACCGCATATGATACGTTTGATTTTATGCGCCAGGCCATTAAATTCGGGGTAAAGGACTATCTGCTGAAGCCGAGCAAGGCGGCCGACATCGTCATGACGATCGGCAAAGTCCTGAAGGAAATCGAAGAAGAAAAAAGAACACTTGAAAGCAGCCGGCAGGAGATGCAAAGCACCCGGTCACTCGTCGAAACGGATGCCGTCACCCAGTTGCTGTTCCACCACGTCCACGATGTACGGGTGGACCAATTGATTGAAATCCTCGACATCCAGTCGGCAGACGAGATGTTCGCGATGATCGTCCTGCTTCCAGATGGGGAGGACCATTTCTATCCCCTCGTCAAAGAAAAAGTAAGGCAGACCGGAAGCGGATGGGTCGGGGCTCTGAACGGAAACCAGCTCCCTGTGATTCTCTTCCGGAAACCGGGCCAATCGTTCCGCGCGCAGGCCTCAACCCTCGCCCGGGACATTCTCTCCATCGCAAAATCCGGAGCGCAGGAGAACTGGTTCGTCGGAATCGGCACCGTGTACGATTCCCTTGACCAAATCAGGCAGTCCTATAAGGAAGCGCTCATGGCGGCCATGGATACGGGGGTCCCGTCTAAATTCCGGTTCTATTCCGATGTACCGGTCACGGGCGACTTAAGCGAAGAACCATTCGCCGACCAGCAGGAAAAAGAACTGTCCGACCAGGTGCGCCGCGGCGAGTGGCAGCAGGTACGGACAAGGCTGATGAATCTCATCCAGCACTACGAAAACAAAGGAACCGACCTGCTCCAAAGCCAGCAGCGCATGCTCGAAGTACTCTGGATCGGATCCCGCGTCATGAGGGAAATGGGCATCGAAACCATAACCCCCCTCTATTCCTACCAAACCTACCAGTACCGCCAGCTGCGCTCCGAAACCGACGCCCTGCTCGACCGGATGAAAGAAACCTATGCCAGCCACAACAAACGAACCGAAGCCGACACCATCCACCAAATCAAACAATACATCATCGACCACTCAAACGAAGACATGTCCCTAGACACCCTGGCCACCAAAGTCGGCCTCAGTCCCATCTACATCAGCAAAATGTTCAAGGAAAAACTCGGCATCAACTACATCGACCTTCTAACCGAATGCCGGATTGAAAAGGCGAAAAAGCTGCTGGGGAATCCTGAGAAGAGCATTAAGGAAATTACGTATGAGGTTGGGTATCATGATCCAAATTATTTCAGTAAGGTGTTTAAGAAGATTTGCAGGGTTTCGCCGAAGGAGTATCGGCGGGGGATTTTGGGGAGGGCGAATTGATTTATTATCTAAAGAAGACAACCCGCTAATTAACAGGTTGTCTTCTTCTTATTAACTTAATAGATTGCGAGAATTATCTTTTCTCTCAAAATAGAGATGAAGCCGATACTCACAGATCTCTTTAGTCCAAAGATAAAGAGTTTCTTTCGAGCTGTTATCAGGATCTATCTGAAAAGAAAACTCTCCATCACTAAACCTCACCAACCCATCAGAACTACCGCTCCACTTACTCATCGGCATTTTCTCAATCAATCCCGCAACCTTCTCCTGATCGTAGTCCCACAGTTTTTTTCCTTGTCCATCGGAAAAGTCTATTCTCTTTCTGTATTCCTTTGACATAAGATAGGTATGAAAAAATGGAGCCGCTTCACGGGCAGTTATCGGTTTATACCAATTGTCCATGCCCCGTTCGAGCATTGCCAGTAGAAGAATCATTTTATAGCTTTTACTCATCCCTGTCCGTTCTACTTCGCGCAGCCAGTTTTCATGCTGAAAAAATACCTTTTGTTCATCGATGGTTAATTCATTGGTCCAATTTAAAAAGCTGAAAAGAGTTTTAAACTCTGACTTATACTCATTCGCAGAAAGCTGACCATATAAATGCAACTCAAGATAACTAGGTCTCCTGCCCAGCTCTTCTTTCACCATTTGATAGTTGCTTAGCAGTCTTTCTCTCCGCGGCTGTCGTTTCTTTGTTAATTCTTTTAACAGGTTAATGACTTGAATATCCAGGTCCACAGAACAGGAGAGTGGGACAACCGGCTGAATGACCTTTTCTTTTTTAGCAGTGGGAGTAGTTGTATCAAACAGGCTCAGCTTAATGTCGGCATTTCGGTAGTTTCCAATGAGATCGATGATGACACAGTGCTCCTTGTCAGGATGCAGTCGCAGTCCCCGTCCGATTTGCTGGGTGAAGATGGTGAGAGATTCGGTCGGTCTTACGAACAGAAGAGTATCCACTGTTGGAATATCTACTCCTTCATTGAAAAGGTCCACGACGAATATGGCGTCCAGTTCACCATCAGCTAATGCACGGGCGGCGTCCTTCCGATTGACTTGCTTTTGCTTGGAGTGAAGTGAAACCGTCCGATAGCCATTGTCTGCAAAATAAGAAGACAGGAAATCAGCCTGGCGGATGGAGGAGCAAAAGACGAGTGTTCTGCTTTTCCTGTAGGTTTCCCATGACTGGAGAATATGAGCTGCCTGCTCCGTTCTTAGCTGGACAGCCATCAGTTCTTCTTGGTCATATTGTGTCCCGCGCCATGTCAGCTTCGAATAGTCTGTTTCATCGTAAATACCATAATATCGAAACGGAGAGAGCCATGTTCTTTGAATGGCCTCGAGAAAATCAATTTTGTAGGCAACATTTCCTTCGCATAGCGCATACACATCCCGGTTATCAGCGCGGTCAGGTGTGGCTGTAATGCCGAGCAGGAAGGAGGGCTTGAAATAATCCAGTATCTTATTGTAGGATGCAGCCGCCGCATGATGAAACTCATCGATTACAATCAAATCGAATTCCTCTGGATCAAACACCTCTAAATGGCGTTTCCTGCTTAACGTTTGAATGGAAGCAAACAGTAGCTCCGCATCAGTATTTTTTTGACGTCCGTTATAAATACCGGCAGTTTTATCAGGCATCACCTTTAGAAACGATTCAGCGGACTGGTGCAGGATCTCTTCTAAATGGGCAATGAACAGAACCTTGGAGAAATTCTGCGCGAAAAACCCGGCCAGATAGGTTTTTCCAAGACCGGTAGCCATCACAACCATGGCTTTTTTGTAGCCTTCCTCCACTGTACTGTGCAGCTGTTCAAGTGCTTCTATCTGAGCGAAGCGGGGGGCCAGAACAGAGTAGCTTTCCTCTGTCTCCATTATCATCATCGAATCGGGATCAGGCTTCTCTTCATCCGGCATCATGAGCTCCTGCTCTTCCTGCTTGGTCCACGTTCTTGCTAAATTCGGGTGCTGCTTATGAAAGTCTATGTATTCTTCTTCATACCTTTTGGAGGTTTCCAGATTAACCGCAATGGTGTTTTCCGCTTGAAACAAATCAATGAATTTTCGGCTTGCTTCTTCAAATAGAAGCTTTTCCTCGTTTTCAAGAATGCCGACACTCCATTCCACCCCATTGGTTAAAGCGGATTTTGATAGATTGGAAGAGCCGATAATGGAATGGCCCTGTGCTTCGGATTCAAACAAATAAGCCTTCGGATGAAAGCTGATTCCGCTGCTCCGCCATAAGCGGACTTCAATACTTTCATGAATGGATGCCAGTTCTTTTAACGCATCCGGCTGGGTGACATATAAGTAGTCTCCGGTTAAGAGCTTAATATCGGCTCCCCGTTCAGCGGCTTCTGCCAAAGCTGTCTTCAGCAAAGAGACTCCTGACTTCATGGCAAAGGCAGTCAGAATATAGATTGTGCTGGACTGCTGAATCCGGTCAAGAACCGGAATCAGCAGCTTCTCTGTATATAGGGAGATCTGCATTTAATCCTCTACCTGAACCAAAAAGATTTTCTCCTCAAACCCGCCACGCTTTTCCGCTTTTTCCTGGCGGATCTTCTCGACTTCGGCAAGACTTGAGCCGTGCACCTCTGCAAAGGCCTTGATGATTTCCATTAGGTCTGCCAGTTCTTCAATTGCCTCTGCGTTCGTTTCAGCGGTCATGTATTCATCCAGTTCTTCGAAGCTCTTTTTCTTCAGCTCATTGATGTATTCCTCGTTTTCCAGTATCCGGGTTTCGAAAGACTTGCCGGTTGCTTGGATGATTTGAGGGATGTTGTCGCGTACGAGTTTGTTGTAGACAGGCATAGCTTAATTCCTCCGTTTTGGTTGTTTCTCTTATTTTACCATTATCCTCTCTCGTCATTGCAACGTTCTCTTTTTCTTATAGCTGTGTTATAGCGTAGTGTTTATTTTGACGCGAACGCCTTAAGCGGAAATCTATATCGTTTTTGGAAATATATGTTTGGTGGTGGTGGCGAGGTTGAATAAAATCCCTGGAAATAGACTGACCGAATGAAAAAAGACAGTATAAGCACTCCGTTTTTCGGTTTGCTGGACTGTCTTTTTTCTATGCATGGACCATTCTTTTTGTCCTCACACGTTACTACTTTACTTTTTTTAGAAATTTGTGAATTAGCTCACTGATTTCTGCAGCATGTGTTTCAAGTGCAAAATGTCCAGTATCAAGTAAATAAACTTCTGCAGATGGAATGTCGCGCTTATAAGCCTCGGCTCCAGCAGGGAGAAATGCAGGATCATTTTTACCCCATACGGCTAAAAGTTTAGGTTGGAACTTACGAAAATAAGCCTGAAAGTCAGGATAACGTTCAATATTTGATTTATAGTCAAGAATTAAGTCCAGTTGGATTTCTTCAGCTTCTGGGCGAGACATGTAAGCAATGTCCAAGGAATACCCGTCTGGTGAAACAAGACTGGCTTCAGTTCCATGTAGATACTGAAAATTTTTAATGGTTTCGGGGGTCAAAGAATCTCGGCAGGCTTCACGGTTTTCAGGTGTTGGAGAGTACCAATAATTCTTCCATGGTCCCCATGCGTCACTAAATCCCTCCATATAAGCGTTGCCATTCTGACTAATAATTGCTTGAACTCTTTCCGGGTGAGCTACTGCCAAACGATAGCCAACAGGTGCACCGTAATCAAACACATAAAGGATATAATGCTTTAGAGCTAATACTTCAGTAAAACCTTCAACTACTTTGAACAGATTTTCAAATGTGAAGTTAAATTGACTGCGCTGTGGAGTTATTGTTTGGCCGAACCCAGGAATATCAGGGGCAATGACACGATATTGTTCTGCCAGCTTAGGAATAAGGTCCCGAAACATATGACTTGAAGATGGGAATCCGTGTAATAATAAAATTACTTGACCGTTCTTAGGACCAGCTTCACGATAAAAAACTTCAAAATCCCCGACTTTTTGTTTATGATAACTAATTTTCAATTTTTACATCTCCTTTAAATTTTTTATTATCACTCCAGAAAAACGATTTATTATAACCTCTAAAAATAAATTTTAGCGGTTACGCAACTCTATATTACTACTCACTATCTAACTTGTAAACGGATTTTTTAAAGGTTATAATTAAATGGAGGTGAAACATATTGAACAAATCACTATTCTTATTAGGTGGAGCAGCGTGGATAAACCTGGTAAATACACGGTATATCTCCGAAAACCAAAACATTGATATCCTTATCGAGCCATCCAAAACTCTTCAGTGGCTTGAAGATAATAAATTATTACGGAAGTCAGATTTTCTGGCTTTAAAAAATGAAGAAATCCTTAATTCTTTTATAGAGGACCTCAAATCACTTCGTGACCTGAGCAAAATGATTTTAGGTGATTTAGAAAAACAAGGAAAACTTTCTTTAAATCACACGGAGCAATTAAAAAGGCTTACCCAACAAATTAAGGTAAGCCTATCTATCGATTCAGAGTTTGACAAATTGACATTGGTCTATGAAGGATTAACGACCATAGAACACGTGCAATATACTATCATCCAATCAATTATTCGAACGCTAAATTCAACCCCTGCACATCGAGTTAGGAAATGCGAACACCAGGAATGTCATCTCTATTTTGTCGATACTTCAAAATCAGGAAAAAGGCGTTGGTGTAGTATGGAATTATGCGGAAATCGCCAAAAAGCAGCCGAATTTTATGCAAGGAAAAAGAAAAAGTAATAAGTACTTTAAAAAGACACCCCTTTGGCTAAATAAAACCAAGGGGTAAAGCTTAAAATCATTAGACTAACCTAAATAAATGATACACTTCAAAACACCTTCGATTAACGGGTGTAAGTGTTGACTTGTATACAAGACTTGAGCAAGGGAGGGATATTCAGGTCTCTATTTCAGTCTTGGAAAGCCTAACAAAAGCTCTTCAATTAGATGCGATTGAACGTAGACATTTAAGGAGCCCTAAATGATTCCAAAAAGAATTGTTTAGGGTTCTTTCTAATATGGGACTCTTTGTACCCTCCAGTATCCCTTTCAGGAGTTTGCCCATTCGTGAGCTTTCCTGCGAGGGACTCCGAGTCTAATGAGGTCCCGTTTACTTGCCAGTTTTGATACTTTGTTATATAGATAGACTGTTTTTCTACCATTTTTTTATTTTAATAAAAGCATCCTCAGTAAATTGAGATAAGTATTTAAACAAGATACTATCATGAACTTCAATCATTTATTGCGCCTCCCCTGTGAGAGGTTAACTTTAATTTTATAATGGCCAGCGCGGCAGGGAATTGAGTGCAGTGCTGCCATTACTCTGTCTTTTGAGTTCTTTACAGAGCAGCATCAGAAAAACCAATGACTTCATATTATGAATACCGGTCATCCTATTTTCCCTCTACAGCTACCCGGTAGTGGTGATTGGCATGTTGAAGATCATGAACAGAAAATCAGGATTCCTATTGGTGGCGGCCATCAGTATTTGGGCTTTGGCTGCATGCGGTGATGCTGAGCTGGATAAGAAGTCAGAACCGGCAGCGGCAGAGGAAGGATCAAAGAGCGATAAGAAGAAAGAGGAGAAGAAAACAGAAGAAAAGGCTCCGGAAAAAGAAAACACGATTACCCTGGCACAATATGAAAAGGCCAAAGGGGGCATGACGTATGAAGAGGTGACAGCCCTATTCGGCTCCAAGGGGGAACTGGTCGGAGATGATAAAGGTGACGGGAACATTACGTACAAATGGATGGGGGCTGAAAAGAAGCTTAGCTCGGCGATGCTGTTCTTTGAAGAAAATAAGCTAGCGACGAAACAGCAGGCAAGGATGGGGCTCGAATCGACCGTAAAAGCGACAAAAGCTCAATTTGACCAAGTAAAAGAAGGGATGAACATGGAACAAATTGAAAAGATCATGGGTGGAAAAGGCAGCATTGGTGTAGAAACGGACGGGGAAAATGGAGAATTTAAGACCGTGCAGTATGTGTACGATGCGGAAGATGAGGACATTTACTATTACTTGAAGAACGGGATTCTGCAAAGCAAATCGTATGGTTTAACTATGAATCTACCATCATGATATTCTTTTTGGTAAAATAATCAAAAAGAGCAGGAGATGATTACGATGGAACACTTCCTATTTAACCAGCTGGCGTTTGTGAGAAACCAAACCTTGAAGCAGCTGGAAGGCGTGACAGAGGATATGGCCGATCGTATTCCGGATGGATTCAGGAACTCGATTCGCTGGAATGCGGGACATGTGTATGTTGTATTGGAGCGGTTTGCTTTTTCATACATAGGTCTTCCTCAAGTATTGCCGGATGGGTTTAAAGAGCAGTTTGAGTACGGATCCACGCCGTTAAACGGGCACTCTTTTCCCGTTCCGACGCTGAATGAGCTGAAGGAACTCATGGAATCCCAGCAGTCCCGGATCAGGGAAGAACTGTCCGGCCGCCTGGAGGAAAAGGTTCCTGCACCGTATACGACTTCTGCCGGAATGACGCTCGAGACGGTCGAACAATTCCTTACCTTCAGCTTGTATCATGAGGGGATGCACGTTGATACGATTAAGATGTATAAGACGTTGCTGGCCCGTAAGCAGTGAAAAGCCACTTTTTAAGTGGCTTTTTTGGCGGAATCCTTACGGGACTTAAATAGATGGGAGTATGATTGAAATTACGATAGGAGGGAGAGGAAGCGTCGGTACTGCTCTTTTAGTATAATAAGGAAAAAGGGGGAGTCCATATGAATCTCATCATTCGGCCGTCACAAAAGAAGGACATGCAGCAGCTGATGGAGCTCGATCGGCTGATCTGGGACAGCACGACTACACCCGTTCTGCTCCATTGGGACTCGGCCGGGGTTTACGAAAAATCGTATCCCGAGGGGCAGCAGACAGTCGCGGCAGATGGAGACCGGATTGCCGGATACATAAGCTATAAGCACCCTGTCGACATTCCGTCCAACCGGCATGTGTTCGACATGGCGATCGGGATTCATCCTGATTATCAGGGCAGGAAAGTAGGGAGCCGCCTCATGGAGCACTTAAGGCAGACCGCCCGCGAACAGGGCGTAAGGAAAATTTCCCTCAGAGTCCTGTCCACAAATGAAAAGGCCATCGCTTTCTACAAAGCCATCGGATTTAAAGAGGAAGGCCGCCTCCACGAGGAATTCTTCCTGGATGGGAAGTATGTGGATGATTTGCTTATGTATAAGATGGTGGATGGATATGAAAATTGAATTCTATGATCTTGGTATTGTAGAAGACCAAAAGTTAGATTTTGCAGTCATAAGTGCTTATTACAAAGGACAATGGGTGTATGTCAGACATCGCAGCCGGCAATCCTGGGAGATTCCAGGTGGAGACAGGGAACAAGGTGAGACAATCGAGGAAACCGCAGGACGAGAGTTGTTTGAGGAAACGGGGACGAAAGAAAGTAACATATTGCCAATCTGTGATTACTCAATGGATGATTCCTTAAATAAAGTGTATGGACGATTATACTTTGCAAGGATCAATGGAACTGGTCCATTACCTGATTCTGAAATAGAAGAAGCAAAAGGATTTAACAGTCTGCCAAATCACCTTACATATCCTGAGATTCAACCTATGTTATATGGAAAAACAATTGCTTTTATGAGAGAGCGTGATTTGTATTAAAATAGAGCAGCCAAGCGGCTGCTCTATTATCAAGTAATATGAGTGAGCTTCTCTGGGTTCATGACGGAGTAAATTGTTTGGATTTTGTTGTCCTCGATGTGAAGGGAGAGGACCGCGTACGCGTGCTTCCCGGCATATAGAATGAGTCCTGGATCTCCGTTTACGTAAGTGATGGAATAGGTCATGTCCTGAGGGAACTTTGACAGAATCCCCATGTAAAAGCGGATGATGCGTTCCGCTCCAAGGATTGGGAAGATGGCTGCTTTTACTTTTCCGCCGCCGTCCGTTAAGAGGGAGGCGTCTGCAGACAGGAGGCTCAGCATTTTGCTTGTATCTCCTGAAGCGAGGGCTCCAAAAAACTGTTCGGCGAGCAATTTTCCCTTTTGGGTCATTTGTGGTTCTTCCTTTGGGGGGACGATGCTCCTTTTAGCCCGCGAGAATATTTGCCGGCAATTGGTGCTGCTCTTGCCGACGATTTCCGCGATTTCCTCATAGCTGTATTGAAGCACTTCTTTCAGGATAAAGACCGCACGCTCTGTTTCGGATAATTGCTGAAGCAGCAGCAGATAGGCCATGGATACCGATTCTTTTAAAAAGATGTGGCCGGCCGGGTCGCCGTTCGGACGGTTTTCGGTAATCAGCGGTTCAGGCAGCCATGTTCCGGTATATTGTTCCCGTTTCTTAGAAGCAGATTTTAGACGATCGATACAGCGGTTTGTCACCATTTTGCATAGATAGGCTTTCTTATTTTGAATACCCCCTGTCTCTGTTTCACTGAATGTGATATACACATCCTGAAGCAGATCCTCTGTATCCTGTACACTGCCGAGCATTCGGTATGCCAAAGAGAAAAGCAGGGGGTGGTGAGAGGTGAAAAGCAGTTCGGATTCAGTCGGACTCACATTATGCCTCCTTTAAAATTCCAGGGTTTGCACACTTTTGAATCATCAAGGCTGACGCTCTTTTCGCGCTTGCGAATGCGGCATCTGCAAGTAATTCGCTGCGGCCGGCTCCATCTCCTGCAATGTAAAGGCCCGGGATATCAGGGACAGCTGGACCGAGGGGAAGATAGCCATTCTGTGCACAGGATCCGTTCGACACCGCTATGTGAGGCAAGTACTGATAGCCTTCCAATTCCTTTCTCCAGCCTGGCTGCATTAATTCCAGGACGTTTTCGAGCTCTCTTTGATCAGACTGGGCATTTGAGGTTGAGTCTGTCCCCAAGTACTTGATGAGACTGATCACGGAGGAGCCAGTATCGCTTAATTGGGCGGCTCTCGATTGATTGGTGAACAGGATCGGCTGGTCGATGCCGATGGCAAATTGCTCGTTCGGTTTTGGGAGCTGACGAAGTGAAACGTCGAGGCAGGCGGCATAAATCGGTTTGACGCGCTGCCTCCATGTATCTAATGAGGTTCCAGCCGCTCCTTCTACCAGAGAGAAGGTTTGATGAGGGCTTGCTGTTGAAAGAACCATCGGAACTTGGATGATGTCCCCGTTTTTTAAAGTAATTACAAACCCTGATTCTTTCTTGATCGAAACAGCAGATTGATGAACGATGTCTGCGCCGAAATCTATAGCCTTTTTCTTTAACGGATCGATCATGGATTGCCAGCCGCCGTCGATATAGAATACCCCATTCATCCCCCTCTGCACTTGATCGAGAACAATCGCCGCCTGCTGATTTTCGGGTCCGATGCAATACGTTGAGGTTCTGCATAGTGCGTAAAAAGCATGCCGGACCATTGGATCGGTCATCTCAGCCTCAGCCCAATCCCGTAAGCTCCTCTCGCCGATTGATGCAGGCTGTAGATTCTTCAGCTTTCTCATCACGTTTCCGAGCTCGATCTTTCCGGATAGCGTTAAAAGTTTTGTGGATAAGAGGGAGGAGAGGCTTGCAGGAAGCGAGAAAAGCGACCCGTTCCAAATGGCTCTCCCCTTCGTATCAGGTACACCGCCCGACAGTTCAATCCCCAGTTGATCTAATACCGCTTCCGCTGCTCCCCCTTTATAGAGAGCATGGGCTCCGATATTGAAATAGGCGCCGTTCTTCTTGATTGTTTTTGCCCGGCCCCCAAGTGCTTTTCCTTTTTCAATCACCACCGTTGAGATCCCGGCCTTTGCCAAATAAACTGCCGCCGTCAAACCAGAAATCCCTCCGCCAATAATCGCTGCTTCATATTTTTTCATCAAAAATTCCCTCTTTCTGTTTTTAGTAACAAGACGAAGAGGGGAGGTGTTCTGTGACAAATTAAGAAGAAAATGGTTCGGGGAAGGGTAAACTACCTCAAGTAATATGAGTTGGTTCATCTTGAAACTTATTATATAGTAAACCTATGAAACAACTAGGGATAAGGAGTGGTACAACTTGAAGTTATCAACGAAAATCTTAGCAGGCCTCATTTTAGGTATTGTGGCAGGCGCTCTATTGCATGCGCTCGCACCCGGTCAAGTGGGAACAATCGATCGTTACATTCTGTCACCTATTGGACAGGCTTTTATCCGCATTATCCAATTTATCGTCGTACCCGTTGTTTTCACATCCTTAATCATCGGACTGACAAGCCTTCAGGGAACAGGAAAGATTGGTTCTTATACAATCAAGCTTTTGCCTTTATACATCGTGACGAGCTCGGTAGCGCTTGCTGTGGGGATGATTACGGCGGCGATTTTGCAGCCGGGATCAGGTGTGTCCCTTTCCAATATGGGGGAGGGACCGAAGACTCAAAAGGGGCAATCCCTGGTAGAGTGGCTCGTCAGCATTGTCCCGACCAATCCATTTGAAGCTTTGAGCACCGCTAATTTGCTGCAGGTTATCATATCCGCCGTGCTGATCGGCGTGGCCATGAACCTGGTAAAAGATAAAGCGAAGCCGTTTCTGTCATTGGTGGAAAGCATCTATGCCATTGCAGATCGGATTCTGCAGCTGATTTTAAAAGCGGCACCGATTGGGGTATTTGCTTTAATGGCCTCTGTCATTGCTTCACAGGGCTTTGGCATTTTGAACAAGCTCCTGTTGTACATTGTGGGACTTCTTTTGGCCATTGCAGTGATGACGGCCATCTATTATGTATTCCTGCTAATCGTTGGCGCTAAGCCAAACCATTTCTTTAAAAGCTTTTTCCCATCATTTTCTTTGGCGTTCGGAACAGCGAGTTCCAACGCGGCTCTTCCCGTTTCCATGGACAACGCAAAAAGCCGCTATGGGATGAATCATGGCGTGGCAAGCTTCGCGCTGCCGTTTGGAACAGCCGTGAAACGGGATGGAGCGGCCATTCTCCAGGGGTTCAACGCCCTGTTTATCGCCCAGTTCTTCGATGTTCCCATTACGGCTTCATTAATTACCGCTGTATTTATCAGCGCCCTGCTTGTCTCCTTCAGTACGGCAGGAGTGCCAGGTGCCGGAATTATCATGATGACGACCGTATTATCGGCGGCCGGACTGCCGCTCGAAGGAATAGCGATTGTCGCAGGAGTCGACAGATTAACGGATGGATTCAGAACCGCTCTCAATGTCATCGGAAGCACCGCGAATGCTGCAGTGATTAACCGCTGGGAGAAAGAATAGCTTGTTAACCAGAGGATTCCTTAGTTATGAGGAATCCTCTATTTAATTTAAGCAACTTGGAAATAAACACCGTTCTTGACTTGCTGAGCATTACATGATAAATTTATCTCGAATCCAAGATATTTTTATAAGGAGCTGTGGACCATGAACCACCTAAAAGGCATCCACCACGTAACCGCAATTACAAGCAGTGCTGAAAAGAACTATGAGTTTTTCACATATGTATTGGGAATGAGACTGATCAAGAAGACGGTGAACCAGGATGATATCCAGACATACCATCTGTTTTTCGCGGATGATAAGGGAAGTGCGGGAACAGATATGACGTTCTTTGATTTCCCGGGCATCCAGAAGGGTATGCACGGAACGAACGAGATTTCCAAAACGTCATTCCGCGTGCCGACCGATGCGGCGCTTGATTACTGGGTGAAGCGATTTGACCGGCTGGACGTGAAGCATGAGGGCATTACGGAGCAGTTCGGGAAAAAAACGCTGTCGTTTGCTGATTTTGATGATCAAAAGTATCAGCTCATTTCCGATGAGTACAACGAAGGAATCGAATCCGGCACACCTTGGCAAAAAGGACCGGTTCCACTGGAGTATGCGATCACCGGACTTGGACCGATTTTCGTCCGGATTGCGAATTTTGATTTCTTGAAGCAGATGCTTGAGAAGGTTCTCCTATTTAAAGAAACGGCGCAGGAAGACTCGTTCCACCTGTTTGAAGTCGGAAAGGGCGGAAACGGAGCTCAGGTCATCGTCGAGGATAACCCGGAACTTCCGGAAGCGGTCCAGGGCTTTGGAACCGTTCATCATGCAGCGTTCCGAGTGGAAGACCGCACCGTGCTGGATGAATGGACAGACAGGCTTTCAAGCTTCCGTCTGCCAAACTCCGGCTATGTGAACCGCCATTTCTTTGAATCCCTGTATGCAAGAGTGGCTCCGCAAATCCTGTTCGAATTCGCGACAGACGGACCTGGATTCATGGGAGACGAACCGTATGAAACACTCGGCGAGAAATTGTCGCTCCCTCCATTCCTTGAGCCGAAGCGCGCAGAGATTGAAGGTTTGGTAAGACCGATTGATACGGTGAGGAGTACGAAGGAGTTTGTGAAGGAATAAAGACAGCTTGCTTCAAACCATCGGGAAACCCGTCATTATTTGACGGGTTTTTCTTATATAATAGATAGTGGAACGATAGGAGGAAGAGTGGATGGAATTTAAAGAGGCAATTCTTAGCGCTGATTTTCAAAAAGCGAAGGAAATCGCCAGTCATAAAAATATGGATGCGGAAAGCTTGATGGATAACCTTTTCCTCATTGCATATGAAGAGGGAAGCATGGCTGCATATGGTTTCGCAAATCAATTAATCCTGGAAGAGGAAACGTCAGAGCATCATTATTTAGCCTCCTTTCTGCTCAGTATGGGGTTAACCCATTTTGAAGGGGCTTATCCAACAGCCTTTTACCACGCAAAACGAGCTGCCGAGCTCTCACCTGAGGATCTTTCCTATAAAGAATATCTCCTGTTTTTTCATATCCTTCCCGATCCGCTTTTAAGCAGGGAAGAAGCCATTGATATTGCCGGGCAGATCCTTGAAGTGGAGCCGGATAACGACTCTGCTTTAGAGGTTTTGAATCAAAAGAAATGAACGTATTCTACATCCCTAGAACGGCCAAGGCTTACCGGCCTGCTGCAGGATCGGAATTGGCCGGGGAGCACTGGCAGCGAGCGAGATCTTTAGAGGGGTAGGGAAAGAAATCAGTATTCCCTATATTGAGGCTGAGGTAATCGAAGCGCTCAAACGGAACGATCCAGGCTGTACTTGGGATGGGATGAACGGGATTTCCAGGAGACTGACCACTATCGGCAATTGAACATGCTGGCTGAGGATTAAAATTATTTTCTCTCCTCCGAGAATCCTACTAGTGCAAATCAGCCATTCCTATAGCAAAAAAATTCGGAAAAACAGCCAACGAGTCAGACAATACGGGAAGGACAGGCAGGTTTTTGCCATTCTCGTCTTCGTTTCAGTCCTACTAAAGGATAGTAGCAAGGAATACTCCGCATACTATATAAAAAGGACAAAACTTGAAGGGATTGCTTCATCATGTCAAAGACCAGGAAAATGAGTTCAGCCGAGATCGGTGCTTTGTGGACAACGTATCATAAAAAGACGATGATCCTTAGAATACTGGAGGGGTTAATCGAGAAATCGGATGAGAATGAAGCAAGGAATTTGATGTCTGATCTGCATAGGAAGCTTGATAAGAAAGTTCTTGAAATGAAAACGATGATTGAAAAGGAAGGAGCAGCCGTACCGGTGGGATTTACAAGCCAGGATGTCCATCTCGATTCACCGAAACTATTCGATAACGGCTTCGATATTATGTTTTGCAGGGTACTGAAGCAAATCAGCATGGGTATGTATGTACTCCACATGACCATCTCTTACCGGGAAGACATTATAGAATATTATAGGCAGCTGACGGATTTAACACAGACCTATTATGAAAAGTTCACCCAATATCTTCTGAAAAAAGAACTTCTATCATATCCCAACTATAGTACCATGCCAAAATCGGTTGGTTACATAACAGATCAATCCTACACAAAAGGCACCAATTTATTTGGAGAAAAAAGACCCTTAAATACAATTGAATTCGGGATGATGTACCATTCAATTGAGACAAACATTTTCGGAATGCAATTAATGAAGGCCTTTGCCCAATGCACCAAGGATGAGGAAGTGAAAAAATACTTTATCAGCGGGCACGAGCTGGCAAAGGAAATATTAAAAGAAACGAACGAAATTCTTCTGGCGGATGATATACAGCCTCCTGCTGCATCTGGCGGAACCTTAACTGGCTCGACAGCCGCACCTTTCTCCGAATATCTGATGCTGTACTGTACATACCTGTTAGGCGGATTCGGGCTTGGAGGCCAGGGCTTTAGCTCAGTTTTTATCCTTCGGAATGATTTGAGAGCAAAGTCGGCCGTATTTGCGAAAGACACGTACGAATACACGATGGCAGGTGCCAAATTAATGATGGATAAAGGGTGGATGGAGGAGCCTCCGGGAATGGACAGCTGATCAGGATGAATCAGAGGTGCTTATTGGGCCTCCATTTACTTAATAACAAACCTGTTTATGATAATTGCTGACTTTTCCTAAATAATTGCTGACTTTTTCCTATTAATTGCTGAAACACACCTTGTCCGGTTAAAAAGGGGTCCCGCGCTTTATGCACGGGACCCCTTTTGATTATTCAAGAATGGCTTATCGCAGCGTGCTCCACATAATCAGATAAAAACCGCACGTTCCGCTCATACATATGGGCACTATTCAGAATGGCGTGCTTAAGTGGAATCGGTTTGAGAAGAATTTCTTCCGCGGTCAGCCCCTTCTGTTTATGAGCGCATACGAAACTCAACATATCTTTAAGGTAGCTTTTCATTTTTCCTATATGCTCCGGTCCTCCGACAGGTCCGTGCCCTGGAATGACCGCGTCAATTTCAAACGGTGCGAGACGGTCCAGAATTGTGAGCCATTCTTCCGGACGTCCATGTCCCATCCACGCATGGTTGTCTACTAAAACCAAGTCTCCCGCGAACAAAACCTTTTCCTTCGGTACATACATAATGAGGTCGCTGCACGTGTGGCCGCAGCCGAAATGATGAAGCTCCACACTGCGCTTGCTGCACTCAAGGACAAGCTTATTCTCCATCAGCAGGGTTGGAAGGATTTCTTCTAAAAGATCCATCGCTTCTTCCTGTCTTCGTTTGTCAGATAAATTGATTTCAAGGGAGCGGCGCAGCTGATCGTTTTCCGTTCCTGCGATCCTCTCTTCGGCTTTTTGCAAGAAGTTTATTAGAGCAGTTTTCCGTTCAGAAAGACTCTGTTCTGCAAAAGCTTCAGCTATTTTTTCCTTCGTTTTGGGGGTGGAAATGATCACACAGTCTTTAAAAAGCTGGTTTCCATTTGTATGGTCGCCGTGATAATGGCTGTTAACAGCGTATTTCACGGGGTTTCCCGTCAAGCTTTCAGCTGTGGCCCGAAGCTCAGCCGCTGCCTGTGGCAGAGCGAACGTATCAAACACGAGGGTGACCTGTCCCAAATTGACGAACCCGGCATTTCCAAGCGCTCCCATTCCTTCTTTCACAATGGCCGCATACACTCCTGGACGAACTTCCTCGCACGTAAAGTAATGGTTTTCCATTAGGGCCTCCTGGCTTTTTGGCGTTGCCTAACCATTTCGGGGTGAGAAGTTAGAATCCTTTTTCCTTGTAAAAAATGAGAGTTTTGGAGGAGACTTGGGAAAGACAGGGAGGATTTTGTCAATATATGCTGAAATATAAAAGAACAAACATCCGGCTTTTTGGTGCAAGGAATATCGGACATACACTTTTGTCCTTAATTAGAATAGAAGAGGAAGGGAGGTTAGCGGATGGAATGGCTAGACCGGATGAACAGGGCATTGGATTACATAGAAAATCATTTGCAGGAAGAGATTGATTATAAGGAATTGGCGAAGGCGGCCTGCTCCTCGGAATTCCATTTCTCGAGAATGTTTTCGGCGATATCAGGAATATCCCTTTCTGAATACATTCGGCGGAGAAGGCTGACGCATGCCGCATTCGAGCTGCAGAAAAGTGATCGCCGGATTCTGGAGATTGCCAATCAATACGGCTATGAATCAGCGGATTCGTTTGCACGAGCGTTTCATAAAACCCATGGAATCAAGCCTTCTGAAGCACGCCGGGAAGGAGCGCAGCTGAAAGCCTTTCCTAAGCTCTCCTTTCAATTAACAATCAAAGGGGATACGGAAATGGAGTATCGGATTGAGCATCTTGATTTTGAACTGATTTTAACAGGGAAAAGGGAGCCGGTGAAAACAAGCCGTGCCTTTAAAACCATTCCAAAACTCTGGAGCCAGGCGAAGAAAGAAGGGTTTACACAGCAATTAATCGATCTGTCATGGGAAAATCCAAAATGTAAGATGGAAGGCATTTTAGGCGTCTGCGGCAAAGAAGCTGCCATTACCGATGAGGAATTTGATTACTTTATGGGGGTCCGGTATGAAGGCGACTTCCCAAAAGATTTGGAAATTCTTACGATTCCCCCGGCCACATGGGCGGTATTTCCGAATATCCCGGATGCTTGGAAGCGCCTCTATACGGAATGGGTTCCTACATCCGGCTACGAACTGGCGAATCTGCCGTGCATCGAGTGCTACTACGGACCGGGCCGCAAGCCGAGGCATGAATTGTGGGTACCGGTGATCATGAAGTGATGAATTCCTGACACGATTGAAAGGACCGTTGCAGACCTGTTACATTAATGATAAGACAAACAGACGGGGTGCCGGATATGTATTTAGCTGATTTTGAGGATTTTATCAATGAAACGATCCTGAAGCGCGGAAAAGATTATTATAAAAAAGGTCAGATCTTAAAGCTTCGGGAAGTGGATGGCATGCATAAGGCCGTTGTAGAGGGCAGCAGCTATCCTTATCATGTCAATGTGAAAATGGCCGGCGGAACGGTTCTTGAAACGTATTGCGATTGTCCGTTCGACGGGCTTTACTGCAAGCATGAAGCGGCTGTGCTTTTTGCTTTGAGAGACGGCATGGTGGAACGGGAACCCGAGGAGAGCAAATCGAAAAAGAAAGAGACAGCGATTGAAGACCTGCTTCCTCAAATGAAAAAAGAGGACCTCGTCCGTGTATTGATTGACCTTTCTGAAACCTATCCGGAAATTGAGAAAAAGCTGCTCTTCGAATTTGCGCCAATTGAGGACGAGGTGGCAGCGAGCAAAAAAATGATCCGCGAATACATACGCAAGGCTAAGAAGCAAGGATTCATTTCATATGGCCGAGTTGATCAGGCCCTTTATGGAGCGGTGCTTACACTTGAAAAGGCACAGATAAAAAGGGATGCCGGCCAGCCTGAAAGTACGGTGCTGCTGAGTCTTGCGGTCATGTCGATCGTTATTGAGATGCTGCAATACACAGATGACTCCAGCGGTTCTATCGGCTCTGTATTATTTACAGCCGTGAATCTCATCGATGAAGCCGTTGAAGAGGGCTTGGGGCAGTGGCCGGAAGCGAAACAGAAAGAATTATTGAAAGCCATTTTAAAAGAAGCCATGCATGCCAGATACGATGACTGGAGCGAGCGCGTTGATCTGCTTCGGATATGTGTCCAGTTTGCCGTTGATCCTGAACTCCGAAAAGAACTGGAAAAGACGCTGTTGAAACGACTGAGGGAACTAAATGGGGAAGATTATGGCGGACGGTATGAAGAAGAGAGCATCATGGGCTTTTTGCTTGAACTTTACGAATCGGCAGACCTGGAAGAGGCCGAGGCATTTCTCAAGGCAAACCTCAGCTACCCGTCATTCAGGGAAATAGCCATTAACCGGTCTATGGAAAGCGGGGACTATCAGCAGGCGATTTCCCTATGTGAAGAAGGAATCCATGCAAAAAAGGAACGGCAGGGAAATATAATCAAGTGGAAAAAGCTTGAATATAAGGCCTATGAGCTGCTTGGCGATCGTGAAAAGCAAAAGGAACTGGCAAGAAAGCTAATCAGCGGTCAAGAAGGAATCCATTACTACCTCAAGTTGAAAGAGCTGTATGATCCTGAAGAGTGGCCGGCTGTTTTGGAAGAGCTTTTAACTGAACTCTACCCATCAAGTCCTTATAACCCTTACTTGGAAATCCTTAAAATCGAGAACCAAAAGGACAAAATTCTGGAGTACTGCCGCGCTTCAACCAGTGAAATCGTAAGGCTGCATCCTTATATTCAGGGGGAGTATCCAGAAGAAGTGAACGACATTTTTGCCCAGCACATTCGAAATGAATCATCCCGGGCCTCCAACCGCAATCAGTATAAGAAAGTAACCAAGCTATTTGAGCCTTACAAAAAAGCATGTGGGGAATCGAGCGCCCGTGGGCTAGCAGAGGATCTGAAGAAGGAATATCACTACCGTCCGGCGATGGTGGAGGAACTGGAGAACGTATAGGGGGAGAAGCAGATCATTTCTGGTCTGCTTTTTTGTATTTTCCAATTATTCTCTTTTGTGTGGTAATATTTACATAGATTAATAACGATTATGAATGGAGAATAATTGAATGAAATTAATGGGGAAATTGTGTTTAACTGCGGTTTTGACATTAGGGTTGTTTCATCCAGGAGGATCTGCAGAAGCTGCAGGAACGAATTTTTCGTCTAAGTGTACAAAGTACGGTGTATTAAAACCTAATGTAAATCCGTCTTTTCAGCATATGAATTGCTTGTTAACAAATGCTGCATTGGCAGCTGATATACCGCCAGAAGTAGTGAAAGCTGTTGCTACGCAAGAAAATGGCAAGTGGCAGCAATTTGGAATTAAACCTGTTGATAGCGGCATCGGTCTTATGCAGGTCACTAACTACCCTGGTTACTCCAAGGAAAAATTGAAAAATAATGTTATCTATAACATTGACGCTGGTGTTAGCATTCTTTCAAAAAAGTATGATAGTAATGTTCCTAAGATAAAAGGGGCAGGCCGGAGTATTATTGAAAACTGGTATTTTCCTGTAATGGCTTATAACGGAATCAAGCCTGTGAACAGTCCGCTTATAAAAGCAACCGGCAAGAAAAATACAAGGGCGTACCAGGAAGAAGTGTTCACCAAAATAGTGAAAGATAGCTTAATGGGGTCTGCAAATCTAGGTCAATTCCCTTTCAATACAGCAGATTTTGAATATGATCCCACATCCAATAAGAACATCGTTTTTCGAAAGATGGAATACTCTATAAAAAATCTGCATCCAACCGTTTATCAATTTAAAGCAGGAAATCGAGTGATGGTGACAGTAAATAGCGTCAATGTAAGGGTTCATCCAGATACTACAAAATCGGCAAAAAATGTGGGGAAAAATACCGTTTTATTAGTTAGGGGAGATTTTGTTTATAGCAAAAGTTCTGCTAATCAATTTGTTTGGTACCCGGTAAGAACGGCTGATCAAAAGATAAAGGGATATATTTCATCCGCTTACATTAAAAAACTTTAATAGGCCATAAAAAAAGAAGCAGAGATTGAAAGCTAATCTCTGCTTCTTTTTATTTTCCTGCAAGCGAATCTCAATCTTCCTCAATCTTCAAAACCTGTTTCTTCTCAATCTTATGCAGCTGATACAGCCTGTAAATATGGCTGACGATTACTTTCAGCACGGCATATACCGGCACAGCGAGGATCATGAAGAGCAATCCGCCCATGCTTCCGGCGACGAGCAAGAGAAGGATGATGGTCAATGGATGGACATCAAGTTTCCGCCCCATGATGAGCGGGGAGCTGATATTTCCGTCAATTTGCTGGACAATAATGGCGACGATCAGTACTTTGACTGCCATAAATGGAGAGTCAATGAATCCAATGATTAACGCCGGAATGATAGCTAAGAACGGTCCGATAAACGGGATCACATTCGTAAACATGGCCACAATCGCCAGGATCAAAGAATATTTGACGCCGATAATCAGGTAGCCTATGTACATCATGATACCGACTATTAGACAGATGATTGCCTGTCCCTGAATGTAGGAACTCAGCGCGGAGTCCATGTCCTTTAGAATTTTTTTTGATTCGTTTGCTTTTAACGGGAAGAAGCGGGCAATCTTTGTTGACAGGCCTTCGCTGTCTTTCAATAGATAGAACAGGATAAATGGAACCGTCACGATGATGGTGGCGAGGCTTGAGATAATGCCAATTACGCCTGTTATGCCGTTTCCGATATTGCTTACATTGTTTTTAAGATAATCAGAAACTTTGGCAGTCGCCTGTTCCACCGTCATATTGCTGTTTTCCTCGAAACGGGACATCCATGAACTTTGTCTGATTTCATTGGCTTTGGTCTGAAGCGTTTCAATAATGCTTGGGGCATTATCAATCAGTGTTTTGAACTGCTTCTGAATTTCGGGACCAATAAGGAAGAATAGCAGCGTGCCGATGCCGATAAATAGGATGTAAATGACAACGATTGATAACGTTTTTGGAACTTTTTTGTGATCCAGGTAAAGAACGATTGGCCGAAATAAATAGAAAATGACCCCTGAAATCAAAAACGGAAAGAATAACGTTTGAAAAATGATGACGAGCGGTGTGAAAATGAACTGAACCTTCACAGCAAGCATAATGATGACCAAAATAATGATGATGGTATAACCAAGTCTGAAATATTTGGAATCCGGCAAACTGGAACACTCCTTTTTCGAAAGCAATTGCACATTATCATGTCGCAATTGCCTAAATTAATAAAAGCTTAGACACTCAATTATATAAGAAAACGAAAAGAAACGCATTTTTTTCCAAATTGTTCTTTTTATTTATTAGCTCTGTTAAACTTGGCTGTTGATTGCAGCTAGCAGGCGCTCGCTTTCCGCGGGGCGGGCGGTGAGCCTCCTCCTCGCTTCGCGACTGCGGGGTCTCACCTGTCCCGCTGCTCCCGCAGGAGTCTCGTGCCTTCCACTCCAATCAACAGGTTTTAAAAATCAACAAAATGCTTTAACATAGCCTATTTGTTCAATCAGTCAGCCTACTTTACCCTGCCAGTAAGAATCGGAAACTTTAGGGGAATAACATTGGAGGAATTCCGCTATTTTTCAAGAAGTACCTATAGAGAAAACCTTAAGGAATGGGTGAACCGCGCTTGAGAACTGAAAAGGAAATGTTTGATTTAATTATAGGCACGGCCGAACGGGATCATCGCATTCGAGCAGTCTATATGAATGGCTCAAGGACGAACCCGAATGCCCCGAAGGATATTTTTCAGGATTACGATATTGTCTATGTAGTGACAGAAACCGCTTCCTTCATTAATGATGAGGGCTGGATTGGAGTGTTCGGGGATTTGCTTATCCTCCAGGAGCCCGATAAAATGGACCAGCTTGTTGGAATAGAGACGGATTTTGATCAATCCTACGCCTATTTAATGCTTTTTACTGACGGAGTTCGCATTGACCTTCATATTGAAACCGAGGAAGCGATGATGGAAAACGGATATATCTCAGAGAAGCTGACGGTTTCGTTATTGGATAAAGACGGTATTTTGCCGGAACTCCCAGATCCATCTGATGAGGATTATCACATAAAAAAACCTTCTGAACCGCTTTTTTTGAATGGCTGCAATGAATTTTGGTGGTGCCTTCAGAACGTGGCAAAAGGAATCTGGCGGGACGAGCTGCCGTATGCAAAGCAATTCTTTGAGGACCCGGTTCGAACTGTTCTTAATGAGATGGTTTCATGGTGGATTGGAACTAAGCATGGCTTCCAAGTTTCATCAGGGAAAATGGGAAAGTACTTCAAGAAGTATCTGCCTGAATCCTACTGGGAGCTTTATAAAGAAACCTACTCTGACGGCAATCCGGAAAACATGTGGAGATCCGTATTTGCGGCATGTGAGCTGTTCCAGGCTTTGGCTAAAGAAGTCGCCGATTATTTCTCGTTTACCTATAACTTGGATGAAGCTGCGAAAATGACGAACTATCTTAAGCGGGTAAAGATATGCCTGGTGCAGGTCTCCAATAAGAGCTTTGAGAAATCCCCATCTATCTATAATACTATAATGATAGAATGGTAACAAAAGAATGAAGCGAGCTGATGGAATGAAAAAGAAGGTTGTGTTAGCCGGCGGAACGGGGTTTATCGGTCATTACCTGAACGGCCAGTTTGCAGGAGCGGGTTATGATGTGAAGGTCATTTCGAGAGGTTCAAAGAGCCATTCATGGGACCGGTTTGATTCAGTTGTTGAAGCAATTGAGGGCTCAGATATGCTGATCAATCTCGCAGGGAAATCCGTTAATTGCCGCTACAATGAGAAGAATAAAGCCGAGATTTTCAGCTCGAGGACGGATACAACCGAAATGCTGGGAAAAGCGGTTCTGAAATGTGTAAATCCGCCATCTCTTTGGATCAACTCGAGTACAGCGACCATTTACCGCCATGCGGAGGACCGGCCGATGACAGAGGAGAACGGGGAGATTGGATCTGGTTTTTCTGTAGAGGTAGCCAAGGCTTGGGAAAAATCGTTCTTCAGTTTTGACTTGCCGAATACACGCCAGGCAGCGTTAAGGATTGCCATTGTTCTCGGGGACGGAGGCGTCATGACCCCATACAAAAACCTCGCCAAATTCGGACTCGGCGGTGTGCAGGGATCGGGGAAGCAGATGTTCAGCTGGATTCACGTTGAGGATGTTTACCGAATCATTCAATTTATCCGTGAGAACGAACACTTAAGCGGCGTATTCAATACGGCTGCGCCTAAGCCTATTTCCAATAAAGAATTTATGAGCGAGGTTCGGAAAGCGATGAACATCAAGTTCGGACTGCCCTCTCCGAAATGGATGCTGGGGATGGGTGCCGTGTTCATTCGGACGGAAACCGAGCTCGTTCTAAAAAGCAGATGGGTGATTCCGGAGCGGCTGGAGAGGGAAGGGTTTACGTTTAAGTATCCGGATATGGAGTCGGCGCTTGGTGAGATTTTGGGAGAGGGAGCGAGGTAGGTGCCAGTCCCGCTATCCTTCACCGCATCAGGGGACAGAGACTGCAGTCTTCGAGCCCTTACGCAGCAAGGGTTTGAAAGGATGGTACCGGAGCTTTATTGCGGTAAAATCTGAGGGGACTGGCACGGTGCCAGTCCCCCTATTCTTCACCGCAACAGGGGACAGAGACCGCAGTCCGCGAGCCCTAGCGCTCCAAGGTTTTGAAAAGGTGGTGCCAGAGCTTCACTTCGGTAAAATTTGAGGGGACTGACCCCTGCTACTGCCACTCCGTTCGAGTGGACCCCTGCTCACGCCACTCCGTTTGAGGGGACTGACCCCTCAGAATAAACTCAAGCATTCTCCAAAACCCATACCTCTTCATCCCCATACATAACCCCTGTCGCCTGAAACCCCATTTTTCCATAGAGCTTCCTTGCTCCTTCGTTGTCCATCCTTACGGTTAAACGGATTTCCCGACAGTTCGGATTGTGCTCCTTTATCCAGCGGATCATTTCAGCGAGGGCGTCCCGGCCATAACCTTTTCCCTGATGCTCGCTATCAATCAAAAAGCCGTTGATCCAATACATATTGGCCGTCGCCTCATCACGTGCATGCATGATAAAGCCTACCATTTTAGCGGCATGATAGATTCCGAATGGGAGATATTCAATGCTGTCCCCATCCGGCTTTATGCCGATTTTTGCAAGAGATACGGCCGGTGAAGGGACTAAATGGATTTGAGCCGATTTAAGCTTGAGTTCCAACGCATCCTCCCAGTTATCTCTCGTAACCGGTTTTAAATGAATGGTCATAGAAACCTCCTGTTAAGTAAAGGCATACCTGAATAATCCGTAGTATAGCGGCCCGAGAAAAACAATAAAACTCCCGGCAATGACTATCGGCCGGGCCGATTTTGGAATTTCTTCGTAGAGGGGTTCTCCATTTACATCCTTCAATTTGATGCTGAAAATAATATCCCACAGCAAACCCCCGAAAAAAGCGAATTTCCAAAAAAGCGGACTTAAGAAGCTGGAGTTTGTCACATACCCCATCAATCCGATCCAGGTGATGATGGAGATGACGAAATCCACGCGCATCAGGTTTGTCTTGTACCCTCCTTTAAGCAAAAAGCCAATCGCTGCCGTTCCCAAAATTCCTAAGTAGATGACCCATAAAGTATGTATCACTTGATGTACCTGCTTTCTATAGTATGACTCCATTATAGTTGAGAGGGGTAAGAGATTAATAGACCTCCGAATTATTCCGTTCTTTCAATCCATGTTTTCACGATTTCCTCCAGATGTCCTCTCTTATTCATTACATCTTCCATATCTGTAAAGACTGCGATGGCTCTGTCAGGCGCAGCCCATTCGAGCAATCCAGTCTCATCAGGAAAAAGCGGCTCCTTGCCGGTACCCTCTCTTACTTTCGCTCCACGATGAAAAATCAGCCGGAAGGAGTCTTTGCCCCGCAGGTTAAAGGTAATCCGATCCTCTCCGTTTATGCAGAAGCTCGGTGCATTCCATTTAATGTGTTCGGTCAGCCGGCCGCAGGCAGCAAGAATGATGGAGCGGACCTCTTCAATTTCCTTCTTTAATGGATGCTCAAGACTAATCATAAATTCTGCAGCTTGTTCAGAACCGTTGTGTTTGAGCTGTTTTTTCGGCATTTATCCAACACGCTCCTTTCCTATCCTTTGTATTCGTGATTGAACAAAAAAAACCTTTTGAACTTTTTAAAGATGGGCTCGCCCAGTTAGAACCCAAACCCGCCATCATTCATAAAGTGAAGGAGAATGTGCCAGAAAATTGGTGAATTCACCTATCGCCGCTTTAGATAATAAAGACTTTGTAAATATAAAAATGTGGAGGTTATGATCATGTATCCAATTCAAAATGATTTACAGGCATTGCAGCTTGGCGACTATCATGCAGGGCAAGTGATTCCCTGGGATTCTCGTGATGCACAATATGGCGATTCAAGTCGGATTTTCGGTTGCGTAGGTTTTGGCATTTTAAGATGTTTCGGATGTTTCGGCTGTGTGGGCTGTGTGGGCTGTGCGGGCTGCGGCGGCTGCGGCGGATGCGGCGGATGCGGTGGATGCGGCGGATGTGCCCGTTGCGGCGGATGTGCCCGCTGCGGAGGGTGTGCCCGCTGCGGAAGATGCTTCCGGGGGGAATGATTTTAAAACCTCTGCACAAGTTTGTGCAGAGGTTTTTTCCTTATGCATAACGGACAATTTCTGTTACATATCTTTAAATGATAAAGATTAATAGGGATAAGGAGGGGCAGAATGCATAATTTGGATCCTTCTATGCGGCTGAAAGTGAATCGGGATACGGTGTTCATTCCAGATCCATCAGGCGAAGTGTATTTCCGGAACAATAGGAGCTCATTCCAAATGGAGGGAAGCACCATTTCCCAGTGGATTGAAAAACTGATGCCGATGTTTACGGGTGATCGCAGTCTTGATGAATTGACTGCAGGCTTGACGCCTGCTTACCGCGACCGGGTATATGAAATTGCCGGTGTTCTTTACAACAACGGATACTTGCGTGACGTCAGCGAGGAACGGCCCCATCAATTGCCGGAGCAGGTGCTGAGGCATTTCGGCTCTCAAATTGAATTTCTTGATGGATTCGGCGGATCCGGTGCGGCAAAATTTGAGGATTTCCGTAAGACGAAAGTGTTAGCAGCCGGCTCAGGTCCTTTTTTTGTGTCGCTTGTATCTGCTCTGCTGGATTCGGGTTTACCGAAGTTTCATATGCGAATGACGGACATGGCCCCTTCTGACCGGGAACGGATCAGAGAGCTTGTAGAGGAAGCGCGCAAGTATGACCAGGAGGCGGCAGTTGAGGAAATCCCATCTCAAAGCTGGCAGGAAGCTGTTCAGCCCTATCAAACGATTTTGTATATCTCGGAGGATCGCGAAGAACTGACGGCTCTCCGCCAAATATGCGAAAGTGAAGGGAAAATCCTGATTCCTGCGATTTTTCTTGAGAATGAGGGGATTGCAGGGCCGGTTCTGCATCCGGAGATGAATGGCGATGTGGAGTCAGTGATCAAGAGTGTCCATACTGTTTCGGATGAACGGCTGAATCCTCCATCTCCAACGGCTGCAGCGATGCTTGCGAACTTGATTGCCTTCGAATGGCTGAAGGAAGCGACGGGACTAAAGGCTGCAGAGGACCGGCAATTTTATCTGCTGAATCTGGAAACGCTCGAGGGAAGCTGGCATTCCGTTACCCCTCATCTGAAAAAAAAGGCATCGGTCACGCCGGCAGTCCATATTAGAGAGCGGATAGAAAGGGAGCCGGATCAAAAGCTTGGATATTGGCTCATAAGCTTCAGTGAACTAACCTCGCCTCAAACAGGCATTTTTCATGCATGGGAAGAAGGAGAACTGACACAGCTTTCGCTTGCGCAGTGCAGGGTGCAGGCTGTTCATCCGGAAACAGGTGAAATTCTTCCGGAGATCGTCTGCGCCGGCATTAATCATGAAGAGGCCAGAAGGGAATCGGGACTTGCGGGGATTGAAGCGTATGCCTCCTGCCTGATGGAAGCAGATGGAATCGGAGCGGGAGAAACGGCAGCGGAGGCGATTTGCCGCGCACTTCATAAGGCACTTGAAAGGGAGCTTGGCAAAAGAGAAAAGGAAAACGCTCCGATTTATCCTGTACAGCTGCATGCAGAGGATGAAGAGTGCCGTTATTACTGGCAGGTGTTGAATACGCTGCAGGGACCTCCCGTCATTGGAATTGGAAAAGAAATAGCGGGCTTCCCGTCGGTGTGGGTCGGTACAGGCAAAGGCTGGACGAATCGTACGGGGCTGAATTTGACCCTAGCGGTGAGAAGCGCCCTGAAGCAGGCGATCCAGCAGGTGCAGTCCTCGAACGTAACCCATTCAGCGAATTCTCCGGTGCTACTGGAGAATGCCATACGGCTGATGATTCCAGCCTATGAACTGGAAGAAAAAGCGCTGTACAGCTATGCGGAAGACGTTCTAGACCGGGAAGGGATTCAACTTGAAATCACCGAGCTTGAGGTGGACCCGCTAATCAAACAAGGGATTGCCGGGGTCTTTGGGGTAGCTCTCCGAAAGGGGGAATCCGATTGAAAACAATCGCTGTGATTGGAGAAGGAGCTCTTGCTGAGCTGGCCGCTCAAAAGCTTTCCAAAACGTATGATGTCATCCATACCGTTCATGCTGATGAAAATCCAGCTGAAGCCGCATTGATTTTGCAGGATTGCTGGAATCCGGCTTTTTTTCGGGAGGCGAAGGAAAGGCTTGGGGGGATTCCAAGGCTGTATGGGTATGTTTCGTTTGGAGAAGGTGTTATTGGCCCGCTTGAAACACAAGGATCGACCGGCTGCTTTCACTGCGCTTCGGTAAGGAAGCTGATGGCAGGACGGGACCGGAAAGAAATGTGGGACCTGACAGAGAGAGCGGCAGAATCGGCATTGGAAAGTGATGTATGGGCAACCCGGACGGGGATGGCGCAAATGATTCACATTCTGGAGAATGAAGTCCGGTTATTGCTGGAAGATATGGAGGTCCATTCGAACGGAAGCATCTTTTTGCTGAATTTGAGGACCCTAGAAGGTTCCTGGCATTCGTTTCTGGCAGATCCATTCTGCGCGGTATGCGGGTTTGTGCCCGATGATTGTGCGGAATTAGCACGAATTGAATTGAAATCAAGTCTAAAAACAGATAAGAACAGCTACAGATGCCGATCAATGGGGGAGCTTTCCAAATTCCTGTCAAAGGATTACCTGGACTCAAGCACCGGACTTTTCAATGAAAAAGTGGTAGATCTTAGTACGCCGTTTGCAGATACGATTGTGAACCTGCCGCTATTCGGAGGGAACGAAGGAACGGCCGGCAGGACACTTTCCTATAAAGCAAGTGAAATGACTGCTATCCTTGAAGGACTGGAACGGTACTGCGGTTACACAGCCCGCGGGAAAAACACGGTCATCCGCGAAAGGTACCGCAACTTGGCGGGGCAGGCAATCAATCCGCTTACAGTGGGGGTTCATGCGCCAGAAAAATATGCAGAGACCGGCTTTCCTTTTCAGCCGTTCCATCCAGACCGGAAGCTCAACTGGGTGTGGGGGTACTCATTTCTGGAGGAACGGCCGGTTCTTGTTCCAGAATTGCTTGCCTATTACAGTATGGGCTGCGGCCATAAAGGCGGATTTGTATATGAAACATCCAACGGCTGTGCGGTCGGAGGCAGTTTGGAGGAGGCCATTTTCCACGGCATTATGGAAGTGGCAGAACGTGATTCCTTCCTGATTACATGGTATGCAAGGCTTCCGCTGAGACGGATTGATCCGCGTTCGTCCGGGGATACCGAGCTCAATTTGATGCTTGACCGGATGGAGACGTTGAACGGATATGATCTTCATTTGTTCCAGTCTACGATGGAGCATGGCATTCCGAGTATTTGGGCTATAGTGAAGAACCGCAAAGACAGCGGCATGAATTTGATGTGTGCAGCAGGCGCCCACCTCGATCCGGTCAGGGCTGTGAAAAGTGCCGTTTTTGAGCTTGCGGGAATGATGGGAGCTCTTGGTGAACGGCTGGATGATAAAAGGGAGAGGTATAAGCGGATGCTGGAGGATGGTTCATTGGTCAGGCAGATGGAGGATCATGGGATGCTGTATGGCTTGCCTGAGGCGGAAGAACGGCTGAATTTTTTGCTTCAGGATCAACGCCCGCTTTTGACGTTTGAGGAGGCATTCGAGCATGCCCCGATCAGAGCGGATATAAAGGATGATCTCGAAGACGTAATTTTGCGGTTCAAAAAACGGAATATGGATGTCATTGTCGTGGATCAGACGGCGCCTGAGCTGAAAAAGAATGGATTGCACTGTGTCAAGGTCCTCATTCCGGGAATGCTGCCGATGACGTTTGGCCACCATTTAACCCGCTTAACAGGCCTTGAACGGGTGCTGAAGGTGCCGGCAGAGCTTGGATACAGAAATGGACAATTGTCACTAGACGAACTTAATCCATACCCGCATCCGTTCCCATAGGGAGGAGTGTCCGCTTGAATCTCGAGAAATTTCTTTACACGATTCATTTTGATATGGATCAGGCAAGCCCTCCGGATTGGCAGCCGGACTGGGAGGATGCACCGCTTCCTTATAAAGTGTACCGGGAACTTCCGGTCATCCAGCTTGAAGCGGATGTGCCTCTTTCGCTTGCCGCGCCGGAACCCCCTTGTTCGCCGGGCTTGAAACGGCTGGGTCATTTTCTCTGGTATACGTATGGACTGGCGCAGATTTCCCATACTGTTTACCCTGAGGAGGAGTCTGACGAACTTTCGCAATCCTTACGAAGATTTGCCCCTTCCGGCGGTGGGCTGTATCCGAATGAATTGTACGTCTATTTGAAGCTTGAGGATATCCCCGCCGGAGTCTATCATTACGACGTTGCCCGACATGGGCTGGTGCTATTGCGGGAAGGAAATGCCGATGTCTATCTTTCAAAAGCACTCGGAAACCGCTGCGACGTTTCCTCCTGTTTTGGAACGGTGCTGATCTCGGCAAGATTTTGGAAAAATTTCTTTAAATACAATCAGTTTTCCTACCGCCTGCAAGGACTCGATGCAGGGGCAGTGACCGGACAGCTTCTGGAGATGGCAAAGCGCTTCGGTTATGCTTCTGGAGTCTACTTTCAGTTTCTGGATCGGGCGGTGAACCATCTCCTTGGGCTTGATCAGCAGCAGGAGAGTGTATATGCGGTCATTCCACTGTCAGTAGAGCCAACCAGGTGGTCTGCAACCGGAAATGGTGAGAGTGAAACGGCGGAGGAAGTGTGCAGGATGATTCCGGGAATCGAGACTAGCCACTATGTCGGGTCAAAAAGAATTCTGGAGTTCCCTGTGTTAAATGCAATCAACGAAGCTTCTTTTCTGGAGTCCGGCGGTTCGTTCAGGAAAATTCGTTTGAGTGAAAAAACGGAGCGGGGTGAACAGGAAATACCTCTGCCGGGTACCAGATTATCGTATGATCTGGCTTTAGCATGCAAAAATCGATTTTCGCCTGAAATGGATTTTACCCTCGGCAAGGTGACCAGTCAACAGGCAGGAAATCTGCTGCGGGAAGCGTTCGCAGCCTATTCATACCGGAATGATTTAGACGGCGCCGGTGAAAATAGACCGCGAGTTTCCATCTATGCCTGCTTTTATAAAGTGGAAGGAACCGCGGATGGCGCCTATCGCTATGATGAGGAAAAGCAGGTGCTGAAGGTAATCCGTTCAGGGGACCACCGTTTTTATCTTCAAGATGCCATGACGCTGAATAACCTCAACCTGTATCAGATCCCAATGGTCATCCATGTGGCAGGCGCTCGAAATCATCTCTTGCCTGAACTCGGCTACAGAGGCTACCGCATTCAGCAGATGGAGGCGGGTATGCTCACACAGCGGCTCCTTCTCACCGCTGCGGCCATCGGCTGGGGCGGCCATCCGCTGCTGGGCTTTGAAGGCAGCAGGGTGGATGAGCTATACGGACTGGACGAGAGGGGAGAAACGTGCCTCATTCAAATCCCGATTGGACCATACCGTGAGCGGGCTAGTCTGAAGGGGTCACTGAAAATGTGATTCGATAATAAATGAGTGGTTTTCGATAATATATCGTGAAAATCGATAATATATCAGGAAATTCGATAATAAATAAAAAAAATCAATCATATCTGGAAGGCAAGCAGATAAATGAGCACGGACGTATTGCTTGGGAGGACTGGATACTAAAAATCGCCTGAACCATAGAAGGTTCAGGCGGTTTTTTAATTAGGCTATGCTAAAGCATAATGTTGATTTTTAACACCTGTTGATTGGAGCGGAAGGCGTGAGACTCCCTCGGAAACAGCGGGACAGGTGAGACCCCACAGACGCAAAGCGGCGAGGAGGCTCACCGCCCGCCCAAGGATAAGCGAACGCCTGCTAGCTGCAATCAACAGCCAAGTTTAACAGAGCTTTTAATTAAAGAGTTAATATCCTTTCTCAAAATCCACCCGGTTCACATCCGGTTCCTCTCCAGCCAAATACTTTTTCAGATTCGGAAGCAGGATCTCTCCGATTACTCGTTCATCATAATATTCCGTGGAGCCTGCTGTATGAGGAGTCATAATCACATTTTCCATGTTCCACAGCGGACTGCTGTTTTCAAGCGGCTCGTTTTCAAATACATCGAGACCCGCACCTGCGATTTCCCCGGATTGAAGAGCTGCGATCATGTCTTTTTCTACCACAATATCGCCGCGGCCGATGTTGATGAAGAAAGCGGAATTCTTCATTAGCGAAAATTGTTCTTTTCCAATCATCCTGTGTGTATCCTTTGTCAGCGGGAGGGTGATAACAACATAATCGCATTCCGGCAGCATTTCATTCAGCTGATCCGGAGTGTACATTTCGTCCACAAACTCCGCTTTCTTGCCGGAATGCCTCAATCCGAGAACTTTCATATTAAAGGCTTTCGCGATTTTTGCCGTTTCTTTCCCGATTGCGCCGATTCCTAAAATTCCAATCGTTTTATGATGGATCTCAAGCTTCAGGTTCGCATGGTGCCACGTTTTGGCTTGCTGATTACGGACATAGGAATGGATATTCCGGGTAAGACCGAGCATGAGGGCGAAAATGGTTTCAGAAATCGGGTAAGCATGGACGCCATTCGCACTCGTCAATGCGATCGTTTTTTTCTCCAGTTCCTTAAGCGGCATATTGTTGACGCCGGCGCTCCAAGTTTGAATCCATTTGAGATCCTCTGCTTCCGCAAGATGATCGGTCATTTCTTTCCTCCAGCCGGCGATGATCTCGGCGCCAGCTATGTCTTTTCCCCAGATTGCAGAGTCTCTTCCAACAATAATCTTCCAATCAGGTATGACTTCCTGTATTTGGTTTACATATGTATCCTGTAAATTTTGTCCGATAATTAGCTTGCGCATGACCCCATATCCCCTCCTTTTTGTTTCCATTATTGTATCAGAGGGGAGGGAGAGGGTGGAAACAAGGTGCTCAAGTTTAAGGAATGGCTTGTTGGCAGTCCGATTTAATGAAAAATTTGGACAGGCTATCGCAGGTTTAGCAGGTTCGCTGCCCCATTTAAATAGCCAGTTCCTTGTCTGACTTCGGGTTTTGACCTGTGGACATTCTGCAGTGGGTGATTTTGGCTTCCAGTTTCCCTTGAATGGCTTTAACAACCCGTAAAATTACGGAGTATGGAACCTGTTCCCCTCCGAAAATGGAAACCTTTATTTCACATCGGCAAATCCGTTCCAGAGCTGGAATTGCACTCAGACCTGAAACGCATCCATTAAGTGAAGGAATCATTAATGAAGCTTTGGAAATAAAAAAGGATGGATCTCTTCCATTCTTTTTTTGCGCGTGGAAAAGCAGATCAATCAATGGAATTCCCCTGCATTTAGGAGCAAAAAGACAGGCTAAGCCATAGTATAAAGAGGAGCGAACCTGACTTAAAATTGTGTAGGAGATGAAAGCCATGTCTTTGCCCCATATTCCTAATATTACCCCGCCCATCTCCCTTACCCGGAGTGAAACGATCAACCTGCTGCTTGCGTCCATAGCCCAAGAAGAAATCGGATTAGCGCATATTCTAAAGGCTGAAGGAGAAACATTCAGAAAGGTCATGGATGCAGGTTCTTCAACCCTGAAGGACTGCCTGCAGATCAATGAGAGCCTCAACAGAACCCTTCGTTCAGTCGTTAAATCCCAAATGCTGCTTCACTTTAAGCTGGAGGATGTTTTGCTGCTGGATGCTGCGAACCGGAGCGAAGGTAAGCCGCAATGACAGAAGAATACTCGATGACAAGTGAAAAGCTTAAGGAAATGGAAGAGGAATATATAAAAAGCTTTTTCCCGCTAATTGGTTTCCTATCTGACTTTGTTCAAGAACGGTCGTTTCACTCCCTTCCTGCTTCAGAGAGAAAACGGGCTGGATCAAGCATCACATCGGCCCTTCGATTAATGGAAAGCATGCACACCCATCTGATTTTCCAAAAATACTTGTATGCTGAGGGGCTGAAACTGGAGGAGGATTCTTTAGAGATGGACAAAGATCTAAAGAAATCAGCCGTTTCCGCCTTTCATGATCTTGATTCGCTGATGCAGAAGACCCCTCTTCTTATAAAAGAGCATAGACAGCAATGCAAATACGTGCTGGGGCAGATCCTTCATTACTATAATAGCCGCTCGAAACCTGGTGTCGTTAAATCCTCAGAGCCTCCTTGGATTCCATAGCAAGGCAGAGTGAAAGAATGGAAGTGAGAGTTTGAAAGATTGTTTGAGAATAAGCTTGTGCATGATCGTGAAGAATGAGGAATCATCCATTGAACGATGCCTGAAAAGTGTGGAAGGGATTGTTAGTGAAAAAATTATCGTAGATACAGGCTCTGAAGACAGAACCATTGAACTGTGCAAAGAGCATCAAGCACATGTATTTCCCTATGAATGGAATGACAGCTTTGCAGATGCGAGGAATTTCGGGTTAACTCATGCTTCAGGAGACTGGATTCTCTGGCTTGATGCAGATGAGGAGCTCGGCACTTTTGAAAAAGAGGATTTGACCATGTACTTATCCCAAGCACAATCATCCATTTTATCATTGCCTGTCATTCATTATTACGGCGATGCACTGCCTGTTCAAACGAATCAGGCACATTTATATCATCAAAACCGGCTTTTTAAAAATCAAGCCGGGATAAAATTCTATAACAGAATTCACGAAATTCCTCTTCTGCCTAATGGAGCAGATGAGAAAACAGATATACTAGCCTTGCCTGTTCATCATTACGGATATTTGAAGGAAATAGCAGAAAAGAAGCAGAAATCCAGCCGGAATCTTAGGCTCCTAGAGATAGAGGCTGAGGAACCGGGACATAGCCCATGGATTGAATATCACCTTGCCAGTGAATATTACCGGCATGGAAAAATTGAACTGGCTTTTGCGCTAGTCAATCAGTCCATCCTGAAATTTATTCAAGAAGGAAAGATGCCCCCCTCGATGCTTTACAAGTTAAAGTACACCATCCTGCTGGACACAAATAACACGGAAGGGACGAGAGAAGGATTAGAAAAAGCTCTTCTTCTCTATCCCGACTACACCGATCTTCATTTTTACAAAGGAATGATTCTCTATCAGGAACGGGATTTCGATGAAGCCATCCGTGCATTTGATACGTGCCTGGAGCTCGGCGAAAATCATCCGCATCATCTGATTCTAAAGGGAGCCGGCAGCTTCAAGGCATGGAACTGCAAAGGACTTTGCCTTGAAAGGCTTGGAAGGATCAAAGAATCCCAGGAGGCATTTGCGATGGCGGGCGGGGTTGAATGGCAAAATCAGGAGGGGAAAACTTGAAAAGAATTCTTTATATCGGGTGGCTCGGGTACAAGAATCTAGGAGATGAACTCATGTTTGATCTATTCAAAGAACAGTTTTCATCCCTTGGAGAAGGATATAAATTGGATGCTGTCAACAATGAACCTGTCTACTTGGATCGTTATCCGCTTGATTCCTATGATTTAATCGTTCTTGGCGGAGGTTCAATTCTTAGCGGCCCGCAGCATTTTATACAGCCATCATTAATCAATACGCTGCATAAAGCTGTGCGTTCCGATAAGAAAGTGATGATTTGGGGTTCCGGGATCGATTGGGTTCCAAAACCATTGCATGCTGCTCTTCAGGAAAAAAGAGAGTGGAAGTTTACTGGTCATGAAGACTTATACAGGAAAACAAAAGAGGTGTTCGAAAAAGCAATATGGGCCGGGGTCAGAGGGCCTTTGACAGAGGGGCTGCTGAAAAATCTGGGAGTCAGCCCGGAGAAGATTCATGTAAGCGGGGACCCTGGTTTTCTGTTAAAGAAAGCTGAGGAAGATTTTACAAAGCCTGTACAGAAAATAATCGGAGTCAACTGGGGTACGACCTATAATATGCTGTATGGAAATGATGAAAATAAGGTAGAGGATCAGCTGGCTGCTGCCCTGAAAGGCTTTATTAAAAAAGGGTACAAAGTTTATTTATATACCGTTTGGAGTGTGGATCTGCCGGCGGCGGAACGTTTATATGAGAAAATAAATGAGCGGGAGGATGTTGTACTCGATAAGCATTTGTACCATCAGGATGAGCTTATCTCCTTACTTGAAGACTTCAGCTTTACCATCAATTTTAAACTTCACCCTAATTTTCTCTCGCTCGCTGCCCACGTCCCTTTTGCGGCTCTTGGGTACCGTTTCAAAGTGTTTGATTTTGTGAAGTCAATAGACCTTGAAGAACTGGTCATCTCCACAGATTCAAACGACATCACAGCAGAGCTTGCGAAAGCGGAATTGTATATTTCACAAAACAGAGATCGCATTGTTGAGAAAATGAAATTCTGGCAGGCTTATTACCGCTATCAAATGACGAAACCTTTTGAACAGCAACTGTATCTCTAGAAAGGAACAGATAGAAGTGGAACCTATAAATCTGCTGTTTATTACAAGAGATGACCGCGGCTATACCGTCCCGGCTTCTGTCTACTTCATCCGGGAACTAAGCAAAGTGACCCGTTTAAGCGTCTCCTGCGAATCCGGGCCTATTAAAGAGATTATCAATAACGCCGGCATCAAGCCTGATTTTATCTATTTAAATGACTACGGGGAAAATGGATCCCCTGAGATTTCAGGATTAGAGGATTTAGAAATTCCCTTTGCCGTCGGTCTCCATGATCTCCATTACAATTATCCAAACCGAAAAAAAGATTTAACCGGGATCCGGGTAAAGTATATTTTCACCTGCTACAGGGATAAATTTCTGAATTGGTATCCGGAGTTCACCGAGCGCATGAGATGGCTTCCCCACCATGTGAACACGGAGATATTCAAAGATTATAAGCTTGAAAAAGACAATGAATTGCTGATGATGGGCGCGGCTCTGGAGGAATTCTATCCGTTAAGAAGGACCATCATGAAGAGGTTTGAAGAACGTCCTGAATTTGTCTATCACGGGCACCCAGGCTACAGGAAAATCGGCGAGGGTGAGAAAAAGGTGTTTACAGGAGAGAAATATGCAAAGGAAATCAACCGGGCGAAAATCTTTCTGACCTGTGATTCCATCTTTCATTACCCGATCATGAAATACTACGAAGCCACGGCCTGTAACACGCTATTAATGGCCCCGTCCTCCAGAGAACTTATGGATCTTGGATTTATTCCGGGTGTAAACTTTATCTCGATTGATGAAGGCTGCTTTGAAGAAAAGGCAGATTATTATCTGCACCATGACCAGGAGAGAGAGCGGATTGCCTTAAATGGAATGAGAATGGTTCATAAGAGGCATTCAACGAAAAAGCGGGCTGAAGAATTCGTTCAGTTCGTTGATGAAATTCTAGTTCAGCAAAGCGAGAAGCCCTGCAGATGAATGCAGGGCTTTTACTTGATATAGTTCTTGAAAAATTCATCGTTCTGTCTGACGCTTGCATCGTCGGGCCGGTATTTTTTCGCATGGAGATGGTGTTCAATGGAAAGGTCTTTTTCCCCGATTTCCCAATAGGCTACACATAGCTGAAGATGAGGATACCAGGTAGAATACGCAGGCTGGTTAAACCCCTGACCGCCTGAATTTCCCCCTTCCAGCGCAAGCTTATACCAGATGATGGCTTTCCTGAAGCTTTTATCTGCTTTATAAAGGTCGCCAAACCGGCAGGAAATCTCCGGACGGGGGGTATCGTACTTTAAAGACAAGGCAAGCGCTTCTTTTTCTTTGTCCTTGTTTCCAAGCTTTTGATAACATTCTGCCATCATGGCGCAAGCCCGGATTTCATCTTCCACCCAGCCCTTTTTTGTCGCTAGAAATTCCCGGTAATACATAATGGCTTTCAAATACTGTCTGTGATCTTTTAATTCATTTGCATAATAGTACAAATCCCTTGGAGTAAACGGGTCTCCTCTTTCCAGCCGGGCTTCATAAATGGCCAGGTTGCGGCCGCTCCGCTCAGATGAGTTGATTTTATCGGATTTCCGGTGGGTGATGGCGATATCAGCAGAAAGAATGTTTCCGGACACCTCCAAATACTCGTGGACAAATCCTACCCACTTAAAGTCCCGGCAGCTCTTCACCAACCGGTTGCGCCTGTAGCTGAAGGTCGGGCTGCCGTACTCATCGAATGCAATGTTATAGATGAAGGAGACGGCGTCATAGGAGGATTCCAGAGTCTTCTTCAATCTCAAGAACTTCTCCTGATCTTCATTTAGCAGCACATCATCTGCATCCATCCAAAAAATATAATCCATTTTTGCTTGACTGAAGGCAAAATTTCTCGCTGCAGCGAAATCATCAATCCACTCAAAATCCAATACCTTATCTGTGAACACACGGGCGATTTCCTTTGTTTTATCCGTAGATCCTGTGTCTATAATGATGATTTCATCACAGATGTCTTTTACACTGCTCAGGCATCTATGGAGCACTTCTTCTTCGTTTTTGACTATCATGCATAGAGAAATTGATATCATCATGCTCACCGCCTCATATAAACTTACTTTTCCGATGTTCTTCCTAAGCTGTACCTTTCATATCCTGTATACAGTGATAAATATGAGGAAAGAAGTGAAAATCACCTTGAAAACCAACAAGAAGCTGATTATGTGCTATGGGAAAACAGCCTTCACTCCTGGACGATATTTGGAAGATGGATTGAGGTCCATCGGAGCCAATGTAGATGTGTATAAGACCGAAATTGATTTCGGTGCCATTGATTTTTCTGAAGTCGCAGGTGTTCTATTTGTGGAAAGCCCTTCAAAACCGGCTGTTAAAACGAAGAATATTGACTTGGTCACCGTTCCAAAGCTCTTATGGGTACACCACGGGGAGAATCGTATTCCTACAAACGTAAAATTAGCCAAAAAATTCAAAGCTGATCTGATACTGATGGCACATTCCCTTCACCTGGCGAAAAGATTTCCAGCCCCTGTCCGCTTTTTTCCCTTTGCCATGGCAAAAAACATTTTCAACAGCAAGACAGATTTAAATGAAAGGCCGATTGATATTTCATTTGTTGGAAGCAGAGACCCGGGCTATTATCAGAAGAGAAGAATCGCCTTAAAAGCCATTAAAGAGAAATTCAGCAGTTCATACAAGCTTTCCCTGAATTCATCTGTGTTCGTAAATGGTCTAGCTGAGCAGTACAGCAAATCGAAAATTGTCGTAAATCATACGGCAGATACCATTAAAAGCCTGAATATGAGGATATTCGAAGGAATGGGCTGCGGGGCACTTGTGATTACTGATTTTGTCCCAGGCCAGGATCAGCTCTTTCGAGATCAGGAGCATTACGTGCTTTTTAAAAACCATGCTGAACTGCTTGAGAAGATTGATTATTACTTGACCCATCCAAAGGAAGCGCAGAAGATCGCCTCAGCCGGCCATCTGCATCTTCTCTCTTCCCATACGTATGAACACAGGGCTCATGAAATCTTTCGCCACATAGAAGAACTTGCAGCAAACGCCCCGGATTAACCCGGGGCTTTTTTGCGAAAAAATGTCACTCTGCTGTATAGAGCTGTTTTTCAAAAGGTTCGATTAACAATGGCCGGTACTTGCTTTGAGTCTGCTTATAGCGTTCCAGGATGCTGTCTGTGTTCTTTTCAATCAAGTCCACACGGTTTAAAACTTCTTCCTCCAAATTTATAGCACCTGTAGATAAAGCATACTCTTCAAGACCCGCTGAATAAGCGAGATCAAATACTTTGAATCTGTAACCGAGAAATACACAGGGTACGCCAGCTGAGAGGGATAAGAGGTTTGGATGAAGCTTAAAATTGATTGTCATCCGGCATGCCGATAACTGTGTCATAAGCTGCTGCTCTGAATACAGCGTTTTGTCAAAGGAAGCGTTCAAAGGATCATCGATTTTCTTTAAAAGCCTGCTGCATGCTGTACGGTCTTCATTCCAGACTGTATAGATCCAAATTTTGTAGCCCTTCTTAATGAGAGTCTTGCAGATAGACACAAGTTTGTTTTCCAATTCAGCCTCATTGCTTCCATACAAATTGTTGTAGGTCGTGCCCCAGTTGATTCCAATGGTGTTTTCCCTTTTAGCCAAGACTTCTTTCGGCGTTAGCAGCAGTCCTGCATCTCCCGCAATTTGAATGTGATCCTGGTGTATGCCGGCTGCTTCCAATGCTTTCTTCGTAAATGGCCCCCGTACGCCCGAGAAGGAGGCCTGCGAAAAAACCTTTTTAAATATTGCAGCTTCTTCCCCTTTAAGTCTTTTCTCCATTGAAGGAATTTTCCCATCTATTATGGCATCCAGCTGTTTCTTTGGAATCTTATCGATTCCGCTCCCCCAGATCATTCCCTTTTTCCCTTTTTGCAGAGCCTTGTTGAGAAGGTTCATATACCTTGGAACAAGGAGGGAGCCTCCTCCAAGCACCACCGTATCGAACTCATCCAGTTTGCTGATATCTGTTCCGGGCAGGGAGGGCACAATTTTGATGTCTTTCTCATTCAGGTGCTCCTTGCTGAGATTTTTAAATAACCTCCATAACAGGTCATCTCCAAGATTTTTATATCCAATCCATCCTAAATACAGAACTTTTTTCAAGATGCCTGCCTCCTCGTGATACTGCGAGTTTTTTTACTTGAGCTGCCGTATCCTTACACCCCGGATATAATATATGTCTTAATCCCTGAATTGGTATGAATTCATGCCTATTGTTCCTGTCAAATCCTTGAAAGCCGGCCGAAGTGTAGGGAAATAGTACAACCGCTTAGCCGAAAAATTAATATATTATCCAGTACACAAAATTTAATAGAAAGGAGCTGCAAAGCTTGAAATTCGTAATACATGGCTATTACGGGGCAGGAAATATAGGGGACGATGCGATTTTGGAAAACATGATCGACTCGGTGTCCGAAGCATTTCCTGACGCTGAATTCTGCGTGGTGTCTAAAGGGCTTTTTACTGCCTATCGGGGCGATAAATGTGTCAAAGCTGTGCAAGTAAAGTCTTTCTCTGCAGTTAAAGAAAAAATAAAACAGGCTGATGCTGTCATTGTGGGTGGCGGAGGCATCCTGCAGGACTATTCCGGCTGGAAGCCGCAAAGTGGCACAGGCCTGGAAGCGAAAGGAATGAACTACTATGGCCAGGTAGTTCAAGCCGCCCATCAATACGGGAAAAAAATCTTTTTTTACGGCATCGGAATCGGGCCCTTTTTTACATCCAAGGGCAAAGAGTATGCCCTCTCGCTGCTTTCAAAAGCAGAACGCATATCGGTAAGGGATGAAGTTTCACTTCAATTTGTTAAAGATCACCTTACTGAAAAGGAAGTAACCCTCACACCCGATCCTGCCCTGAACCTGAAAAGCATATCAAGTGCAGCTGCAAAAAATCACCTGATAAAAGCTAAAATCCCTCTCAATAAAAAGCTTGTAGGAGTTTGTCTGAGACCGTGGAGATTCAAGCATAAGGAACAGCAGCAATTGATTGTCCGGATGGCTAGACTTTGCACAATGCTTGCCATAAGAGAAAAAGCACATCTGGTCCTGTTTCCGATGAGCCAATATGCAGGAGACAAGCAAATCATGAGGAAGCTGGAAAAAAAGCTTCCTAAAGGATCCTATACGATGCTTTCCGGCAACCAGCAGCCAAAAGTTCTGAAAGGAATTCTTGGTGAATTTTCCTTAATGATCGGAATGCGTCTCCATTCTTTAATCCTGAGTGCAAGTCAAAATGTTCCGGTTATCGGCATTTCCTATGATCCGAAAGTGGACCATTTCATGGACTCCATTGGAAGGAAACACCATTCATTCCGCTATTCTGCAATTAAACCGGATAACCTGTTCGCCATTTCCAAGCAGCTGATGAATCAGCCGGAAGCTGAGCGGCATGAGATGGGGCAAATAATTTCCCGATTGCAGGATGCAGAAAAAAGAAGCTCTCATTTATTGATTGCAGGAAAAGGAGAGGAACCAGCAGCAGTGAAAAAGCTGAGAATTGCTCACTTTGGAAGATACGGTGAGGGAGATACGGACATTGTAAGAAGCATGTTCCTGTCCCTTGTCCAAATGGGTCATGAAGTTCAGGAGTGGAACACCGGAATTCATCCTGAATGGACCTATGCTCCTAAAAAACACGGCGGAGGAAATGGCCCCATCTATGTTCGCCTGAGAATCATACGGGAGAAGCTCATGAAATTCAGACCGGATTTGATTATTTGCAATGCAGGCGGTTTAACCTTCAGCCGCAGTGATATGGACTGGTTAAAAAATAATGGGATCCCTGTACTTGGCATCTCCTTAAGCGACCCGGATGTATTTCCGACCGTATCCCAATATGCGGACCGTTTCACATGGCATGCCACGAACGCGATGCTTGCCTATGAAAAGTATAAAAAGCAAGGGTCTACTAATATTTATTACATGCCATTCGGAATAGACAGCCGATTTTTTGAGGAAAGACCGGCCTATTCGAAATTTGCGGCGGATGTTGCCATTATCGGACACGGCAGGAGAGACCGGTATCCGATTGCCAGTGCTTTATGCCAGAACTTCAACACAAAGCTGTACGGGGTGAAATGGCCATACCCGGGTCATGCAATGGGAGAAGTTAGAGGGGACGATTGGTTCAAGGCAGCCTACTCCACTAAAATGCTTGTGAACTTCCCGCGGACGGTGAAGGGCCATACGAATATTAAAGTAGGTATTCTTGAAGCAGCAGCCACGGGAAAACTGCTTTTTACCGAGTATTTTGAAGAAATGAAAAACCTGTTTGAATATGGCGAAGAAATTGTCGCCTACCATTCAAAAGAAGATTTGATCGGGAAAATCAAGTACTTTTTAGAGCACCCTGAGGAAGCTGAAAGAATCGGGAGTAATGCGAAACAAAGGTGCCTGAGGGACCATACGTGGGAAAAGCGTATTGAAAAGCTGTTCTCCGAAATCGGTATCTATGCAATGAAAGGATCGAAGTAAGTTTATTGGGGGAACATATGTGTCTGAAAAAAAAAGAGTCATGATTGTATTTGGAACAAGGCCAGAAGCAATTAAAATGGCTCCTCTGGTCCATGTTCTGCGCAGAAACAGCAAAATCGATCTCTCTGTCTGTCTAACGGCACAGCATAGGGAGATGGTCGATCAAGTCCTAAGGGAGTTTCAGATTGTTCCAGATTATGATTTAAATATAATGAAGGAAAAACAGACGTTATCGGGCCTTTCTGTCCGTTTGCTGACGGGTATGGATGAGCTTTTCCAAAAAACAAAACCCGACATGGTCCTCGTCCACGGGGACACCACCACAACATTTATTGCGAGTCTAGCAGCCTTTTATCAACAGATTCCGGTAGGCCATGTCGAGGCCGGTCTGCGCACGCGGAACAAATATTCTCCATTTCCGGAGGAGCTAAACCGCCAGTTTACCGGTATCATATCTGATTTGCACTTTGCACCAACAGCTAAGGCAGCTGACAATCTGAAGCAAGAGAATAAACTCGAAAGCTCGATTTTTATAACGGGAAATACCGTTATAGATGCAGTGAAAATGACCATTCGCAAAAACTACTCCCATCCTGCAGAAGCATTAATGGAAGGAAAAAAACGAATTCTCCTGACTGTTCACAGAAGAGAAAATTTGGACAAATTGGATGAAATTTTTTCTGCAATCAGAGACCTCGCTGATCAATTCCAGGATATCGCCTTCATGTACCCTGTTCACATGAATCCCGGCATTAAAAATAAAGCGAACCGGCTGCTAAGCGGCCATGAACGAATCATTTTAACCGACCCCCTCCCGGCCTTTGACTTTCATAACTTAATGGCCAAATCTCATCTTGTCTTAACAGACTCAGGAGGTATCCAGGAAGAAGCCCCCAGCTTCGGAGTGCCAGTGGTGGTTCTCAGAGATACAACTGAACGTCCGGAGGGATTAGAAGCAGGGACCATTGTCCTCGCTGGAACCGAACGGAGCAGCATCCATCAAACCGTCTCTGATCTCATGACTGATCCTGATCTTTACTCCAAAATGTCTAATGCGAGCAATCCTTATGGAGACGGCCGCGCATCCGAAAAAATCACTCAGATCATATTGGATTATTTCGGGATCTCTTCTTAATCTTCTTTCATACGAATCTATATTTGCCCACCCTGAAGACGTACCCGGCTCATTGGCCGGGTATTTTCGTGCCTCGCAGAGCAAAAAAGAAAAAGGAGGTGACCTAAAAGGATAAAAATTTCCTTTTAAAGTCAGCTCCTTATTTGTTGAGGTGCCAGTCCTGTCATACATCACCGCAGCGGGGGACAAAGACCTTGGACAACGAATCCATTGGTTCAAGGGGTTGCAAAGATGGTGCCAGATCTTTAGTACGGTGAAATTTTGTGGGACTGGAACGACCCTCCATTGTTAAATCATCAGCTATTAATATTAGAAAGGAGAAGGGAATCTCGCTGCTTCAAAGTGGGTAGTATTCTGTCCATTTACATTCTCCGCAATGTAACCATTTGTTGTACTGGAAGCAAAGACTTCCACCTCATCACCGGCAGCAAGCTGCAGGATGGTAGAGACCGTCACCACATTGGAGGCTCTTACTCCATCGCCGAACAAATCGTTTTCAATAGCAATGGCAGGAGCACCATTTACACGAATTTCTACCTGCACGCTGTAATCTACGTTGTTAAACCTTGGAACGAAAGCAATTGTTGCAATAACCAGGTAAACACCATTCAAATTCGGAACAAATTTAGATTCAGCAGGATTATACTCCCCTGCTAAGTCAAACTGCTCTGTCTGATAGAGTACTTTCACAGGGGTATTCTTGCAGACTTTCTGCTTGGCATTATTGACCGCCCTAAATGCTGATTGAGGCTCTGAAGGACCTGTTGCACCAGTAGCTCCAGCAGGTCCAGTCGGTCCAGTCGGTCCAGTCGGTCCAGTAGGTCCAGTCGGTCCAGTCGGTCCAGTCGGTCCAGTCGGTCCAGTCGGTCCAGTCGGCCCAGTCGGTCCAGTCGGTCCAGTCGGCCCGGTAGGCCCAGTAGGTCCAGTCGGTCCAGTCGGCCCAGTAGGTCCAGTCGGCCCAGTCGGTCCAGTAGGTCCAGTCGGCCCAGTCGGCCCAGTCGGTCCAGTCGGTCCAGTCGGCCCGGTCGGTCCAGTCGGCCCAGTCGGTCCAGTCGGTCCAGTCGGTCCAGTCGGCCCAGTCGGCCCAGTCGGTCCAGTCGGTCCAGTCGGTCCAGTCGGCCCAGTCGGCCCAGTCGGTCCAGTCGGTCCAGTCGGCCCAGTCGGCCCAGTCGGTCCAGTCGGTCCAGTCGGTCCAGTCGGTCCAGTCGGCCCAGTCGGCCCAGTCGGCCCAGTCGGTCCAGTCGGTCCAGTCGGCCCAATCGGTCCAGTCGGCCCAGTCGGCCCAGTCGGCCCAGTCGGTCCAGTCGGTCCAGTCGGCCCAGTCGGTCCAGTCGGCCCAGTCGGTCCAGTCGGTCCAGTTGGTCCAGTTGGTCCAGCCGGCCCAGTCGGTCCAGTTGGTCCAGTCGGTCCAGTCGGCCCAGCCGGTCCAGTCGGTCCAGTTGGTCCAGCCGGCCCAGTAGGTCCAGTAGGTCCAGTAGGTCCAGTCGGTCCGGTCGGTCCAGCCGGCCCAGTCGGACCAGTTACTCCGCTGGGGGAAATGTCTGAAACCTGTTTTAGTTTGTTATCCAGCAGTAATTCCTTCTTAATTGTCATAGCCAGTACATCCTGAACGCTTTCGTTTACTTTTAGAATATCCGCCAAGGATGCTGCAGGACTCAGGCCGGGAATGGTCCCTAGAGCATATTGGATTTTTTCCCCTTCGGCATTGAGAATATGAGCCAGGCCTAACTCTTCCATCGCAATGGATGCCAAGAGCAAGTTGATGACATCGTCTCTAGTAATCGATATCGTAGGGGTGATATTCGGAAGGTTCGGTTGTGACATTACATTTCTCCTTTATAAGTTTTGAACCTTTGTACCGTACTTGTTAAGAAGTGCACATTGGTCTTTACTAAACTATTCATTCTGAGAGAAAGGGTATAAGCGAATACCCCTGCAATCCAAAATTGGGTATTTTTTTTTTGCGATATGCTAATTGCCATACGTTTTTGTCTTTAAAAACAAAATTCCAGCGGGGAATGCATATATATAGGTAAAGGGGAGGCGGGACAAATGTTTGAAAATAAAAACAGAACTCGGATGCCTTTGATGTATATTATTGATCCCCTGATTAATGAAAGGGATCAGCCGCAGGAGCAGAAGGAAATTTTAATGAAGAAAAAGCTGAAACCAAGTCCGCTTGAAGAAGAAGAGTATACATTAATTGAAGCTGATCACGTTACAAACCTTCAAAAGGGAATGGTCATTGTATTAAATCTTGAAGATAAAGATTCTGATTTACAGAATGAAGTCTTTTTAAATAAAAATGAATCCCTAATGACTAAAGGGATTGACATGACATTAATGAAAACGAGAAGACATGAAAAAGAAGGGAAGGAGAAGCTACAGGAAGACATGGTTTTGAATACAATGGAACGGGCTGCGTTTGATTATCAAGAGACAAGGCATAATCATGAGGAGGCTGCTGAAGTGAAAAATGAAGAGCAAAATACAAGTGTTATTCAAGGCTTTGGTAAAAGGGATCATCCTTCCCGGGATTCAGGCTTTGAAAGTTTAGAAGTGGACCCTTTTAACCCTATGTTTGGAATTGATTTATTCCATTTTATGCATAAAGAAGATCCTGCATTTCCGCTAGGTACAGCTCCTCTTGAAAATCTTGAAGGAACTGAATATGAAGGTGTCACTGACAATTATAAACAATCAGAAATCAGTGATTATTTAGACAATGAGCTTGATTTAGTGGAGGAGAATGAAATTGAAGAGTTGTCATCACTGCTTGAGGGAACCGAAGAAACTGAGTTGAAGAGTACGGAAGATGGCAGTCAAGAAGTAAAAGTAGAGAGCAGTGAAGCGGAAGAGCGCATAGAAAGCACGCTGGCAGCAAAAAAAGGGGGGAATTTCCAGCTGGAGTCCGCGAAGGAAGACGTGACTGTATTAGAATCTTTATCTCACCACGAAGAGGCTAAAGAGATAGAAGATGTAAACCAAATCGAAGCTGAAGCCAGCACTGGAATTGAGGAGGAAGAACCTGTTTTTTCAGATATTCATCAGGGAGAAGTGGCTGAGACAGAGGCTTTCCCTGAAGAAACTGGGGAGCTTAAGCGGCAAGGAATAGATGAAGTCAGTCAAAACTTAGTAGAAGCCATTGGGGAAGCAGAAGCAGTGGAATCTGTCTTGCCGGAGCTTCAACAGGAAGAAGGGTATGTTTCAGAACCTTTAGCTTCTAGTGACAATGGTGAAACTGACATTCAAAATATAAAAGAAATTAGTGGAGTAAAGGAACTAGAAGGGGAAGAGGGTATCGTTTCAAAGGATTTTTCCAAGGAAATTGAAGTTTTGCAGGACCAATATAGAGGATGTTCTGCAAAGCAGCAATATAAAGCCGAAAAGGGGAGAATGGATTCAGCTGAAGAGCTATTAAAAGAAGCTGAAAAGGGCGAGAACGGGAATCGACTGAATCATAAGAAAAAGGCTCATGTAAAGGTTCCGACAGAGAAGCTTTTACTGAGGACTATGAGAGCAGTTCGTTCAGATTCGTTTAAGAATAAGACGGTTCTTGAAAAAATTGAATATATGACAGCGTTGCCTAAACACGTTACCCGGGTATTTGTGGAGGTTAAAACAAATAAAAAATTCTTTTTTGGTGTCATTTGCGCTTATTCCAGAGAACAAGAATCCCTTACCATCATTAGCAGGAACACATTAAAACTTCACACTTTGGAAATAAAAGAGATCCAAAATATTAAAATTATCAGTCTCTAATTTTCTTTGACCAGTATTGAGTCCAAGTACTGCACTCCTCCAAATACCTTACAATTCATTTCAAAGAACAAATTTGTCTTCGTTAGCTTGGATACATCATATAAATCGGTCGGATATAGATGATCATAATGCGGCTTTAAAAGGCTTAAGGTAACATAGGAAGGCGGATGAATATCCTCCATTCGAAAAAAGGGAGTGATAAAGCTATTGCTCCCTTTTTGCCTGCCAATATTGCCCGAGGTTTGAAAGACATTTCCGTTATTCAAGTAAAAAAGGAGCGGAATGGTATCTCTCTTGGATTCTAAGATAAACAAGCGCTGAATTTTGTCAGGTTCTTCTATAGCATCCTGTAGAGTTTTTATTTGATGCAGTTTTTTTAAAAGGGGATCCACATGCATGCGCAATGTCCTTCCCTCCTTTTTTTAGTCTTTTACATAATTTATGTAACTCAAAATGAAATATGAAATGTGTTCATATAGACATTTGCTGAGTATGAAGTAACTTAAAAAAAGCTCTGTTAAACTTGGCTGTTGATTGCAGTTAGCAGGCGCTCGCTTATCTTTTTAGCGGGCGGTGAGCCTCCTCGCCGCTTTGCGCCTGCGGGGGCTCACCTGTCCCGCTGCTCTAAGCAGGAGTCTCCAATCAACAGGTGTTAAAAATCAACATCAGGATTTAAAAGAGCCTAAAAAAAAGACAGTCCGAAGTATTACCGGAGCTGTCTTTAAAAAGAGAGAATAATTCTATATTATTGAGCACCATTAGCTGCTGGAGGGCAGCTGCTGGCATTTACTGCAGGCAAGCAGGAAACTCCGCAGAAGCATTTTAGATCTACAGTGATGCAGATGCCTGTTCTTCTAAATACTGGTTCTTCAAGAACTAAACAGCCATCATCAAGTTGATTAGGAAATGGTCCAAATTGTACGTTCGTTCCTGCTGGTCCGGTCCCTTCTACACATAAAAGTTCTAACTGAGCACAGCAGTTCTCAGTATCAACTGATGATACCCTAAAGAAAGCTGAGGTTTGTCTTGACAATGCATTCGGATTTGAAGGTGTAGCATTTCTTTTCCATCCTTGAGCAATAAATACCGTACCACAGAATCCGCCAACTTCTGCATTTCCACTAACGTTTTGGGAATTGCAAATTAGCTGAAAAGGAATCGTGTTGAAATTCGGGCCAGTCGAACCGCCCATTAATTCACGGATGGATTCAGAGCAGCTTGCTTGACAATCCATAGAATGATCGTCTTGTTGGGCATTAGCAATTTCAGCAAGTGTGTCGCATACACAGTTGCCGGTATCGAAGTGACTTCCACAACCCATTAAATCTTCCTCCTGTTATTATCAATTTGACTATTGTCAGTTACATGATATGTTTACGGATTTTAATGGTGTGAGAGTATAGCCTGTTTCGATGAAAATGGACAGGGGCGTAAAAACTAATCGCTGTAATGTTTTTACATAACTGTTTTGGTAAGTATCCTCGCCATCGGACTTGGGAATGGGGTACTATTTTAACATGTAGTATTATGTGAAATATGATTATCTATTGACGAATAGCTCATTCATAGATTATGATTTCACTAACAGCCGAAGAGTTAAGGCTGTGCTCGATTACAGAGCCTATATACTCCAAAGGGGAGTAGCTTACAGTTATGTCGACAATACGTGATGCATGCATGCATCGCCGGCCTGACTGGCAACAGAAATGTTGTTTGCGAGACCTTTGCCATTATGGTGAAGGGATAATTATGTTGATTCTAACCTTCACCGGCCAATGGTGGAGGTTTTTTGTTTACACAAAAACCCTTCAGAAATCTAAATGGATGAAGGAGAAATGGAAACCTTTTGAAACCGCAAAAGAACATTCTTTTGTTTGTGACGATGCTCGTCACGTTTAAGCTATACGCTGTAGCGATCATGACGCTTGAGATGCACAACCCGCCGCGAAGCCTTTCGCTGCAATCCCAGCAGAGCCAAGCGGATCAGCCGCGGCTATTGCTTAACCATAAATGAAAACCCGTTCACTAAATGTTCGCATTTAGATGCATTGACGAGAAAGTTTTAGGGAAATTTCAGAATGAGCAAAAGTCATAAAGTTCGGGGCATTACTAAATACTAATAAGAATGAAAAGGGGGACATAATTTGGACGCTGGATTATTGTTGGAATATGGATGGGTCCTGCTGATCCTGATCGGGTTAGAAGGAATCCTTGCTGCGGATAATGCTCTTGTCATTGCGACAATGGTTAAACACCTTCCGGAAGAAAGACGAAAAAAAGCCTTGTTTTACGGTTTGGCCGGGGCTTTTCTTTTCCGCTTCGGATCGCTATTTATTATTTCCTATCTAGTGGATATTTGGCAGGTGCAGGCAATCGGTGCCTTGTATTTATTAGGAATTGCGTTTTATCACATCCTGAAAAAGCATGTGCTGAAGCCTAAGGTAAAGGAGAAGGCTGAGACCGAAAATGAGGGTTCAGGATTCTGGATGACGGTGATTAAAGTTGAGGTAGCGGATATCGCATTTGCGGTAGATGCCATTCTCGCAGCGGTCGCACTCGCCGTAACCCTACCGGAAACGAGCCTTCCCGATATCGGAGGACTTGACGGGGGTCACTTCGCTGTCATTCTGACTGGTGGAATTATCGGGCTTGTCATCATGAGATTCGCAGCAAGCTACTTTGTAGTGCTGCTCGAGAAGCGGCCTGGTCTTGAAACGGCCGCCTTTGCAATCGTTGCCTGGGTAGGGGTAAAGCTTGCTGTATACGCCCTTTCTCATCCGCAGCTAGCCATTATTTCTGAAGGATTTGGGAAAAGTGTCACGTGGAAAGTGATTTTCTGGTCTGTTTTGATTTTGATTGCTGTGGTAGGCTGGTTTTTATCCAAGCCAAAAGCTGAAGTTGAAGCAGGAAGATAGAGAGAAGAGCTGGCCAAAAGGCCGGCTCTCTTTTTGTGGGGCGTGCGGCAGGTGCTGAATCGGCGGGTGCTGAAGGTGTGGGTGCTGAATCAGCGGGCGGGTGCTGAAGCGGGGCCAGTCCCGCGATGCTTCACCGCATCGGGGGACAGAGACCTTTATCAGGGAGGCCGTATGGGTCAAGGGTTTGCGAGCGAGGTGCCAGAGCTTTAGTGCGGTAAAATTTTGGGGGACTGGCACGGTGCCAGTCCCGTTCTCCTTCACCGCATCGGGGGACAGAGACGTAAAGGCTGGATGCCTTATAGTTCAAGGGTTTGCGTGGGATGGTGCCAAAGCTTTAGTACGGTAAAATCTGAGGGGACTGGCGCCATCGAGAGTCTATTCGCCGCCGATGGAGCGGGCGAACTGATGAATTACGGGCAGTTCCATGTCGATAACGGGCAAAACCATGTCGAATACGGGCAAAACCATGTCGATTACGGGCAAAACGACCATCCCTGCCTCCAACCATACAAAAAAGACGCACGGAGTTCCGTACGTCTTTCTTCGATAGTATCGGTGTGGCTCAGATCTGCCAGCACCTTCGATAAATGACTATTAAGAATTCCGTTTTTCCTCATCCAGCAGCCCTCGTTCGACCTCATCTCTAGATGGCATGCCGCCCTGCGCACCGAATTTCGTCACAGAAATGGAGGCTGCTTTGTTGGCGAACCGGATGCTTTCCGGAAGGCTTTTACCCTCCGACAGAGCTACAGCGAATGCTGCATTGAAGGTATCGCCTGCACCTGTCGTATCCAATGCTTCAACAGGGAAGGAGGGAATGACGTTTTCTATTTCCCCATCATGATAGCGGACCCCGTTCTTTCCTTCCGTCACAAACAGTTTATTTGGATTCGCTTTTAGTGCTTGCTTAATGGAGGTTTCTCCAAAAATCAGCCTTGCTTCTGTTTCGTTTGGTGTCAGATAAGATGCATTGGACAATACGCTTTCCCTCACTTTTCTCGCTGGTGCCGGGTTCAGAAGAAGGGGAATGCCATACTCCTTGCAAAGCTTGCTCACATGCTCAACCGAATCTTCGGGAATTTCCTGCTGGATCAGCACCATCGCAGATTCGCGGATGATAGGGAGCGCATCGGTAATAAGGTCAGGCGTTACGAGTTTATTGGCACCCTGGACAACAATGATGCTGTTGTCACCTTCAGCCAGAATAATATGGGCTGTACCGCTGGCCGTATCTGGAACGGGTTTCACATAGTCTGTATGAACACCGTTTGCCTGTAAATTGCTCACAATTGCCTTTCCATAGGGGTCATCTCCTACACACCCAACCATATAAACATCTGCACCAAGTCTTCCCGCTGCTACCGCCTGGTTGGCGCCTTTTCCTCCCGGTACGCTTTTAAAATCCTCTCCCAGGATCGTTTCTCCTGCTTCAGGACGTTTTGCTGCTGTGACAACAAGGTCCATGGAAGAACTTCCTATTACTGTGATTTTCGCCATATCGATCCCTCTTTCGTCGTTTTCCGTTTAATAAAGGCAGCAGGTTTAATATGTTTATCGCTGACTGACAACCATTAGAACCGCAGAAAGCACGAAGAGATCACTCGCCTTCCTCATGCTTTTTCTCTTCTTCCTCAAGCTTTTCCTTCACTTCATTCGGAAATAAATTAATTACTAGGGCAACAGGCAATAAATAACCGATAAAAGCCTGAAGGGAGGCAAAAAGCCTGGATAATTCAAATGGCGTTATATCTCCGAAACCGACCGATAAATTGGTCACGAGGCTAAAATACAGGCATTTTAAAATAAGCGCGTAAAGAGTCAGGCCTTTTTCGTCCAGGTAGTGCTCCTTCAGATGGCCCGCTCCGCTTAATTCCAAGCCTAGGTATATGGCCGCGAAAAGGAGGATGGAAACTAAATAGATAACCGCAAACAGGAGAAATCCTGTCCAGGTTTTATGCATATGGATACGTGGAAACAAGAGTATTCAATCCTTTCAAACTGGGGGTTATCGTACCCTTATACCCGTTTCCTTAGAAAATAGGCTATCTTAATTGAAATTTAATGATTAATGGAAGCCTGTATGAATCCCTTATTTATTTTGGAACTATTTTTTGGCTGAATAACCACTGTTCAAATTGCTTTGCGCCGGGATCATAATCAAGTTCCTTCATTTCAACTGAAAAAATTTTTGTGCCGAAGTGTTCAAATGATAATTCGCTATCTTGGACAGTATATTTCAAATCGTTTTGCTCAAAATCAAAGAAGATGTCCCAAATTTCTTGTGATTGCTTTTAAAAGCAATAGCTTCTAAATCAAAACCATTTTTGTAATAACCTAAGTGCAGATCATTAAAAAATTACTATTTCTCAATATGCTTTAACAGCCTTGCCACCTCCAGAATATTTTCAACAAAATAAAGACCCCATAATGGAGTCTCTAACTATCCCGTCATTTCTTTCGTTTCCTTCATGGTTCCCGCCCTCTGCATAATCCACTTTGAACAGAAAACGTATGATCGCTCATAGATTGGACTTTGGATAAACGGATAGATGAAAGTGAAGATAAAAACCGGTCCTCCGATGACTAAGCCGATCACCACCACAAGACATTCAATCAGGATTCTGACCCGGCTAATGGAAATCCCCGTTTTATCAGACAGGGAAAGCATGAATCCATCCCTCGGGCCGGCGCCAATACCGGCAGCGGAATACATGCCGCCGCCGACTCCCATTGTAATTATGGCCAGGAGCAGGATCCCTATATCTGCAGGAAGGCTGGACGGGCTGGGGAGAAAACCGATGAATAAAAAGGCATCAACCATCACTCCGACCAGGACGGCATTCAACAGAGTACCGATGTTAATGTACTTCCGACCGATAAACAGGGAACAGCCTATGAGAAAAAGTCCGACAAGAATCGTCCATGTTCCGATGGTTAAACCGAACCGGTCCTTTAATGCGATATTCAGCATATCCCAAGGGCTGACACCCAAATATTGAACCTGAATAGCCATAGCGATTCCGTAGCTGAAAATCGTCAATCCTATAAGGAAAATAATCAATCTGTAACTGTACCGCATCTGCCTTCCCCTTTTTTGCGTGTTTAAATTTGACTATACGCCACTTAAGGAGAAAAATAAACGGAAAATTAAGTTTTTTAATGAGAGGAGTTAAAACGGCTTCAGCACCATCAGGGCGATTAAGATGATGGCAGCGGAGTGAAGAAATCCGTTATAAGGGGCCATGCTATTCCCGATTTGATGATAGGATTCCGGCAGATCTTCTCCGGAATGGCTCTCAAGGATGGCTTTTTGTTCGGCAATCCGTTTCGGAAGAATGCCGGCAGCAATTGGCTGCACGGCCACATAGATAATGAGAGAGGCAATAAACCATATTTTTGTGAAGAGAACAGGGTTGAGAATACCTAATACAATTCCGGTGACAAGAAGGGTGATGCTTCCGATTTTGGCGAGTTTCTCAATGCCTGCATTCACATGAATGGCAAAATGCGCTTGTGCAGCGGTCTTAGGCCTGTTCATTAGAATCGGAAGGGCGAAGGTTGCCCCGAGTCCGCACACAGCGGCAATTACATGAATAAGAACAATAATTCCATAGATGGTCATAAACCTTTCCTCCTATAATAATGATAGGATAATAATACTAAAATATAATCCGTAATATTTAATAAATTACAAAATTTACAATTTGTAACATAAAAATAAACTTGGAATATTTATCTTTTGAAACAAGACTAAATGCAAAATACCAGGAATATATAATACTGTAACTCAGTCTTCCTGACATATATGAGGGTCATTACAAAGCGAGGAGGAAGTAAAGATGGGTACAGTTGCCTTTATTCTTCAAATTTTATTAGGTTTGGCTTTCCTTTTCTTCAGCTTTAACAAATTTGGTTCAAAGATGAACGGTGAGTTTACCCGCTACGGCTATCCGCAATGGTTCAAAATTGTAACGGGGATTGTCGAAGCTGCGGCAGGAATTCTCCTGCTCGCCGGGTACTGGAACGATCAGCTGACGGCATGGGGCTCGCTGCTTGCGACATTAACGATGCTCGGAGCGGTTGTGACCCACATGAAAGTAAAGGACGCGGGCTCGAAGTTTACGGTTCCAGTCGTGCTGCTGCTTCTTTCAGCGTTTCTTCTGTATTTGAACAGCGGGAATTTTTAATGGAAAAAGCCCCTCTTGGCATGAGGGGTTTTTCATGTTCACCGAAATGAAATTAGGATATGATGGGGTAAAAGCAAAAGAACGGGTGACACGATGAAAAAAGTTTACTGCATCGGAGAAACACTGATTGATTTTATCCCTCTTCAAAAAAACAAAGCCTTAAAGGAAGTCGGGGGATTTGAAAAAGCGGCCGGTGGTGCTCCGATGAATGCAGCTATTGCCGTTGCGAAATACGGCGGGCAATCTGTGATGCTGACCAAAATGGCTAATGACCACTTCGGCGATTTTCTGATGGACGTGATGTCTGTGAACGGAGTCGATGTTTCTCATATTGTAAGGACCGACGAAGGCGAGACCGGGCTTGCCTTCGTATCCGTTGACCAGGATGGAGAACGGAGCTTTACCTTTTACCGGAAAAATGCGGCGGATTTGCTGCTGGAGCCTGAGGAGGTTGCCCGTGTTCAGTTTCAGGAAGGGGACTTTCTCCACTTTTGTTCAGTAGATTTAGTGGAAAGCCCCATCAAACAGACGCATATAAATGTGATTGAAGATATTCGAAAGGCAAACGGCACGGTCTGCTTTGACTTGAATGTCCGAATTCCTCTCTGGCCCGACGAAGCGAGCTGCCGGGAAACGATTCTGGATTTCGTTCCGCTTGCCGACCTTATTAAAGTATCGAGCGAGGAGCTGGAATTTGTCACCGGTATTGCAGATGAAAACAAAGCCATTCAATCCCTGCTGTGCGGCCACGTTAAAGCCGTTGTTTATACAAAAGGCGGCGATGGGGCGGCAATTTATTTAAAAGAAGGCTCGAGTTTTGATGATCCCGGCTTTAAAGTAACCGTCGAGGATACGACTGGCGCAGGAGATGCGTTTATCGGAGGCTTGTTAAGCGAACTGCTGAGCCTTGAGACAAAACCGGACAGTCTCATCCAAACGCTGCAAACCCACCATGAACAGCTGCTCACCTTTGCCAATGCGTGTGGAGCCCTCGCTGCCTCGGTTAAAGGAGCCATTGAATCGGCACCTGGCAGAGAACAGGTCCTGGCATTCATCGATACGCAGCGGCCATCCGTTCTAACGGACACATCAAATAATAAAAGATAATTTTTACTGGTTAATGAGAAGCTGGATATTCCGCTTCTTTTTTTATGGGGATTGGGAAGGGCTTGATGAAGCTGGAAGAGCAGCGAGATCTTCGTAACCTTTCTTTCAAACTATCCGTCAATTAAAAAAAGGGGGAAGAATATGAGACGTACAAAACCAGTTTTTGCTATAGCAGTAATCTTTCTGTTTATCCTGTGTGCGGCATGCTCCGAAGAAAAACTAATTGTGATCGTTCAGGGACCTGAACATGAGGACAATCGGCAAGTTTCTGATCCCAAAATGGTAAAGAGGATGAAACACATCATTGATCAGGCGGATTGGAAGCAAGCAAAGGTAGAAATGACCAGTTCGCCTCAGTATCGACTTGGTTTCCAAAAGAACAAAGCCGAACCGGTTTTCTATAATGTATGGATGAATGCAGATAACCAACGACTTTCCCTTATTCAAGGGAGCAGCTATGTTCAACTATCAAAAGAAAACTCGGTAGATTTAATAGAGCTAATGAAAGGAAAGCAGGACGATATCGCTCTTTTCATTGTACAATAGGCATAGAATCGTGAGGAGGACTTGAATCATGAAACTCGATCACACCGGCATCGCTGTCAGGAGAATAGATGAAGCAATTGAATTTTATACTGAAATCCTCGGCGGCAAAATGGTCGAACGATATACGAGCGAAAAACCAGGAGTGGAAACCCATATTGCGGTTATCCATCTAGATAACCAGGTTATCGAACTTCTGGAACCGACCAGCAAAACCTCACCCATCGACCGGTTCATTCGGCAAAAGGGAAGGGGGGTCCATCACCTGGCTTACGAGGTAGATGATTTGGACAACGCCATCGTTGATTATGAAGCCCGTGGAATGACCTTCTTGAAGGATACATACCGAACTAACCCTTTCGGAAGAAGGCTCATATATATGAATCCCGCCCACACACATGGGCAGATTATCGAACTTTGTGATTATAAAGGATAACTAGAGGCAGCCTTGGATTCCATTCCGGGGCTGTTTTTTATAGGTGATTATTCTTACACTTTTTAATAATCACCCCAATTAAACTAGTTAATATCACTCATTTATTGTTTTTCACGGAAATAAGATGAGGACTTTCTTCCAATTGGGGTATATGGTAAAAAATGATAAAATTAAAAGTAGATGAATGTGGTATTTTGGCGAAAATAATTAGTTTTCGAGGTGAATGAAGATGGATTTATGGGGAACGCTCAATAGCGCCCAATCGTACATCAGCGGCGGAATTGAAGGCTTAGAGGAAAAAATCAGAAAGCTTCAAAAAGCAAACAGTGATCTTTCAAAGGAGCAGGATCAGGGGCAAAGGGAGATCAAGACCATTCAGCAGCCTGAGCTTGCCAATGAGTGGAAGGGTCCGCGTGCAAACGATTTTGATGACTCACGTGAAGCGGCCTTTAAGGACATGGAGAGAGTCTTCAGCAAGGATTACGATGAATATCAAGAAAAAATCAGCAGTGAAATAAAGAGATTGCAAGATCAGCTGAATGATTTAAAGATGGCGATGGCCTTTGCGTCTTCGATTGAAGAAGGTTTAAGAGCCGTTGATGACACGCTGGAAAGTGCCCAAAAGAAATTGGCTTCAATCGGAAATGATATTGAAAGCCTGACGAAGAAGGTGTTCTCATGACGGACATTAAGCTTGACCATGCGGAGGTTATGAAGCAGCTGGCCGATATGAAAAAAGCGCTGAGCGAAATCAAAATCGATTCGCCCTCCGCTGAGTCCCTTGGAGAAAATGACCTTAAGTTTACGAAGGTGTGGCTTGAAAAAGAGGAGCAAATCCATACGTTTGCCGATGAATACGTCAAAGCGGTTCTTAAAAATATTGAAGACACCGAAGACAACGTGAATTATTTGAGAGAGCAGGATGAAGCCATCACAATGAAATAAGTAAAGAGAGGCAGCGTGACGGATGACCAAATTATATGAATCAGACTCGTTAGCCACGGCCATTGAATCAAGGACGAAGCAGTATAAAGACCTTGAAGATAAGCTGATTACCCTTGAAAATACGTTCAAAGCACTTGTCGATAATACCGAATTTAAGGGCAAAGGCGCCGACAACATTAAAAGCTTTTACCAGGCCCAAATAGATCTGGTCAAGGACTGGAAAAAATTCATCCAGGCCGTGACTGATTTTTACAGCGACGTTCCGAAATGGGCAGAGGATTACAACCTTGCCGAATCGACTAAAGTCGCCATCCCCTTTCTTGAGGAAGGACTCGAAACAGGTTCAAAAAACAGTAAAACGATGGTTGAAACGCAGCACAGCGATCTCGAGGAGATTTTTAAACCTATTCACGATCTGATTTCCCTCACCGCTTTCTCCACAGAATCCTTCGACACCAATATGAAAAAAGCGGACACGAAAAGAAGTGAAACGGTTACGGCTGTAGAGAATCTTGATACCTCCTATAAGGAAACCTACACGGCTCAGTCCAGTACCATCGGAGTCGTCCAGCAAGGCTATATGGCTATCATGAACGCCACCGCCAAAAGCGGTTCCGTCCAGCCTATGAATTTCAACGTCAAAACCTATCAGGCCGACCCCATCCACGAGGTCCGGAAAAACGTACAGGAATCCATCGAAGCCTACCAAAAGCAGCAAGAAGAAGCCCAGAAAATCCGCGACGAAATCGCCGCAGAAAAAGCCAAAATCGAAGCGGAAAAGGCCCGCATTGAAGCCGAAAAGAACAAGCCATGGTACGAAAAAACGTGGGACGGCGTCAAAACATTTGCCGGAGAATTCAGCGGCTATTATGACTCCGTCCGGGCGACGACAGGCGTAGACCCCGTCACAGGCCGCAAGCTCTCCAACGCCGAGCGAGTAGCCGCAGGCGCCATGGCAGCCGCCGGCTTCATCCCCGTCGTCGGCTGGGCAGGCCGCGCCGTCAAAGGCGGAAGCGCGATCTATAAAACCGCCAAAGGCATAAACACAGCCAACCATATGCTCGACGCCTACAAAGGCACAAAAGCCATGGACATTCTAAACAAGACCGAAAAAGGAATCTATGGCCTCTACACCGCTAACAGCGCCTGGGAATTCGGCAGCGGCCGGGATATGTTCGGGAACAAGCTGACGGAAGAGCAAAGGCAGAATGCGCTATGGAATGGGTTGACGATGGGGTTAGTTGGGGGTGGAGCTCATATTATTGATAAGGGCGGGTTATCGAAACTAGCCAACAAAGCACCACATAGTACGGCATTTGTGAGAGATAAGGTGGCTAAGGCACAGGAATCGTTGAAGCAGATTGGGAAGCAGGTAGGAAATAAAACTCATCAAACGCTATCAGATTTAGGAACTACTGCTAAAGAGTCACTTAAAGTAGTTGGTAGAGAGATAGGTAAAGTGGATTTACCAGTTGTGGTTGTAAGAAAAGTAGCCTCTTCAACTGGTGAAACATTGAAAGTCCTTGGTATGGAAAGTAGGAAGCTTAGTGATATTATTCCAGAGCGGCAATCTGGTATAATAGAAAGTAGAAAAGTGAAAGATGAAAAAGATGCAATTTACAGTCAAACTGATGAGGATATAGGTTTTAAGGATAGTGTGGAAATAACCGGGGCAGATGTATACGGGCCACATTATGAACAAGCAATAGGATTATATGAGAGTAAAAGTGAATGGTTTCCTAACCCGGATGAGTCAACTCTTGTTAAAGGAAATGAACTTAAAGCTGCTCGTGAAGAATACAACTCTTTAGCAAATAGCGGTTTATTAGAAAAAGGTCATCATGTACAAGGTTTAGCTTTTGGTGGAGAAAATGTATCCTCAAATATTAAATTTACAGGTGAATCAACTATCAAAAGTGATAAACTTTCTGGCTTAGATTTAAGTTTTTATCACACTCAAGGATATGGAAAAGAAAATGCCAAAATATTAAAGATTCATCAGACCGAAGGGGGAGTATTCATATTTGGGAACAATCCCAACCATACTGAGGCGACTGTTTTTCAGAATAAAGTTTTAAAATGGCAAAGAGATAACGATCTAAGATAAATTGTGAGATGATAAAAAGGAGGGAGGTTTACTTTTGAAAAGAGAAATTGATGTGTTAAATAGCATTTGGTACGGAGAACAGAGTACTAGTCGAGATATTAATTCCTTGAAAAATACACTTCCTCAAATTACAAATGAAATAGAATGTATGATAATTATAGCTGAGCTATTAAAACTAGGAGATTTTGAATCCAAACAGTTGCTTATTGATCTATTGAATACAGCAAAAGATGAAGAGGTTTTAAACTTCTGTATTAAATTATTTTGTTCTGTTTCATCTCATAAAGATCTTTTAAATAGTGAGAACTTATTGTTTCTTTCAAATGTTTCTGAAAAAAATGCTGACACTTTCGCCTCTAGTGCGGTATACACATTATCTTATCATGTAATTCCATACTTATTAGCTCTTCTTGAGGAATGGGAAGATACAAGTGTAGAGGAAACGATCAGAAACAGTCTAGATATTATGCTTGATTACACTGATGAAATAGGCGAAGATGCAACCGTCGAGGAAATTGGAGAGCTGTATTATAATACTATAAAGTCCATTAACAGGGATAAATATTATTACTATTTGAAACCAGTGTTTCCTGGGGATTTAGCCAGAAATTTAGTAGAAAAATCCATTATCTCATTAAGATCTGAAAGTCCATTAAACACACATGTAATTCCCTCTTTGTTATCTATATGGAGTGGATTACGTTGTCCAGTTTATTATTCTTTAGTAATAAATGATGCTAAATATAAAGAATTAATCAATTATGTTAAGACACTTTCAAATCTAGAATGGGAAACTGGGGAAAAATATTTTTATGGGAATAAAATAAATTAAGAGCTAAAATACTATGGATTGTTCCAAATAAAGAACCTGTGTGTCCAGAAAAATACTATAAGATAAAAAGTGCCTGTCACCACCCGAAACATGTCCAATTCGGGATGTGATAGGCGCTTTTTTAAACCTTAATTATATTCCCTACCGCCATAAGCGGTTCGGTCCAGCCCATGAATTTCAACATCAATACCTATCAGGCCGACCCCACCCACGAGGTCCGGAAAAACGTACAGGAATCCATCGAAGCCTACCAAAAGCAGCAAGAAGAAGCCCAGAAAATCCGCGACCAAATTGCCGCAGAAAAAGCCAAAATCGAAGCGGAAAAGGCCCGCATCGAAGCCGAAAAGAACAAACCATGGTACGAGAAAACATGGGACGGCGTCAAAACGTTTGCCGGAGAATTCAGCGGCTATTACGACTCCGTCCGGGCGACCACAGGTGTCGACCCCATCACCGGCCGCAAGCTCTCCAACGCCGAACGCGTAGCTGCAGGCGCCATGGCAGCCGCCGGCTTCATCCCCGTCGTCGGCTGGGCAGGCCGCGCCGTCAAAGGCGGAAGCGCGATCTATAAAACCGCCAAAGGCATGAACACGGCCAACCATATGCTCGACGCCTACAAAAGCACAAAAGCCATGGACATTCTAAACAAGACCGAAAAAGGAATCTACGGCCTCTACACCGCCAACAGTGCGTGGGAATTCGGCAGCGGCCGGGATATGTTCGGGAACAAGCTGACGGAGGAGCAAAGGCAGAATGCGCTTTGGAATGGGTTGACGATGGGGTTAGTTGGGGGTGGAGCTCATATTATTGATAAGGGCGGACTATCGAAACTAGCTAACAAAGCACCACATAGTACGGCATTTGTGAGAGATAAGGTGGCTAAGGCACAGGAATCGTTGAAGCAGATTGGGAGTAGGGTTGGTTCTAGGGTTCAGGACTCGTTAAGCAAGTTTGGTCAGAAGGCAGCAGATTTAAAAGTACCAACAGCTATACGAGTTTATAGTATGGATGCAAATGGAATTAGAATCCCTTTAGTTGCAATGGAAAATAAAAGGTTTGGAGATGTAATTGCCAGACCGGTTTCTGATAAAATGAGTATAGAGAATCTTCGTACCTCTAAGGAAATTGAGAAATCGGAAATTAGAATTCCTCAAAGTACTTATAAAGAAAGACTTGGACAAACTCCTCTTAATAATGGTGCATGGACAGGGGAAAGAGGAGAATCAAAATTCATCTCAGAAAATAATGAGGCACAAGAAATCTTAGCAAATGTTGGAGAAGAAGGAGTAAACTATTCAAATGCCATCCCGGATTTCTCACCTGTTACTAAACATGAAATTGAAATTCCAAATATGACAACGGATAGGTCTATTAATTTTAGAGAAGCCGACAACAAACTTGCTAAGGAATTGGGTGTCACAAGAAAAGAAATTGTGAAAATGAGGAAAGAATTGAAGTTAACTTGGCATGAGTTAAATGATATGAAATCAATGCAGCTAGTACCTACTGTAATTAATAGTAAATTTGGCCACCTTGGTGGTGTAGGGGAAATAAAGAAATTAATCCAGATGAACATTTTTGAGGAGGATTAAAAGATGAGTGAAGAAATAAATCATGAGGTATTTGGAAAAATTACTTTTAGACATGGATGGAGAAAGAAAGACTTTGAATTAGAGATGTTTGGTAAAATTCAACTTATCGAAATAGTAATAGATGCTGAAGAAGATGGGGATTTTGAGGTTGAGCAAGAACACTCATATACAGAGTTTATGAAAGACTTAAACAAAAGAGTAAATGATGCGGAGAAATCGGTGTTTAATTATTACCAAGAGCATGTTCTTTCTTACCGAGAACAGTTTGGAACGGATGCGGATAAATTAGCTCCAAATATAAACAGTGTTGAAGAACTTGGAAATTTGGTGGTTCCTAAGCAGATATTTTTCCCCATGATATTTGATGAAGATAGAAGGGAAGCTGGCTTTATTTGTGATTGTTCCTGGGATATTGAACTTGGCTTGGGTATAAAATTTGTAAACGAATCTATAGAAGAAGTTGGAGCCCAAGATATACTTATATGAACTTTTTCTTCTGAAGATATAGCCAAAAATAAAATTTTTAAAAAGTGCCTGTCACCACCCGACAAACGACGAACTTGGGAAGTGGCTGGCACTTTTTAAAACTTCAATTATTTTCCCCGTAGCAAAAAAACAGGTCATTCTATCCAATAAATTTCAACGTCAAAAACCACCAAGTCGACAAAATTCACGAAGTTTGGAAAAACGTAGAATATAAGGAATCAAGGCCCACTAAAACAGCAAGCAGGGACAAAGGGACTGGTTCCTTGTCCCACGCTTTAGGAAAGCTCTGAAGAGAGAAATTCTCTGCGGGGCTTTTCTTTTTGTATATACATTATGCATTTGCGGTGAGGACAAGGGCACAAGAACCTCGTCCTGAGCTCCCGTGGAGTTTACTGACCTAGAAATTTATCCAGTTCTAAATGGATTCTATCCATTGCATAGGTCTAAGAGTTTATAAAGATAGCATAAATGGAGTTTGATTGAAGAAATTTTGTTTTAGTAACATTCATGCAGTTCATATAAAGGGTTGTTTACATAAATGAGAAATATTTGGAAGAGGACATTTAGTTCCTTCCTTGATTCTGTATCCGTAAGGGACTTCATTTCCTAATGATCATGTTTTAAAGGGGAGTATGTTCCAAGGAGGCCTAAATCGACCTGGTCACGGACTGGAAAAAATTCATCCAGGCCGTTACTGATTTTTACAGTGACGTTCCGAAATGGGCAGAGGATTACAACCTTGCCGAATCGACTAAAGTCGCCATCCCCTTTCTTAAGGAAGGGCTCGAAACAGGTTCAAAAAACAGTAAAACGATGGTCGAAACGCAGCACAGCGATCTCGAGGAGATTTTTAAACCTATTCACGATCTGATTTCCCTCACCGCTTTCTCCACAGAATCCTTCGACACCAATATGAAAAAAGCGGACACGAAAAGAAGTGAAACGGTTACGGCTGTAGAGAATCTTGATACCTCCTATAAGGAAACCTACACGGCTCAGTCCAGTACCATCGGAGTCGTCCAGCAAGGCTATATGGCTATCATGAACGCCACCGCCAAAAGCGGTTCCGTCCAGCCTATGAATTTCAACGTCAAAACCTATCAGGCCGACCCCATCCACGAGGTCCGGAAAAACGTACAGGAATCCATCGAAGCCTACCAAAAGCAGCAAGAGGAAGCCCAGAAAATCCGCGACGAAATCGCCGCAGAAAAAGCCAAAATCGAAGCGGAAAAGGCCCGAATCGAAGCCGAAAAGAACAAACCATGGTATGAAAAAACATGGGACGGCGTCAAAACATTTGCCGGAGAATTCAGCGGCTTTTATGACTCCGTCCGGGCGACGACAGGCGTAGACCCCGTCACAGGCCGCAAGCTCTCCAACGCCGAGCGCGTAGCCGCAGGCGCCATGGCAGCGGCAGGCTTCATCCCCGTCGTCGGCTGGGCAGGCCGCGCCGTCAAAGGCGGAAGCGGGATTTATAAAACCGCCAAAGGCATAAACACAGCCAACCATATGCTCGACGCCTACAAAAGCACAAAAGCCATGGACATTCTAAACAAGACTGAAAAAGGAATCTACGGCCTCTACACCGCCAACAGCGCCTGGGAATTCGGCAGCGGCCGGGATATGTTCGGGAACAAGCTGACAGAGGAGCAAAGGCAGAATGCGCTATGGAATGGGTTGACGATGGGGCTTGTTGGGGGTGGGGCTCATATTATTGATAAGGGCGGACTTCAAAAGCTCGGAAGCAAATTCCCGTACAGCACGAATTATGTGAAGGACAAACTCGCCAACGCCAACAATACTCTAAGGCAGATCGGAAGCAGGATAGGATCCAGAACGGAGGATGGCTTCCGCAGCATGCGAAACAGTGTTAACACCATCGGGACCAGAGCTAAGGACGCTGTGAACCAGGTTAAAAAGAGAGCGCTGGATATTGAGGTTTCAACACCTCGTGTGTATAGCACAGCAGGCGGTCCGGGCATGCCACTGATTCAATGGGAGAAGCAAAAGCTTGGGGATATGATTCAGAGGATGGATTCAGGTGAAAATGTAAAGGCAAGTAACAAAGCTATGTACGGTGATAAGTTTTTGCCAAAAAAAGAAGATTTGGATGGTTTGCGAAAAAAGTGGAATGTTCCAGAAACACAAACAGTTGCAATTGGAAAAACTGATATACCTGGACTTGAAGATTTAAGTTTTGAAGGGGGTTCTCCAAAAGTTAGAAAAGAAGCAGGGCTACCAAGTTTGGATGAAATATACCCTGATCGGGAAATTAAAGCTCCATATAATAGAACAATAAGAGGACACGCCCAGTTTATGGACCATGCAGAGGAAGGTGTAATAGCATCTTTCGAAGATTCTGTAAAAAAAGCAGGTATTGAGCCACATGAGTTGAAAGGAATACTTTATATTCACCAGTCTAATCCCAACGGAATTTGTAATAAATGTACAAAAGGATTATTTGATCCTGTTGCAATAGGTGAGAGGGGAATTTTTAAGCAATTAACTGATATGTATCCAAATTTAAATATAAAGGTATCTACAGAAATAGATTCAGGTCTACCATATCCTAGAGATACTTTGTCTTTTGAGATTCTTAACGGTGTCACAAAAGATGTTGTTAAAATAAAAAAGTGAATAAGGAATGATTATTATGAATTCTATTGAAAACCTCAAAGCAGAAGAGAAGGTAGCAGTTGGACTAGTGATAGCGGAAAAAATGTTTAATAGTCTTGCTATAGAAGAACCAGGGTATAATACTGGAAGAGAAGCATTAGATTCTAGTTGGAAATGGCTTGAAGGTGGAAATATTAGTGGAGATGAATTATGCAACTATATAGACAGCGAAGATTATATAGATGTAGCGGAGTTTGCGAACAAAGAAAAAGACGCTCAAAAGCAGTATGCGTGGTATTCCGTTTTAGATGCGGTTTCATATACAACATACCAAGCATATAACAAAGAGGGAAGGAGATTTCTTCCTCAAGTCATTGAAATAATTGATGATGAAACTTTGATAACATTATGTGAAAACGCAATAGAATCTGGACAAGTTGAAAAGGAAAATCTTAATAATATAATTAGTTATGTATCAGAAAACGGTTACGTATCTGAGAAAAATATAAAAAAGGATAGTTTACCATTTTTTTGAGAATCTATCTTGGGAGTCCCCTGGTAATGACCAGGGGGTTTTTTTGTTAGAGGACGAAGTTTAAAAGGATGGGACAAAACGCTGTAAATATGAGAGGCCGTTGCAGCTGAAGTCAAAGCAGGTATAAGGGTTACTGGAAAGGAAAGTTTTATCTAAAGAAATGGAAAAATAATTGAGTAAATGAGGGATACTATGTTAGATACACTTCGGAAATTAAGAGAAAACATGGGACGGCGTCAAAACCTTCACAGGCGAAGTCAACGACTACTATGACTCTGTCCGCGCGGCAACCGGAGTCGACCCGGTCTCCGGTCGCAATCTCTCAGACGTCGAACGTGTTGCTTCCGGAGCCATGGCCGTCGCTGGCTTCATCCCCGTCATCGGCTAGGCCGAGCACGCCATCAAAGGCGGGACCGCCATTGTGAAAACCGCAATTGATTTTACTGAGGGAATTCATATAGATACAAATATTGGATCGATCATCATTCGGGTGGAAATTTATCTGTGAAGAGATAATGGGGGGATTCATATGGTTATGAAGATAAAATAACGAAGCTAACTGAAGAATTTGAAAATGATAAAACTGGAGAAAAAGTACAAGGAATAACAATAATTGTGGATGGAAAGTTTCAACAAGTTTTAGATATTTAGAGAACAGCATGGTTACGAGAATTATACTGATTTGATAAGAGATGCTTTATTTGAAGGAATGAATGGATTAAGGAAGCGGTAATATAAAAGTTATCCAAAGGCTTCATATCGCCAATGGTAGTGATTTTACTGATGAAGAATTGTTAGAATTTGAAAGTTAACTATGCAATAACTTTAACGAGACAGCTCCCATTGTTATTCATTTATTCAAAAGTAGTGTCTGTCACCATCCGAACATGTCAGAAGACCTGATTTTGGTTTGCAGGGGATTGTTTAAATCTTGTCCTCTGTACCTATTTATTAGAAGGATTTAATATAATTTCGGAGGTGCCAAATGGAAGGCGAAACAATTTATGACAAAAAATATATTATTGATAACGGGCTGGTATTTAACGATCAGTTGAGTTACGGAGGAGATGAATATGACTCCTTTATAGTTAAATACGATCAAAATAATAATGAACATATATATACTGGTATTATTTATGAGCTATACGAGAATGGGAACATTGCAAATTATTATGAAGTAAAAGCTGGTATAAAAGAAGGTTTAATGGTTTATTTCTTTCCAAATGGCCAAATTAAGGAAATTAAAAGATTGGAAAAGAACTCTTTGGAAGGTTTGCAAAAAGAATTTTCTGAAAATGGTGTTATAAAATCAAAAGAGCATAGAGTTTCCGGAAGATTAATGTCTTTTAAAAAGTATGATAGCAAGGGGAATATTATTGAAGAAGAAACCGAACCTGCAAAAATAGAACTAAACTATAGGAACATGTAAGGAAGATAATGAGTATTGGGAATTTAAAAAAGAACAAGAAAAATGGACTGCTGAAATTCCATTGAGGCGATGAGAAATACAAAATCCGGGAACTGAGAATTGAAAAGGCGATTTCAGCCTCCATCGAACACAAGAGGGCATTCATTAAAGAAACAAATAAAGCACTCTCATGAGTGCTTTATTTCATCTTATTAGTTTAGTTTTTGTATCGCGTAATCGGCTTCTTCTTTAGTAAACTTCTCCCCGTACTCAGAAGTGAGCTGATCTCTTATGGATTCAGGGGACATGTTCATTTGGGACTGATAATCTTTTGCTTTTTTTAAAGCATTTTCTTTGTAGTCCGCTTTTAAATTGTCGACGGCATATTTCGCTTCTTCCGTCGTGAATTTCTCGCCGCTGTCTGAGGTCAGCTGGTCATAGATGCCTGCTTTGGACATGTACATCGTGTCTGAATACGATTGGGCTTTCGCGAGTGCGTTCGCATTCCAGTCGTGCTCTAGGTTTTCTATAGCGTAATCGGCTGCCTCTTTTGAGAACTTTTCGCCGTACTCTGATGTCAATTGGTCGGATATGGAGTTTTTTGACATATCCATGGTGCTTGCGTAGGATTTTGCTTTATCGAGTGCAGAGGCGTGCTCGGCAGGAACGTTGCTCTCTTCCGCTTCCTCGACTGCTATCTCTTCTGCTTCCTCGACTGCTATCTCTTCTGTTGCATCTTCTGCAGGTGCCGGTTCTGTTTCCTCGACGACTACCTCTTCAGTCGTCGTTTCCACTGCAGCTGGCTCTGTTTCGACCTCTTCTGCTTCCGCTGCCACCGGTTTTTCTTCCGGTTGTTCTTCTTGTCCTCCGCCGACAGTCCCTGCACCAATCAAAAAGATAATGGCCCATACCCACCATTTCTTATACCAGGATTTTTTAGATTTTACTTGTGCTTGCACGTTGTGTGCCTCCTTCTTAATTTAACTGATTTAGTATATCATGCCTGCATCGTTTGTAACGCTTTTATTTTCCTTGATTTTCACCTTTTTCCACATTAAAGTATCCTTGCCCCGATATGAACTGTTTAAGCGGAATCCCTTCCTTGCTCAACCGTTTAAACTCTTCTGGGGTCCCTTCGTTAAAGATACAGGTTCATTTTATGGGTCCCGTCAAGGTGGTGGCCAAGAATGGTAACAATGGGTTCAATTGCTACTTCGATGGCGTCCACAGTAACCGAGATAATGCGACCTCCAAGGATGTCCCTATTTCACAGTCCGACCGTTCCAGCAAGCTCGGCAGCAAATTTCCGTACAGCACGAACTATGTGAAGGACAAACTCGTCAATGCAAATAGCAGATAGGAAGCCGGGTAGGATCGAGAACAGAGGATGCCTTACGAAATACCCTAACGGCTGCAAACAAAATGGGGACAAGAGCCAAAGAGGCCGTCAACTATGTTAAACAGAAAGTATTAAATACCAAGGTTCCAAAAGAAGTCCGTGTGAAGTGACAGGCACCTTTTTAAAGAAATTTATTATATTCATCACAGTAAAAAGCCGTTCAGTACAGTCAATGGATTGGCATACAAACATGTATGATAGTTATGGAACTGTAAAATTCATTCCAATTGTTCAGTGTTTAAGATATCATAATTTTTAGAATAAGTAATATTAGTTTCGAAAACATAGTCTGCTAGAGGATGTGAATGATATGGGATTCTTTCAGCGCTTTTTTAAGAAAGTGGAAGAGGTAAATAATCAAGAAGCGGCCGCTTCTGAACTGGAGTCTGAGTTATATGTCGAGTCACCGGAAGAAGAGGCAATGAACCTATGGGTGGAAATTGCACAGAATATTCTTGTCAATTCAGTCAGGGCCACTGGTAATTCAGTCGATCGTGCTTTTGTTTTAGTTGAAATGAGAGAACAGCCTTCTTTCGATATTTTTTATCAAAAAGATGGAGATTTAGTAATGTGGTACGAGCTGGAAGATCCTGCGATTAAAGAAAGAATTGAAAATGAGCTTTTGCCGCAAGCGCCGAGTGTTGCGTCTGCGGTGAATGGAAACTTTGCTGAAATTGGACAACCTGAAATTACATTTGCCCAGCTGCAGTTTGAGTGGGCAACGAAAGCATGGTTTTCTCATATCATCAGGGAAGATGATGCTCATGCCAAGCTTGCCAAGGATGAGGTTTTACATAATTGGTTCAATAACTTAAGTACGGAAATTAAAACGCAGCAATTGGATAGCGATACAAAGCTTTCGTGGTATCCATAAACGTATAATAAAAACTGTACACCGGAGGCAAACCATGAAAAATATCATCATCCAAAGACCCGTACCAGCCCAGACAAACGAACTGCACCAATTCTTCAGCCGCGTCATCACCGATACCTTCATTAAAGAAGGAATTGGCGACAGAAAAGAGGACTTAAAAGACGAGATAGCTGAAAAAGTATATTATCTTCAAAGTGATTTTGAAACGAATGGAGAAAAGCGATTTTTTTTAGCTGCATTAGAAGATGGCAAGGTCATTGGCACGATTGAATTTGGTCCTGCAAGTGAACTCATTTGTAAATGTACAAACGGCACTTATAAAGATCTGATGGAGGTTGGCACGGTGTTTGTAGATCCGGATTATCAGAAGAATGGACTTGGCAGCCGGATGCTGCAGGCTATGTTTGCCGAATTGAGGAATCGGGGATTTGAAGAATTTTGTCTGGACAGCGGCTATGGCCAGGCACAGCAGATCTGGAGTAAAAGATTTGGGGAGCCGGAGTATTGGCTGCGGGATTATTGGGGAGAGGGATTGGATCATATGATTTGGAGGTTTAAGGTTAGGGATGTTTTGGTTTAGTTTTTTTCATTTAAATGGCCAAGTTCCGAACAAAAAAAGGGCTATAGTAAGCCCCTTTTGTTTACCTGCAGCCAGCTAAGTTATACTCATTCAAAATAGCTGTGTGTTCGCCTGTTGTTACCAATTGGATGATGTCTTTATTGTTATGTTTGATGGCAGCACTTATTTCCTTTGCATTTGGAGCAGCTCCATATTTCATGAGGTAGGCGACCATGTATTTATTATTTCTGGCGATGGCCAGTTCCAGTGCAGAATGTCCGGATGCCGCTTTTGAGTGGGGTCCGTGGTTCGCTTCCAATGCCGCTGCTAGGCTTGTTACATTATTGTTTATTATACTATTAATCAGGATATTGTTTGGTTCTTTTGGTTCTTTATTTTTTCCAAATGTATATAGTCCAATGGCTATGATCATAACAAGAGTCCAGGAGTTTGCGGATAAAAAAGTGCTGATTGTTTCAAAATTCATGCTGTGTTCTCTCCTTCGATATTTGTTTCTTACAATAGCTATATCGGGAGAGATTCGTAATAGTTTAGTAGTGGGTATTTTTACATAAATCCCTATTATGGTCTAACATAAAAGGGAAGCAGCTCCCTATGAAGGTCTGCTTATTTTTCAATCCTTCACAATTCCTAATGCAAATCCGTCATATCCTTTAGATCCGACGGTCTGAATGGCGGTGGAATCGATCCTTGGGTCTTCTGCCAGCAGGTCAATAAACTGCTGAACGCCTTTTACGCTGGCATCTTTGTGGTTTTCGTCCGCCACCTGTCCTTCACGAACGACGTTATCCCCAATGATGACCGCTCCGGGCTTGGAAAGCTCCAGTGCCCATTTCAAATAATGAGGGTTGTTCGGTTTATCAGCATCTATAAAAATGAAGTCAAACTCTTTTCCTTTTAAGGATGGCAATGTATCAAGGGCTGCTCCGACCAGTACATTAATTTTCTTCTCTAAGCCTGCATTACGGATATTCTCCTCCGCAACCTTTGCGTGCCTTGGATCATACTCCAGGGTCGTGAGGTATCCATCCTCTGGCAAAGCACGGGCAAGCCAAATACTGCTGTATCCGCCGAGTGTACCAATTTCCAATATGTTTTTTGCTCTTTTCAGCTTGGCGAGTAGATGAAGGAATTTCCCTTGATTCGGAGAGACATCGATGGCAGGCAGATTGGCATCTGAATTTGCTTTTAATACGGCATCCATGATTGGATCTTCCGGATGGAGTTTCGTACTGAAATAATGGTCTACATCTTTCCAAAGCTCTGTTTGGTTCATGGGCCTCTCTCCTTGAAAGTAGAATTTTCAAACAAATTGATTGTATCATATTTCCATATGGGGGAGAGGTGTTTGTTAAATAGTTTCAGGGATGTGGTTCTTGATAATCTGGTTCAAAAAGTATAAAGGGCATCCCCAACCCCCATTCGCGAAAACCGCCTAATTAAAAGAGGGATGCCGTTTTCAGCATCCCTCTCCAGGTTAACGTGTTTCTATAGGATCTTTCATCATTTTAGCCTTCAGCTTTCTTTCTTCTTCCACTTCACTCTTCATCGCTTTTTGCAATGACCAGCACATGAGAAGAAGGACGATCGCGAATGGGAAAGCGGCCACTAGGGAAGCGGTTTGAAGAACTTCAAGACCGCCTGCTAAGAGAAGCACAGCAGCAGAAGCAGATTGAATGACTCCCCATGTTACTTTAATCTTGATGCTCGGGTTCAAGTTCCCTCTTTCGCTTAGCATGCCAAGGACATATGAAGATGTGTCAGCAACCGTAATATAATAGATGGCTACGACAGCAAATCCAATGACACTCAGCAGGGAGCTTGCCGGCAAATAATCAAAGAAGTTGAATATGGAAAGTGAAACGTTGTCCGCAATTTGTTTAGCCAGTTCTGGGTGACCCATGTTCTGGATGATATCAAGAGCGGCTCCTCCGAAGATGGCGAACCATACACATGTTCCAAGCGCCGGAACAAAGAGAACACCGATTACGAATTCACGAACGGTCCGCCCTTTTGAAATACGGGCGATGAACATTCCGACAAACGGACACCAGGCAATCCACCATGCCCAATAGAATAGCGTCCAATCTCCAATCCATGTGTTGTCCCCAAACGGTCTGATCCGCAGACTCATGTTGACAAAGTCGCTTGCGTAGCTTCCGAGTGAGCTGAAGAACACTTCAAAAATAGTCAGTGTAGGTCCAAGGATCAGCACAAGCAGCATGATCAGGAATGATAGGATAATCGCTGCGTTGGACAGGTACTGAATTCCCTTCTCCAATCCGGTGCTGATGGAGACAATAAAGAGAAGTGTAGCCACTCCGATCACGATTAATTGGACCGATACATTATCCGGTACACCCATAAGGGAGTGCATACCTGCGGATATTTGCATGGCACCTAGTCCAAGAGAGGTGGCAATTCCGAAAACAGTGGCGAATACGGAAAGAATATCAATTGTCTTTCCAATCGGACCGTAGATTTTTTCTTTTAAAAGAGGGTAAAAAGCAGAGCTTACGGCTGCAGGAAGACCCTTTTTAAACTGGAAATAAGCAAGTGCGAGGCTTATGACCGTATAAATTCCCCAGGGCTGTAATCCCCAGTGGAAAAAGGAGTACTTCATAGCTGTATTCGCTGCTTGAGCGGTGTAGCCTTCTCCGTATGGCGGGTTTGTGTAGTGGGTAACAGGTTCAGCAACCCCCCAGTAAACAATTCCAACTCCCATCCCTGCGCCAAACAGCATCGCAAGCCAGGAGCCTGTTTTAAATTCTGGTTTGTCCGTCTCTTTTCCCAGCTTAATGTGCCCGAATTTAGAAAATAACAGGTAAATCGCATAAATTACGAGAAAAAAGGCAGTTCCGATATAAACCCAGCCAAGATACTCAATAACAAAGTCATAAGCTGTGGTCGTAATTTTGTTGAAGCTGGCTGTGAAAAAACCACCCCAAACAATGAAAATCAGTGTTAAAAGAACGGATATAAAAAATACACTATGCTTTGAAAAGCTAAAATTCTTCATAAGTTCTAGTTCTTCTCTCCTTCCATTTTATTGGTATTCCGCCCGAACTATGCCACCGTGTAGTCTAACGATAACTTTTGGCTATGTCCAGTGCAGCCCCTTGCTATCGTCTCAAAACCGCTTGCAATGAACCCTAAGTCACCGTTGCCATGAAGGCGATGGTATCCCTTTCAAAAAAAAACCGAAAAAAGTTTGAGAGGTTTTTTTATTTTTATATAATATTTTCCTGTTATTCAATGGATTGCCTATTTTATCTTCTGCAAATTTATGGTGATTTAGTCGGAAAAACTAAAAATTTGAAGAGGAAAATCCAAGCATGCCGAAAAGGTATGTAAAGGAGGCAAAGAAGATGAAAAAATTAATGGCAATATTGCTCGCAGGAAGTCTTTTGATCATAGCCGCTGGATTTCAGCAAAGCCCTGCAGAGGCCAGTTTTCGTCTGAATTTGGTAAACTATTCCTCAAACCGAATATGAAAAAATATACAAACAGACAAGCGATGAAGTCCTGCTGGACGCATTTGTGCACTTAGGCCGGGAATTTAACAAAGGGGTACGCAAATACCGCTTGGAATCCACCATACCCTTAAGCGGAAACAAGCAGTATATCTGGACGAATCAAACGAAAACCAAAGGGATCTAAGTGATTGTTCAGGCAGATTGGACAATCGCCGGCTTAAACCTATTACCACTTCAGCCTAATTCTCAAACCGATAAATACTATACTAAAAAAATACAGCATGCCGGTCAGGCGGCACGAATGTCCTGATTAATTACTATTACGCACACGAAAGCCAGTGTTACGCTTACGATCTCCTGCAAATGAAAAAAGGACAAACCTACCACGGTGATCCATTTGTTTTTTGGCAAGCCAGTGGCTGTTCCATTAGAAGGAACCGCCGTAAAAACCGTTGATGGAATAAAACATAATGTACCCGGTGAATCCGGATCATGATGAAGGAAATTACGTGGAAATCAAGCACAAGAACGGAGAACACAGCATCCTGGCTCACTTCATGAAAAACTCCATCAAAGTACGTGAAGGAAAACGGGACAAGTCCTTGGAAACTCCGGGAATTCGACGGAGGCGCACATTCATTTTCAAGTGAGCAGCAGTCCGGATAACATGACAGGCAAATCGATTAGAATTCAGTTTAAAAACGGAAAAGAGCCGGTAAGAGGGGAATTTACGAGGAAATAGCGGGTGTTTAATGAAGTATAGCTAACCCTTTAAAAATAATCATTTATCCGGTATTATTTATAGTGAGCTACTTGATTTTTCCAGGGGGTGTCCTTATGGCCGTGAGTTCTCTTTTGCCATACATGTCAGCTTCCCATGCAGAGCCTAAGTAAGCAGAAGGCGATCCTTTGCATGGGTGATGTTTATCAATCGCCTAAAAGATAGGATTACTTCTGCGGAATCGGCTTTGCCCTTCATTCTTACATTCAGAAGAAGGAGCTGGCAGAAGTGAAACAAATCAAAGCAGCCGCTGTGCTGCCTGAAAGTCTGCTGATGGAAATCCAGAAGTACGTACAGGGAGAAACCATTTATATACCGAAGCCGAAGGAGGCTTATGGAAAATGGGGATCCCAATCAGGTGGAAGAAAAGCGGTAGACGAACGGAACGCGCAAATGAGGAGAGCATTTAAGCGGGGAAGAGCCATTTCTCAGCTGGCATCAGACTATCATTTATCAGTGGAGACCGTGAAAAAAATTGTATATACGAAAACCTCAAAGCACGGATCATCATGATTCGTGCTTTTTATGGCGAAATTGGTTCATAAACATTTTATCCCTTTCGAAAAAACAAAGTCGTGTTTACAATAAAAGGGTACAGAAAGGGGCGGTACAAGTGGAACCGTTTATTCGAACTGATCAGTACCACTATATAAAATCACAAGCGCAAAACCTTGTAAATGGCCACGCCACAGCAAACGATCAAGGTGTTTTGAAGGCAGTCAGAGAATTGGCCAGAGAAAACGTGCTGAATCTAATGGAATTGAATGAGGAACAGCAGGAATTACTGCTTCCGATTACAGAAATTAAAGAACGCGGCGATGCGGAACTATTCACAGCTGCCGTAAAATCGTATGTTATTCCTTTTCCAGAATTAACGGAAGCGGCCATCAAAAGGACGTTTCCTAAAGCTAAAAAGCTAAAAGCTCCTGCAATGGAGGAACTGGATTTAAAGGAACTGACCTATTTGAGCTGGATTGATAAAGGTTCAGATAAAATGTTCATCATTGCCCCGTACAAAGGGAAACTCAAGGGGCTGCAAGGAACCTACGACCGCTTTCATAAAAAGGGTATCTGCACCATCTGCCACGGCTATGAAGAAATCGGAATGTTCATGACTGAGATTAAAGGGAAGGTGCAGGGCACATTCGTAAAGCGCGGCAATTATATATGCCGGGACAGCTTAAACTGCAATCAAAATTTGACGTCGCTTGACAGGCTTGAGGATTTGTTTGAATTGTTGGGTTGAAATTTATTTATTGGGTGGTGCCTCACCATGGGTGGCGGCGCCTGACCCGCGTTGCTTCACCGCATCGGGGGACAGAGGCATAAAGTGATGAACACTTATGGTGCAAGGGCTGGGAAACCACCGTGCCAGAGCTTTAGTCCGGTAAAATTTGAGGGGACTGGCACGGTGCCAGTCCCACTTTGCTTCACCGCACCGGGGGACAGAGGCAAATAGCGATGAACCCTTATGGTGCAAGGGCCGGCGAACCACGGTGCCAGAGCTTTAGTCCGGTAAAATTTGAGGGGACTGACACCCCAGAGGCGAGGAACGGCCAAATTATCAGAGTGACCGGCCCGATAAAATTGATTAGCTAAAAAAGCTTGTCGATCGGTCAGAAACATGGATGGACCGGCTAAATTAGGACTATGAACGGTCAAATAAAATCAATCGGCTAATTCATAAGCATTTCAGCACTCTCAACCACCTCCCTAAAAAGTGGTAATATGAAAGAAGAGCTTACCTACATAAAGGGGAGAAACCAACATGCAAGCTGCTGAAAGAAGGCCATCGGTCAATCCGACGGTGTATCCGATTCTTTTTGCGATCGGATTTGTACATTTACTGAATGATACGATGCAATCTGTCGTTCCGGCTGTGTTTCCGATTTTGGAGAGAAGCATGAACCTATCCTATGGCCAGCTGGGGTGGATTGGGTTTGCGCTTAGTATGACGTCTTCCATTATGCAGCCGGTTGTGGGGTGGCTGACGGATAAAAAAAGTGCTCCGTATGTGCTGCCGTTCGGAATGGGGCTGTCAATGATCGGGATGCTCGGGCTAGCCTTTGCGCCGAACTTCGGTTTCGTGCTGCTTTCGGTTATTTTCATCGGGCTTGGTTCGGCGGCGTTCCATCCGGAAGGATCGCGGGTTGCTTACATGGCAGCGGGAGGAAAGCGGGGGCTTGCTCAATCCATTTACCAGGTGGGCGGAAATTTTGGACAGTCGCTTGCGCCGCTTATGACGATCCTGATTTTCATTCCGTTAGGCCAATTCGGTTCGATTTGGTTTACGCTTGTCGCTGCCTTAGCGGTTTTCGTACTCCTTTTTGTATCAAAATGGTACTCAAACCAGCTGATCCGGTTTCCGAAAACAGTAAAAGCGACGGTGAAAACGAAGACCAGAAAACGGACGAAGCAGGTAGGCTTTGCGATTACGCTGCTCGTTTTCCTCGTATTTGCCCGTTCCTGGTATTCTGCCGGAATCTCAAACTATTTTCAGTTTTACTTGATTGAGGATTATGGAATCTCCATTAAGGAAGCACAATATTTTATTTTTCTATTCCTTGCTTCCGGGGTAATTGGAACGTTCCTCGGCGGACCGCTTGCCGACCGGTTCGGCAAACGGAATGTCATTTTGTTTTCGATGGTCGGATCGGCTCCATTTGCGCTCATCCTTCCTCATGTCAGTCTGATATGGGTGTACCCGTTATTCTTTATTATTGGAGTGATTATTCTATCAAGCTTTTCCGTTACGGTTGTTTATGCGCAGGAGCTCATTCCAGGAAAGATAGGAACAGTATCCGGGCTTATTGTGGGCTTGGCCTTCGGAATGGGGGCAATCGGGTCTGCGTTTCTCGGAATGCTTGCGGATGTATGGGGCTTGTATGCAACGATGATTTTGTGCAGTGTGCTCCCGGTGATTGGGATTTTGACCGTGTTTTTGCCTTCGGATCAGAAGCTGAGGGAGTGGGAAGCGGAGTCTCAAACGCAATAAAAAAAGCAGGCCATCCTTTTGGGATGTGCCTGCTTTTTTAGTTATTTCCCCATTACCCACTGATCCTTCTTAAACAGAGAAACCGTGACGGCAAGTACGATGATCATGAACAAAGCGGTGCTTCCGACAGTCAAAAGAATGTTCTGGACATTAATGATGCCGTAGAGCATTTCTTTTATCAGGGCAAACATATTGATTGCGGGAATGATGAAATGCTGAAAGCTCGTTTCATTTACGCCAGTGCTTGTTAAGGTGAAGATTGGCAGAATGGGTAGCATCATAATCGGAGTTTGATAGCTTTGGGCCTCTTTTACCGACTTTGAGATAAGACTCGCGAGCATTTGCACGGATGACATAAAGAGGGCGAACATGACGGATGTTATTAGCGTAATTCCGATAAAAATCCAAACATGATCTCCAAATTGGAGCGCTTCTTTCAATTTTTCGGTCAAAAAGATAATTTCTAAGCTGACAACGGCAACTGCTGCAACACCGGAAAATACGGCTATGGTGGAGACCGTCAGCCATTTAGCTAAAAGCATTTTTGTCCGGCTTACCGGTGTAATAAGGAGAGCTTCCATCGTTTTGCGGTCTTTTTCGCCTGCGAATAAATCGGTTGCGGAAGGGTAAGCACCTGATACGATTGCCATAGAGATAATCATTGGCAGGAAGTTTGAAAAGATACTTAAGGCGGCAGCACTGTCATCCTCACTGTTCATTTCTTTCGTCGTGACTTCAAGAGGCTGAATGACCATTGGATCAAGGTTTGCTGCCTGAAGGCGGTTTTTGACTACTCCCTCCTCAAATGCAGTTAGCTGTGCATCAATCATCTCCATTAATACAGACGAATTTTTGCTGAAGGAATCACCATATAGAGTGGCATTTGCCTGCTGTCCGCTGTTAATTTTCTGCACAAATCCGCTGTCGAATGTAACCGCCGCCTGAGCATCTCCATCTCTTACGGCTTTTTCAGGATCCGTAAAGCTTTTTGTATTCACATTCTTCAATCCGCTCACCAGCTGTTCTTCATCCTTAGCAATGCTGGAAGAAACGGCAAGGGTAAAGGTTTGCTTCGAATCTGCCATGATATTTTCGTAAAACAGAGTGAGTCCCGTAAGAACCAGTATTGGAATAAACACTCCCATCAGCAGCGTTCTCCGGTCTCGAAGCGAGTCCTTCATTTCCTTTAGATAAATTTTAAGAAACATGGCTTTTCCCCCTTACTAATTTTGACATGAAAATGTAGTTCAAATCCTTGCTTGCTTCCTCTTGATAAAGGCGCTCTAGATTCCCCTTGTAAACGACTTCTCCTTTATGAATCATGACAACGGAATCGCAAAGCATCTGAACCTCTTCCATGATGTGGCTTGAAAAGACAATCGTTTTCCCCTTTGACTTCAGCTGGTGAATCAGCTGGCGGAAGATGTTCGACGACGTGATATCAAGTCCGGTTGTCGGTTCATCAAACAGGATGATGTCCGGATCATGAATAAGTGTTCTTGCAATCGCGACCTTTTGGCGCATCCCCTTCGAAAAGCCGCCGACTTTGCGGTCTAGGTAATCCTTCATCCCGAACATCACGGCAAGCTCATCAATCCGTACCTTTGTTTCATGCTTGCTCATTCCGTAAAGAGCAGCGAAATACTCGAGATTTTCTTTGGCCGTCAGCCTATCGTACAAGCCGGTTTCTCCTCCAAAGAGCACACCGATCCGTTTTTTTACATCAAAGGATTTTTTGACGGTATCGAACCCGGCTACGCTGATTGATCCGTCTGTAGGTGTAATAAGGGTTGCAATTGAGCGGAGAAGGGTTGTTTTGCCGGCTCCGTTTTCACCGAGCAGCCCGACCACTTCTCCCTTTTTCACGTCGAATGAAACATGCTTGAGTGCCGTTACGTATGTTTTTCGATCTTTAAATTGCTTTGTTACTTCTTTTATCTGAATCATGCTCTCGTCTCCTTTTCTGCTGGTTTCTTTCGTTATCATACCTGGTGGAATCCGGTGAATCTGCGAAGTTGTCGCGAAAACGCCTTTTCCTGTCGCGAATGGGTCAAAAAGGGAATCTTAAATGTTACAATAATGGTGGAATTTGTTTACTAGGAGCAGAGCGATGATCAAAGTAGGATTAGTAGATGACCGGATGATAGATCTGGATAAACTGAAGGGCATTGTGTCCAAAATGGATGAAATCAAGATCTTTTTTGCGACCCAATCTGCAGAAGAAGCGTATGAGTATGTAAAAAGGGAAGAAGTGGATCTGCTGATTGCCGACATTGAAATGCCAGAGCTGTCAGGCTATGAGCTTGCCGATATCATCCATACCCATGCCCTCAGTATTGCGGTTATTTTTGTAACAGCGACTAGCGGCTACGCCGTGCATGCATTTGAACTGAATGTGCATGATTACATTATGAAGCCGTATACGAAAGACAGGCTGGAAAAATCGATTCAGCGCTACATAGAAAAAACCCACTCCTCTGAAATTGCGGGAAGACTGTTTTTAAAGCAAAAATCAGAGATTCATATTGTTCAAAAGAAAGAGATTATTTTTATCGAACGGACGGGCCGGTCTACAACCATTTATACAAAGTCCGGCCAGGTCAAAACGTATCAGACGCTGAATGAACTGGAAGGGGAGCTGAGGGAACGGGATTTTATCCGCTCTCACCGTTCATTTATTATCAACATTCATTTTGTGAAAAACTTTTCGATTTATACGAAAACGACGTATATGGTTTCCTTTGAGGGAATTGAAGAAAAAGCGATGATTACAAAAGAGCAGATTGATTTTATTCAATCTCATTACTTTTAAGGCGGAGATGATGAATGAAAGGAATGATTTACGCGGCGTCCGCGGGAATCGGAGTTTATTTTTTGATTTTGATGATAGATGTCCTGCCTTTATGGGCGGCTGCCATAGCTGCGGTTGTTTTTATTTACGCAGGAGTTAAGCATTGGTTCAGGAATATCGTGTATGTCCAGCAATCTATGAATGGAACGCTGACTGGCATTCAGCTGCTGCTTGCGATCAGTGCTTGGCAGGCTCCTATTCCGGTTCGCTGCCTGCTTTTCCTTGTATTTTCCGGATTGGAATATGTCCGCTTTTTAATAGGAAAACAGTCAAAGGCAACAGACCGGAAAATGACTCAGCTTCTCGATGCACAGAATACGGTCAACGAAACCTTCCGGGTGGTCCGAAGCCAGCGGCATGACTACATGAAGCATATTTCAGCCGTCCACTATCTATTGGAAAAGGGGAGGTATAGCGAAGCGAAGGAGTATATGAACGGCCTTGTCCGCACCTATGAAGAGACGAATATCTCTATAAAAGGCGAGGACGGGGTAGCGGCGGGAATTCTGCATGATGTCTACCGGCGAGCAGACAGTCTCGGAATTCAGATCGCTTATGAATTCGATTTGCCGATCTCCACCTTGCCTATGCACCCGGTTGACCTGGTCGGTTTGCTTGGAAACATGCTCTCCAACGCAATCGAGGCTTGCGAGGAATCGATTCGTGAGGGGCAGAAAGATCCGATGCTGACCGTCCGATTTGAGAAAAGAAGCGGGGTTTATCTCCTTGTTTGCCGGAACTCAAGTGTTCAGCCTCCAAACGAGGTGCTGGATGTTCTTTTTGAAAAATCAGGCCGCTCCACAAAAGGACAGGAAGGCCTTGGTACAAAAGTGATAGCAGATACAGTCAAACAATACGGCGGCTTTCTCGATTTTACATACAAGGAACACATTTTTACGCTGAAGCTGAAATTTCCTTCGATAGGGAGGAGCTGATATGGAAAACCTTGATATTGCGGAAAGTATGAAGGAGTACCATATTGCGGGTGCCGGCATTGCCTTAATTCAGGACGGCCGAATCAGCCGGAAAGCAGGGTTTGGAGTGCTTGAAAGAGGGCAGGAGGAGAGAGTTACGGCTGATACCGTGTTCAATGCTTGTTCCATCAGCAAATTTGCTGCAGCGATGCTTGCCCTGCGACTAGTAGGTGAAGATATTCTTGCTTTGGATGAGGATGTGAATATAAGGCTGAAATCATGGAGAGTCCCGTCAAATGGTTTTACGCAGCCTGTAACGCTCCGTCTGCTTTTAAGCCACCAATCAGGCATAAAGGATCCAGGCGGAAGTTTTATGGAATTGGATTTTTCAAGGTCAGCTCCATCTATTATAGAGATTCTTGAGGGGACAACACCTTATTGCCCGGAGCCTGTAAACATCAAGTATGAACCTGGAACAGAGTTTCATTATTCAGATGCCGGATTTTGTGTGCTGGAGCAGTTGATTCATGATGTGACAGGTGTAACGTATGAGGAATTGCTAAAAAGCAAGGTGCTGAATCCACTCGGCATGGATGGCAGTACATTAAATGTTTTAGGTGCTCATGCGGCAGCGGGCCATGATCGAGAAGGCAGTTTACTGGAGGAAAAGTATCCGGTATATCCATACCCTGCAGCTGCAGGTTTATGGTCAAGCGCGGCTGATCTTGGAAAGCTTTTTGGTGAATTGCTTGATGCCATGAATGCAAGAAGCAAATTGGGTATATCCCAAAAACTTGCGGAAGAGATGATTCGTTCTCAGGGCTGTTCACCGTGGACGGGATTAGGGGTTTTTGTAAACGGAGAGGAAATTTCCTCGCTTGGCTGGGGCAAAGGGTTTCAAAGTATGGCGGTCGTTTATCCCCGCCTTGGCACTGGGGCAATCATCATGACGAACACGGATACGGGTTTCCATCAAAGGAATGGGTGGATTGGGGAGACTATAGAACGTATTCTCTAGCTAGAGTAATGAGAAACAAGTTGAAAACGCTTGGATGTCATTTTCCATGCGTTTTGCAGTGGATTATGCAATAGAGGCTTTCCTCAAACAATCGACCTTTTGCAATAGCTTACGTTCCATTTTGCAGTCCCTTAGCTTGAATTATTTTTTGAAATTAATGGACCGGGCTCTTCTTTTGGAGGGGGAGCATGTTTGATTCGATAATAAATAACCTGCAGGAGGACAGGAAGCGATGAAACAATTCCAAAACATCATAGAATCAGCGGAACAGCTGGATGAGATATGGGGAAAACCGGGTAAGCTCGCTTCAAGCAAGGTCATTGACCACTTAGATCACCACTGTATAAACTTTCTATCTCTCTCCCCATTTGCATTGATCGGTACTTCCAATTCTAATGGAGAATGTGATGTTTCTCCCCGGGGAGACCATCCCGGTTTTATACTGATATTGAATGAAAAGCAGCTTGTCATACCAGAGCGTCCAGGAAACAAACGATTGGACTCCATTCGCAATCTATTAGAAAATCATCATGCAAGTCTGTTATGTCTGATTCCTGGTTTAGATGAGTCGCTTAGAATAACGGGGAAAGCTTCTGTCATCAGAGACCAGGATATTCTGGAGCAAATGCAGGCAAGAGGGAAAACTCCGATTGCAGGAATTGCAATAGAAGTAGAGGAGTGCTTTATTCACTGCGGAAAGGCACTGAAGCGATCACATCTTTGGGATAGCGATGAATGGCCGGCAGAAGAATTGCCTAAAGTAAATGAAATATTGGCGGATCATGCGAAATGTAAGGAATTTGATGCTGAAAGTGTGGCTGCTGCTCTGGAAGAAAGCTACAAGAGGAGATTATATTAGCAAATAGTTCTTTTGAGGCTGGCTGCATATTGCTGATCTAATATATCGACCGAAATAAAAATATATCGACCGAAAAAAAGTTATATCGACCAAAATAAAAATATATCGGCTATTTTTTTGATATATCGACTTTTCGACATGAAGTGACAAATTCCGCCGGCCGTTATGACCGCCAACTTCATACGCATCCCTAAACCCAACCCAACCCAACCCAACCCAACCCAACCCAACCCAACCCAACCCAACCCAACCCAACCCAACCCAACCCAACCCCAAACCAAAAGGATGCCCCCAAAAAAAATGAGGCATCCTTTCCTTATTTCAATGCATTAAGCATGTAAGTTCGAGTACTCGGTCCGTACACACCGTCATCTGCCAGAGAAGTATACCGGCTTTGAAAACGGCGTACGGCAGCGGCTGTATGCGGACCATATTGTCCGTCGATGGAACCGCTGTAGAGACCGAGTTTTTGCAGGGCGCGCTGAATTTGTTTAACGGGCTCGCCTGATGATCCGTCTCTGGATACTCCTGTAGGCAGTGGGTAACTGGCAGAGGGCGGCTTGAATTTGCTTAGTGCGGCATATGTCTGACTGCCGATGATGCCGTCAGCGGTAAGGTTGTTTTTCTTTTGAAAAGCAAGTACCGCAGCTTCGGTACTTGCTCCGAAAATTTCGTCCGCTGTCAAGGTGTATCCAGCGGCAATCAATTTTCTCTGGACATCTTTAACCAGATCTCCTGTGTCGCCTCTTTTCACCGGCAGATTTTCGGCAGCTGGAGGTGCAGCGGGTGCCTTGCCAAAGTCATTTGCGAGGGAACGTTTAACGCTGCTGATAAACTGAGTCCATGATACGCCATATCGCTGAAAGGCATTGAGAGGATCGGTTCTCCTCGAAGGATCCAGTGTATAGTGGCCGATAATGTGTTTGTCCGAATTCAATCCGAAGCGGTCGCAAAGGTAGGCATGATACCAGACATATCGATCGAATGCCTGCTGGAAGTTAATGCTTCCGCCAAAGCATAATTCCACACCGATGGCTGCATCATTGGCATCATCTCCAAATCGGCGGTTGTCTTCCGTAATGCCTGATTGAACGTGAAAAGCTAGTTCATCCAAAGGAATGATTTCCAAAATCGTTTTGTCATCGATAAATGCATGGGCCGAGGCTAATGGCTGCTGATCGTTAAAATATTTGCGGTTCTGAGCCGCACTTGTCCCAGGGTTTCCAGTGTCGTGGCTTACAATGAACAGAACTGTCCTTATTTTTCGTCCGGAACGAGAATTCCCGGTACGAATGTAGGAACGTTGTATAGGATATTTCACTCTCTCACTCTCCATCTCTCTATATAGCTTGTTTATGTTTCTGGGAAAACATCGTTCCGAGGATTCGACAAAATGGTTATCCACACAAAATTCGCACAATATAGAATAATTCAAGAGTTATCAACGTTATCCACACCTAAAACGACGAGAAATTGATGATATTGTGGATAGAGGGTTGTTGTCCTAAGCGTGATCCACACATTTTTCCACAATATCAACAGGGGTGTGAATAACTTATGCACAGCTTTTGCGGAAATTGTAGAATGGCGCGGAGCGATATTGCTACATAAGAAAAACGTTCGGTTAAGATATACAAATTGGTTTCTGTAAAGGATCGGATGGGGAAAATTACGATGCTGATTTTTATAAGTGGTCTAGACGACTAGCCTCCTATATGGTACAATTTTTGTAAAATTAGGAAAAGTAGGTGCCTTATCGATGCTTGCAATCACTCACGCAACGGTTTATGCAGAGTTTGAAACATTCCGGCCGGGATATGTACTTGTTAAAGAGGGGAAAGTGGCAGAAGTCGGGCCGATGGAAAAATTTCAAATGCATTCAGGTTATATTGAGCTGAAACTTAGCCAAACAATTGAACTAATTCCTGGGATGATCGATATGCACATTCATGGAGCTGGCGGGGCTGATGCGATGGATTCAGAAGAGGAAGCACTTGCAGCGATGGCCAACCAGCTTGTTCAAGAAGGAACTACGGCCTTTTTGCCAACAACCATGACTTCCGATACTCAATCAATTGAAAAAGCACTTTCCAATCTAGCTGTCTGCATGTCTAGACCTCCTAAAGGTGCGGAAATTCTCGGGGTCCATGTAGAAGGGCCTTTTTTATCTCCAAAGCGGGCAGGAGCGCAGCTGCCGACTCATTTCTTAACGCCGGACATCCCTCTTTTTGAACAATGGCAGGAAAAAGCAGGCGGTGCGATTAAATTAGTTACGATGGCTCCAGAACTGGAAGGCGGCTTGGAACTGGCCGATTATTTGACCAACAAAGGAGTTATTCCATCCATCGGGCATTCAGATGCGCTATTTTCTGAAGGAGAAAGTGCGGCAGATCACGGGGTACGCCAGGCAACCCATTTATTCAATGGAATGAGGGGACTGCACCATAGGGAAGCAGGAACAGCGGGTTTTGCGCTGCTGGATCCGCGAATCAAGTGCGAGATTATCGCTGACGGGGTTCACGTTGCGCCTGAAATGATCCTTCTCGCATACCGTCTGAAAGGTCCAGAAGGGATGATTATGGTTACGGATTCCATGAGAGCCAAGGGATTAGAAAATGGAGTGTACGATCTTGGCGGCCAGGACGTGTATGTGAAAGACGGAAAAGCAGAGCTTGAGAACGGATCCCTTGCAGGCAGTGTTTTGAAAATGAATGAAGCGGTGCAGAACATGAAGAAATTCACAGGCTGCTCTATGGAGGATATTGTGCAAATGGCATCTGTGAATCCCGCAAAGCAGCTGAATATTTTTGACCGGAAAGGCAGCATTAAGCCCGGAAAGGATGCAGATTTGACGGCTTTATCAAAGGATGGAGATGTGGTGCTGACGATTTGCAGGGGGAAAATCGCATATCAAAAAGGGGGATGGGCATGAAATTAATAGCAGCAGCGGATTATCAGGATATGAGTCAAAAAGCAGCCAGTATTTTTCTAAAGCAGATGGAACAAAAAAAGCAGTCGGTCCTTGGCCTGGCGACGGGAGGAACGGTTAAAGGGGTTTATTCTGAACTGGTTGATGTATTCATCGAAGGGGAAATCTCTTTTGCTGAAGCGGCTTCCTTTAATCTGGATGAATACTTTGGAATGAAAAAAGAGGATCCGAACAGCTACTTCAGCTACATGCAGGAACAATTTTTCAGTAAAACGGATTTTGCTTTAGAAAGAAATCATATTCCGGATGGAACAGCCGCTGATCCTATGGAGGAGTGCAGCAGATATGATCGTTTGATTGAGCAAGCTGGCGGGGTGGACCTGCAGCTCCTTGGCATCGGAGAAAATGGCCATATCGGGTTTAACGAGCCCGGTACGCCTTTTGAGATTGGTACCCATCTCGTCCGGCTGACGGAATCAACGAGACAGGCGAATGCAAGGTATTTCGAAACGATGGCACAGGTACCAAAAGAAGCCATCACAATGGGAATTGGCACCATCATGAAAAGCCGCAAGATCGTTCTCCTTGCTTCCGGAGTGAAAAAAGCGGGAGCGATCGAGCAGCTATGGTACGGAGAAGTGACAGAGGATTTCCCGGCATCCGTGCTGAAACAGCATCCTGATGCTACCATAATTGCAGATAAAGAGGCACTCTCTGGTATTCGTATGGATGGGAAGGGGGAGCTTCATCAATGATAAAAAAAGATTCCCCGGTTCCGATCTATTATCAGGTGGAAGAGAATATTAAAGAAAAAATTAATTCGGGTGAGTGGAAAAGCGGAGAAGCGATCCCTTCTGAGAGACAATTTTGCGAGCAGTATTCGATTAGCCGGATGACGGTCAGGCAGGCAATCAGCAACCTGGTTAGTGAAGGCATTTTGGAGCGGAAAAGAGGGCGGGGAACCTTTGTTTCTGCTCCAAAGCTCAATCAGGAACTGACAGGAATTACGAGTTTTACGGAGCAAATGGCGGAGCAGGGAAGAAAACCGGAAACGAAGGTTATTAGCTTTGAGCAAACGGCATCCTCAAAGCAGGCTGCAAAAGAACTTGGCCTCACGCAGGATGAGGAGATGTACAAAGTGAAAAGGATTCGGCTGGCAGATGGGGAAGCGATGGCTTACGAAACTCTCTACATGCCGGTTCATCTCTTTCCAGACATGACGAAAAAGCATGCCGAGGGTTCCATTTATCAATACATTGAAAATCACTGCAGCATGCCGATCCAATATGGAAAGCAGGAGCTCGAAGCAGCGGAAGCAGGAAAAAAAGCCGCAGAGGCATTGAAACTTGCGGAAGGGGCTCCTGTTTTGAAAATACAGCGGACAAGCTTTTCGGCAGATCATCAGCCAGTTGAATATACAAAAACCATTTATCGCGGAGACCGCTATAAGTATGTAATGGAGCTTGAACGGAGGCAAGGGGGACAATAGGATGGAGCTTAAGGATTTAGCTGTAAAAATGGCAGAGATATATAAATGCAATCCAAAAGTGGATACTATATGGCTTGGAGGATCTGTCTCCAGAGGCTGGGAGGATCGCTATTCCGATATTGAGCTTTTCCTATGCTGGAGTGAAGAACCAAGTGATGAAGACCGGCTTCTTCCTATTCAAGAGGTCAAGGGGGAAATCATAGATTTTCATGACTATGAAGACGAAGAATGGTCAGAAACCTACCACGCTCACGGTGTGAAAATGGAGCTCAGCCATTTTTTGACGAGGACCGTAGATTCAGTTATAGGAGATGTCATTTACCGTTTATCCACAGATCTTGAAAAACAGTGTCTGGCGGCAGCTGTTTTCAACGGGAAATGTCTTGCAGGGGAAGACACATTTCAGAGGCTAATAGAAAAAACAGCTGTCTATCCGGAATCCTTAAAGCTGGCGATGATAACAGAGAATCTAAAGCTTGGAAGCAGATGGAGAAACCGTGATGCCCTTGTGGAAAGACAGGATTGGCTCTTGCTCCATCAGATTTTTGTCACCGTACAGAGAAACGTGATGAGTGTGCTTTTTGCATTAAATGAAACCTATGTTCATCACCCGGGATTTAAATGGCAGAGGCAGTCTCTAGGCGAAATGAATAGGAAGCCAGCATTGGCAGCAGAGCGCATGGAAAATGTCTTTTTGAAGGATCCAAAGCAAGGTTTGGTTATTTTGGAGGAGCTGTTAAAGGATGTCTATCAATTGGTGAAGGATGAATGCCCTGCCCTCAGTATTGATCCTCTCATTCAAGCTAATCAATCGTTTACAGCAAAAAAAACAGGCAAATCATAAATGATTCGCCTGTTTTTTCTTATGCTTCTTTTATTACATTTACTCCAGTGCCAACCGGTTCACCTGGGGAATTCCGGGTTACATATGTACCGGCAATTAAATCATGAAGCGAGCGCTTATCTTCCCTCACACCTACCATAATGGCACTTGCTGCAAGCAAGATTAAAGTAAGCAGCATTCCTCCGAAAAAAATGGCAAAAGCTGACATCATTGAATTGCTCATTTCTAAATTCGCATCCATTGGGCTTGCTAAGGCTTGTGCAAGCTCAGTCCATGCCATTGTTAACGCAATAATAACTCCGATTCCAATGGGAGCGCTATAGAGAATACCGCTTAACAGCGTCCGTTTGAGCATGGTCCAAAACGTGACGTTCGACCCGTTCACTCTTACAATACGAATGCTGACGGCCCTTTTCCCTACCGTATATCCATACCAGAATATCGGAAGCAGCAGTCCGTATAAGAACTGAATTCCGCTGTTAGCATTACTGCCAATGCCTTCTCCAATTAGTAAAACCAAAAAATAACCTAAAATTGCAAAAATAATTCCGTCAATCAGATTTGCGCCTAAGCGAATCCAAAAGCCTGCAGGATTTTTTTCCATAGGCAATCCCCTCCTTTAATATAGTACTTTCCCATCATACACTTTAAAAAAACTCCAGGTAAACCAGTTTTTTGGATAAATGGAGTGCTGCAGCAGAAAAATTTTCTATGATATGATAAAAAGCAGATGCCAATCAGACAAACTGAAGGCTCATCTTTATTTAAAAGTGAGTTTTTATTTTTCAAGGGGAGGCAATTTGTTATGCAGTATAGCTATATGACCAGGCTTTTTTGCCCTAAATGCGGGAGGGATTATGATCCCGAGCAAATTCATCAATTGTGTACATGCGGCTCTCCGCTGCTGGTGGATTATGATTATGAGGAAATCAAAAAGGTATGGAATAAGCAAAGTTTAGCTGCAAGACCAAGCAATATATGGAGATACCACGAGCTTCTGCCAGTGCGCAAGGAAGAGAATGCCGTCACGATGGGCGAGGGTGGAACACCAATACTTCCCGTCTCGAAAATGGGCGAAAAATATGGAATATCACAGCTGTTTATGAAGGATGAAGGACTGATTCCGACTGGGTCCTTTAAAGCCAGGGGAGCGGCAGTTGGGCTCTCAAAAGCGAAAGAGCTTGGAGTGAAAAGATTTGCGATGCCAACGAATGGAAATGCAGGTGCAGCATGGTCGCTTTATGCCGCCAGGGCAGGCCTTGAAGCGAATGTAGTGATGCCGGTTGATGCTCCCATCACGACCCGAAAGGAATGTGCAGCCTCGGGAGCAAGATTGTGGCTGGTGAACGGGCTGATCAGCGATGCCGGAAAAATGGTGGGTGAGCTTGTGGGCAAAAAAGGGTACTACGATGCTTCCACCTTAAAGGAGCCTTACCGGATTGAAGGAAAGAAGACGATGGGCCTGGAGATCGCAGAGCAGTTTAATTGGGAAGTTCCGGATGTCATTCTTTATCCAACAGGCGGCGGAGTCGGACTGATTGGAATTTATAAAGCCATGGTCGAATTGCAAAAACTCGGCTGGATTTCGTCTGAAAAACTGCCCAGGCTGGTTGCTGTTCAGGCGGATGGGTGCGCCCCAATTGTGAAAGCATGGGAAGAAGGAAAACAGGAATCCGAATTCTGGAACAATTCCCAGACCGGGGCCTTTGGAATCAATGTTCCAAAAGCGATTGGAGATTTTCTCGTTCTTGATGCGATTTATCAGACGAAAGGCTGTGCTGTGTCTGTATCAGAGGAAGCCATTCAGCATGCACAGCTGGATGTTGCATCGAAGGAAGGCCTTTTTATTTGTCCTGAAGGGGCGGCCGTTTTTGCTGCTGCCCAGAAGCTGCGTCAGGAGCAATGGATAAAGGAAGATGACACGGTTGTCCTGCTTAACACAGGACTGGGTATTAAGTACGCTGATGATCTCAAGGCTGAGGCTCCCGTACTTGAACCGGGTGACTCCCTCTTATAAACATTTCGACTAAAAATAAGGAATTCACCAGTCTAAATGAGCAGGAACAGTTGGGGAATTGGCGCTATTGGCATCGGATGAAGCTGCTGACATAATGGTGGGGAGATTAGGAAAAGGAGCCCAAACTATATGAAAATGAAAGTAATCGCCGCCATAGCCATAAGCTCTAGTTTAGCAATTAGTCTCCCGTTCATTAAGTCATCTGCAGCTACAATCCTGCAAACAGCCAAGCAGTATATGGGTACAAGCTATTCAAGTAAAGGAAATACACCGGCTGAAGGATTCAACTCAGCCGGATTTGTTCAATATGTTTTTAAGAAAACTAAGGGAATTGAACTTCCGTCTCTATCAAGCGAGCAGTGGAGCTTTGGAACAGAGGTAAAAAGGGATAACCTGCAGCCGGGGGATGTCCTGTTTTTTAACGATTCATCCGGCGGAAAGCTTTCCACGACCGGAATTTATGAAGGGAATGGACGGATGATTTACAGCTCTGTGTCGAAAGGAGTTACAACTGTCGGATTTCAAAACTCTGATTATTGGAACAGCCGCTATGCGGGAGCGAAGCGGATTACCGCGCCGCTGAAGATGGCATTGGATAACCCGGTTATTTCAAAAGGGCTTCAGTATTTAAATGTTCCGTATACAGAGGGAGGCCAGTCGCCTGATGGATTTGACTGTTCCGGATTCACCAAGTATGTGTATGAAAAAGCATCCGGAATCTACTTGCCGGACACCCCTGACCAGCAATGGGCGGTTGGAGCTTCGGTAGCGAGGGAAAACATCCAGCCGGGAGATCTTGTGCTTTTCAAAGACACACATCGGCCCGGAATTTCCCACGTTGGCATTTACGCAGGAAATAACCAAATTCTCAATGCAACGCGGATTGGCGGCGCGAATAAAGTAACGGTCAGCTACCTCACGAATAACTTTTTACAGGAAAAATTCGCGGGAATAAAACGGGTCAGCGGACTTGGGATCGACCGAAGCGAGCCCGTGGTGAAGAATGCTGAAGAACTTGTCGGAACAAAGTTCGCGAAGAACGGAGTTTCGCCTGAAACCGGATTTGATACATCCGGTTTCGTGCAGTATGTATTTAAGAAGGCAAAAGGCATGCAGCTGCCAAGGTACGGAAACCAGCAGATTAACCTGGGTCAGGAAGTTGCTGAAAAGGACCTTAAACCAGGAGATCTCGTCTTTTTCCAAACCGGCTCAATCGTACCTGCTATTTATGCCGGTAAAGGGCAGGTAATCCTCACATCAAATGATGGAGTAAAAGTCATTCATTACAAGGTGAGCACTTACTGGTCCGGCAAATATTTGAAAGCTAAACGCATATAAGTGAAAAGCCCCTGCTGACTCCTGGCAGGGGCTTAATGCATGTTTTAGTGGCTTTTTTGCTGACGCTGGTTTGCTGCGCTGGCTCTCGCCTGTGCTTCAACGTCGGCTTGGTCGGCTAATTCACGGGAATACTCCTCATACGTTCCATCCGTTTCTTTTTTCAGCTGCTTCGGAACTTGAGGAAGACTATTCTTGTTTTTATCACGATTGTGCTGTTTGTGTCCTCTTCCCAAAATGAACGCCCCCTGTGTTGTGAACTTGTGGTTCCCTACTAGAATGGCCGATATAGGCGGCGAACATGCTGGAAACTAGTTCTTCTTCTTCGTAAAACCGCCAGCGCGGTCAGCCGCTTTAAATTCTTTTCCGAAGAGAACCTCCTGTGCAGTGGTCAGTGTTCTCTTTGAATTCTCATGACGTTTCTTTTCCATTATGTATTCAGCTCCATTCATTAGAATAGGACTATTTTCGACAAGTATGGGGGGATTCATACAATGGGGCGGGGAAGTAATTGAAGTAATTATAACCGATAGCTGAAGCGGGTGGTTTCGGCTGGTTCTAAGGTGAAGGTGGCTGAAAAGAAGGCGAGTTTGGCTGGAAGGAGATTCGGGTCGGCTGGAAAAATCAGTTTGGCTGGAAAGCCGCTGGTATCGGCTGAAATCGGGATCGAAGTGGCTGATATAACATTGAAATCGGCCGCAAAGAGAAGGGGATCGGCTGGAAAAGCACATTACGATGGAAAATTTGTTTATTCCAGCAGCTGCAGTCCAAACCAATCAAAAAGCCCGCAAATAAAATTGGCGGGCGATTTTCTCAAGCTTCTTTCAAGTGCTGTTCTTCCGCAGCGGAAGGGGTTCTCATGGTGAAGAGTGTATATAAATCCTTTTTAATTTCATATAGGCTGTAGATGTCTTCGCCGTTGTTGATTTGATCCAGCAGCGCTTTGCGTGTTTCATTGGCACATTCAACGTATGGGAGTTTTTCAGCCGCTTTGGTGGACCGGACGTTGACTTTCCGGATGCGGAGAAAAATAGTGTCGATTCCCAGTTCGTAGAATAGTTCATTGAAAAATGCGTCTTTTGCCGCTTGGTTGTAGCCCTTCCCATGGTAAGGCTTGCCGAGCCAGGTTCCGAGGAACCCGGCATTTTCCTGGAGGTCAAAAAGACTGATGGTCCCGATTGGAGAGCCCCATTCATCGAGAATGGTCCGTGAAATCAATTCACTGCGCTCTTCGGCTTCGATTGTTTGCTTGGTTAAAAACAAATATTCCTCGATTGAATCAGCTTTATGACGTACGTAAGGGAAGACGTCGGGGTGTACCATAAGTTCATACAGCGCATGACTATCGTGAATGTCACGTTTTTTAAGCATCTTTCTCGCTCCCTCCAACATGAGGGCAGACGCGTAGCCTTAGCCCCACCCTCGAAATTTTTTAAATTAGCCAAAAAATTTCGGGGTGGGAATCGAACCCACTAGGACCAGTAAAACTGGTGGCGCACCATTTGCCTTCCCATTGAACCCAGGTCATTAAGTTGTCATACACAGCAAGGCTTTGTGAGCAAGCCATGCACTGATATCATACTCGAATTTGTTTGAAAAAGATACAGTTTTTTTATGAAAATTTATTGGTTTTTTTGGCCAATTTTTATCCCTTTTTCAGAGGCCCATTTGGGGTCTTCAAACACAAATTTTCCGTCGATCATCGTGCACTTTGGTTTCGCTAAATAATGGAAAGGGTGATGGCTCCAAAGAACCAAATCTGCGTCCTTTCCAACCTCTAAACTGCCGATGCGGTGGTCGACTTGAAGATTGCGTGCTGCAGTAATTGTGATGCCTTCAATCGCTTTTTGCTCATCGAAGCCTTCACGGACGGCAAGTGAAGCGACTACATTCAAATATTGGATTGGAGTGTATGGGTGATCCGTTGTAATGGATACTTCTACTCCTTTATCGGTTAGGGCCTGATACGTTTGCCAGCTTTTATTTCTAAGCTCGATTTTTGACCGTCTTGTAAAGGTCGGACCAACACTAACCTTTGCATTCGTGCCTGCAAATTCATCTGCAATGAGATGGCCTTCCGTACAGTGCTCAATTCTGTAATCTAAATTGAACTCCTCCGCGAACCTGATGGCAGATAGGATATCGTCTGCTCTGTGTGCGTGAATGCGGACAGGAATTTCGCGTCTTAATGCACGGCGGATGGATAGGGAGCGGAAATCTTCTTTTTCATCGCAGTATTTTGCGAGATAAAACGCTTCCCTGAGCATCCCCATAATCCCCATTCTGGTGATGGAATCCTTATTGCCTGTACTATGGATCCGTTTTGGATTTTCCCCAAGGGCAATTTTCAGACCGGCGGTTTCCTTGATCAGCATGTTGCTTATGTTGACCCCGCAGGTTTTGATAACAGATGTCGTTCCGCCGATTACGTTGGCGCTCCCAGGCATAATGTGAACGGTCGTAATTCCGTGGGAAATCGCATCACGGAATCCGGAGTCAAGCGGATGAACCCCATCAAGCGCCCGGATGTGAGGGGTCAATGGTTCAACGGTTTCATTGGCGTCGTTTCCGGCCCATCCGGTTCCTTCATCATAAAGACCAAGATGGGTATGAACATCAATCAGTCCCGGAAACAAATATTGATCCTGACAATCAATGATCGTACAGTCATCAGGTGCCGGAATGTTTTTTTCGATTTTGACGATTTTCCCATTTTCTACAAGAAGATCGGAAGCATATAAAATCTCGGACGTGACGGGAAAAATAGTAGCGCGCTTAAATAATGTGCAGGTCATTTTTGTGCTCCTAGCGGAAATGGATTTTATACTATTTTATTATGTCAGACAGAGCAGGTTCAAGCGATGGATAAATAAATGTATAGCCGTTTTCAATCGCTTTTTTCGGAAGCACACGCTGTCCTTCCAATAAAAGAATGCTCATTTCCCCAAGAGCAAGCTTAATGGCGCTGCTTGGTGCCGGCAGCCAGTGGGGCTTGTTAATGACTTTGCCTAGCGTTTTCCCGAAGGTTTCCATTTGAACAGGGTTGGGTGACGTCATGTTGATCGGTCCGCTGATTTCATCATTCTGGATGATGAAATCCATTAAGCCGGCAATATCGGTTACATGAATCCAGGACATCCATTGGTTGCCTGAGCCGAGCGGGCCTCCGCCGTATAATTTATAAGGAAGGATCATTTTCTGGAGCACGCCGCCTTCTCCCAGAACAATTCCGAGTCTGGCATAAACCGTACGGATGCCAAGGTCGCGGATCATGGATGCTTCCTGTTCCCATTTTTGAACGGTGCTTGAAAGGAAATCTTCATCCGTTACATCAGAATCCTCTGTAAATGTATTTTCTTCAGACGTCCCGTATATTCCAACGGCACTGGCATTTATGAAAACAGACGGTTTATTTTCCAGTCCGTTCAAAATTTTAAAAACTTCTCTTGTGGATTCAACGCGGCTTTCTACAATTTCCTTTTTCGTTTCCTCCGTCCAGCGGGAGCTGATTGATTTTCCTGCAAGGTTGATCATGACATCGAGGCCTTCAAGATTCGGTGCAGGGTTAGACCCATCCATCCATTTCATATATTCAATGTTTCCGTAGCCTTCTTTTTCACTTCTGGATAAGATAACAACTTTATGGCCTTCTCTTGCAAAGTATTGGGCGATATGTTTTCCGACGAAACCGGATCCTCCGGCTATAGCTATTTTCATTCTTCTCACCTCGCGTTAATTTTAAATGCTTTTTCTAAGCTCTACCCTGCCTCCCTGATGATAAACGTGTGCTAAAATAGGAGAGAGGTGTTGAGGATGGCTTTTATAACGAAAATTACGTCCCAGCAAAAAAACGCTGAGCGGTATAACATCTATTTGGATTATGGAAAAGGGGAAGAGTTTGGTTTCGGTGTGGACGAGCACACTCTGCTTAAACACGGCCTCGCAAAAGGCAAGGAACTCTCCGAATTGGACATTGCAGAAATCTGCACAGGTGATAATGTAAGAAAAGCGTACAATTCCGCTCTGGACTTTCTCAGTTATAGAATGCGCTCAACCATGGAAATCAAGCAGCAGCTGGAGAAAAAAGAATTCCAGCCTGAGACCATTCAAGAGGTGCTCCATCAGCTTAATGAATCCGGCTTAATTAATGATCAGCAATTTGCTGATGCATTTACGAGAACGCAGTGGCAATCTTCTGGAAAGGGCCCGACCGTCATTAGGCAGGAGCTGATACAAAAGGGGATTGCACCGCTTGATATTGAACAGGCATTATCCTTATATTCACATGAAGAGCAGCGCGATGCTGCGATGGTGCATGCTGAAAAATTCATGAAAAAAAATCATGCTATTTCCGCGTTTCAAATTCAAAAGAAGCTTGAACAGCTTCTCATTCGCAAGGGCTTCAGTTTCAACCTAATCTCCGAGGTCGTGCAATCGCTGGAATTCGGCGGCAATCAGGATGATGAAAAAGAAGCGCTCGCTAAGCAGGCAAATAAAGTGATGTACAAATATAACAAAGGCAATGACTATGAATACAGGCAAAAAATGAAGCAATACTTGTATCGGAAAGGCTTTCAGATCGAACTCATTGATGAGTTCCTGGAAAACCCCGAAGAATTTATACAGAATTAATATTCGCTTCAAACCTGCCCGATTCCTTTTTGGGCTGCACACTAGGGGGAACGATGGAAATGCAAACACAGCGATACAGTGAAATGACCCAATTTGAACTGAATACGGAAATTGGAGCATTAAAAGAGAAAGCAAGGAAGGCAGAGCAAATGGGGATGGTCAACGAATTTGCCGTGCTCGACCGGAAAATTTCAATGGCAAAATCCTACTTGCTGGATCCTGCAGAGTTTAAGGCTGGGGATGAATATGAAATCGAGGGTGCTCCCGGAGAGATTTTCAAGATTGTATATATGAACGGAATATTCGCCTGGGGACACCGTCTTGAGACCCCTGATCGGGAGGAAGCGCTGCCGATTTCCGTGCTCCTTAAACCTTAAAGACCGGCCGCATTAGCACGGCCAGTCTTTTTGCTGCGTTCCGCCGTTCACCTGGGGTGAGCGTACTTCAGGGTTATAGAAGCTGCGAATACGCTTTGTTCTTGAATCGAAGGATAGGTGAAGATTGCCCGGCAAGAAGATCTCGATTAGTTGTAATCTTCTCTTTGGCCAGAAGCTCTCATACGCTCCTGGGGATGATCGTTGATCGAACCGTCAGCGCGTTTGGACGCATACGCGCCTTTCGCACGCGCTTCGCCTTCTGATCTTGCTGCAATGGGGAAATCCTTTGCTTTGTTCCGCAATCGAACCGCCTCCAGTGATGGGTTGTTTCGCTTCATTTGTATCGAAGCGTACTACTATTATGAGCATCAGGCTTTGTATTATAATTAGTACATACAGGCAGAATTGCCTTCAAAAAGGAGGTGCTCTGAATGGAGAGCTATTATGAGCGTCTTACTGATTTGCTGCTTTTAAAAAATGATTCGCTTGCATATGCACAGGCAAGAACATGGGTAGAACTGCTTTGGGAGGATTTCGAAGCTACTTATGCAAAAGCGGGTGCAACATATAAAGGCAAAGAAATGACGGAAGCCATCGTAAGAAATTGGATTGAACAATATGGTCCAAGGCTTCATGAATTCGTCGCTTCAAATCCGAAATACAAGCATCTTTTAAACAACGATGATTATCTGCAGCATTAAAAAGAGGCGGGTTCCTTTTAGGAACCGCCTCTTTTAATCGGGAATGATGTGAAGTTTTTTTCTGAGTTTTTCTTCACTGAAGATCCATCCAGTATAGGAACTGACAATTTTCAGACTGCTGTCAAGCTGAACAATCGCAACGAAAGGATAATATCCTTTACTGCGGTAGCGAAGATCGATAAAGCGCACTTCATAGTGATCAGAGAATTCTTCCACTTCCCAGCGATAAACAGGCGAGAAGGATAAGAACGCAGAAATGTTATGATCCTCTTCAGCAGCTTTAATCATTTCTGTCTGCGGAACAGGGACGCGGTCGAACTCATCAAGCACAGTTAATACACCTTTAACATGACGCGCCACATAAAAATGGGATTCCGTCGTAACAGCAAGGTGCCAGCTCCTGAATTTCAATGTCGGAGAAATGATGATTCCGGTCACATTGTTGAACCGTTCGTTAATTTCATGAACGATTTTTTTGTTCATAATATACCTTACTACATAATAACCTGCCAGGATTGCGAACATGACGGCAAACGTATAGCCCTGCGGTGCTCCGAAGACCCAAATCGCAATAGCAAGACCATGAATGGAGAAAATAATCGGATCAAACGTGTTGATTAATCCGAGTGCAATCCATTTATCCGAAAATGGCCTTAAAGCCTGAGTTCCATAAGCGTTAAAAATATCCACAAACACGTGCAGTGCGACAGCAATGAATGTCCAAATCCCTAAATGCAGCAAATCTACCCCGGGAAAAAAAAGATAAATCAATGCTGTAATCAGAACTGACCATATCAAAACGGCAGGCATGGAATGCGTAATGCCCCGATGATTTCGGATATAGACAGCATTGTTTCGAAGTTTTAGAATAGTATCCAGGTCCGGAGCCTGCGAGCCAAGAATAACAGCTGCCATAACAGCATGAGATGCTGCAGGGTCACTTCCAATTACGGGATCAAGTGTCGCCGCTCCTCCAAGTGCAATCCCCATCACCACATGGGTGGCAGTATCCATAAAATCCCTCCCAGCTTTTAAACGATTCTCAAGTAAACTCTCCGACAAAATAACCGGGAAACAGGATCTCGTTTTTCTTATCATGCTACTGCTATGTTTCCCATTTTAATATGAATCTTAACATCTGGAGGCTCCAACATGAAAAACATATTGTCTAAATTGAAAAAAGAAGAGTTTCAGCAGGACCTGATCGGCTGGTTTCAAAAGGAGCAGCGGATTCTTCCATGGCGCGAAAACTCCGACCCCTACCGAGTCTGGGTATCTGAGGTTATGCTCCAGCAAACAAGAGTAGACACGGTCATCCCATATTTTCTGAACTTCATGGAAAAATTCCCTAATCCAGCAGCCCTTGCAAATGCAGACGAGGAACAAGTCATGAAAGCCTGGGAAGGGCTCGGCTATTACTCAAGAGTGCGCAACCTCCAAGCAGCTGTTAGGGAAGTACATGAATCATACGATGGAGTAGTACCTGCTGACCCCGACAAGTTCGGTGAACTTAAAGGGGTCGGCCCATATACGAAGGGCGCTGTAATGAGCATCGCCTACAATATCCCGGAACCGGCTGTAGACGGAAACGTTATGCGCGTGATGTCCAGAATCCTTTTAATAGAAGAAGACATCGCCAAACCGAAAACAAGAAAGCTCTTTGACACAGCCATCAGAGAAGTTATTGCAAAGGACAACCCATCCGATTTTAATCAGGCACTCATGGAACTCGGCGCCCTCATCTGCACCCCGACGTCCCCATCATGCCTGCTTTGTCCCGTAAGAGAACATTGTCAGGCATTTGAGCAAGGAAAACAAAACGTCCTGCCCGTCAAAAGCAAAAAGAAAAAGCAGAAGTCCCTGCTTCTTGGAGCCGCCGTATTGACTGACAGCGAGGGGAACTTCTGGATTCACAAACGGCCGTCGGAAGGCCTGCTCGCCAATCTTTGGGAGTTTCCAAACTGCGAAACTGTATCGGAGACCATGACACAAAAAGCAGAGCTTGAATTATTTTTAAATAAAGCATACGGTGCACTAACTGAATTAACACCTATAGAAGGAATCATCCAGCACGTGTTCAGCCACCTGATTTGGAACATCACCCTTTTTACAGGAAAAGTGGAACGGGCTGATGCCGGAGCCGGACTCGTTAAAGTAACGGAAGAAGAGATGAGGGCTTACGCCTTTCCTGTATCCCACCAGAAGATTTATCAGCTGTTTTTGGATAAGGAGAAGAACTGATTGAGGAACCCGGCATGTGCCGGGTTGTATTCTTATTGTTAGGACGGGCATCCAGAAACCCCGAATAGGATGCCAGGCAAACATCAAATGAGCGTGGATGCCAGGGAAGAATGCCAGGCAAACCTCAAATGAGCGGGAATGCCAGGGAAGAATGCCAGGCGAGAATGCCAGGCAAACTTCAACTGAGCGGGGAATGCCAGGCAAGAATGCCAGGCAAACCTCAAATGAACGTGAATGCCAGGGAAGAATGCCAGGCAAACTTCAACTGAGCGGGGAATGCCAGGGAAGAATGCGGCAAACTTCAACTGAACGGGAATGCCAGGCAAGAATGCCAGGCAAACTTCAACTGAGCGGGGAATGCCAGGGAAGAATGCGGCAAACTTCAACTGAACGGGAATGCCAGGCAAGAATGCCAGGCAAACCTCAAATGACCGTGAATGCCAGGCAAGAATGCCAGGCAAACATCAAATGACCGTGAATGCCTGGGAAGAATCCCAGGCAAACTTCAACTGAGCGGGGAATGCCAGGCAAGAATGCCAGGCAAACCTCAAATGAGGGGGAATGCCAGGGAAGAATGCCAGGCAAACCTCAAATGAACGTGAATGCCAGGCAAGAATGCCAGGCAACAATGCCAGGCAAACATCCCAACATGCAAAAAACGCCCCTGCACGGCAATTAATTAATCGTAACTAACCCTCGTCCCATGCGTATAATCTGCTTCATTTCTCTTTATTCCGCCGCGCTCCTCGATTTCTTTCATTATTTCTTTGTGAATGGTTAGGCCTTCGGAATTCATATAAGGAAGAATTTGCTGCAGGGCATGGTGGAAATAGGCAAGTTCTTCGTTTTTCCAGTCCCGTTTCGAGATCATTGTGAGTTCTGACATATCGCGTCCAATGTACATATCTTATTGCCTCCTTGCCGAATATGGCGAATTGACCTTATTGTTTGATACAATAAACGTATCTATTCGAAAGAAAAGAGGATTAAAAAAATGACACAAAATCGAGTGGCGCTTGTAACAGGAAGCAGCAGAGGAATTGGAAAGGCAATTGCTTTAAGCTTGGCGAAGCAGGGCTATGATATCGTAATTAATTATGCGAGAAGCAAGCAGGCTGCTCTGGAAACAGCGGAAGAGATTGAAAAGCTGGGTGTGAAAACCCTTGTAGTTAAAGCGAATGTAGGTAAAGTGGATAAAATTAAAGATCTTTTTGAACAGATTGATTTAGCGTTTGGACGACTTGATGTTTTCATCAATAATGCAGCCTCCGGTGTTTTGAGGCCGTTAATGGAGCTTGAAGAAAATCATTGGGATTGGACGATGGATATCAATAGCAAAGCTTTGCTGTTTTGCGCTCAGGAAGCGGCAAAGCGTATGGATGAAACAGGCGGTAAAATTGTGAGCATTAGTTCACTGGGGTCCATTCGCGTGCTTGAGAATTATACGACTGTTGGAGTATCGAAGGCTGCACTAGAGGCGCTTACCCGTTATTTGGCTGTTGAATTGGCTTCTAAGAATATCGTTGTAAATGCTGTTTCCGGCGGTGCCGTTGATACAGAAGCATTGAAGCATTTTCCAAACAGACAAGAGCTGCTGGATGATGCCATTTCCAAAACACCAGCAGGACGGATGGTGGAAATTGAGGATATTGTCAACGCTGTTGATTTCCTTGTCTCCGATCAATCCTGGATGATCAGGGGTCAAACGCTCATCGTGGATGGCGGACGTTCTTTGCTCGTCTAAGATGATAAAAATTAAAAAATAAATCGCATATTCCTCACCTTCACAGGACATGATATTTTTTGTGGAGGTGATTACAATGGCAAACAACAACCAAAACCAACAACAAGCTGGTAAAACTACTTCTGGTACAAACGTGCAACACGTTAAGCAACAAAACCAGCAAGCTGCTCAAGGACAATACGGTACTGAGTATGCTTCTGAAACAGATGCTCAGCACGTGAAAAAGTACAACCAGCAAGCTGAAGCAAACAAATCTAAAAATAGCTAATTCACACCACTGAATGCAGCAATGCAAGAGAGGTCGCCTGTAAGAATTGTGCTTATCTCCAAACTCTGTACAAGGATCGCTTAATCGTGAGCGGGTCCGGCTGCAGAAGGAGAGAAAGGACGGCTTGCATGAAGGCGGCCTCTTTTCATTTTTTCTGAAAAGAGTTTTAGCCTCCGACAAAACATGCCATTCTTCTGCATTATTTTCTAAAGGAGCCCGGTCATTCGAGGCCGAATATATAGATGAACGAAAGGTAAAGCGGGAAAGGGGCTCTTGCATGAGCAAATTTGATGTGCTTGTTGAGGAGCAGCTTAGGACGATGGATAAGCTGCTGGAACTTCAGAATGAAGTGGAGCGATGCCAGAGGATTGAAAGGGAGCTCGAAAGGCTTCAGAACGAGGATAAGCTTAGATTGGTTCAGGATGAGATTCAGGTGATGAAAATGGAGTTGCATTCCATTCAGCAGACATTTGAAAAGCAGACGGAAGAAGTAATCCAGTCCTATAAAAATCACCCGGTGAGGGAACGATAAGAGATTCGAAGGTCATGCATCTGCGAAGTAGAGGATCCCTCTATTTCTGCGGCAATGGCCTTTTGTTTTCTTTTTCAATCTAGTAACTGTATAATAAAAAGAAATATGAATTCTGGCTTCTGCATATGATCGGAAATTCTTATGGAAGCTGCTTCAAAGGATGGCGAAAAAGATGGGCTTACCGGCGGAAGGAGAAACAATACAAATACATAGCTATAAACACAACGGCAAGCTGCATCGAATCTGGGAAGAGACAATGATTCTTAAAGGGACGGACAGCCTGATTATCGGAGGCAATGACCGGACTACCGTTGTAGAGTCAGATGGAAGGACTTGGATTACCAGAGAACCCGCTATCTGCTATTTTCACGCAAAGCATTGGTTTAATATTATCGGCATGATCCGCGAAGACGGTGTCTATTACTACTGTAACATCAGCTCCCCATTTGTATGGGACGATGAGGCACTGAAATATATTGATTATGATCTGGATGTTAAGGTGTTCCCGGACAAGTCGTATATTTTACTCGATGAGGATGAATACGAAACCCATAAGAAAGAAATGAACTATCCGGGTGTAATTGATCTTATTTTGAGAAAAAATGTTGATAGGCTGATTACTTGGATTCATGAAGGAGAGGGACCTTTTTCCTCAGAATTTATTGATACATGGTACGAACAGTATTTAAAATTCTCGAAATGAAGAGGCCTGTTGGAGCGGTTCAGCAGGCTTTTTGCTTGTTTCACGGGGTTGAATGCCCTTCTCGTAGAGGCAGAGAAAGGTGCTTCTGTTTTTGTTTTATACATCATGGGGGTTAGAAAATGGGTTCAATTAAGCGCTATATGGAATTTGTTAAACCTTATAAATGGCAAATCACCGGTACAATAGCAATCGGGATTATAAAATTTGCGATACCGCTTCTGATACCGCTTTTGATCAAATACGTGGTGGATGATATTGTTGGCGGTCCTGGCACGGCTGATGAAAAGACGCAGCATCTTTTCACCATTTTGGGTGCTATGTTTGCCGTGTTTGTCGTGATGAGGCCTCCGGTTGAGTATTATCGGCAATACTTGGCTCAGCTTGCATCGAACAAGATTCTGTATGATATCCGGGATCATCTTTTTACCCATCTCCAAAAGCTTAGTCTCCGATATTATGCGAATACCCGGGGCGGAGAGATTATTTCGCGGGTAATAAATGATGTCGAGCAGACGAAAAACTTTGTTATGACGGGGTTGATGAATGTCTGGCTGGATGTTGCCACCATATTGATTGCTATCGCCATCATGATGACAATGGATATCCCGCTTACACTCATTTCCATCGTTCTTTTCCCTCTATATGGTATCTCGGTAAAGTATTTCTATGGAAAACTGCGCACCTTGACTAAGGTACGGTCACAGGCGCTCGCAGAGGTACAGGGCCATTTGCACGAACGTGTTCAAGGGATGCCTGTGATCCGAAGCTTTGCCATTGAGGATCATGAGCAGCGCCAGTTTGCTTCTGAAAATCAGAACTTCCTGCAGAAAGCGATTGATCATACAAGCTGGAATGCGAAGACATTTGCCGTCGTGAATACGATCACCGATGCCGCTCCGCTCATTGTCATCGCTTATGCAGGATATCAGGTTATCCACGGCAATTTAACAGTCGGAACAATGGTCGCATTTATTGCTTATATTGAAAGACTGTATGGTCCTTTGAGACGTCTGATCAATTCCTCTACTCTGATTACCCAGGCATTTGCTTCGATGGATCGTGTATTTGAGTTTATGGATGAACCATATGATATTGTAGACAAGCCGAATGCAGTCAAAGCGGATCGTGTGAAAGGGCAGCTCAAATTCGAGAATGTAACGTTTCAATACGACGACGATGATGCAAAGGTTCTCGATGATGTAACCCTTGAGGCAAATAAAGGGGAAACCATTGCCCTCGTAGGAATGAGCGGAGGCGGAAAATCGACGCTTGTCAGCCTTATTCCCAGGTTTTATGATGTAACGGGCGGCCGGATTACCCTTGACGGCACCGACATTCGCGACTACGAAGCGACCAGTCTTCGCAATCAAATTGGCATGGTGCTTCAGGATACCTTCCTTTTCTCTCACTCAGTAAAAGAAAACATCCTTGTCGGGAAACCGGATGCGACGGATGAGGAAGTAATCGAGGCCGCCAAAGCAGCCAATGCACATGACTTTATCATGAAGCTTCCAGACGGTTATGAAACAAAGGTCGGAGAACGAGGGGTCAAGCTTTCCGGGGGACAAAAGCAAAGAGTATCTATTGCCCGGGTATTCCTGAAAAATCCTCCAATCCTTGTAATGGACGAAGCAACCAGCGCACTCGATCTCGAAAGTGAACACCTCATTCAGGAAGCGCTCGAAGGGCTATCTAAGGATCGAACCACCTTTATTGTCGCTCACCGCCTTTCAACCATTACCCACGCAGGCCAGATTATCCTCATGGACCATGGGAAAATTGCGGAAAAAGGAACACATAGGGAACTGATGGCGAAAAAAGGTCTGTACCACAACCTGTTTCAAATTCAGCAGTTAAACTTGTAGAAGCCCTCGAATACAGCGGCTCAAACTGGGTTGCTTTATGGAGTGCTGATAAGGGAGCGATGCTTTTGGTTAAGGTGAACGGGTTGAGATTGCTGAAAGGAAAAGATCGCTAATCAATGGTTTAATGAAGGCACCGGAGCAGTTTTTCCGGTGCTTTTTGTATAATCAGCTGCCATGTTTCCGTTTGTATACCATCCAGTAAGCGGGAATAATGCTAGCTGTTTAGGATAATTGCTGACTTTTTGGGATAATTGCTGACTTTTTGGAATAATTGCTGACTTTTCAGGATAATTGCTGACTTTTTGAAATAATTGCTGACTTTCGAGATTAGCAGTCCATCCCGGCGATTTCATGGATGTCAGCGGTATCTTGAATAGCAATTTCACCGCTTCTAAATTCTGCTTTAAACGTAAGGAAGAGAACGTGAGCATCAATATTTTTGACGAAAGACTCGTTCACGGAGAGCAGATTTCCTAAGTCCTGTTTTCTCAAAGGCTCTCAGCTGCGCTGCCAGCGTAAGTAATTCTTCTTTTCCGCCCCGCCCCCGGCTTCAACTAATCATCCCGTTTTTTTACCATTGCTTCAAGCTCTCCAAAAAGGAGGGCTTTTTGTCATAATAAAAAGCCTGTCTTCATAACAATGTAGTACCTTCTGGCTAATTCAGGGAAAAATTTTTATAGCAAATAAAATTATATTGATTGCCATCACATTGCCTGAAACCAGTGATTTCTATCATAAAAAATACTATAGAACAGAAAATGTTATTTTTTCTGAATATTTACACTAGTGTAAAAGTTTGATATATTATTGAAATATAAAACTCCTTAGTTTCCACTCTGCTCAAAAAAATCTTAGATTTTCTGCATTATCTACATAATTTCTGCAAAATCTGCCCGCAAATTGGCTCGTAAAAGAGCCCCAACAAGATGAAAAACATTTAAGCTGCTGTAATAATTTTTCTTAAACAGAGATAAACGAATACGGCTGAAAAACGTCCAGTATCGGCTTGAAAAAGAAGATTGGCTGGAACCCCAGGTGAACGGCTCAAAAAGAACCGCACCCGGCCAGCTGGGAAGCGCCGAGCTCTGGCTGGAAAATAAGGTTTGGCTGGAAACCCCAGGTGAACGGCTGAACAGCGTTCCGCCTGGACTGCAAAAAGACAAAATAATAGAGGGTACCGCATAGAGGGGGCAAGACCTTTGAAAAATGAGACGGTGTTGGAAGTCAGGAATCTATCAGTCGGCTTCAAACGAGATGCTTCTGTAACGGATGTGGTGAAGTCCGTTGATTTGACCTTGAAGAAAGGAGAAATTCTCGGGATTGTCGGCGAGTCAGGCTGCGGAAAAAGTGTGACGTCGATGGCGCTGATGGGTCTTTTGCCGAATACTTCTCTGGTTAGAGGCGAAATTCTCTATAAGGATAAGGATCTTCTTAAACAAAGTGAAGTGTCGTTAAGAAAAATCAGAGGCAATGAAATTGCAATGATTTTTCAGGAGCCGATGACGTCGCTGAATCCGCTTCTCAAAATCGGGGAACAGCTGATGGAAGCGTGCCGGGTTCATACGAAGTGTTCAAAAAAGGAAGCGAAGGAGCAGGCGGTTCAAATGCTTGGGCTTGTCGGTATGCCAAGGCCGGAATCTCTTCTCGGTGAATATCCGCATCAGCTGTCTGGCGGGATGCGCCAGCGTGTCATGATTGCTATGGCGATGATCTGCAATCCGGGTGTATTGATTGCGGACGAGCCGACAACAGCGCTTGATGTAACAATTCAGTCTCAGATCCTGGCGCTTATGAAGGATTTGAATAAAAAGCTGAATACATCGATTTTACTAATTACCCATGATCTTGGTGTAGTTGCTCAGGTGTGCGACCGGGTCGCGGTGATGTATGCAGGGCAAATTGCTGAGGAAGGGGATGTTGAATCCATTTTTTCTTCTCCAAAGCATCCGTATACGAGGGGGCTGCTGCAGTCCGTTCCGGATATCCGTACGAAGAAAGAAAAGCTTTTTTCTATAAAAGGTCAGGTTCCGAAGCCAGGCAGTATCCAGAGAGGATGCGCGTATGCCAACCGGTGTGAATTCGTTCAGCCGCTGTGCCAGGAGGAGGGGCCGGACTTGACTGTAAGCAGCGGGCAGAAGGTTCGATGCTGGCTGTATAAAGAGGAGGGTGCCCTGATTGAGTCAGCCATTGCTAGAGATTGAAGACTTAAGAAAAGTATATACAAGCCACAAGGGGCTCCTTGGCAGGAATAAAACAGAGGTCACGGCTGTGGATGGAATCAGGCTTCAATTGAATGCCGGGGAAACGCTTGGAATTGTCGGGGAGTCGGGGTGCGGGAAATCTACCCTCGGCCGCCTGATTGCCAGACTTACTGAAGCGACATCCGGTTCGGTCCGGTTTAATGGAGAATCACTATTTGACCTGAACAAAAAGGACATGAAATCCGTTCGGCGGGAGATGCAAATGGTGTTTCAGGATCCGTATGCTTCCTTGAATCCGCGGCAGCAGGTCCAATCCATTTTGGAGGAGCCGCTCATCGTTCATAAAATGGGATCTAAGAAAGATCGGACGGAGAGAGTCGCGGAAATTATGCGAATCGCGGGCTTTGATCCCGATCTTGGTAAAAGGTATCCCCATCAGTTCAGCGGCGGCCAGAGACAGCGGATCGGGATTGCAAGGGCGCTGATGACGAATCCAAAGCTCATTATTGCCGATGAACCTGTTTCCGCTTTGGACGTTTCCATTCAGGCACAGATTCTGAATCTGCTAAAGGAGCTGCAGGGAACTTTTTCTCTGACCTATCTATTTATCTCTCATGATCTTGGGGTCGTCAGGCATATTAGCGACCGGGTAGCCGTTATGTACCTTGGTAGATTGGCAGAGCTGTCTGACAGCGAATCTCTTTATCGGAATCCTCTTCATCCGTATACGGAGGCATTGCTGTCGAGTGTTCCGATTGCTGAGCCTTCCGGCAGAAAAGAGCCGATTGTCATCAAAGGGGACATGCCGAATCCGGCCAATCCGCCGAAAGGGTGTGCCTTCCATACGAGGTGCCCGAAGGTAATGGATATTTGCAAGGAAGTGAAGCCGGAGCTTTATTCGGTGGAGGATGGTCGTTTCGTTGCCTGCCATTTATATGGTTGAGCATCGTGAATGATAGATGATGATGATAAATTAGGGGGGAAACAGACAATGAGAAAAAAGTGGTCCATGCTTGGTTTGATTTTAGTCCTCATTCTTTCACTTGCTTTGTCCGCGTGCAGCAATAAGTCAGCGGGAGGGAAAGACGGAGATGAAAAGGCCGGAGAGAAATCGAACGCGAAGGATACGCTCATTTATGGAAGGGGCGGAGATTCTACTTCTCTTGACCCGATAACCACAACTGAGGGTGAAGCATTTAAAGTTACTGAGAACATTTACGAAAGTCTTTTAACCTATGGCGATGAAGATACTACGGTTCAGCCCGGGTTAGCTGAGAAATGGGAAGCGTCAGATGACGGTCTCACTTACACGTTCCATCTTCGCGAGGGAGTCAAATTCCATGACGGAACGGACTTCAATGCTGAAGCAGTAGTGAAAAACTTCGATCGCTGGATGAACGGAGATGCGGAAAAATTCCCGTATTACACCATGTTCGGAGGCTTTAAAAAGGATGAAGGCCACGTCATTAAAGAAATTAAAGCTACCGATGAAAAGACGGTTGTTTTCACACTGAAGCGTCCGCAGGCACCATTCCTTAAAAATATTGCCATGTCACCATTTGGAATCGCAAGTCCGGCTGCCATTGAAAAATACGGCGACGACTTGAGAGCAAATCCAGTAGGAACAGGTCCATTCAAGTTTGTGGAGTGGAAAGCGAATGACCGGATTGTACTTGAAAAAAATGAGGATTTTTGGATGGAAGGCTATCCGAAGCTGAAACAGGTAATCTTTAAAACGATTCCTGAAAACTCAGCACGCCTTAACGCCCTGCAAACAGGAGAAATCGATTTAATGGACGGTTTGAATCCATCTGATCTTTCTAAGGTCGAGGGCGATAAAAATCTTCAGCTTTTCAAGCGTCCATCTATGAACGTTGGTTACGTTGGGTTAACGGTAACGAGAAAGCCGCTTGATAACAAGCTTGTCAGACAGGCACTTAATCATGCTGTTGATAAGAAAGCAATCATCGACTCCTTCTATGGAGGATTTGCAGAGCCGGCTAAAAACCCGATGCCTCCTTCCCTTGAAGGCTATGATGATTCCGTTGAAGAATATCCGTACGATGTTGAAAAAGCAAAAGCTCTTCTAAAAGAAGCCGGTTTCCCGAATGGATTTGAAATGGAGCTATGGGCTATGCCGGTTGCACGTCCTTACATGCCTGAAGGAATGAAGGTCGCGGAAGTGCTGCAGGCAAGCTTTGAAAAAATCGGTGTTAAAGCGAAAATTGTAACATATGAATGGGCAACGTATTTGGAAAAAGCGAGCAAGGGAGAAGCGGATTCTTTCCTTCTTGGCTGGACGGGTGACAATGGAGATCCTGACAACTTTATCTATACGCTTTTGGATAAAGACAGCATTGGCGGAAACAATTACACCTACTTCAGCAACCCTGAAATGCATGACATTCTGATTGAAGCTCAAACGGTAACGGATCAAGCGAAACGGAATGAGCTGTATAAAAAAGCGCAGGCTATTGTGCATGATGAAGCACCTTGGATTCCGCTCGTTCACTCCACTCCTATGATGGCGGGAATGTCAGACATTGCAAACTTCATTCCGCATCCAACCGGAACGGATCTGTTCACTAAAGTCGAATTTAAGTAATGTGAAAAGGGAGGGGTCCAGGCTCCTCCCTTTTGAAATTTGAAAGGAGATGCGGCGATGCTATCTTATACTATCAGGCGCATTGGCATGCTTGTGCCGGTTCTGCTCGGCATGACAATTGTTGTCTTTGCGATCATCCGTGCAATTCCGGGCGACCCTGCCCAGGTTATCCTAGGCCAGAGGGCTACGCCGGAAGCGATTCAGCAGCTGACCGCAAAGCTTGGGCTGGATCAGCCGATTTATGTACAGTATGGATCTTATTTAATGGATCTTATCACTGGAAATCTCGGTGAATCCATTCGGACTGGCGAGCAGATTAGCAAGGAAATGATTCCGTATCTTGCAGCCACCGCCGAGCTGACGATTTTTGCCATGGCCATCGCAATTATTGTAGGGGTTAACGCTGGGATTATCAGCGCATGGTTTCAGCGCTCATGGTTTGATTACGGAGCTATGATTATCGCACTCATTGGAATTTCAATGCCGATTTTCTGGCTTGGCCTGATGGGACAGTGGTTCTTTTCCATTCAATTGGACTGGCTTCCGACGACTGGCCGCGAAGAAATCCGGAATCCTGTTGACGCTGTGACCAACCTATACTTAATTGATACGCTTATTAACGGGCGGTTTGATCAGTTCGGAGAGGTATTCAAGCATCTCATTCTTCCCGGAACCGCGCTTGCAACCATTCCAATGGCGATTATCGCGCGAATTACCCGTTCAAGTATGATAGAAGTGTTGAACGCTGATTACATAAGGACTGCAAGGGCAAAGGGACTTCGGATGAGCTGGGTCGTTTACCGTCATGCTTTAAAAAATGCTGTCATCCCGATTTTGACGGTCATCGGTCTTCAAACGGGTTTGCTTTTAGGAGGCGCGATTCTTACGGAAACGATTTTCGGCTGGCCTGGACTTGGACGTTATATTGTGGAAGCCATCAGCTACCGTGATTATCCAGTCATTCAGTCCGGAATTTTGATGATTGCTCTTCTTTTTGTACTTGTGAATCTTGTTGTGGATCTGCTATATGCGGCTATTGATCCGCGCATTAAATATTAAGGGGGGGAACTATTATGGGAGAACCGCAGCTGCCAGAATCCATCCAATATGCTGAAGAAAAACCTCTGACCCCGTTTCAGGAGGGGCTCCGCTCCTTTATGAAAAATAAAATAGCAGTAGCGGGAACAGCTATTGTCCTATTCTTTATCGTTGTTGCCATTTTTTCCCCGCTGATTGCACCCTTTGGAATCAACGAACAGGATTTAACGAAGCGCCTGCTGCCGCCATCATCCGAGCACTGGCTCGGAACGGATGACTTTGGCCGGGATATTTTTTCAAGAGTTGTTCATGGGGCAAAAATTTCATTGTTTGTTGGCTTCTTCTCCGTGCTGGGGTCAGTCATCATTGGCTGTCTGCTCGGGATTATCGCCGGCTATTACGGTAAATGGGCAGACACCATTATTTCTCGTTTTTTCGATATCATGCTTGCTTTTCCAAGTATCCTGCTTGCCATTGCCATCATTTCTATTCTGGGGCCATCCCTTCAAAATGCGTTAATTGCCATTGCTGTTATCAACATTCCGAATTTTGGACGGCTGCTGAGGGCAAAGGTGCTCAGTGTAAAGCAGGAGGATTATATTATGGCCGCCAAGTCTATTGGCATGAAGGATGCGCGAATTCTTTTCAAGCATGTGCTGCCGAACAGTTTTTCTCCGATTATCGTTCAGGCAAGCCTTGCCATTGCAACAGCGATCATTGAAGCTGCTGCCCTTGGATTCCTTGGACTCGGCGCACAGGCACCAAGTCCGGAGTGGGGGAAAATGCTTTCGGATTCAAAGCAATACTTGATCCAGGCACCGTGGACGATGATTTTCCCTGGACTTGCCATCATGCTGACAGTTTTAGGCTTCAACCTAATGGGGGATGGGCTCAGAGATGCGCTTGATCCTAAATCAAAGCATTAATAAGGATAATATGAGATACTTTAAAACACCTTCGAAATGGCTACATTGTTACCATTTCGAAGGTGTTTTTGCGTGTTCATCAACTAATTAAAGAATGGGTTTGGGACTATATGTTAAAGTATCAGTAGAGAAAACTTAAGGGGAAGATGAGAATGAATATTGAACAGCAGCTTTATCACTCAGCAATAGATTTAATAGCAAAAAGATATCCTGCCGGCTGGGGTGGAGCTGCAGCGATGTATACGGAAGATGGTCAAATTTTAACAAGTGTGTCACCGGAAGTTATTAATGCATCAACTGAATTATGTATTGAAACAGGTGCAATACTTGAAGCACATAAACTGAATACAAGGATTACACATACTGTCTGTGTTGTAAGAGAGGACGAAAATGCCGAATTTACTGTTTTAACTCCTTGTGGTGTATGTCAGGAACGGCTTTTTTACTGGGGAGAAAATGTAAAAGCTGCTGTAACGAATGCAAATGGTAAATTGGAGTATAAATCATTAAAGGAAATACAGCCGTATCATTGGCATAAAGCCTATGAGAAACAATTGTAATATTGAATTAGCAGGGCTTTATTTGAAAAGCTCTGTTAAACTTGGCTGTTGATTTCCGTTGCAGGCGCTCGCTTTCCGCCTGCGGGGTCTCACCTGTCCCGCTGCTCTCGCAGGAGTCTCGCGCCTTCCACTCCAATCAACAGGTGTTAAAAATCAACAACAGGCTTTAACAGAGCCATTTGAATAGAAGATTAAACACGATGAAAAAACGCTTGGAAAAATCTCCAAGCATTTTTTAGGTGCTAAATTTACAGCTATTTCAAATACTGAATATTTTGGCCATCCCTATTCTTTCGTCTCGCTTATTTCAATTTCATTTTCTTCCTTGTGGTAGCTTTGGAAGCTGTTGATCAGTGTATCGAGATGCTCCAGCTGTTCGCTGTAATCTAATATGTTTGCAACGAGCGGTAGCATGTGATAGAAGCAGGCAGGATCATGGCATTGGTTTTGATATTTCATGAATTCCTCTACCAGTTCCCGTTTATTGAAAAAGCCTTCTTGTATTAATTCATTCGGTGTTTCCGTTTTGATTTTGCCGATAAATTTCAAAAGAATGCGCTCATGATAACTTAGCAGGTAATCCAATTCAGTTGTGATGATCTGCTGCAGCTCAGGTGTTGTCAGGTGAAGCTCGTTTTCAAGGCGGTGCAGCTTTTTCAATGTATCAAGCGCCTTGTTCGTAGTGAGAAGCATCTGTCTGAAAAGAACAAGCTTCCTCGATTTCGTCAGCGTGTTGCGGCGCAAATAGTTTCGCTCTTCCTTGTAAAGGAGATAAAGCTGATCGAGCTGCATCATATTTTCCTTAAGACGCTCAATATCCTCTTTCAGGACACTATGTTCAGAAGCCTGGCGGATGTTGATTCGGATCCACTTCAGGATTTCCTCTGTACTGTCCGAAATCCGGTAGTAAAGCTTCGTCTCATATTTTGGAGGCAGGAATAGCAAATTCACTATAAATGCTGAGAATACCCCAAGCATGACGGTTCCGAAACGGAGCAGGGCGAATTGAATGAAATTTTCCCCGGGTGTCTCCATGATGGCGATGACTGTAACAATCGCAACTGGAATAGTATTTTGAATCTTGAGCTTCAGGTTAATGGAAATGACGATAACAGCAGTCAAACCGACGACGAATGGATGGGGGCCAAAGATAAGTCCAAAAACTATAGCAAAAGCGGCTCCAATAAAATTCGCTTGCACTTGTTCAATTACGGATAAGTAAGACCGGTAAATCGTTGGCTGAATGGCAAAAATCGCTGCGATCCCCGCGAAAACCGGAGACTGCAGGTTCAACAGAGAGGCAATCCATAATGCAATGGCAATCGCAATCCCTGTCTTTAAAATTCGGGCACCGAGTTTCATATAAGTTAAGGTTACATTCCTTTCAAAAGGTTTAAGTAAACAACTACGTAATATACAATGTTTAAAAGGATTATTCAAGATACTATTTCCCATTTTCGAATAAATAATAACGCGATCCATCGAAAGAGAAAAAACGCACCCTCTATTTATAAGGATGGAAGCCTTTACACTGATAAAATAGAAATTAACCCATTTTCAGTAAATTTGTCTGTTCTTTTAGCTAGTAGCAATGGTAAATTAAAACAGGATTTATTTTAATACAGTTAAAATAGGTAGTTGTATGGGCAATCCGCAAATCGGCGGGACGATGGAGAAGCAGAAATGAGCAATTATCACAAATGAAAAATAAACAAGAGGAGTCACTGCCATGGATTATGTTATTTGTGCAACATGCGGAGTGCAATACGGAAAGGTACAAAGTCCATCCCAATGTATAATCTGTTCAGAAGAAAGACAATATGTCAGTCCATCCGGCCAGACATGGACTAGCCTTGAAGAAATGCAAAAGTCAGGTTCTTATAAAAATGAGATCCTTGCAGAAGAACCGGGACTGTACAGTTTAACAACCAAACCGGGATTTGGAATTGGCCAGACGGCCTATTTGATTCAAGAGAAGGGGTTTAATGTCCTTTGGGATTGCATCACCTACCTAGACCAACAAACCATCCAGCATATTAATGAACTTGGAGGACTGCAGGCAATCGCTCTATCCCATCCTCATTATTATTCAACTCAAGTGGAATGGGCAGAAACCTTCAATGCTCCCATATATATTCATGAGGATGACAAAGAATGGGTAACGAGAAGCAGTGATAAAATCATCTTCTGGTCTGGAGAGTCCATAGAACTCCATCAAGGTATCGTACTGCACCGGCTGGGAGGACACTTCAAAGGCGGAGCAGTGCTCCAATGGATAAATGGAAACAGCCATAACGGAGTTTTGCTGACCGGAGATGTGATCCAAGTCGTAGCTGACCGGAGATGGGTGAGCTTCATGTATAGCTATCCGAATCTGATTCCGCTGCCGCCCGGCAAGGTTGAAGAAATAGCTGAAAAAGTAAGACCATTAAAATTTAATCGGCTTTACAATGCTTTTCACCGTGTCGTACAGGAGCAGGCAAATCAATCTGTTCAAAAGTCAGCAGAGAGATATGTGAAAGCGATTAATGGGACGCTATTTGATACATAAGGAAAAGGCCTGACTTACGGCCTTTTATGTTTTCCTTTAACAAGGTCACTCGGCATTATTTAAAAGATTTATATTTGCTGAAGGCTTTAATTTTCCTTGTGCATCTCAAGCAGTTCATTCACTATTCTACCGTCTTTACTGAATACCCATTTTATATAAAAAGGTTTTTAATAGTATCTGCAAAGAATAAGTCCATAGAAATAGAAGCAGGAACCGTTAGGCGGTTCCTGCTTCATAAATCGGCTAACGCTTTCTTCACCTTAATCTCCTTTTTTGTAAGGGTGTTTTCAGAATGTCTTCATTGATTCCTGCAAGCAAAGAAAGGTAGCCTGCGAAGTTATCGGGATGCACCTTTGCCAAGTCTCAAACCTTTTCTTGATCTATTTGGATTATTTTTTTAATTCCGAGTTGACCGATGGGATAATATTGTTTAAAATACAAATAATAAAATTATTTTTGCCGATCGGTTAACCGAAGGCTCTTTAATTCCCTTTTTGGCGAGGAATAAAGAGCCTTTTTTCATTATCTAACAGAGGGAGTGGACATGGATGAAGAAGCTTGATCAAACGAAAATAGAGTATTTGATGTCCCTGCTGCAGCGCCTTGAATATGGTTCATTGCTTATAACCGTTCATGCAAATGAAATTACTCAGGTAGAAATTAAGGAAAAAACGAGAATAGCCAAAACAGGAACAGTGAAATATGAGGGAGAGGGTTGATTTCAACGGAAACTGTGAACAGTCCTGATCTTGTTTTTCAGCAATATTGCAAAGAGGTCTTCGGAGTTAATAGAGGGATTTATAATACGATTGATGAGTGGTTTCTTCAAGCGGGAGCTGTGTCTGTTCTCGAAAGACGGAGGATGATTGTTGATTTTCTGCAGGATTTGTCTGAACCGAATCCAGGGGAAAAGGCAGCTCTGTTAAAAGTAGGGAAAGGGGGACTGACGACAGCACTTCATGCGTTTTGGAAGAAGTGTGCGTAGGGCTGTTTAGAGGGTGTCTGACCCGCGTTATTGTAGAGAACTAAAGCTCCGGCACCATCTCTGCCGGTCTTTGCGGCTCAAGGCCTCGCAAAACGCAGTCTCTATCCCCCGCTGCGGTGAAGATTGAGGGGACTGGCACGGTGCCAGTCCCCGGTTTCTCTGCAGAACGAAAGCTCCGGCACCTGCTCCTTAATGGCTTGATAGGAAAGGGTTAAAGCATCGTAGTCTCCGTCCCCTGTTGCGTTAAAGCAAGTCGGGACAGGCACCCGCCATAAAATATTCAAACGCGAAAAAACCGGCCGTAGCCGGTTTTTTTACCCTTTCAACGCACCGCTTAATGCTCCCGAAATAAAGAAACGCTGCAAAAACACATAGAGAATGATCAGAGGCAGAGATGTAATGAGAACGCCTGCAAACAAAATAGGGTAGTTGGTTAAATATTCTCCCTGAAATTGCAGAAGGGCAAGAGGCAAAGTCTTTTTCTCCTCGTTGGTAATAAACAAAAGGGAAAACAGCAGATCGTTCCATACAATGACCATTGAAAAGATGGCTGTAATTGCAAGTGAAGGGAAGGAAAGCGGGAGCGTGATTCTCCAGTACATATTCCACTCCGATGCCCCGTCTACTCTTGCCGCTTCAAATAGTTCACCGGGAAGGGTCTTCATAAATCCAGTTAAGATAAAAACGCAGATGGGCAGAAGCACAGCGATATGAACAAGAATCAGCCCAAGCAGTGAATTGGTTAATTGCAGCTTCAGCATAAGAGAATACAACGGAACCATGAGCGTTTGTGCGGGTACAATCATTCCGAGCATGAATGCTGCGAAAAGAAGGTTCCCCAATTTGTTGCGTATCCTTGTAATTCCATAAGCGATCATACTGGCAAACCATAGGGCGAAAAATACGGAAGCAGCCGTCACAATGATGCTGTTAACGAGATAGTGAGAGAGGGATTTCTCAAACAGCAGAAGGCTGAAGTTCGAGAAATCCAGCTGTTCCGGCAGAGCAAGGGCCCCGTCATACACATTGCGTAGCTGTTTAAATGATGTCAGCAATGCTACAAAAAGCGGGACGATTATGAGCACAGAATAGCCTGACAGAAGGATCGGTTTAACAAGTCCTGGTCTCTTCATGGGGACCTCCTTTAATAGCTGATGCTGCTTGAACGGAGCAGTTTAAATTGGATAAATGTAAGGATGGCAATCAGTATCATAAAAAGTACGGAGGCAGCTGACGCATATCCAAACTGATAATTTTCAAAGGCTGCATGATAAATAAAAGTTGATAGAATTTCTGTTGAATAGTTTGGCCCGCCTCTTGTCATAGCAAATATCAGGTCAAATGCTTTGAATGATTGAATGGTTGTGTAAGCCACGACAATGGTTGTGGTCGGAGCGAGCAGGGGCCAAGTGATTTTCCGGAATATGTCCCATTTCGAACCGCCCTCAATGGCTGCGGATTCATACAGCTCTGCAGGGATTGCCTGCATTCCGGCTACGAAAAGAACAATCATCTGTCCGATATGAGCCCATACTTGCACGAAGGCAAGGGAGAAAATTGCCCGCTTCGGATCTCCAATCCAGTTTGCGGCAAGGAAATCGAGGTGCACCGCATTTAAAACCTGATTTAACAGACCAAGACTCGGGTCGTAAATAAACGACCATAGAAACGCCACTGCAACCGAAGAGAGAATGGTTGGAAAAAAGAACAGCGCTCTGAAGAAAATACTGATTTTGTTATTCTTTAATAAATAAAGTGCAAGAATAAGAGAAAACAGAGTTTGCAGAATGACAACCGTCAGCATGAATTTTCCATTGTTGCCGAGCGACTGCTGAAAAATAGAATCATTTGTAATCAGCTGTACATAATTTTTTATTCCGACAAAAGGCGGATTTCCCGTATAGCCGTCCCAAGTTGTAAAAGAATAATAAACCGTTTGAGCGAGCGGCAGGAGAAAAAAAAACGCGAATAAGAGCAAGCCAGGCAGGAAAAACAAGTAGATGCTTTTGCTGTATTTCATAGTTTGTCCTTCCTTTCTCAGATAAAAAGGAAGAGGGTGGATGACGGCTCTCTTCCTTTTTACGTTTATTTGTTTATCGTCTGGTCAATGATTTTCTGTGCCTTTGAGGCTGCTTCTTCAGGGCTTGTTCCGCTTAGTGTATCCTGAATGGAGTTAACGACCGCTTTTTGGACATCAAGGTTTTCAATCAGGAAGCGCGGCTGAAATCTTGTTTTCTTGTCAGCCCATACCGCGGTTTCTTTTAAATCTTCAGATTCGTATTTTACTTCATTAACGGTTACATGCTGGGCCGTTTGATTGGCATAATCGGATGCGTGTTCAGGCTCACTTAAGAATTCAATAAATTTTTCTGCTGCTTCCTTATGTTTTGAACGGTTGTTGATTCCGAGCATAAAGGTGGTAGTATGAATGCCCTCCCACTTTGCTTCGCCTTCCGGAACCGTAATAGGAGCCAGCAGCTGAACTTTTATATCGGGATTAAGGGATTTCACAGTTGCAATGGAGTAGGAACCGGTAGCAAGCATGGCAGCTTTTTCCTGAGCGAATAATGCAACAGCTGTATCCTGCTTCGTTCCAAGAGCGTCTTTCTGGAAGGCACCCTTATCCTGGAGCTCTTTTATTTGGGTTAATGTTTTGACCCACCATTCTTCAGTTAGCTTTGAATCTCCTTTTTCCAAGCCGGTAATTGTCTTGTCATCAGGTGCGTTATTCATGACCATTGTATTCATGAACTGGCCGGCACCGATGTCTGCACCTGCAAAAGCAATTGGAGTGATTCCATTATCCTGGAGCTTTTTGGAGACAGAAAGAAACTCTTCCCAGTTCTTTGGCGGGGTCAGCCCATATTTCTCAAATAGCTCCTTATTATAAAGCGGCATGTTGTAAACAAGCTGATATGGAACCGCCAGCTGCTTGCCATCCTTCTGTCCAGCCTTTATGTATTGGGGCTGATATTGTTTAACTGCCTTGCTGTCAGTGAGGTCAGTGTATAAATTTGCTTTGGCGATGGACTGGAATTGTGCTCCCGGGAAGGAGGCAAAGACATCTCCTACCGTTCCATCCATTAATTTCGTTTGAGCCAGGGTTTGATATTGATCAGATGGAAAGACGTTCATTTCCACATCAATGTTCGGGTTTTTTTCTTCAAATTGGGAGATCAGCTCGTTGAATACTTTCGTATCCTCGCCACGCCAATGGATAAAACTGATCTTTTCCTTTTCCCCGCCGTTCTCCGAATTACCGGAAGTTCCTGCTGAACATCCTGTTAATGCTAAACTTGCAGCGAAAAGCAGCCCTGCCCATTTCTTCATATTGCTTCCTCCCTAATTGGTGCTGATTGATTTTTTAATTTTGGAAAAACAAGCTCTGCAAAACGGTACGCCTCTTCAAGATGCGGGTAGCCAGAGAGAATAAAGGTATCAATTCCAATATCCTCGTATTCTCTCAATCTTTCAGCGACGATATCTGGATCTCCGACAATGGCGGTACCAGCGCCTTCTCTTGCAAGTCCCACACCTGCCCATAGATTAGGTGAAATCTCTAAATCTCTTCTGGACTTGGATCCGCCATGAAGGGATGATTGGGTCTTCTGCGCGGTTGAATCAAAGATAGAAAATCTCTTTTGGAAGCTTTCAATCGTGTCATCTGTTACATATTGGATCAGTTCTTCCGCTGCAGCCCATGCAGCCTGTTCGGTTTCTCTCACGATGACATGCATACGCAGACCAAATCTCATTGTTTTTCCGGCAGCCTTTGCCTGCTTTTTCATCTCCTCTACTTTTTTTCTTATTTTTGCAGGGGGTTCCCCCATAACAAATGAACATCAGCGTGCTTCAGCCCAACCCGCTTGCCGGCATCTGAGGAGCCTCCAAAATAGATTGGGGGATAAGGCTGCTGGATGGGCTTTTCCGGTACATGGGCACCCGTAACAGAAAGGTGCTTTCCTTCGAAATCAACCGTTTTGCCTTGAAGAACATCCCTCCAGATGGTTAAAAATTCATCAGTGAGGTCATATCTTTGGTCATGGTTGAGATAATTCCCAAAGCCTGCCTGCTCAGCCGGATTCCCGCCGGTAACAATGTTAAGGAGGAGGCGGCCATTCGACAGCTGATCAAAGCTTGCAGCCATTCGGGCAGATAGGGTAGGGGACATTAAACCGGGCCGTAATGCCACCAAAAATTTCAAACGCTCTGTTACCGATGCAAGCATTGAGGCGGTAATCCAAGCATCCTCGCAATTTGCTCCGGTTGGCAGCAGAGCGCCGTCATAGCCGAGAGTGTCTAAAGCTCCTGCAATTTGCTTTAAGTAAGAAAGATCGCTTTTTCGGGCTCCTTGAAGGGTACCTAAATAGCGTTCGTCTCCTGCAGTTGGAAAAAACCAGAAAAGATTCAATTTTTTTCTCCCCTTATCGTTATGTTTGATGGAAAAATGGAAGTTTAAACAGGAAAAAGGCGCCTGCTTACCTTGGGAGTAAGTAGACGCCTTCAGTTTCTCTGATCAGCTCATATCATTTGTTATATTTTAATGTATATAATTCCGATCAGTCAAGTGTGTATTTAAATTTTTTTGGAGGAAAGTCGGTGGTGCCTGACCCGCACTTTATTAGAGAAGTAAAGCTTCGGCACCATTTCCGCCATCCGCTGCGGCGCAAGGGCTGGTTAGACATGGCCTCTGTCCCCCGCTGCGGTGAAGAATGACGGGACTGGCACCGTGCCAGTCCCCGGTTTCTCTGCAGAACGAAAGCTCCGGCACCTGCTCCTCCAAACCTTGGTAACAAAGGGTTTAAACACCCCCGTCTCCGTCCCCTTATGCTTTAAAGCAAGCCGGGACAGGCACCCTTATAAAAGTAAAAAAATTCCACCAAAAAAGAACCGGCCCCTAAAGGCCGGTTCTCACATATCAACCAAAATCACTCGGTAGAAACAGAAGGATCTGCCTGTTCCTTAGCCGGTACGAGCTGCAGGAAGTGCTGCGCCGGATTGTCGAGCAGAGGTTTTAATTCTTCCGCTTCTGCCTGCTGGCCATGTTCTTCAAGTGCGGCAATGTAGACGCCTAGCAGTTCTTGAATATCGGACAGACCTTTTTTGTTGAGATGGGCAATTTCAACCTTCGCTCCTTTAGCGACTCGGCGCTCAAGCGCAGATTGAGTGAGTCCCATTTCAGGCTGCTGACGGACATAGACGACTCCGCCTGTCATCCCTGCGCAAATCCATGGACCCGGGTCGCCGAGGACAAGGCCGCGGCCGTTTGTCATGTACTCGAAGGCAAAGCCCTTGATGTTCGCGTTGACTCCGATGTTTCCGTGTTCTACTGCTGGAATCGGCTTTTCGATGCGGCCTCCGATGATCATGTCGGCGCCGGATAGACGAATGCCGGCTCTTGCATCTGCATCTCCCTGAACGAGAAGGGTACCGCTTTGTGCACCATAGCCGAAGCCTTTTCCGACAGAGCCGCTATAGAATTCACCGTCTCCGCCTTTTCCTTTAAGGACACGGATCGCGCCGCCGAAGGACGTTTTTCCGGTTCCATCCTGTGCACCGCCTTCAACGGAGATCGTGATTCCGCTTGAGTTGTAGGCGCCGAGTCCGTTACCGGGAACCGAGCCGTTTTTGTACGTCAAGCGGATATCTTCAAGCTCCCTATAGGATCCGTCAAGACGCTCGCGCACTCGATGGCCTGACACCCGGCTTCCGAGAACGCGCTGTTCGGAGGTGATGCTTGCAAATTCTCTGGATTGATGAAGATCTTCATCCCTGTAATCCAGGTATTCTGCTCCTGCCGCAACGGCAAGACCGCGTTCCTGGCTGCTTGCTGCAACCTCTTTATGAGCGCTCGCAAGGTTCTGGATTTCAAGAGGTTTAAGCAATAAGGAAAGATCCATTGCATCGGTCTCTTTTGTTTGTTCAAGCAGATCGGAACGGCCTACAATGCTTTGAAGATTCGTAAAGCCTAGTGAAGCGGTCAAAGCTTTCAGTTCGCTTCCGAATGCCGTGAACATGTTCTTTAATCCCTGAACGGCATTATCGTATTGTCTTGGAACGAAGCGCCTTAAACCGTGTTCTTTTGCCTGTGCTTCGGATTCGATTTGCGTTGCAATTCCGACATGGCACGTATCCAGATGACAGCCGCGGCACGTTGTACAGCCGATGGCGATCATAGACAGGGTTCCGAAGCCGATGCGGTTGGCACCAAGGAGCATGAGCTTTACAACGTCCATTGCGCTTTTTACGCCTCCGTCTGCCCATAGCTCGACCTTCTGGCGCAGTCCTGCTTCAAGAAGGGCATTATGAGCAGCCTTTACACCGATTTCAACGGGAAGCCCTACATACTGAAGAGCATGAATTCTCGCTGCCCCCGTACCGCCGTCAAATCCGCTTAGAGTAATGATGTCAGCGCCTGCCTTGGCAATTCCGACAGCGATGGTTCCGATATTCGGCACAACCGGCACCTTTACCGCGACCTTTGCCTGATCGTTTGCTGTTTTCAGCTCGGTAATCATTTGCGCAAGGTCTTCAATGGAATAGATATCATGGTTGTTTGATGGTGAAATCAAATCAGAGCCAATCGTTGCATTCCGTGCTTCCGCAATTTTCGCTGTTACTTTTGATCCCGGCAGGTGGCCGCCTTCTCCAGGCTTTGCCCCCTGGCCAATTTTGATTTCGAGAAGGTTGGAAGAGTTCAGCAGCTCTGCGTTGACTCCGAATCGTCCGGATGCAACCTGCTGGCCGCGCGTTTTCGGATATTTGCCGAGCATATCCTTGATTTCTCCGCCTTCACCGTTCAGGCTGACCATATTCAGCTGATCAGCTGCTTCCGCATAGGCGCGGAACGCGATTTCGTTCTGGGACCCGAAGGACATGGAAGCAATGATAAACGGCAGGTCATGCTCTCCGACCCTTAAATCCACCTTATCCGGGTTTACGCTTGAATCTGTTTGCTTCAGGCTAGTCAGATGGCGAATCGTAATCGGATTTGCTTCCTCCTGCTCGGTAATTTTTTCGCGGTATGCATCATAATCACCATTGGCAGCCACATCTCCAATCGCTTTCCAGATCCTTGGGAACAGATGAAAGGTTTTAGTCGGACGGGCTTTTTCATTTTCAAAATCCTCTGCCCGCTCTATGGCATCTGTTTTCATCTGATTGAAATTGTAGCGCAGCTCATTTGAACCAAGGAAGTTCGGAATATCAAGCAAGTCACCGATTTCATGGTTAAGCCCGATAGCTGAAAACAGGCGTCCATACCCGCGCAGTTCGTGAATGCCGATCGTTGAAATGACTTTTTCCAGACCTTTATTCAGTGCTTCAAAAAGATTAATAGAAGGCTGTGTCTGGCCATCCTCCGCTACTGTCGCAAAAATCATGTACGGGTTCAGGATATTCGCACCAAGTCCATATGCTGTAATGATGTCATGCAAGGAACGAATCGCTCCGGAACGGAGGAGAATCGAACAGTTTCTGCGCAGCTGCATGGTCACAAGGGTCTGATCGATGATAGACGTAATCAAGTGAGGGTCAATCCACAGATTTCCGTCTTTATGTGCAAGATGATCGTCCAGTACAAGCAGTGCAGCACCATCGCGGACCGCTTGAATCGCTTCCGCAGAAAGGCGGTCAAGTGCTTCCTTCAGGGATTCATTTTCAGAGAAAACGGTGTTTAAAACATAAAGCTGTTTATTTCTGGAAAAAATTTCGGATAATTCTTCATATGGCAGCTGATAGGACGCTTCAAATGCTTCATGAGCGAGGAGGCCTTCCATAATGATCGGGGAAGGAAGCTCTAAAATATGCTCAGAAGTTTTCGCATCAAACAGGGACGGCCGTTTTCCGACAATCGTACGGGTTGAGAAATGTTCGGATTCCCGGTCCCGGTCAATAGCTGGGTTTGTTACGACTGCTACGCTTTCCTTAAAGAAGTCCGCCAGGTTTTTCCGGCCTGGATGAATGGCGGCAAGCGGACCGTCATGTCCAAGAGAACGAATCGGTTCAACGCCTTTATCCGCCATTTGTTCGAGCATCTGTATATGCTCCCTGTCCCAGCCGAATGCTGCATAATGACCGTTATGAAGCTTCATAACTGGTGATGTTGAGCATTTTCCTTTTGAAACAGGATGATTCAAGTGGGTGCCAAAGCCATCAACCTGAACGCGGCTTGTAAAGCGGCCATGAACTTCCTCCTGATAAGCAGGATAATCATAGACTTTGATGGTGTCCTCATCCCATTTCAAGCCAACTTTTTCACCCGGTGCAAGCGGCTTCGGGTTTGCCATGTATTCACTAGCCGGAATGATGCCGGGCTCTGATGCAAAAATATAGGAAGTTTTTGTTTCTACCTTCCAAAGCGGACGAAGCCCCAGAGCATCAACGCTGTACACTGCTTCATCCCCGAATCGGGAAATGATGCCCGCGGGACCCTGTGCGAAATGACCCCAGGCCTCCCGAATATACGTATACAGATTTTTCAGGTGGTCCGGATAGGACTTAATTTCATTAATAATAGGAGGGAACAGGACGTCAAGTGCTTCAAATAAGCTATATCCGTCACGGCATACAAGGGTCTCAATTGTCCTGTTCAAATCCTGTGAATCACTTCCGCCGATGGTGAGAGGGGCACCAATCATGCGCGCCTCATCGCGAAGCTTTGAAATGGTATTGATTTCACCGTTGTGGCCGAGCATGCTGAACGGCTGCACACGGAAAAAGTTTGATAGGGTATTAGTTGAATAGCGGTTGTGGCCGAGAGTCATGGAAGACGCCACTAGCGGATCTGCCAGGTCATGATAATACTGCGGCAAAACGTCTCCGGCGCCCATTACCTTGTAAACTGCGGCATGCTGGCTTAGGGAAGCCGCATGGATATGCTCATCCTTTTCAAGTTCAATAGCCAAGTCAAATAGGCGTTTGGCAAGTGTTTCATTGGTTTTTTTTACAGGAATCAGGGCAGTCTGCCAGAAAAGAGGCTCCTCCTGAACTGCAATCGGACCAAGTGCGTTAGAAGATGTAACTTTGTCCGTTTCAAAAACAATTTCAAAACCGTAGGATGCAATATGCTTTATTGCGGCTTTCTTCGACTCTGACTGATTGCCATGGCGGGATAAAAAGAAATGGCCGACTATAAAATCGTCTCTGTCAGCCAGTTTTGTATCGGCACCGGCCTGTTCAAGCTTTTGCTTCCAGAGATTGCGCGGGATATCAATGTGAATGCCTACGCCGTCGCCTTCTTCATTAATGAAGCCTGCGCGATGGTTCATCGTGACAAGGGCTTTAATACAAGCATCGATGTTCTCTTTCGTCGGTATTTTATGTTTTTCTACTATTGAAACAATACCGCATGCATCGTGCTCTGCGTTTTCATAGTTTTTGAATGTACTGGGACTCCACTTTTGCTTCATATTAATCGGCTGCCATGAGGGAACTTTATATTCCGCTCGCTGCGCCTTCACCTCCTGCTGATAAATGTTGAAATGGTAAGTAAGATTGAAGAGTAATAGGATGTAAAAATAGGGCGGAGAAAAGAAAAGTAAACAGTGCCGGACAAGTATTGAACCTGCACTGAATTTATATAATTTTCAGAATTGTAGCTTTTATCATACCATCTAAGAAAAACATTTTCAATTATTTATGCAAAATGATGAAAGGAGCATTCATGTCAACAACTATGGCATATTTGTTCCAAACGCTCGTATGCATGAATAAGTAAGCGTTTTCATAGGAGTGTTTAAAAAGAATCAGAGAATGAAAGTGTAGTTTAATTGTATAATAGTGTATTTTTATACAGTTAGTTTATAAGAGGAGGAAATTTGCCGGGCGGCCCGTATATGGAACGTACTGGCGCGTAAGTGCGGTTAGATGGCACGTATTATTCTGCGGAACTTGGCCTGTAAACAGTGCCGGATGGTCCGTATTTGGAACTTGGCCCGCAAATAGCCTCAAATGGCCCGAATTCGGGGAAACTTGGCCCGGAAACCGCCGAAAATGGCCCGTATTGAGGAAAACTTGGCCCGTAAACGGCCGTGGGTGGCCCGGAAATAAAAAAGGACCGGCTCAAAAGCAGGCCGGTCCCTTACCAAATCCTATTTTTTCAGCGCTTTAAACGCTTTTTCCACTGCAGCTAGAGTCTCCGTAATATCTTCTTCCGTATGCTCGGTTGTCAGGAACCAAGCTTCGTATTTAGACGGGGCAAGGTTGATTCCCTGATGCAGCATTTCCTTAAAGAAGCGGGCGAACATTTCGCCGTCTGTGTTCTCTGCCTGCTCATAGTTTTCTACTTTTTCATCCGTAAAGTAGATCGTCAGCGCGCCTTTCAGACGATTGACTGTGATTGTGATATCATGTGCAGCCGCATGCTTCAGGATGCCTTCTTCAAGGATTGCGCCCAGGCGGTCCATTTCTTCGTATACGCCCTCCTGCTCCAGTACTTCGAGGCAGGCGATTCCGGAAAGAATGGAAGCGGGGTTGCCGGCCATTGTTCCTGCTTGATACGCAGGTCCGAGCGGTGCGACAGTTTCCATAATCTCTTTTTTGCCGCCGTACGCGCCGATTGGCAGTCCGCCGCCGATTATTTTTCCGAGCGCGGTCAAGTCAGGGGTCACACCGAGCATATCCTGAGCGCCTCCATACATGAAGCGGAATGCCGTGATGACTTCATCGTAAATCACAAGGGCTCCTGCATTGTGGGTAATTTCGTTTACCTGCTCCAGGAAGCCGGGTTTCGGTTCCACAATCCCGAAGTTGCCGACGATCGGCTCTACCAGCACAGCGGCGATTTCACTTCCCCATTTTTCCATCGCTTCGCGGAACGGTTCAATGTCGTTGAAGGGAACGGTGATTACTTCCTGGGCGATGCTTTTTGGAACCCCCGCAGAGTCCGGTGTACCGAGAGTTGCAGGACCTGATCCTGCTGCAACAAGGACAAGATCGGAGTGGCCGTGGTAGCATCCTGCGAACTTAATGACTTTATCGCGTCCTGTGTAAGCACGGGCTACACGGATCGTCGTCATGACGGCTTCCGTACCGGAGTTCACGAAGCGCACCTTTTCCATGTTCGGCATGGCTTGCTTCAGCTTTTTAGCAAAATCAATTTCGAACGGAGTCGGTGTTCCGTAGAGAACGCCGTTTTCCGCCGCTTTTGTAATGGCTTTTGTGATATGGGGGTGGGCATGCCCGGTAATAATCGGACCGTATGCCGCCAGGTAATCTATGTATTTATTTCCGTCTACATCCCAGAAGTATGCGCCTTGGCCTTTTTCCATGACAACGGGAGCTCCTCCGCCAACGGCTTTATAGGATCGGGAAGGGCTGTTTACGCCACCGACAATATGTTCAAGCGCTTCTTTTTGAAGTTCTTCTGATCTGGTAAATTGCATAATAAAAATCCTCCTAAAAAAGTCTGCTCTCTCATTCTAGCACTTTTTCAGGAGGATTTCTGTTCAGCTACTTGGAAATGATTTCATCAACGATTCCATAAGCGAGTGCTTCTTCCGCCGTCATATAGTAATCGCGGTCCGAATCCCGGGCAACCTTTTCGATTGGCTGTCCGGTCTGTTCGGCAATTTTTTCATTCAATATCTGTTTGGTGTGAAGCAGGCGTTTCGCGGTTATTTCGATATCGGATGCCTGGCCGCGGGCTCCTCCAAGCGGCTGATGAATCATAACCTCAGCTGAAGGGAGCGCATACCGTTTTCCCTTTTTGCCGGAAAGGAGCAGCATTGCTCCCATGGAAGCGGCCATCCCAATGCAGATCGTTTTCACGTCAGGCTGGATGTAATCCATCGTATCGATAATCGCAAACCCAGCCGTGACAGAACCACCCGGACTATTTATATAGAGGGAAATATCTTTTTCCGGATCCTCGGAAGCAAGGAAAAGCATCTGGGCAACCGCGCTGTTGGCTGTATGATCATTGATTTCATCACTGATCATGATGATGCGGTCTTTTAAAAGCCTTGAGTATATATCATACGATCTCTCGCCATGTTTTGTTTGTTCCACTACGTAAGGAATCATATTCATCTGCAAATCCTCCGTTTATTAAGCGGCCATAAGTGCCGTCGGTCCGCTGTTTGATTTTGGAACGAGGGTCAGCAGATTGAGCAGGGGATGTGGATCTTCTTCAGTCAGAGAGCGGCTGATGGCAGCGGCCAGCTCTCTATCGATGTCCGATGTGCCATCCCGCATCGTGTGCTGCCTCGCCCTGAATAGCAGGGCTTTAACGGTTGCAACCGTAAATCCTGTTATTTCAGCGATTTCTTCATTTTTGAAAAGCAGCGCTTCCTTCAGCACAAAGACCGCTGCCTGTTTTTTCGTCATGACCGATGCAAGCCATTCGGCAAGCTCCGCTATTTTGCTTTCTGTTTTGGCTCCAGTTAAATCAGATGGGACGAACCCGGTCGTAATTCGCTTTTGTTTGCGGAAGAAATCAATGTGCAAATGGCAGGCGGCTTTGTTATATAGGGCCTGCGGCAGATCCTCCGGCAGTTCTTGATACTTTTCTAAAAGTTTGCATACGGTTGCTTGAGCGAGATCCTCCGCATCCCATTTATTCCGTGTGAGCATGAGACAGTATTTAAATAGGGAAAGATACGTTTCATGAAGGTCTTTCTTTTCAAAACGAGCAGCGCTGCTATTGTTCATCGATTTCACTCCTTAAAGGTGCACCTTTGTATATTAAACGGATGAATGGCTTAAAAGGATATGGGTTTCTGCATTTTATTCTTTCCAGGGAAGATGAATTCCTTCAAAGTTGGGATGATATAGGCTAAACTATCTTTGGCAGACATTACGAAGGGAACGTGCAAAATGAAAAATGTCATTGAAACTGAAGGGCTTCGGAAGGAATTTAAAGCCTATTCGAGCCGGGAAGGCCTAGGAGGCGCTTTTCGGGATTTGTTTACACGCAATTATAAAGTGGTCCGCGCTGTCGACGATTTATCGTTTACCATCAAGCAGGGAGAGATGGTCGGTTATATTGGTGAAAACGGAGCGGGGAAATCCACTTCCATAAAAATGCTGACGGGAATCCTCAATCCAACGGCCGGAACGGTTCGTGTCAATGGAATGGATCCCCACAGGCAGCGGGAGAAATTTGTAAGCTCGATCGGTGTTGTTTTCGGCCAGCGCTCCCAGCTTTGGTGGGATATCGCGGTTCAGGAATCATTCCGTCTTTTGAAAAAAGTGTACAAGGTGTCTGATGAGGATTATAAAAATCACATGGGGCATGTGATTGAATCGCTTGATATCGGTCCGCTTTTGGATAAGCCGGTGAGAAAGCTGTCGCTTGGACAGCGGATGCGCTGCGAGCTTGCCGCTGCATTGATTCATAATCCGCCGCTCTTGTTTCTGGACGAGCCGACAATTGGGCTGGATGTACTGGTGAAACTGAAGATCCGCCAGTTCTTGAAGGAAATGAATGAAAAGTACAAAACGACGATCCTGCTGACCACCCATGATTTATCCGATATTGAAGCGCTTTGTGAGCGGGTCATCATGCTTGACCAAGGAAAAATTATTTATGATGGCGCGCTTGCACATCTCCGCCAGGATTTCGGGGAAGGAAAGAAGATTGAATTTCAGTTTGGAGAGGCTGTGGATGAATCATCATTAAAGGATCTATCAGAGGAGCTTGAAGTTTTCTGGCAGCAAAACAATGAAAACAGCTGGACGGCCTTGCTCACAGCACAGGAAGCCGGCATGTCCGAGCTTATCGGCCGTGTAGTAGGAGCGAAAAAAGTGCTGGATATGAGCATTCATGAGGTTTCAACGGAAGAAATCATCCGCCAGATTTATGAAAAAGGCTACCAGCCGGAGAAGAGGATCCTGACATGATGCGGGGGTCTTGGCATGGATAAATATATAGAAATGGTGCGGATCCGCTTTTTGATGATGCTCGCGTACCGGACGAACTATTATAGCGGCATTTTGATCTACAGCATTAACATCGGCGCTTACTTCTTCTTATGGTCCGCGATTTATGGAGACAAAGGGAATATTCAGGGTCTGAGTGTGCTGCAGATGTCTACTTATGTGGCAGTGGCCTGGATGGCGCGCGCTTTTTATTTCAACAATATCGACAGGGAAATTGCCCTTGAAATTAAGGAAGGGAAGGTAGCCGTTGAGCTGCTTCGTCCCTATCATTACCTTGGGATGAAGACGATGCAGGCGTTCGGTGAAGGGGTATTTCGCCTATTATTCTTCTCGATGCCGGGCATGATTTTTATCGCTTTTGTTTTTCCGCTGGAATTTCCGGGGAATGCCGCAACGTGGATCTTTTTTGCGCTGTCACTCGTTTTCAGCTTTATCATCAACACGCAAATCAATTTGCTCACAGGAATTATGACGTTCTTTCTATTTAATAATGATGGGTTAATCAGAGCGAAACGTGTAGTAGTGGATCTGTTTTCGGGGCTGCTGCTGCCAATCAGCTTTTACCCGGGCTGGGCGCAGGGAGTCATGCAATATTTCCCGTTCCAGGCCATCAGCTATGTGCCAAACATGATTTTCACAGAGGCCTATAAAGGAAACGAACTCCTGCAGGCACTTCTTTATCAAGGGATATGGGCGATCCTCCTCCTTATTCCAATCCAGCTTCTATGGATGCTGGCAAAAAAGCAAATGGTCATCCAGGGAGGGTAACGCATGTATTACGTATCGATGTTTATCCAATATGCAGGACAATATATGAAAACGAGACTGCAATACCGCGCTGATGTGCTCGTCGAAATCTTTTCCGACTTTCTGTTCCAGGCCGTCAATTTGATTTTTATCCTCGTTGTATTTGGCCACACCCAGTCATTAAGCGGATGGAATCAAAATGAAATCATCTTTATCTATGGATTCTTCCTTATCCCATTTGCGATTTTCGGAGCTTTTTTCAACATATGGGACTTTAATGAACGGTACATTGTAAAAGGAGAGATGGACCGGATTTTAACGAGGCCGATCCACAGCCTGTTTCAAATCACGCTTGAAAGAATGGAACTGGAATCGCTGTTCGGAGCGGTTACTGGTTTTGCGGTTATGATGTACGCGGGATCCCAGCTTGATCTCCCGTTTTACTGGCATGATCCGCTCGTCTTCATCCTTTTCACCGTGGGAGGAGTATTGGTTTATGCAGGCATCTTTATCATGATTGCAAGCATCAGCTTTTACTCCGACTCCCGCACATCCATTATGCCGATGATGTATAATATCGGTAACTATGGACGGTACCCGGTCGATATCTACAACAAAGCCATCCGCTTCGTCTTAACGTGGATCCTGCCATTCGCCTTCGTCGGCATGTACCCTGCTGCCTACTTCTTGAGGAAAGAAGAATGGTACACATACGCATTTTTAACTCCGGTTGTCGGGGTTGCATTCTTCTTGATTGCCGTGTTTGTGTGGAATCAGGGAGTGAAGCAGTATCGGGGAGCGGGGAACTGAATTTGGCGCTTTGTGTGGTACTTTGCTTGCACTGACCCTCAATACGGCAGTGCGGCGGGGGAATGAGCAGCTGCCCGCTAAACCCGCGTCCAGTGTGCAATTACAAGGGTGGGGACGGAGATTTAGTCCTTTAGCGGAATGAAGGTCAGAGCAATGCACTGACCCCCAATGCGGCAGTGCAGCGGGGGACAAAGCACCACCGCCTTTTATTCCATCTGTAATAAACGTTCTCCAGCACAGGGGACAGAGATTTAGTCCTTTAGCAGAACGGGGGTCAGTGCAAACCCACAGTCGAAAGGAGCCAATCCTGATGGCCAAGAAAAAAGAATCACCCCCTAAAGAAGAACCCAAAAAAGCTCCTGAGTGGGAGAAGCTGTATCAGCTGATTAGTAAGAAAGTGAAGAAAAGGTGATTTATATAGTAGAGACCGGCTCGTGGTTTGGGGCCGGTCTTTTAACGTTTGTATGACTGTTTGGTATGAGATTATTGCAAGAAAAGCAGCAACAGACTTTAAAACTTTAAAAATGCACTATATTTCCAGGCACATAATCGGACTTTCTCCATGCATATACATAAAAAAAGGACAAACACGGAGGCTGCTATGGAACCGATTATTGCTGTTGCTACCATCATCTGCCTGCTCATGTCTGTTCGAATAACAGCGAAGACGTTCAAAGAGCAGCAATTCCTGTCCCGCGAAACGATTCTCGTCATCGCGTTTTTATATTTATCGATTTTGATTGGTTTTGCGATGCTGTATCTTCTATTTATCCAAACTGGACAAGGGATTCTAACGCAGGGCAATGAGCCGATTAAAGGGGATTATCTGGAGCATTTGAATACAAGTCTGTATTTTAGTGCGGTCACACTGTTCTCGGTCGGCTATGGGGAGATCATTCCGGTGGGAGCGGGGAGGCTGATTGCCGTTCTCGAAGCATTGATTGGATATATGCTGCCGGTCATTTTAGTAGCAAGAACGGTGCTGGAGATAGATAAAAACGCTAAATAGTTGTACGAACTCTTACTTTTGGGTACCCTCTAGATAGAAATCATTTTTGGAGGGGAAAACATGAGTATTGAAGTTGGGGTTCAGGCTCCTGAATTTGAACTGAATGCAGCCGGCGGCGAAAAAATTAAGCTGTCTGATTATAAAGGGAAATATGTTGTTCTCTATTTTTATCCGAAGGACATGACACCGGGATGTACGACACAGGCCTGTGATTTCCGCGACCGCCACAGTGAATTTGCTGATGTCAATGCGGTGATTCTCGGTGTGAGTCCGGACCCTGTGGATAAGCATGATAAATTCAGAGACAAATATGATCTTCCTTTCCATCTGCTAGCCGATGAGGATCATAAGGTATCTGAAGCATATGGTGTATGGAAGCTGAAAAAGAACTTCGGAAAAGAATACATGGGCATCGAACGCTCTACTTTTATTATCGATCCTGAAGGCAAGATTATTAAAGAATGGAAAAAAGTTAAAGTGAAGGATCATGTGGAGGACGCACTGTCGTTTATCAAGAATGAGTCCAACTAAACCGTGAAGGCCTGGGAGAATGTTTCTCAGGTTTTTTTGATTTAACACCGCGGCTTGAATTCAAAATCGGAAGGAATACCAGCCTCCTAACACGAATAGGAAAAAGGTAAATAATTAGGAGGCGATTATAATGGAGAACCATCCGAAAAAGCTCTATGAATACAATGCGTGGGCGCATCAGCGGATTCTTGGCCATTTAAAGACCCTTCCTCAGGACATCTTTCATAAGGAAATAAAAAGCACCTTTCCCTCTGTTTCTGCGACGATGACTCATATCTATGTAACAGAATATTTATGGCTTCAAGCGCTGGAAGGAAAGGAAATGGCGGCTGCTATGGAAGCGGCAGGTAAACTGCGTGAAGAGCTGGGAGAACTATCGCTGGATGAGATTGAAAAGGAGTTCATTGAAATAACCGCTCAATTTCAATCCTTCTTTAACCTCAATCCTGATTTGGAAAAGAAAATCATGCTCAACAATCCATTCGCTGGAGAAAGAGAAACCAGTCTGGCAGAAATCATTTTTCATATTATAAATCACGGGACGTATCATAGAGGCAATATTTCAGCGATGCTTCACCAGCTGGATGAATCTTCTTTGATGACCGATTACGTATATTATTGGTACAGGGATCAGCTTACTCCTAAAAAATGAAAAGGACCGGATGCTTGGTATCCGGTCCTTCCTTTTATTCTTCTTTTTTGCTGCGTCCAGCGCGTTTTACTGCTTCCTTCAAAATAATCTCGATCTGAGCATTTACACTTCGGATTTCATCGTCTGCCCATTTTTCAAGCGCTTTGTAGAGCTCGGGATCAATTCTGAGAGGGAAATTTTTTCGCTTCATTTCATCACAACCTAGTAGATGCTTCCTGAATTAATGATCGGCTGCATGCCTTTTTCAGACACGAGGGAGACCATCAAATTATTCACCATCTGTGCTTTTTTCTCTTCATCCAATTCCACAACGCCTTCTTCAGCAAGCTGATCGATTGCGGACTTCACAAGACCTACGGCTCCATCAACAATAACTTTTCTTGCAGCAAGAACCGCAGTTGCCTGCTGTCTCTGCAGCATAGCTGATGCAATTTCAGACGAATAAGCAAGGTGCATAATTCTGGCCTCGATCACTTCAACCCCTGCAACTTGAAGTCTTCTTTGAAGATCGCTTGCCAGCATATCGGCAATTTCATCACTATTTTTCCTTAAAGAGATACCCTCATCTCCGTAAAAATTATCATAAGGATACTGAGTGGCGATATGACGAATTCCAGTTTCACTTTGGATGCGGACAAATTCTACATAATCGTTTACATCATACATGGCTTTCGCTGAATCCAATACCCTGTAAACAATGACAGCTGCAATTTCAATCGGATTACCTTCAAAATCATTCACTTTAAGCTTGTCACTGTTAAAGTTCACCGCTCGAAGTGAAATGGTGCTGCGGATTGTGAGCGGAATCGTCATCCAAAATCCTTGATCACGGATGACTCCCCGGTATGTGCCGAAGAACGTACAAACATTTGCTTTATTAGGCTGGACAATCGTCAGCCCGCTGAGCACAAGCATACCTAGAAGAAGGGAGGCAATGGCTAAAACAATCCCCGCGACTTCTCCAAACTGCTGCTGTGCATTGAAGAAGAAGAGGGCTCCTCCGCAAAAGATGAGAAACAATAGGATACCCATGAATCCATTAACCTTCCAGATCTTTTTCTCTGTCATTCATCTGACCCCCAATATATTTATATCATTATGATATCACTTTAATATCAGAATTACACTATAATTTTACATTTAAGGAAAAATGTTTGAAAAGGGGGCGTTCGTCCATTCCGAAATTGGCACTGCGGTATATAGTAAGAGGGAAGGCATAACCTCCTCAAAAGTTAGTGCGACATTGGTGCAGAATTAATTTCTGCACATTTTTTTATGAGAAAACTTTTTCTTAATTGCGTATTCCAGCAGGGCGGAGCATTGACAAAACTCAATTCCGCAGAGTACACTATTTATAAATATTACAATGTGAGAATGTTTTTCGGAAGAGAGGTGCATGGCGGATGTCTGAACATCAGCTCAAGGAAGCGATTGATACATTAAAGCAAACCGGAGTCCGGATTACCCCGCAGCGTCATGCGATTTTGGAATACCTTATTCAATCCATGAACCATCCTACAGCGGACGATATCTATAAATCATTGGAAGGTAAGTTTCCAAATATGAGTGTGGCTACGGTCTATAATAACCTTCGGGTTTTCAAGGAAGTCGGACTTGTGAAGGAGTTAACCTATGGAGATTCCTCCAGCAGGTTCGATTTTGTAACAACAGAGCATTATCATGTTATTTGTGAAATGTGCGGAAAGATTGTTGATTTCCATTATCCTGGACTCGATGAAGTTGAGCATCTGGCGGCTCATGTTACTGGATTCAAAGTGAGCCATCACCGAATGGAGATCTACGGTGAATGCAGCGGGTGCGCTCAAAAAAATATCCATTAAAAAAGCTGATAGGAAGCGCCTATCAGCTTTTTTTTGCCGTTTTTCGGTTGTAATCTTCATTAAACTCTTTGCCTTCCAGCTGCTTGTCCAGTGTGAGAGGTTCTCTGCAATGCATACACATATCCACTCTCCCGAGAATTTTCGTAGGTTTTTGACATGCTGGACAGATAACCTGAACAGCTCGTGTAGAAAGCATGCCAATCCAAAAGTAAACTGCCGTGCTGGCTAAAACTGAAAGCAAGCCGAGGATCATGAAGATAGTCATTGCGATAATAGATTGCCTGAAAAAGATCCCTAAATACATGATGAAAAACCCAACAAAAACTAAGCTAAGCGCGAAAGTTCTTATTTTATTAATTTTGTTTGAATAAGCGCGAGCCATCCCATCAACCCCTTATACTAAATATAGCACAGGAAGCGGAGAGGATTTTGAAAAAATCACCATTAATATCCGAAAAATATCCTTGTCGAAAAAATGTCTTTTAATCCTTTAGTGGGATAAATGTTTGTCGAAAAAGGGTATTAGAAAAAAATGTAGAAGTTAAGAAACGAATCAATATTGTGCTTGGAGGAATTATTGAAATGGAAAACATTCTTCGCCCTATCTATCAGGAACGGGCAAGTCACCCGGACACGCTTGCTGTCATCATGGTTGAAAAAAAGGATCAAACCTCTCCGGGAACGGATATGTTTGATGCAGCGCTGCTAATTATTGTCCGCACAGCGGAAATCCCAGTACATATAAAACATTATGAGTTTAACGATCATAAGGCATCCATGCATATCGTGACAGAGAAACAGATCAGTGAATGGCTTGTGCTTGGAACAAACAGAAGGATCATTGATTGGATTTTAAATGGCAAGGTATTATTTGATCGGAATGAATATTTATCTCAACTGGTAGAAAAACTTAGTACATTCCCATTCTCTGAAAGAAAGCTGAAAATTGTCATGGAATACGGGAAGCTGATCAGACGTTATTTTGAGGGGAAATCTTTTTTTGAAGCAAAGCAGTATTTGGATGCATATAATCATATCGTTCATGCCCTTCATCATCTTGCAAGATTAGAAGTTATTGATCAGGGGTTTTATCCGGAGATTACTGTCTGGAATCAAGTTCGGCAGATTGAACCGCAGGTCCATAAGCTTTATCAGGAGCTGATCGATAGTGGAGAGCCCCTCAATAAAAGACTGGAGCTTCTTTTTCTTGCGAGTGATTTTTTGATTCATTCAAAAGCAGATGTGGGAGCGGCGCATTTACTTTCTATATTAGAAGAAAAGGAATTCTGGCACTTTTCGGAGCTCCTGGCTCACCCGGAGATCGCTTATTATGCGGTGGATCTGAGTATTTTGCTTGAGTTTTTAGTGGAGAGACAGTTCGTGGGCATTCATCTAATTGAAACGAAGGGCAAGGGAATTTATCACCGGGCTTATTCTTTTAAAAAAAGTTATTGACCAAGGTTGTGACAGGTGGTATATTAATAAGCGTCGCTGCTGAACGAAGCCGATAACGCCGAAATCGGCAGCGATAAAAAATAAAAAAGTTGTTGACTCGGGCTTCTGAAAATGTTATATTTATAAAGTCGCTTCTGAGGAAACGAACGAAACAAAATGATCTTTGAAAACTAAACAAATCGAAGTGCCAACGTTAATTCTAGAGCAACAAACAAGAGCTAGTCAAACTACTTTTTGGAGAGTTTGATCCTGGCTCAGGACGAACGCTGGCGGCGTGCCTAATACATGCAAGTCGAGCGGACCTCTTCGGAGGTCAGCGGCGGACGGGTGAGTAACACGTGGGCAACCTGCCTGTAAGACTGGGATAACTCCGGGAAACCGGAGCTAATACCGGATAACTTTTCGAACCGCATGGTTCGAAGATAAAAGACGGTTATGCTGTCACTTACAGATGGGCCCGCGGCGCATTAGCTAGTTGGTGAGGTAATGGCTCACCAAGGCGACGATGCGTAGCCGACCTGAGAGGGTGATCGGCCACACTGGGACTGAGACACGGCCCAGACTCCTACGGGAGGCAGCAGTAGGGAATCTTCCGCAATGGACGAAAGTCTGACGGAGCAACGCCGCGTGAGTGATGAAGGTTTTCGGATCGTAAAGCTCTGTTGTTAGGGAAGAACAAGTGCGGGAGTCACTGCCCGCGCCTTGACGGTACCTAACCAGAAAGCCACGGCTAACTACGTGCCAGCAGCCGCGGTAATACGTAGGTGGCAAGCGTTGTCCGGAATTATTGGGCGTAAAGCGCGCGCAGGCGGTCTTTTAAGTCTGATGTGAAAGCCCCCGGCTCAACCGGGGAGGGTCATTGGAAACTGGAGGACTTGAGTACAGAAGAGGAGAGTGGAATTCCACGTGTAGCGGTGAAATGCGTAGAGATGTGGAGGAACACCAGTGGCGAAGGCGACTCTCTGGTCTGTAACTGACGCTGAGGCGCGAAAGCGTGGGGAGCGAACAGGATTAGATACCCTGGTAGTCCACGCCGTAAACGATGAGTGCTAAGTGTTAGAGGGTTTCCGCCCTTTAGTGCTGCAGCTAACGCATTAAGCACTCCGCCTGGGGAGTACGGTCGCAAGACTGAAACTCAAAGGAATTGACGGGGGCCCGCACAAGCGGTGGAGCATGTGGTTTAATTCGAAGCAACGCGAAGAACCTTACCAGGTCTTGACATCCTCTGCCACTTCTAGAGATAGAAGGTTCCCCTTCGGGGGACAGAGTGACAGGTGGTGCATGGTTGTCGTCAGCTCGTGTCGTGAGATGTTGGGTTAAGTCCCGCAACGAGCGCAACCCTTGATCTTAGTTGCCAGCATTCAGTTGGGCACTCTAAGGTGACTGCCGGTGACAAACCGGAGGAAGGTGGGGATGACGTCAAATCATCATGCCCCTTATGACCTGGGCTACACACGTGCTACAATGGATGGTACAAAGGGCTGCAAAACCGCGAGGTTAAGCGAATCCCATAAAACCATTCTCAGTTCGGATTGCAGGCTGCAACTCGCCTGCATGAAGCCGGAATCGCTAGTAATCGCGGATCAGCATGCCGCGGTGAATACGTTCCCGGGCCTTGTACACACCGCCCGTCACACCACGAGAGTTTGCAACACCCGAAGTCGGTGGGGTAACCCGTAAGGGAGCCAGCCGCCTAAGGTGGGGCAGATGATTGGGGTGAAGTCGTAACAAGGTAGCCGTATCGGAAGGTGCGGCTGGATCACCTCCTTTCTAAGGAAGAATTATCAGCACCTATGTGGTGCACAATTAACGGACGCACTTCGATTTTGTTTAGTTTTGAGAGATCATTCTCTCTATAAACTTGTTCTTTGAAAACTAGATAACGATATGAATGTCAAACATTCACACGAGTAAGCAAGTAACCTTACGATTTTCTTCTGCGCTTGCGTATGAAGAGAACATCAAGTCTGAAGACATCTGTTTTCAGCTCTAACGAAGATAACTTCCGTTATCAGGTTAAGTTAGAAAGGGCGCACGGTGGATGCCTTGGCACTAGGAGCCGATGAAGGACGGTACGAACACCGATATGCTTCGGGGAGCTGTAAGTAAGCGTTGATCCGGAGATTTCCGAATGGGGAAACCCGCTGCTCGTAATGGAGCAGCATCCTGATCTGAATACATAGGATCTGGAAGGCAGACCCGGGGAACTGAAACATCTAAGTACCCGGAGGAAGAGAAAGCAATAGCGATTCCCTGAGTAGCGGCGAGCGAAACGGGATTAGCCCAAACCAGAAGGCTTGCCTTCTGGGGTTGTAGGACACTCAACACGGAGTTACAAAGGAACGGGGTAGAAGAAGCGGTCTGGAAAGGCCCGCCAAAGAAGGTAACAGCCCTGTAGTCGAAACTTCGTTCCCTCCTGAGTGGATCCTGAGTACGGCGGGACACGAGAAATCCCGTCGGAAGCAGGGAGGACCATCTCCCAAGGCTAAATACTCCCTAGTGACCGATAGTGAACCAGTACCGTGAGGGAAAGGTGAAAAGCACCCCGGAAGGGGAGTGAAACAGATCCTGAAACCGTGTGCCTACAAGTAGTCAGAGCCCGTTAACGGGTGATGGCGTGCCTTTTGTAGAATGAACCGGCGAGTTACGATTACGTGCAAGGTTAAGTTGAAAAGACGGAGCCGCAGCGAAAGCGAGTCTGAATAGGGCGATTGAGTACGTGGTCGTAGACCCGAAACCAGGTGATCTACCCATGTCCAGGGTGAAGTTCAGGTAACACTGAATGGAGGCCCGAACCCACGCACGTTGAAAAGTGCGGGGATGAGGTGTGGGTAGCGGAGAAATTCCAATCGAACCTGGAGATAGCTGGTTCTCTCCGAAATAGCTTTAGGGCTAGCCTCATAGTAAGAGTCTTGGAGGTAGAGCACTGATTGGACTAGGGGCCCTCATCGGGTTACCGAATTCAGTCAAACTCCGAATGCCAAAGACTTATCCATGGGAGTCAGACTGCGAGTGATAAGATCCGTAGTCGAAAGGGAAACAGCCCAGACCACCAGCTAAGGTCCCCAAGTATCCGTTAAGTGGAAAAGGATGTGGGGTTGCTTAGACAACCAGGATGTTGGCTTAGAAGCAGCCACCATTTAAAGAGTGCGTAATAGCTCACTGGTCGAGTGACCCTGCGCCGAAAATGTACCGGGGCTAAACGGATCACCGAAGCTGTGGACTGTTCTTACGAACAGTGGTAGGAGAGCGTTCTAAGGGCTGAGAAGCCAGACCGGAAGGACTGGTGGAGCGCTTAGAAGTGAGAATGCCGGTATGAGTAGCGAAAGAGGGGTGAGAATCCCCTCCACCGAATGCCTAAGGTTTCCTGAGGAAGGCTCGTCCGCTCAGGGTTAGTCGGGACCTAAGCCGAGGCCGAAAGGCGTAGGCGATGGACAACAGGTTGAGATTCCTGTACCACCTCTTTTCCGTTTGAGCAATGGAGGGACGCAGGAGGATAGGGTAAGCGCGCTGTTGGATATGCGCGTCCAAGCAGGTAGGCTCAAGGGATAGGCAAATCCGTCCCTTGGTTAAGGCTGAGCTGTGATGGCGAGGGAAATTAAGTACCGAAGTTCCTGATTCCACACTGCCTAGAAAAGCTTCTAGCGAGGAAAATGGTGCCCGTACCGCAAACCGACACAGGTAGGCGAGGAGAGAATCCTAAGGTGATCGAGAGAACTCTCGTTAAGGAACTCGGCAAAATGACCCCGTAACTTCGGGAGAAGGGGTGCTCTTTAGGGTGAATAGCCTTGAAGAGCCGCAGTGAATAGGCCCAGGCGACTGTTTAGCAAAAACACAGGTCTCTGCGAAGCCGCAAGGCGAAGTATAGGGGCTGACGCCTGCCCGGTGCTGGAAGGTTAAGAGGAGAGGTTAGCGCAAGCGAAGCTTTGAATTGAAGCCCCAGTAAACGGCGGCCGTAACTATAACGGTCCTAAGGTAGCGAAATTCCTTGTCGGGTAAGTTCCGACCCGCACGAAAGGCGTAACGATCTGGGCACTGTCTCAACGAGAGACTCGGTGAAATTATAGTACCTGTGAAGATGCAGGTTACCCGCGACAGGACGGAAAGACCCCGTGGAGCTTTACTGCAGCCTGATATTGAATTTTGGCACAGCTTGTACAGGATAGGTAGGAGCCTTGGAAACCGGAGCGCCAGCTTCGGTGGAGGCATTGGTGGGATACTACCCTGGCTGTGTTGAACTTCTAACCCGCGGCCCTGATCGGGCCGGGAGACAGTGTCAGGCGGGCAGTTTGACTGGGGCGGTCGCCTCCTAAAATGTAACGGAGGCGCCCAAAGGTTCCCTCAGAATGGTTGGAAATCATTCGCAGAGTGTAAAGGCACAAGGGAGCTTGACTGCGAGACCTACAAGTCGAGCAGGGACGAAAGTCGGGCTTAGTGATCCGGTGGTTCCGCATGGAAGGGCCATCGCTCAACGGATAAAAGCTACCCCGGGGATAACAGGCTTATCTCCCCCAAGAGTCCACATCGACGGGGAGGTTTGGCACCTCGATGTCGGCTCATCGCATCCTGGGGCTGTAGTCGGTCCCAAGGGTTGGGCTGTTCGCCCATTAAAGCGGTACGCGAGCTGGGTTCAGAACGTCGTGAGACAGTTCGGTCCCTATCCGTCGCGGGCGCAGGAAATTTGAGAGGAGCTGTCCTTAGTACGAGAGGACCGGGATGGACGCACCGCTGGTGTACCAGTTGTCTTGCCAAAGGCATCGCTGGGTAGCTATGTGCGGACGGGATAAGTGCTGAAAGCATCTAAGCATGAAGCCCCCCTCAAGATGAGATTTCCCATCGCAAGAGTAAGACCCCTGAAAGATGATCAGGTTGATAGGTTCGAGGTGGAAGCGTGGTGACACGTGCAGCTGACGAATACTAATCGGTCGAGGACTTAACCTTTATTCAAGTAAGGCTGCTTTACTCGTGCAGCAATCGTTATCTAGTTTTGAGTGAACAAAAAAGATTAAAAAAAGTCTTGATTTTTTCTCCTCAAACTATATAATTAATCTTGTCACTTTTAAAATTTGTCTGGTAACTATGGCAAAGAGGTCACACCCGTTCCCATACCGAACACGGAAGTTAAGCTCTTTAGCGCCAATGGTAGTTGGGGGTTTCCCCCTGTGAGAGTAGGACGTTGCCAGGCAGGTATTCCGCAGTAGCTCAGTGGTAGAGCTATCGGCTGTTAACCGATCGGTCGCAGGTTCGAGTCCTGCCTGCGGAGCCATATTATGGAGAGCTGTCCGAGTGGCCGAAGGAGCACGATTGGAAATCGTGTATACGTCATAAGCGTATCGGGGGTTCGAATCCCCCGCTCTCCGCCATAATATCTGGCCCGTTGGTCAAGCGGTTAAGACACCGCCCTTTCACGGCGGTAACACGGGTTCGAATCCCGTACGGGTCACCAACAGTTTTTAATCAGCAGCAAGTTAAAGGTGTTATAATCACCCAACAAAATGATTGCAAGAGGGTTGGGAGGAGCAAGCAATTCTAGGAGTCGAGAGAGCGAACACGACAACGAAGTGCGCCGCTCATCACAAACCGAAACTATATGGAGGATTAGCTCAGCTGGGAGAGCATCTGCCTTACAAGCAGAGGGTCGGCGGTTCGATCCCGTCATCCTCCACCATTTTAACTTAATAACTTTTATTACCGCGGGGTGGAGCAACGAGCAATGCTTCCGTGAAAAAGCTTCGAGTTGTACTCGCCGAGCTGCTGCTTGGTTTTACTTCCTGAGGCGAGGACAGTCCGCTGTCTATGAGCATAGCTAAACTTAATACTTTTTATTATCGCGGGGTGGAGCAGTCTGGTAGCTCGTCGGGCTCATAACCCGAAGGTCGCAGGTTCAAATCCTGTCCCCGCAACCAAAATGGTCCGGTAGTTCAGTTGGTTAGAATGCCTGCCTGTCACGCAGGAGGTCGCGGGTTCGAGTCCCGTCCGGACCGCCATTTGATTTTTCGATCAAATCTAAGTAAAATGTAAGAGGGTTTCAATAAGCGAGAAGGTCGAGGAAGCGACTGAGTGAGCACAGGAGCGTATATCAATACGTGAGGATGCGATCGAGGGAGCAGACGAAGAGATTCGAAGCTTAGTGGAAGCCGAAACTTAATGGCTTGGTAGCTCAGTCGGTAGAGCACGTTCGAATAAGCTGCGAAGCGAAACATCAGCGCACAAATCGAGCTGCTGCTTGAATAGGCTTTCTGAGATTTGGGCGATTGTGCAAGTGAAATACTTTGGTTCTGACGTAAACAATAAAATGGCTTGGTAGCTCAGTCGGTAGAGCAATGGACTGAAAATCCATGTGTCGGCGGTTCGATTCCGTCCCAAGCCACCATAATCAACTTAGATAATATGCCGGTGTAGCTCAATTGGTAGAGCACGATCGAATAAGCTCCCTGGAATCACTTCAGCGCACAGATCGAGCAGCTTCTTGACTAAACACCCTGAGATCTGGGCGACCTTATCAAGCAGGAACGGTTCATATCACAAATATTATATGCCGGTGTAGCTCAATTGGTAGAGCAACTGACTTGTAATCAGTAGGTTGGGGGTTCAAGTCCTCTTGCCGGCACTGTCTTCACTGATGTGGAGGGGTAGCGAAGTGGCTAAACGCGGCGGACTGTAAATCCGCTCCTTAGGGTTCGGCAGTTCGAATCTGCCCCCCTCCACCATTTATAGGGGCATAGTTTAACGGTAGAACAGAGGTCTCCAAAACCTCCGGTGTGGGTTCGATTCCTACTGCCCCTGCCAATATAATTTGATAATGTGGCGGTTGTGGCGAAGTGGTTAACGCATCGGATTGTGGTTCCGACATTCGTGGGTTCGATTCCCATCAGTCGCCCCATATTTTTGTCTTTAGATATTGGCTGCTGTATAATGAACATACATAATGAGTACATACATAGATGGGCTATAGCCAAGCGGTAAGGCAACGGACTTTGACTCCGTCATGCGTTGGTTCGAATCCAGCTAGCCCAGCCATTTTTATTTTAAAGTAAATGATTCGTTTCCTTTTGCATAGAATGACATACAGAGGAAAAATGCGGAAGTAGTTCAGTGGTAGAACATCACCTTGCCAAGGTGGGGGTCGCGGGTTCGAATCCCGTCTTCCGCTCCATATGTACGGCGGCATAGCCAAGAGGAAAGGCAGAGGACTGCAACTCCTTTACCCCCGGTTCGAATCCGGGTGCCGCCTCCAAATTGTATGCCGGTGTGGCGGAATTGGCAGACGCGCACGACTCAAAATCGTGTTCCTCTGGAGTGCCGGTTCGACCCCGGCCACCGGTATCACAAAAAGACTTCAACGATTACGTTGGAGTCTTTTTTTTTCAGCAAGAAATTTCCTTTAATCTTATCGTAATTACACATAGGCCATTTTCTCTATAAATGTAGTTAATATACCTAATCTTCCTTTCGTTAAATTCTTTTCTTTGCAAACATGTTAGAATGGTAGGAAGAATTAAAATGAATACACTTTGCTTTTTAAGGAGCCCTTTGCTTGAATACATCCATTCAGGATATGAAGAAAAAAATAGATGAATATAAAAGCGGGCATATCTTGTACCTAATAGATGAGCCGCAGGCGTATTTGAAGAATGCTGCTGCCTACATTCTCTCAGGAGTTGAGCAGGGAGACCATGTCTTTGTCATTGAGAATGATCGAATGTTTGCTTCGCTATTTGAACTGGTTAAAGCTTCTTTAACGAGGACTCAGTTGGACCGGGTTCATTTTGTGAATAATTTTGATTTTTACTATTCCCGAGGGGATTTTAATACGCCGACCATTGTGGCTTATTTTCTGGAGGTTGTGAAACCAATTATTGATGCAGAGCAATCTTATCGGACGTGGGCTCATATTGAGTGGGGAAAGTTACAGGATATTGAGGATGAGGTTGATGCATATGAGGTCAACGCTCAAAAGACTGTGCATGAGATGGATTTGCTTTCTGTTTGTGGATACGATAAGGATCGGCTGACTGAAGATATGAAGGGTTCACTTTTGAATTCCCATGATTGTTTAATGCTTGAAGATGAAATTGTGCTTTTGAATCAGCAGGATGCTGTTGGGGATTAAATTAAAAAGAAATCTTACGTTTTGTAAGGTTTCTTTTTGCTTTTATGAACATTCCATTAACAATCTCCATTTGCCTTGCCTTCCATACTAGTAACCTATACAATTAGTCCATAACCATCACGTTACAGTTTGGGGTGATCACGTTGGGGAAGAGAAGCTAAAGATTGGTGAATTGGCTGAAAGATGCGGTGTTACTAAAAGAACGATTGATCATTATACAAATCTTGGACTGCTAAAAGCAGAACGTTCTCCTTCTAATTATCGATACTATGATCATTCTTCCATTGAGAGGCTGAATTATATAGAAGAGTGCAAGGCGGACGGAATGCATTTAATTGATATTAAGAAACGGCTTCTAGAAAAGGATGCAGAAGAAATAGATGTGCTTGAATTAAGATTGAAAATCAGCGGCTTGGAAAAGGATGTTTCGGAGGTGCTGGCTCATCTCGATAAAAATGATAAGAAAAGCCTTGAGTCGATTAAAAAGAACCTTTCACATGAAAGTTTATCCTTGATCCAGACGCTGCTAGTGCTGCTTAATTAATTTGCTTACTATACCCAAGGAGGTGTGAGATCTTACTATTGTAAGATCATTCATTGACAGCTATTAACTTGCTTATGTTTGTTTTACTAATTGCATTAACCGGATTTTTCGTTGCGACGGAGTTTGCAATCGTAAAGGTTCGTATGTCCAGAATCGATCAGCTGATCGAAGAGGGCAGAAAGGGCGCAATTGCCGCTAAAAAGGTTGTTTCGCACTTAGATGAATATTTATCAGCCTGTCAGCTGGGAATTACGGTAACAGCTCTTGGACTGGGGTGGCTTGGTGAACCGACGTTTGAGATTCTCCTGCACCCGTTGTTTGAGTATTTTAACGTGAATGATTCTATGGCTCATATCTTGACGATTGGGATTGCGTTTGCACTTGTTACCTTCTTGCATGTTGTTATTGGGGAGCTTGCTCCAAAAACGGTTGCGATTCAAAAGGCGGAGGCTGTAGCGCTTGCATTTGCTAAACCGATTATTTTGTTTTATCGCATCATGTATCCGTTCATTTGGTTCCTCAATGGATCAGCTCGTTTTCTTGTTGGGCTTTTCGGTCTTAAACCGGCATCTGAGCATGAGCTCGCCCACTCGGAGGAAGAGCTGCGTCTGCTTCTTTCTGAGAGCTATAAAAGCGGTGAAATTAACAAGAATGAATTAAAATATGTAAACAACATTTTTGAATTTGATGAGAGAGTTGCGAAGGAAATAATGGTTCCCCGCACTGAAATTGTGAGCATTTCTGTAGATGACAGTTTTGACACGATCATGGAAACGATGATTGAGGAAAATTACACCCGTTATCCAGTGACTGACGGGGATAAAGATAATATCCTTGGTTTCATTAACGTGAAGGAATTGCTTACGGCTAAAGTAATGAACCGGGAATTGAATAAAGACTTAAATTTGCAATCCTTCATCAACCCTGTTATCCGTGTGATTGAAAATATCCCGATTCATGATTTGCTTGTGAAAATGCAGAAGGAACGGACTCATGTTGCCATCCTCATGGATGAATACGGAGGTACCTCTGGTATGGTGACAGCTGAAGATATCCTGGAAGAAATCGTTGGGGAAATCCGTGATGAGTTTGATGAGGATGAAGTGGCGGAAATCCGCAAGGTAGGGGAGCAGCACTACATTCTGGATGCGAAACTGCTGATCGAGGATGTGAATGACCTGCTTGGTACGGAGCTTGAGAATGAAGAGGTCGATACGATTGGCGGCTGGTTCCTTACTCGAAATATTGATGCTAAATCGGGGTCAGAGATTGAAGAGGAAGGGTACTTGTTCCGTGTTCATGAAATTGAAGGGCATCAGATTTATTATTTAGAGGTTAAAAAATTATAGTAGTGAAGGAGAAGCCATGGCAGCATGGCTTTTCTTTTTTGCGCGTTAAAAAGCCTGCAGAACGTTCTCTGCAGGCAAGTTCTTTATTTTCCACCAAAACTCATATGTTCATATCTTCCCCGTATGACTCCATAAACTCCATACAAAATCAGTCCGAGTGCGACGGCTCCAAGCATCCATTGGCCAAAAGGCTGGCTGGAAAGCTCTGAAAGGGCTCCGTCGATTCCTTTGTTTTGGCTAGGGTCAGCAGAGACGGCGGTTTCAATGAAAAAGAATCCAATCATAGCTAAGACAATGCCGCGTGCGATGAGCCCCATTTTTCCTGAATTGCGGGCAATTTTACGCTCGTGCAGACTCATTTCGCTAGCTCTGAATTTAGTCATGAATTTTTCTTTGTAGCCGGAGATAAATTCGTATATTCCGTAGCCGATAATGATAGCGCCGATAATCCCGATCACCCATTGACCGTAGGGCTGGGAGAGAAGCTTCGCTGACATGCTTTGTTCAGAGCCTCCGCCTGAACCTCCTCCATTTACGGCGATTTTAATGGCATTAAAGGCAATGCTTCCATAAATACCTGCGCTGACAAGGTAGCCGATTCTGATAGCAATGCCCTTTGCATCTGATCCCCTGTTCCCCGGATCGGTAAAGCATTTCACGATTCCCCATATACAGTAGCCAATCAAGCCGATTCCGATGATCCAGAGGAGAAGCTCTCCAAGCGGCATACCGGGCAGTGACTGAAGCATTCCCTTCGTATCGGTTGTTTTACCTCCAGCCCCGATTGCTGCCATGAAGGCAAGAATTCCAATCAGCCCATAAACAAGTCCCTGAGCCATGTAGCCAAAGCGTCCTAAACGCCTGATCCATGGTTTTGTATCCTGTTTCGTTTGCTCAGCAGACTGCCTTGCTCCCGCTTTTGATCTTGATAATTCCATCCTGTAGCCTCCACATTTTTTCTAGTCGATTAGTACTGAATAAATTCCCTTTGTGGGCAAATTAGAAACCTTTCCAAACGAAAAATGGCTTTGTTTGTTTGGCGTAAGAGCAGTGTGAGTTACTAATAGCTTATAGAGGTTCGGTGAATCGGTTCCTGGGGATTGCAAAGAAGCTGTTATTTTAAAACATCAAAGCGGATCCCCCTTTACCGGGAATCCGCTATTTCTCTTTAATATCGGGCTGAATCTTCTTCAGCATTTTAATAAATTCCTGCTTTTCTTTAGGAGATACAACCGCGATATCAAACCATCTTCCATAGGTAATTTCCAGTCGATCTATTGATAAAGCGGGGGCAGAAAATGGATTTTTCGTTTTCCTGATGCTCGTAATCTCCGTTATGGATATAGTATTTGTAAAGGGGCCATAGCGGATTGTAAGCTTCTCGCCCTCTATTAGATAACCGGTTGAAAACCAGAGCCATATTAGAAAGCCCGCCAATGGAACGGTAACAAATAGAGCTTCGTAGTCTCTGCCGGCAGCAAACGGCGAGAGGCAGCCGGCAAGGGCTCCTCCCCAAATGACCAGATAGACCCACCAATCTATTTTAGATGGAAAATACATGAACATCCCTCTTCCTCTGTTTCTATTATCCTAATAAAGTTCCACACTTTCCTCCTGTTTTCCTTTTAAATGGAATCCTCTAAAAAAAGTATTTGAAACATTTTCCTGTTTTGTACGTAAAGAATACTAGAGGTGAAAAAGATGTATTTACAAATTGAAGACCCGAAGCAGGGTATTTCTCATAAGGCAGTTCGAGTATGGCATTTCTGACACGGCGTGAAAAAATTCAGCAAAATGAAGTCTTGCATTCATGGCTGCAGCGGAAATTTGACGTTGCAACGCTTTACAAATCGTGCAAAGCCGGTTCAAGTGAGCACGATGGAAGACTTGCCTAGGGAAGAGGTAAGCGAATGTTATGGGTGGTTTAAGGAGAAATATAAGGTGCAGGACAGGTAATCCTGAATTTGTTAGAGGCAAGGTAAGAGGATATCGTTAGAAACCTCAGGATACCGGCGGGAAATTTACTATATCGACGAAAATCTTAGGATATCGATTTTTCGACAAAAACTGGAAGCAATTATATAGAAAGATATTCATAATAAAAGTGAATACTCATTCATTCCTCCTGCTCCTTATGCTATATTGAAAGAAACAGGGAGGGGTAATGGGATGAACATTCAAACAGGGGATGTATTTACTTGGGATCGAATGTTTTCAGAAGAAGAGGTTGTCTTTTTCGCAGAGCTCACCGGGGATCAGGGACGGCATCATATGGAGAAAGATGAACAGGGACGACTTATGGTCCACGGACTGATGACTGCGAGTATCGGAACAAAAATCGGCGGGGATTTGAACTATATTGCCAGGGAGATGGTCAGTGAATTCCTGCGGCCGGTCTTTACAGGGGATACGATTACATGTGAAGTGATTGTAACGGAGCTTGAAGAAAAAGAAGGTTTCAAAAGGGTTGCGATGAAAAGCGTATACAGGAATCAGCTTGGGAAAGAAGTGCTTGTCGGATCGAGCCATGGGATTATCAGAAATTAACGAAAGACCTCAGCAGATCTTGAGGTCTTTCGGTTTACCTTTTTTAGCGGTGCATAAGTGGCAGGCCGTTCAATCCTTATTATAAGCCACAGCAATCTCAAGAGCCGTCATTGCTCCATTTGCCTGTTCAATCTCATACACAATATTCCCATCCTGCCAGACAACAAGGTTATTTCGGCTGTAAGGATTGTTTCCGTCCAATAAAACCGCGCCTTTATCAGGCGGAGGAAGCATTTGTTTTTCGAGGAAGTTCACGACTTTGACAGCAAGTTCTTTATTGCTGTCTTTTTCTGGTTTATTCAAAGCTTTGGATATAAAAGACCATCTGCCTTCATTCCAGTGCAGGAATATACTTCCTGCTCCTGCATCTGAATAGCCTTTAATCCCATGGCCGAGATCGATTGGCGGGTTTCCTGTTGATGCAGCCTTTTGGTAACTGACCCTATCGGCTGCCTCTTGTTCAGTTTTATATTCTGTTGCTTTAATGGTCGCGATTTTGCTGTCGCTAGAGAGGGTATTCAGCTTGCTGTTATTGATTGGAATAGGTTTTTCTGTTTGATAAAAGGTGATTTCATAGGAATTGGCATCAGACTTTATTTTAGAGGTCAGATGAAGCCCTTTAGAAACGGGCATGGTTTTCGGCAATGTGAATGGAACCCTTGTCTTAAGCAACTTGGACGTTTCGTTAATGACTTGCTCAGGTGAAGACGGTGCGCTAGAAGGCTCCGGCCCGGGAGCTGGTTCCCCTTCAGCGAACCCAGGTGAGACTTCTGAAGCCTGAGCAGTTTCGGGGGAGCTTTTCTGTTTAGGTGACTTGCTGGATGTTCCTTGATCAACAGCGTTGGTTTGACTGCATCCGGCAGTGAGGGACAGCACGAGGGCGGTACTTAGGATGTAAGGACGTTTCATTGGTTTCCCTCCTTCACAGGTTCCCTATATTTTTCCCTGTTATGGAAAGGGTAAACGATTGAAGATTCACGTTTTGGAATTCGTTCAGAAGTCATATAAATCGGAGAAAAAGAAGGAATCCTGGCAGAAGCCGCAGAGTAACGAGAATATGGAATACAATGCAGCAAATGCCATCTAATTACTTAATGCTTGGTAAAAGTATAAACAGAAAAAAACACAAAAAGATGCAGAAGCTGAGGTAGCACGGGAAGAATTAATTGATAAGGGATAAACACAAACGGATACTTCTTCTAATAAACTAATTCATTAAAGATAGGAATTTCCTTCTTCATCCGCCAGCCTTCTTGTCGAGATGTACCCTCGTATACAGCGGTTAATAAAAAAAACAAAAATAGTATTGACGTTTTGATGTAATACGAATATAATAATATACATCGTCATCAAGACGAGAAAGTAAACGTGCGGGTGTAGTTTACTGGTAAAACCTCAGCCTTCCAAGCTGATGTAGTGGGTTCGATTCCCATCACCCGCTCCATACATACGTTACTAACGCAGTGTTTCGTTCCGATCAGCGAAGCATTGCGTTTTTTACTGCGTAAAAATAAGCCTGCGCTCACCGCAGGCCTTACGATATAATAAAATGCTCTTCCGTTCCGCCATGAATTTGAACGAACATGCTTGTCAATGCTGATAACAGCTTCTCTGCTTCAGGCTCTTCCATAGATGGAGCGAGATAGACGATTTGCAGGGCGTTAACCGTTTCTCGGCTGGTGGCTGTTTTTTTGGAGTCGACATAGGGGCTTCCAAATGCTCCGTTGCCATCTGCAGATAGAATTTTCTTTTCCATTGAGACTTCACGTCCATTGATGGCTTCATATGTATCATCTGAATTTCCGATGCGGATTTCGATGTTTCCGTTTAACCGGTCTAAGTCATAGATTCCGGTTGGAATTTGATATTCCATGGAGAAGAAGTTGTTTATGTCTGCAGCGGAATGGATCGTCTCTAAGTACTGCTGCTTTTTAATTCTTCGAAAAATAGCTTCCTGAGCAGGGCGGTACCGGTTTGGATCTGTCCCGGCTTTTTTAAAAAGACTGCGCCATTCCTGGATAGCAGGGATATCCTTTATTTCTTGATTTTCAAAGTCAAAGTATAAGGATTCCTGAAAGAGCCTCATTCTCCCCTTCAGCATTTGTGGAGAGTCTCCTACCTCTATTCCCCGATAAAGAGCGATTCCGATTTTAAACGAAGGTTCAAGTTCTTTCAAACCAGGATTTACTGTGATTTCCATTTCATCCGGCCTCCATGATTTGGTACCATTATCTTATCATAGAGCAGCGAAAAAACCGAAGGAAGGAGGGTCACCTATGAATATTGGAGCGTTAAAAGAAGAAGTCATTGCCTACAGCAAAACGATTGGAATTGATAAAATCGGCTTTGCAAGTGCCGATACTTTTGAAACATTAAAAGGAAGGCTTCTCATGCAGCAGGCACTTGGCTACCAATCAGGCTTTGAAGAACCCGATATTGAAAAGCGGACCAATCCCGGCTTGCTCGTACCGAAAGCTAAATCGATCATTGCCATTGCTCTTGCTTATCCTTCTAAAATGAAAAACGCACCGAAAAGCACGAGAGAGGACCGCCGCGGAATTTTCTGCCGTGCTTCATGGGGCAAAGATTATCATGACGTGCTGCGCGAAAAGCTATCGAAGCTTGAAGAGTTCTTAAAAGAAAAATCTCCTGATGTCCGGGTTAAATCCATGGTCGATACGGGCGAATTGTCAGACCGGGCTGTCGCAGAACGGGCAGGGATTGGCTGGAGCGGAAAGAATTGTGCAACGATCACACCGGAGTTCGGTTCTTATGTGTATCTTGGTGAAATCGTCACAAATATCCCATTCGAGCCTGATCAGCCAATTGAGGATCAGTGCGGAACCTGCAATAAGTGTGTAGAGGTCTGTCCGACAGGCGCTCTTGTCCAAGGCGGACAGCTGAACGCCCAGCAATGCATCGCCTATTTAACGCAGACAAAGGGCTTTTTGCCGGAGGAGTTCCGGACGAAAATCGGAAACCGGCTATACGGCTGCGATACATGCCAAACCGTGTGTCCAGAGAACAAAGGCAAGGATTTTCATTTGCATGAAGACATGGAGCCGGATCCAGAGCTTGCTAAACCAAGCCTAAAGCCGCTGCTTTCCATGTCGAACCGGGAATTTAAAGATAAATTCGGACATGTGTCAGGGTCCTGGAGAGGGAAAAAGCCAATCCAGCGCAACGCGATCATTGCCCTCGCTCACTACAAAGACACAACAGCGCTTCCTGATTTGTACAAGCTTGTCAATGACGATCCAAGGCCTGTCATAAGAGGGACCGCTGCTTGGGCAATAGGGAAAATCGGACAGGCCGAGTCGATCTTGTTTCTGGAAGAGCATTTGCCAAAAGAAGAAGATGACGAAGTGCTGAAGGAAATTCGGGCGGGACTTGATCTCCTGCGGAAGTGATTAAAAGTTAGAAGCTTGCCTGCTGGCAGGCTTTTTTTCGATTCAAATAGCTTGTATTCATTTACAATAGAAGGAAAGAGAGAGCAGGGGACGAAACATAATAATCTGCATCTATAATTTGGAGGGAAAAGGATGAAACGTATAAAGGTTCTTCATTATGATGCCTTCAGCAGCAAGCCGGATAAAGGAAATCCTGCGGGAGTGATTTTAAACGGGGATTGCTTAAATGAAACGGAAATGCAGGAGCTGGCAAGAATAGCTGGATTTAATGAAACGGCGTTTCCAATCCATTCTGATTCTGCCGACTTTAGAATCCGGTATTTTACTCCGGGTCAGGAAATGGATTTGTGCGGTCACGGAACGATTGCCGCGCTGTATGCGTTAAAAGAAAACGGATTGCTGAGTGATGAAAACGAGGTAACTGTTGAAACAAAGGCAGGAATGCTGCCCATTCAGCTTACGTACACTTCCGATGAAATACTTGTGACTATGAAACAGGCGGAACCGGTCTTCAAGGCTTTTAAAGGTTCAAGGGCAGAATTAATGGAATCCATTGGTTTAGCCGACGGAGATTTAGCCGACGATTTGCCGATTAAATATGGGACCACCGGAAACTGGACGCTGCTTGTCCCGATAAAAGAATTACAGGCATTTGAAAGAATGGTTCCTTATAATAAGCGATTTCCTAATATATTAACAGAAATCCCAAGAGCATCCGTCCACCCATTTTGCTTGGAAACGCATGATGATGAGGCAGATATGCATGGCCGGCATTTCTCCTCTCCATTTTCAGGCACAGTCGAGGATCCGGTGACGGGAACGGCTTCCGGCGTTATGGGTGCGTATTACAAGAAATACATAGCGAAAAATGAAGAGAGCGAAATCAATCTTATTATCGAGCAGGGAAATGAGATCGGAAAAGAGGGAAGAGTTCGAGTGAAAGTGGCACAAGATCATGGCCGCCTTCATGTAGAAATGACGGGAAATGCCGTATTTGTAAAAGAATTTGAGATTGCTTTATGAATGGAAGGGAACTTCTGATTAAGAGGAGTTCCCTTCATTCGGATTAAAGGGTCACCTTGACCATAGGCCAGACGGCTGCCCAGTCTTTTTCTATGACCCGCTTTTTATACACAGCGCTGTTCACAAAATAGGGAGTTGCTTTTACCTGCATCCGCACTAAATCCTCTATACTGTGCGGAGCAGCTAAAATGGCGCGTCCGTCATGGTTCAGTGTAACTCCAATGGCGGTTGCCGTTTCAGGGAACTTGGACATGGCATCGACTGAATCTGTGTAGGGGTCCATCTTGTTTTTGCGGTGCATTCTTGCCTGATTTTTTACTGACCATGGAATTTCTGGTGATAAAGAGAAGAGCTTCCGTTCAAGCTCCTTCTCAATTGCTTCATTCTGGAAGCGGTGGTCATAATAGATGACATCTACATCAGGGAGCACCGTTTTTTCACTGAACCCGTGAAGGACATCCCAAACCTTTGAACGGACAAAGCCTGCACAGATCCACCAATCAGGAAGCTTCAGCAGCTGCACGGTTTCCAAGACGTGCATCATCCACAAATCCTCTTCTATATGGGCAATGATCTCTTTTTCATTCATCCTTTATCATTCCTTCTCATCAACGCTGCAACCCTCCGTTCGTTTTCATTCGGCAGATTTTCAAGCGCTTCAATAACTCGTGCCTGCCGTTCAGGGGGATGGTTTTGACTTAGTTTTGCTTTGCCTTCCATCTTTGTAATACGGATTTTAAAGGCTGCAATTCCTTTGCTCAAATTTTCGATATAGCCAGGCTCGATGTCCTGCATCTGGTAGGAGCTGTCAGCAGGTTCATGCTGGCGGACGAGCTGCGACAGCACTTCCAAGACGTCGTCCTTATCTTTCAAGAGTTCCAGTTCCCCGTATACATGGACCGCTGTATAGTTCCAGGTCGGCACGGCATGATCGGTGTTGTACCACGCTGGAGATATGTAACAGTGCGGGCCTTGAAAAACGATGAGCACCTGCTGATTTTCAGCATCCTCCCATTGCGGATTCGGCCGGGCAAAATGACCGTAAATCATTTCTTCCGTCTCATCGATTGTCAGAGGCAGATGGCTCGCGAACGGTTCACCTTTATGCTGAGTAAAAACAGTGGCGAAGCTGTTTTCTTTCATTAAATGATACATCGCTTCTTTGTCGTTCATTTCGAAGTGTTTAGGAATGTACAAGGTTACGCCTCCTTTTAATCATGATTTTACCAATGAATGAGCAAGCCATACAGAGCCAGTTTTCATGAAATGATGAGGCACCATTTGAAAAAAACTGATACTGCGGGATTCTTTCTCATATTCTTGTAAAAGAAGAATGGGAAGCAGGTGAGCATGGTGAATGAGTTGCTTAGAACAGCAGCAGAAAGCCGGCTGGACTATGTAGTCAACGGGAAGACAAGGCATTTGCCTTTTATGTCGGACGCAGAAAAGCTGTCCCTTGAGCGGAAGGCAGAGGAATTGAATGAGCGGAAGACCCTTGCGATTAAAGGATCGTCGAAGATTAAAGTGACGGATATTAAGGAGCGCGGGGATTTTCGGGAGGTTCAATATATCCTCCATGAAAAATGGCTCATTCAAAATGACGATTCGTTTTATTTAGAGGAAAAAATAGTCCGGCGTTTAGCCTCCCTCACGGATACCGAGGTTCTCGAGGATTTGGCTGAAAGCAGGCCTGAGGTTCATCAGGACTTTGAAGCTTTTGATGATGAAGATCTTGAGCGGAAGGGCTTCTATTATGACCGGATGGCGGCGGTGCAGTATGCGGAACGCTGGTGGAACAGCCATAACAGCCAGTATAAAAACTTTGATGTAAACTGCACGAATTTTGTTTCGCAATGCCTTCGCAGCGGAGGAGCACAAATGAGGGGATATCCTGGAAAGGGAACCGGCTGGTGGATGCAGAATAACACATGGAGCTACAGCTGGGCGGTCGCTCATTCCATGAATTTGTTCCTGCCCAGGTCGAAAACGGGACTGCGGGGAATCAAGGTCGGCTCAGCTGAAGAGCTAAGACCCGGGGATGTCGTTTGCTATGATTTTGAAGGAGACGGCCGTTTTGATCATACAACCTTTGTTGTGGCCAAGGACAAAAACAACATGCCGCTCGTGAATGCACAGACGTCCAACAGCCGGATGAGGTACTGGTCATATAAAGATTCGACTGCCTATACACCGAATATCCGCTATTCGTTTTACCGAATTCAGGACGATTCTGAGAAAAGCTAAAGCGTGGTATAATGAGGCGGAAAGAATTTTTAGCAGAGGTGACCATTTTGGGATTACACGTAGTATTGTATCAGCCAGAGATTCCTGCCAATACAGGGAATATTGCCCGTACATGCGCAGCAACGCACACCGTTCTTCATTTAATCCGCCCGCTTGGGTTTTCGACGGATGATAAAATGCTGAAGCGTGCCGGCCTGGATTATTGGGAGCACGTGGATGTCCGATATCATGATTCGCTTGACGAACTGTTTTCGGAATATGATGACGGAGAATTTTATTATTTAACAAAACACGGCAAACAGCCGCATACGGTTTTCGACTATTCCGATCAAGAGAAGGATATCTTTTTTGTTTTCGGAAAAGAGACGACAGGTCTTCCGCGTGATCTGATTGATGCCAACATGGACCGGTGCCTGCGGCTTCCGATGACGGAGCATGTCCGCTCTCTGAATCTTTCCAACACAGCTGCCATTCTGGTTTATGAAGCATTGAGACAGCAGGATTATTTGGATTTGCTGTAAGCAAAAACGGCCTCCGCGAGAAGGCCGTTTTTTTATTTCCGTATTTTCGGTTTATCGTTGTACCCGGCTGTGAAAATCGAAACGAGGAATGTAATGCAGACTCCAAGCAGCAATGCGGTCTTCATAAAAGCCCTCCTCAAGAATGTAGTCCAAGCGTATAGGTTCAATTATACGGTAATATGTAAGCGCTGTGAATTGTATTCGTTCTCTTTTTCTTCCATTTCTAAAATTTCAGTCATATAGATTGCTTGGAAGACACATCTGAAAAACAAGAATGATAAGCTTCCCTCTCTCATAAAGTGTAATAATCTCTTGTGATGCACAAAGATGAAGGAGGTCCTTATGGATATCTTAAAGAAGATTGAAAGGTACAGAGAAGATGAAGAGCGTTTGAAATGGGAAGGAACCTTCGTAGAGTATTTGGAAATATTGAAAACTCGCTCAAATGTGGCTCAATCAGCTCACTCGCGGGTTTATAATATGATCAAAGATCATGGTATTGAAGAAGTCAACGGCGTCAAAAAGTACAAATTTTTTGATTCTCAGCTGTTCGGGCTTGAAGAAGCTCTTGAAAGACTGGTAGAAGAATATTTTCACCCTGCTGCCAAGCGGCTTGACGTCCGCAAGCGGATCCTTCTACTCATGGGACCGGTAAGCGGAGGGAAATCAACACTTGTCACGATGCTGAAAAGAGGTCTTGAAAAATACTCTCAAACCGACAACGGTGCCGTATTTGCGATTAAAGGCTGCCCGATGCATGAAGATGCTCTTCATTTAATTCCCCATCACCTTCGCCAGGATTTTTATGAGGAATACGGCATCCGGATCGAAGGAAATCTGTCTCCCTTAAATATGATGAGGCTTCAGGAGGAGTACGGCGGCAGAATTGAAGATGTAATCGTTGAGCGGATCTTTTTCTCCGAGGATAAGCGCGTCGGAATCGGTACGTTCAGTCCATCGGATCCGAAATCACAGGATATTGCCGACCTGACAGGAAGCATCGACTTTTCAACGATTGCCGAGTACGGCTCTGAGTCTGACCCAAGGGCTTATCGCTTTGACGGAGAGCTGAATAAAGCGAACCGCGGAATGATGGAGTTCCAGGAGATGCTGAAATGTGATGAAAAATTCTTATGGCACCTTCTTTCTTTAACACAGGAAGGAAACTTCAAAGCAGGGCGATTCGCGCTCATTTCCGCCGACGAGCTGATTGTGGCCCATACGAATGAAACCGAGTACCGCTCCTTCATATCCAATAAGAAAAACGAGGCGCTTCACTCAAGGATTATCGTGATTCCGATTCCATATAATCTTAGAGCAACAGAGGAAGAGCGCATATACGATAAAATGATCAGCGAAAGCGATGTGTCCGATGTCCACATTGCCCCGCATACCCTTAAGGTTGCAGCGATGTTCTCAATTTTAACGAGATTAAAGGAAGCAAAACGCGGAGATATCGACCTCGTGAAGAAGATGAGGCTTTACGATGGTGAAAGTGTAGAAGGCTACAACACAGTGGATTTAGAGGAACTGAAGAAGGAATATCAGGATGAGGGCATGAGCGGGATTGATCCGCGTTATGTCATTAACCGGATTTCCTCCACCATCATCCGGAAAGAAAATCCGTCCATCAACGCACTGGATGTCCTTCGCTCTCTTAAAGAAGGGCTCGATCAGCATCCCTCCATTTCTCAGGAAGACCGTGAACGCTATTTGAACTTCATCTCTGTCGCCAGAAAAGAATACGACGATATTGCGAAAAAAGAAGTTCAAAAAGCATTTGTGTATTCCTATGAAGAATCGGCGAAAACCCTTATGGAAAATTATCTGGATAACGTCGAAGCATACTGCAATAAAAATAAGCTGCGCGACCCGCTCACCGGTGAAGAGATGAATCCGGACGACAAATTGATGCGCTCCATAGAGGAGCAGATCGGCATTTCCGAAAATGCAAAAAAAGCATTCCGCGAAGAAATCCTGATCCGCATTTCCGCCTATGCACGCAAAGGGAAGCGATTTGATTACAATTCGCATGAAAGACTGCGCGAAGCCATCCAGAAAAAACTGTTTGCTGATCTGAAGGATGTTGTGAAAATTACGACCTCATCCAAGACACCGGATGAACAGCAGCTGAAGAAGGTAAACGAAGTCGTCAAGCGATTGATTGATGAGCATGGCTATAATTCAACTTCTGCAAATGAACTGCTGCGTTATGTTGGAAGTTTGCTGAATCGATAGGTGTGCTGCGAGCCGGGAGATTCCCGGCTTTTTGTTTTGGCTGTATGGGCCGTGCCTGACCCCTGTTCTGATAAAGGAGTAAAGCTCTGGCACCGATCCTTCTGAGCCTATATGTATCAACGTTTTCTGGAGGGTGGTCTCTGTCCCGCAATACGGTAAAGAAACCGGGGACTGGCACGGTGCCAGTCCCCGGTTTCTTTACAATAATAAAGCTCTGGCACTGTGTCTTCAAATCCCTTGATCCATATAGAGTACAGAAGTGTTTCCTCTGTCCCCCATTGCGGTAAAGCAGAGCGGGTCAGGCGCCACGTTTCACCCCGCCCTTAACCGGGTAATTACTCTATATAATCTCCTAAGGAGTGATAGAAATGGATCAAAAGAATCCGAAGAAATCAAAAGAGAGTTCAAGTATTCGCGATATGGATGATTTGGTGGAACAATCCAAAATCATGGAGCATATGAAAACAAATAAGGAAGTAAAGAAATCGGGAAAGACTCCGGATCCCGATCAGCATAAAGAAAACGAGAATAAATAATCAATAGAACCCTTGCCCCGTGCAAGGGTTCTTTCATTTAATATGTATAAAATCTGCCAGATTCCTTCTAAAAATACCTTGTCTAATTTTTGAGTGAAGGGCGCCCAATTTTCATAATTGTTTGTCAATAATCCTCATCCCCCGCATAGGATAGAGTAATCTCAAAAAATCAGCCAACGGAGAGAAATTCATTCACCGACATCATATGCAATGGGCTCCAAATCGGTGACAGATGGCAGAGCAATTTTTAAAAAGTTTGGAGGGGAAGGGGAATATGTCAAAAGGAGACGCAAGCAACTTCGTCATTTCGAATGAAGATTGGTCCCTCCACCGCAAAGGCTATGACGACCAGCTAAGGCATCAGGAGAAGGTTCAGGAAGCGATTAAAAATAACCTGCCTGACCTGATTACCGAGGAAAGCATCATTATGTCCAATGGTAAAAACGTAGTGAAGATTCCAATCCGGTCACTCGATGAATATAAGATCCGCTATAATTATGATAAAAACAAACATGTCGGGCAGGGTGACGGCGACAGCCAGGTGGGAGATGTAGTCGCACGGGACGGTTCGCAGCAGGGTCAGGGACCAGGAAAAGGCCAGGGAGCAGGAGACCAGGCGGGGAAGATTATTACGAAGCCGAAGTGTCCATGATGGAGCTTCAGGAGGCTTTGTTCAGCGAGCTGGAGCTGCCCAACCTGAAGCGTAAGGAAATGGCAGAGAATGTTGTGGAGAATATAGAGTTTAACGATATCCGCAAAACCGGTTTGATGGGAAATATCGATAAGAAACGGACGATGATGTCTGCTTATAAACGAAACGCAATGAAGGGAAAGGCGCAATTCTATCCGATCTATCCCGAGGATTTGAAGTTTAAGACATGGAATGAGGTTATTAAGCCGGAGTCCAAGGCAGTCGTTATTGCGATGATGGACACAAGCGGCAGTATGGGATTATGGGAAAAGTACATGGCCCGAAGCTTTTTCTTCTGGATGACGAGGTTTCTCCGTACGAAATATGAGCATGTGGAAATTGAATTCATAGCCCATCATACTGAAGCAAAGGTTGTATCTGAAGAAGATTTTTTCAATAAAGGAGAGAGCGGAGGTACGATTTGCTCCTCTGTTTACAGGAAAGCCCTTGAAATCATTGATGAAAAATACCAGCCTGCCCGTTATAACATTTATCCATTCCATTTTTCAGATGGGGATAATCTAACGTCCGATAATGCGAGATGTGTGAAGCTTGTCGGTGAATTAATGAAGGTATCCAATATGTTTGGATACGGCGAGGTCAATCAGTATAACCGGCACTCGACCTTAATGTCCGCTTATAAAAACATCACCAATGAAAACTTCCGCTATTATATCCTCAAGCAAAAAGTCGATGTATTCCATGCGATGAAAAGCTTTTTCCGAAAAGAAGCAGCTGAAATGACTAGCTGAACAGGGCCTTGCGTACAGCATGTATGCAGGGCTTTTTTTTATGATTGACAATTACCAAACGAAACAATGAAATGTTTATATAATTACAAACATAAACAGGAAGTGTTTACAGGCTGCCGCGTCGACGTGTCAGCCTGTTTATTTTTTATCCTAAGCGCAGTACCAGATTATGCAAAAACAGAGTGATAAAAACCTTGTTAAAACGCTTACATTCTAATATACTGTTACTAAACCGATTTACTAAACCGATTTATTAAGAATTAGGAGGTGTTTATTTTGAGATCCATCGTCATCCCTTTCCATGCTTTGGATGGAGGGGAACTCCAGTTAGACGATCATGCCCAGCTTTTTCCCCTCATTCATTCAGTCGGAGCTGATGGAGCGGAAATAAGAAAAGAGCGTATGACGGAAGCTGAATTGCCGCTTAAAGCCACCAAGGAAGATGTGTATTCGGCTCCGGCCGAGCTCTTTGATGAACAAGGCAGGCTCAATAAGGAAATGTTCCAATTAGCAGATGAAATGAAACGGCACGGTGCAGGAGCACTGAAGGTATCGCTTGGCTATTTTATTCCCCAGGTTTTTGAGATTGAGAGCTTGATAGAGCTGATGTCTCATTTCCAAGAATCCGAGGTTCTCTATGTTGAAAATGATCAAACATCCTACGGGGGAAAAATAACGCCAATGAAAGTATTTTTTGAAAGCGTTTCCTGTTTTGATTTGCCGATTGGCATGGTGTTTGATACAGGGAACTGGCGGTATGCAGGAGAAGATCTGATGGACGCAGCAGGCAGACTAAGGAAATATGTTCGATACATTCACCTAAAGGAAACCGTCATGGAAGGGAATCAGCTGATTACCGCGCCTCCTGAACTGCATAAGGAGTCTTTGTGCAGCCAGGTTTTGAGCGTACTGCCTGAAAACTGTCCGATCGGACTTGAGTTCCCTATAAGAACAAAGGCTGAGGCTGTGAAATACGTTAACCATTTTAAAAGGAGTGAAAAAAATGTTGGATACAGTGACGTTCGGTGAAGCAATGGCCATGTTCATAGCCGATGATACAGGACCTCTTTATAGAGCAGAGCATTTCACCAGGTCTCTGGCGGGGGCGGAAACCAATACAGCGATAGGGTTTGCGAGGCTTGGCTTTAAAAGCGGCTGGGCGAGCAAGGTCGGAAGCGATGCATTTGGCGAATTTATTATGGACCGGCTGAAAAAAGAAGGCGTGAATGTTGACTGTGTTTTGACGGATTCCCGCTATCCGACTGGGTTCCAGATTAAATCCAAGGTTTTAGAGGGAGATCCTGAGGTGCAGTATTTCAGAAGAGGTTCTGCAGCAAGCACTCTTTCACCCGAAGATGCCGACAGCAGCTATTTTCTTTCGGCAAAGCACCTCCATTTAACGGGGATTCCGCTTGCTTTGTCTGAACAGACGAGGGCTTTTTCTCATCACATCCTTACGCTGATGAAGGAAGCGGGCAAAACGGTTTCATTTGATCCGAACCTGAGACCAGCTTTATGGAACTCGCAGGAGGAAATGGCTGAAGAGATTAATAAAGCAGCATTCCAGGCAGACTTTGTTCTGCCGGGAGTGGAAGAGGGACGTATTTTGACAGGCTCTAGTCAGCCTGAAACAATTGCAGATTTTTACCTGGAACATGGTGTGAAGGCAGTGGCCGTTAAACTGGGACCGGATGGAGCGTTCTTTAAAACAGCAGGGCAGAAAGGGCTTGTGGAAGGCTTCAAGGTTGATAGAGTCGTAGATACCGTCGGGGCAGGAGACGGATTTGCCGTCGGTTTTGTGAGTGGAATTCTTAAGGGTCTCCCAATGGAAGAGGCTGTTCTGAGAGGAAATGCAATTGGGGCAATGGCGGTTCAGTCTATCGGCGACAGTGATGGCTACCCGGTAAGAGAAGAGCTAGAACGATATATGAAAAAGCATGTGAAGGAGGCTGATGAGGTATGAAAGGGACATTATCCAAACAGCGCTGGATTCGTTTGATTCCAATTGCATTTATTACGTATAGCCTCGCTTATCTGGATCGAGCCAATTATGGCTTCGGGGCAGCGGGAGGAATGGCGGAGGATCTGCATATCACGGCAGCGATGTCATCGCTGCTCGGGTCGCTTTTCTTCCTGGGGTACTTCTTTTTTCAAATTCCGGGAGCTCATTATGCGGAAAATAAAAGTGCAAAAAAGCTGATTTTCTGGTCACTTATTTTATGGGGCGGACTGGCAACGGCTACGGGATTGATTACAAACGTGAACCTTCTGATTGTCATCCGCTTCATGCTGGGAGTCGTAGAAAGTGCTGTTATGCCGTCCATGCTAGTTTTTTTAAGCCACTGGTTTACGAAAGCGGAACGGTCCAGGGCGAATACTTTTCTTATTCTTGGAAATCCGGCAACTGTGCTGTGGATGTCGATTCTATCCGGATATTTAGTAGAATCCGTTGGCTGGCGCTGGATGTTTATTTTGGAAGGGCTGCCGGCATTAATCTGGGCATTCTTCTGGTGGAAGCTCGTTAATGACGATCCAAAGGACGCCAAATGGCTGAACGAGCAGGAAAAAAGAGACCTGCAAATGCAGCTGGATCAAGAGCAGCAAGGCTTGAAGCCTGTGAAAAATTACGCAGAAGCATTTAAATCTAAAACGGTTATTCTGCTCAGTCTTCAATATGCGCTTTGGAGCATAGGGGTTTACGGGTTTGTGATGTGGCTTCCTTCTATTATTAAAGCAGCGCCGAACATGGACATTGTCACGACAGGATGGCTTTCCTCTGTGCCTTATATTTTAGCGATTATCGGAATGCTGTCCGCGTCTTATTTCTCAAATAAAACGCTTAACCGAAGTGCTTTTGTCTGGCCGTTCCTGCTGATTGGAGCACTCGCGTTTTATGGTTCCTATCTAATTGGAACGAGCAATTTCTGGCTGTCTTTTGTTTTGCTCATTATTGCAGGAGGAGCGATGTACGCCCCATATGGTCCGTTCTTTGCCATCATTCCGGAGATTTTGCCACGTAATGTCGCAGGCGGCGCTATGGCGCTCATCAATAGCATGGGGGCACTCGGATCATTTGCAGGTTCCTACCTTGTTGGTTATTTAAATGGGACAACAGGAGGATTTGGGGCTTCCTATCTTTTCATGTCAGGTGCCCTGCTTCTGTCAGCGATTATTACGATTTTTGCCGTAAAGAATACAGCTGCAGCCAGACATCAATCTGCCGTAAAAAGCGCTTAACAGGAGGAATGGAAAATGAGAGCAAATGCAATTCAGGAAAGCGGTGTTGTAGCCGTTATAAGAGGGGCTAATCCGAATACGATTGTTCCGATTGCTCAGGCCCTGAAGGATGGCGGGGTAACCGCCCTTGAAATTACGATGGAAAACCCGAAGGCGATCCAGGTGATTGAACGGTTAAACGAGGAGTTCAATGAAGAGGTTTTAGTAGGAGCGGGGACGGTACTGGATCCGGAGACGGCAAGAACAGCGATCTCAGCCGGAGCGAAATTTATTTTTTCACCGACTGTCAGCTTGGGCACAATCCGTATGGCAAAGCGATACGGGGTCATCAGTGTACCTGGTGCAATGACTCCTACTGAAATTCTCACTGCCTATGAAGCGGGAGCAGATTTAGTGAAGGTATTTCCAGCAAATGTTTTGGGGCCAGAATTTTTAAAGGCAGTAGCAGGACCGCTTCCCCATATACCGCTCATGCCGACAGGCGGAATCGGCCTCGATAATATGGAAGCCTTCCTGAAGGCTGGGGCAGCAGCAATTGGTGTGGGGAGCACGCTGGTTAGCGGCGGAATGGCGGCTGATGGGGACAGTCTGATCAAGCTTACGGAGAGGGCGCGCCAATTCAGTGAATGTGTCCGCGGTTTCCAGGTGAAATGAAACGCCCCTTCCATCAGGTGGTGACTTATTGAAAAGTTTTACGTGATAATCAGCTTGTCCTCTTCTTAGATGGATATCGACTCCCTGGAACAGTACAATAGAGGAAGAATCTATAGACAAGAGGACGGATTAGATGAAACGCGTAACGATGGCAGATGTAGCCACAGCAGCTGGAATCAGTAAAAGCACAGTCTCTCAATTTTTAAACGGACGATTTGAATATATGGGTCAGGAAACGAAGGATCGGATCAAAAAAGCGATAGATGAGCTCGGGTATCATCCAAATTATATAGCAAGAAGCCTGAAGCAAAAAAGAACGTCGCTTATCGGCATTATCGCCGCCAATATCGTTCATACCGTTTCCACGGAGATGAGCCGGGCGATCGAGGATTATTTTCAGGAAAAAGACATCCAGGTGATTTTCTGCAATTCTTATGAAGATGAGAATAAGGAAAAAAAGTATATCGAAAGCATGAGAGCGAGACAGGTTGACGGACTCGTGATTTTTCCTACTGGGAAAAACCCTGAGCTCTATAAAAAGCTTGAGTCAGAGAAGTACCCTGTGGTATTCGTTGACCGCAAACTGGATGGGATCGATGTGAATACGGTGGTTGTCGACAACCGGGATGCAATGGATCAGGCTGTCGGTCACCTTTTGAAGGAAGGCCATGAAAAGCTTGCGATTTTAACGCCGCCTCCAACGATCTTTCCAAGAAGAGAGCGGGTGGCCGGATTTATAGAAGCACTTGAAAAACGAGGGGAACCGGTCAATGAGCATTTCATGAGATCTGTTGAAATTTCGGAGATGGTATCGGTCCTTGAAGAGATGTTTGCTAACGGGAAAGGGCCGACCGCACTTATTGCCGGGAATGATCTGACGTATTTTGAAGTGATGAAGTTCGCCCGTAAAAATGAAATCCGTATCGGCAGAAATCTCGCTCTCGTTGTCTTCGATAATATTGAAATGGCGGCCATATCTGAGCCTGCTCTCACGGTAATTGACCAGCCCGCCTACGAGATGGGTATGAAGGCTGCGGACTTATTATTCGAACAAATCAGCGGCAAATCTGATAAAACGGGATTATTCGTATTCCAGACGGAGTTGAAGATTAGAGAATCATCAACCACGATCGGAGGATGAAACATGGAGCTGCAGCTTGCGCTCGACCGGCTTAGTCTGGAGGATGCAATTGATTTTGCAAGAAGAACAGACTTCTTTACGGATTATGTGGAAGTGGGAACGTCCCTCATAAAGGAATTCGGAATGCGGAGTGTATTTGAGGTGAAAAAAGCCTTTCCGGATAAGCTGGTTATGGCAGATATGAAGGTCATGGATAACGCTGTTTATGAATCAAAGCTCGCATATGACGCAGGTGCTGACATCCTTACTGTTATGGGGGCAGCGCCGGGAGAAACAATTGAAATTTGCATCAATGAAGCGGCAAAACGAGGCAGGACGGTTATGATCGATTTACTGAACACGGATTTGGAGAAATTAAAAAAAATTGTAAACTATCCTGCCGTCTTTTGTGTCCATACAAGCAAGGATTTGCAGGAAAGCGGAAAGGGAAGCCATGTATTTGAGGTGCTGCCTTTCTTGAAGGAGATGGGAGTGCGAACTGCGGCAGCAGGGGGATTGGGGTCGAAAGTATTCCCTCCCTGCAAAAATCCGGAGTCCAAATCATTATTGCCGGCTCTAGTATCACGAAGGCGGCCGATCCTGCAATGGCTGCCGCCGATCTAAAAGCAGCCTGTATGAAAGGAATGAGCAGCATTGAATTTTAATGGAATCATCGAGGAAGTCTCCTCCGTCCTCCAACAAACAGACAGGCAATCTGCAGAAAAAGCATTGGAAAGGATCTACAGGGCAAAACGGATTTTTGTAGCCGGGGAAGGGCGCTCCGGTCTCATGGCCAAATCATTTGCTATGAGGCTCATGCACCTTGGTCTAATCGTTTATGTCATCGGCGAAACGACCACTCCTTCTGTACAAAAGGAAGATTTGCTTATTCTTGTATCCGGCTCCGGAAAAACGAAAAGCGTGGAATGGCTTTCTGTAAAAGCAAAAGAGCAGGGGACAGAGCTGCTCGTTTTTACAGCGAATGCAGATACATTGCTTGCACAGAACGCCGGAGAAGAGTCGGTTGTGATCGTGCCGGCGGCTACGAAATACAGGAAGCCGGGAGAAAAGATGAGCATCCAGCCGCTCGGATCCCTTTTCGATCAGAGTATCCATTTGCTGTTTGACTGGATTTGCCTGAGCCTGTCTGAACGGAAGAGCCTCGATCATGATCAGGTTTTGGGGATGCATAGCAACATGGAATAGTGAGAAATCCAATTGAAAGAGCCTGGGAGAATTCCCAGGCTCTTTGGCGTTTCAATCTTCATTTTTCGCAGTACTCCTGCAGTTGCTCGATCCTTATCTTCATTATTTTTTGGACGATCCGTGCTGCATTTCTTTTGTCTGTTCAGTCGATTTTCCCTCAATAAGGGGTACATAAATGCGCTCATCCTCAACGGGTTCATTGGAGATGAGTTTCAGCAGTATGTAACTAGTTATAAAGAATCGTTTACCGAAACGTTTCACTGAAAACTCAATCCTGTAATTTTTATTCAGGTTAAAAATTCAGAAAATTGGGTATGTAATACCAATGGCTTACAAACCTGATCCATGACAGAAGGGAGAGAAGGTATTCGGATGAAGAAGGTATCGATATGGATGATGAGCGTTATGCTTATGACTGCCGTGCTTACAGGCTGTGCCGATAAGGAAAAAGGCGAAGACGGCTTGGAGCTTGTGCATAAGGGAGAGTTTATCTTTGCCGCTTCCGGAGAATTCAAGCCATTTAGTTATGTCAGAAACGATATGACAATGACAGGCTTTGATGTGGAAGTTGGAAAGGCAATTGCAAAAGAGCTGGGGCTAAAGCCGGTTGAGAAACGGATTAAATTTAAAGGAATTGTAGAAGGGGTTAAAACAGGAAGAGCCGATGTGGCGGTTGCGAGCCACACGATCAATGATCAGCGGGCAAAGTATGTTCGTTTTTCCACTCCCTACTATTATTCTGGACCTCAAATTTTCACAAGAGAGGACAGCGATATTAAAACAACTGCTGATCTGAAAGGAAAAGAGGTTGCCGCAGCAAAAGGATCTACATACGCTGATACAGCGAAGCAGTACACGGGGAACGTGAAAATATATGATAGTGACATAACAGCCCTGAAGGCACTTAGTGAAGGACGTCATGACGCCGTTATTACTGATTTTGTAACCGGCAGAAGCGCTGCAAATGAAGGCTTTAAAATTAAGGGCCAGCAGCTGATTGAACGGAGTGCCCAGGCAGTGGTCATCCCCGAGGACAATCCGCTGATGGAGAAAAAAGTGAACGAAGCGCTTGAAAACCTGCGCAAGGATGGAACATTAGCGAAAATCAGCATTGAATATTTCGGGGAAGACATTACAAAAGAAGAAGCAACGGAAAAACCAAAAAAATAATAAAGAGAGGGAGTCGGATCATTGCCTAGTTTGCCGCACTTTTTTCAAGTATTCGGAGAAAGCTATGATGTTTTTTTAAAGGCCATGCTGCTCACTCTGCAGCTCACGGTTGTATCCATTATCATCGGGATTTTTATCGGTTTGTTTTTTGCACTATTAAAAATTTCCAATATAAAGCCGCTGGGGTACATATCGGATGCGTATATTTATCTGGTTCGCGGAACACCGCTCATCGTTCAAATTTTTATTCTGTATTTTGGGATTAGCGGTATCTTTTTAATTCCGGATTTCTGGGCCGCATCGCTAGCGCTTGCCTTTCATAATGGTGCTTACATCGCCGAAATTTTCAGGGGTACCATTCAATCAATCGACAAAGGGCAAATGGAAGCGGGACGGTCTCTTGGAATGACCCGGTCGCTTGCCATGCGCAGAATTGTACTGCCGCAGGCATTCCGCCGCGCACTGCCGCCGCTCGGGAACCAATTTATTATCGGATTAAAAGATTCGTCCCTGGCCGCCTTCATTTCAATGAATGAATTATTTAACGTAGCGACAACGCTCGGGTCGAACAACTTTGATGAAATGACATATTTATTGATTGTCGCAGTTTATTACTTAATTGTCGTGGCAATTTTGACGATAGCTGTCAACCTGATCGAGAAAAAACTGGCCGTCAGTGACCGGTAGAAGGAGGCAACCATGGAAAGAGAAATGATAAAAGTGGAGAAATTGAATAAATCGTTCGGAGATCTTCATGTTTTAAAAGATATAGATATGACAGTGTATGAGAGTGAAGTGGTCTGCCTGATCGGCGCCAGCGGTTCGGGGAAAAGCACCTTGCTGCGCTGCCTGAATTTTTTAGAGAAGCGCGATAATGGAAAGATAGTCATTGAAGGTGAGGAAGTAACAAAGGAATCACATGATATCAATGAGGTCCGCCAAAAAGTCGGAATGGTATTTCAGCATTTTCACCTTTTTCCTCACAAGACAGTGCTTGGAAACGTAATAGAAGCACCGCTTATGGTGAAAAAAATGAAAAAAGAGCAGGCCGTTCAGCTAGGCAAAGACCTTTTGAAAAAAGTAGGGCTTGAGGACAAGGCGGACGTTTATCCAAGCAAGCTTTCCGGTGGACAAAAGCAGCGTGTAGCTATTGCAAGGGCGCTCGCCATGGAGCCGGACATTATGCTGTTTGATGAACCGACCTCTGCATTGGATCCTGAGCTTGTAGGCGAAGTGCTCGAAACGATGAAACAGCTCGCTGAGGAAGGAAAAACGATGATTGTCGTTACTCATGAGATGGGATTTGCACGCGAGGTGGCCGATTCTATCGTCTATATGCACGAAGGACGGATTGTGGAGAAAGGAACGCCGGATGAGTTCTTTGACAACCCGAAAGAAGAGCGTTCGAAGGAATTTTTGATGTCGACGACGTTTAAATAATGATTGGAAGAAGCTTGAGGTGAGAGCCTCAAGCTTCTTTTTTATAAGATCTGCAGTCCATTCTCTCCATAAAAAATGGGCGGACAATCAACTTGGATTGTCCGCCCATTTTAGGTTCATTATACTTCCAGTGTATGCGGCGGCTCGCCTTTTTTATTCATCAGTCTGATATGATCCGGAGTAATTTTCAAAATAATGTAGTTATCATCATGAGGGCCGTCAAACCACATCTTCATATTGTCATCCCATAAACGCTGTTTAAGCTCCTCTGATTTCTCAATTGAAGCCTTGCCTTCAATTTCTACGTACGTATCACCAAAACCTTCTCCATCATAACCAAGAAGGATATGAACATTCGGGTTCTCGTCAACTTCTTCCACTTTATGAGTTTCGATATCAGTAGGAGTATAAAGCGTTAGATTCTCATTGAAAAATGTCATATAGCGGGAATGCGGCTTACCGTTCTTAACCGTAGCAAGAGTCCCGATTTTATTTTGGTCGATTAATTTTACGATTTGTTCTCTTAGTTCTTGCTGATCCATGATTATTTCATCCTTTCCATTGAGTAGCTTACTTTAGATTTACCCTTAATAGTTTGAGTTTAAAACCATGGAATGTTCTGCAATTCTATCTGGTTGACAGAAGGGGAGGAGTGAGATAAAATAAACCTCGAAGTCGAGATACTTTAATAAAAAATATATAGTCCCATAATATTTGAAGGAGAGATAAATAATGGCAAACATTCTATATGTAAAAGCAAATCCAAAAGGTGACGAAATGTCATTCTCAGCACGTGTAGCTAACACGTTCTTAGATGCTTATCAAACAGAAAACCCAGGAGATAAAGTGGAAACACTTGATCTTTACAATACAGATCTTCCAATGATCGACGCTGACGTTCTTGGCGGCTGGGGCAAACTTGCTGCAGGACAGGAGCTAACAGATGCCGAGAAAGCAAAAATCACCCGCCTTTCTCAGCTTGTAGATCAATTCCTTGAAGCAGACAAAGTGGTATTTTCTGCCCCAATGTGGAACTTTGGCTTCCCTCCATTGATGAAAGCTTACATCGATGCAATCGCAGTAGCAGGAAAAACTTTCAAATACACTGAAAATGGTCCAGTGGGACTTTCCGGCGACAAAAAAGTAGTTCTAATTGAAGCACGCGGCGGCGTTTACTCTGAAGGACCGGCGCAATCCATGGAACACACTGAAAGCTATTTCCGTGCAGTAATGAGCTTCCTTGGCATCAATGATGTTGCAGTGGTTCTTGCTGAAGGAATGGCTGCAGACCCAGCAGCAGCAGATGCAATCTTCGGAAAATCTGTAGAAAAAGCAAAAGAAGCAGCTCTAAGCTTCTAAATAATCTTTCAAAAACCGTCCGCTCTTACCAGCGGGCGGTTTTTTTGATTTGAGGATGGCGAATTTTAACAAGAGGCAAATAATTGCCGGGAGTTAAATATCTTGCAGGAGACAACTTTCAATTTAACCAACCTGGATGAACATGAGACGCATCTAACGGATTGCCAGCAGAAATTTAAATACCAGCAATTCAACAAAAAAAGCTGAAAAATCGCTAATTCTCCGTCTGAGCCCTTAAACAAATCTTTACTCATCCTGAATTTAGGGTATAAGCACATTGAGTAAGTGTATAGTCCCCATGGAACAGTCTAAAACTAATCTCACGCGAGGTGAAGGAATTGATTAAGAATCGAGGAATTTTGACAGCATTAGCAGGAATAGGGATTGCGCAAGGATTGAAAATATTTGGCCATAAGAGGCTGACTGGCAAGTGGGATTGGCGCCCAATGTTTACAACGGGCGGGATGCCGAGTTCTCACTCTGCAGGAGTATCATCTCTTGCTACATATGTAGCGGCTAAGAATGGGAGTTCTTCAATCGAAACCGCTCTGGCTGTTGTTTTTGGGATTATTGTGATGTATGATGCGCAAGGAATCAGAAGGCATACGGGAGAGATTGCTGCACTCGTGAATGATATTGATGCGGATATCGAGCTTCTTTCAGGGCATTTTCCAGGTCTGGGCCATGTAAAACAAAAAGAAGAATTGAAGGAGCTTTTGGGTCATCAGCCTGAAGAGGTGTTTTATGGAGCGTTGTTGGGAGTTATTATTGGTCTTGTTAGTGCAAGAACTGAATCCGAATAATGATGAGCCGGCCATGGCCGGCTTTTTCCATATAAAGGTTTCTCTATTTTAATAAATTAAATTTTCTAAAAACGGTTGATTTTTCGACATAGTTCGATTAAATTAAGACTATCTCAAAAATTATTTAAATATTTCTGAATATTTTAAAAAAGAATAGCGGGTGAGACAATGAATTTGTTTAGGAAAAAGTCTATTAATCAAATTATTAGTGATTCGGGGAGTAAAGGGATTTCTCTTAACAAAACGCTTGGTGCGTTTGATCTGACGATGCTCGGAATTGGAGCGATTATCGGAACGGGGATTTTCGTACTTACAGGCGTTGCCGCTGCAGAACATGCTGGTCCTGCACTGGTCCTATCCTTTATTTTAGCGGGTATTGCCTGTGCCTTTGCGGCATTATGCTATGCGGAATTTGCGTCTAGTGTCCCGGTCTCTGGCAGTGCTTATACATATAGCTACGCAACGTTCGGCGAGCTGATGGCATGGATTTTGGGTTGGGATTTGCTTTTGGAGTACGGACTTGCCTCTGCATCCGTTGCAAGCGGATGGTCAGGATATTTTCAAGGGCTGCTGGGGGGCTTCGGGATCCATTTGCCGACAGCATTGACCAGTGCCTATTCACCGGAAAATGGAACGTATTTTGATCTTCCGGCTGTCATTATTGCGTTTTTGATTACCTTTCTTCTAACGAAGGGGGTAAGAGAATCCGCGAGGCTTAATGCAATTATGGTTATTATTAAAATTGTGGTGGTTCTTTTATTTATCGCAGTGGCTGTCTGGTATGTAAAGCCTGATAATTGGACGCCATTTATGCCTTTCGGCTTTGGAGGTGTAGCAACTGGCGCTGCAACGGTATTCTTTGCTTATATCGGATTTGATGCTGTTTCCTCTGCTGCGGAAGAGGTTAAAAATCCTCAGAAAAACATGCCAATCGGGATTATCGCTTCTTTAGCCATCTGTACAGTTCTATACATTGCAGTATCGGCGATTTTAACAGGAGTCGTCCCTTATACAGAGCTTAATGTGAAAAATCCGGTTGCTTTTGCTTTGAACTATATCAACCAGGACTGGGTTGCGGGACTGATTTCAATCGGTGCCATTGCCGGGATGACAACAGTTTTACTTGTTATGATGTATGGCCTGTCCCGTCTGTTTTATGCAATCAGCCGTGATGGTCTTCTGCCGAGCGGTTTATCAAAAATCAACAAAAAGACGCAGACTCCTGTCAAAACGACATACCTGGGCTGTTTGCTCGTTTCCCTTTTTGCAGGTTTTATACCGCTTGATGAATTAGCAAATTTAACAAGTATCGGTACTCTGTTTGCCTTTATGTCGGTTTCGATTGGGATCTTGGTTTTAAGAAAATCAGGAGAAGGGATGAAGGCAGGGTTTAAAACTCCATTCGTTCCAGTTGTGCCGATTTTAGCCTTCCTCTCCTGTGCGTATTTAATGCTCCAGCTTCAAATGCAAACTTGGATTGCCTTCCTGATTTGGCTGGCTGCCGGTTTAATTGTTTACTTCGTTTATGGAAGAAAACACAGTTTGTTAAACAAATCATAATTGGATAAAAAAGGCGTGCCGGATGCACGTCTTTTTTTTATTCGTTTGCGCAACCCTAAAAAGAAAAAGGGATGTGTCATGTACGATGAAAAAATGGATTTCCTGTTTTCTTATAGCAGGTATACTTGCAGGGATAGCTGAGCCTAGGCTTGTTTATTCAGCACACCAGCAGGAGCCCGCATATGCAAAGTGGTCTAAAATTGCTATACAAGAGGTTAAGCGTAAGTATCCGGATGCCAAGCTGCTGGATTATAAGCATATTGGCCGCGAAAAATTGGATGATGAATTGGCAGCAGAAAAATTTAAGCTCTGGATACGCCAGGGCAGCAGGGAATTCGGATTATTTGTAACAGTTGAATTTAATGAAAAGACCCAGAAAGTAAAATCCATTCATTTTAAAGAATCCGAACGTTGAAGCGGAAGCAGACCATCTGTAGTGGTCTGCTTTTTTGTAAAGGTTTCTAAATCTCAGAAAGCGGTATTAATTATTATTAGAAAATGCTTGAGACGGGGGAAACCAATGTACAGGAAGGACTTTTACGTTTTCGATGAGAATGGGCCAAAGCCTGCAGTTATTCGGAATTATAAGGAAACAGATTTTGAAGGACTGATTGCCATTCAGCAGAAGATACGGAGGGCTAATGGAATGGAAAAGTCCTTTTTTGAATCAATAGTAATAATTGTAAATATTCGAGTGCTATAATAATTGTCTGAAAACGATACAGTGCCCTTTTATATTAGAAATGAAAGGGTTTTCTATTTTTTGAATAGGAATATTATTTTCTTGAAAAAGTAAAATTCGCATCTTATTTTGTTTGACATTTATCCTGTCAGCCCTTAAGGTAGTAAAAGATTGTTTTTGAAAAGCCAATAAATTAATTCGAACTTCTTATCATGAGAGGCGGAGGGACTGGCCCTGCGATGCCTCGGCAGCGGACTTTTTTTGAAGAGTGCTGTGCCAAATCCAGCAAGCTCCAGAGCTTGGAAGATAAGAAGAGTGTCCTGAAAATTGTGTATTAAGGCCTCTTCTTAAAAGGATAAGAAGGGGTCTTTTTTATAAGGCGGATCTTCCGGCAGCAGGTGATGATAACCAGCAATGCTGGAAAAACAGAATAGCAGCGAGGTGGAGAAAATGGATTTAAATAACGGAACGAAAAGAAATCCGCTGGCTTTATTGCCATTGCTGATTTTTATATCGCTATTTATTTTAGCAGGTGTGATCACTGGGGACTTCTATAAGCTTCCGATGGTTGTAGCGATTCTTGTGGCAGTTGCAGTTGCCCTTTTTATGAATAGAAAAGAAAATTTGACATCAAAAGTTGAACGCTTTGCGAAGGGTGCAGGACATCCTGATATTATGATTATGGTATTTATCTACATCCTGGCCGGCGCTTTCTCGGAAGCGGCAAAAGGAATGGGTGCGGTAGAGTCGACAGTTAACCTGGCTTTAACGTATTTTCCTCAAAGCTTTTTAGTAGTAGGACTTTTCATCATTGCAGCATTTGTCTCAATCTCAATGGGTACATCAATGGGAACTATTGCAGCTCTTGGACCGATTGCAGCAGGAATCAGCGGTGAGACAGAAATTCCGGTTGCTCTGGCTGTTGCTTCTGTTATTGGGGGAGCGATGTTCGGAGACAATTTATCGTTTATTTCCGATACAACGATTGCAGCCGTACGCTCACAGAAAACCGAAATGCTGGACAAGTTTAAAACGAACTTTTTCATCGTCCTGCCGGCAGCAATTGTTACAGTTATCGTCCTGGTTGCCATTTCACTTGGGATGGATTCAGCAGTCGAACCAAAGGAGTTCAGTTTTGTAAAATTGCTCCCTTACATTGGGGTGCTCATCGCAGCACTCGCCGGGTTGAATGTTGTCGCCGTACTGGGCGGGGGAATTGTCTTAACAGGTGTTATCGGTCTGGCAGACGGAAGCTTCAATATCCTGACCTTCTCTCAAACCATGATGAAAGGCATCTCTGGAATGTCAGAGCTTATCATCCTGTCCGTCCTTATTGGAGGTATGGTAGAACTCATCAAGCATAATGGAGGAATTGCCTTCCTGCTGAACGCTATGACGAAAAACATCCGTACAAAAAAAGGCGCAGAGTTTGGAATTGCCGGACTTGTCAGTGCAACAAACCTATCAACTGCGAATAACACGATCTCAATTATCACAGCAGGACCGCTTGCGAAAAATATTGCCGATCAGTACGGCATAGATAAAAGAAAATCAGCAAGCATCTTGGATATTTTCTCTTGCAGTGTGCAGGGGCTGATTCCATACGGTGCCCAAATGCTGGCAGGGGCTCAGCTCGTAAAAGCTTCTCCGCTCAGCATTCTTCCGTACACATTCTATCCGATGCTGACTCTTCTATGCGGTATATTAGCCATAGCATTCGGCTTGCCAAGACTGAAACCGAAAGCTGGACACCGCCAAGCTGAAGCGGGAGAGATGAAAGAGAACTATACCAATTGATATTAAGAGCGGTACCCTTTTTCCAGGGTATCGCTTTTTTTAGTTGATAGAAGGCTGTGAGCAGCTTAGATATAACAAAATGGAGTTTGGAAACAATCCATAAATAGTACAGTTGAGGAATAGGTAAATAAGGGGCAGGAACGGCTAAATAACGTGCGCCGGCGGACAGAAAATGAAACAGCTAAATTTGGTTCCCGAACGGCTAAATAAGCGGGAGGAACGGCTAAATTGAAGAGCCGAACGGCCAAATAACGTGTGCCATCAAACAGAAAAAAATGTACCGGCTAAATAAGTGCTGGGAAGTTCGGAACAGCCAAATAGCGTGCGCCATTTGAAAAAAGTTTTCGGTGAGCACTTCAAAAATCAGCTGTTTGCCCTTTTAACTCCAAATTCCGACAAATTTCGCAAAGGATTGATTAGGTTTCATTAGAAACCTTGATAAACCGCTATTCTGCCTTTTACAACAATTAATGACAAAAACACCATTTTGCAAACATTTATGTTTAGTGATGACTATTTGCTTATGCAGGATGGCAGGGAGATAGCGCTTACAAGTGGAATGTCTCTATCTTAAGACCTTGCATCCAAAACGAGACCAAAGAAGCCTTTTAATAGAACGCCACCATTTCGGCCGCTTTTCAGATTAAAATGATGAAGGAGTCTTTTTAATAAAGGAGTGATCGTTATGGCAAAAGAGGCCAGTCAGAAGAGCGGTAAATCTTATTTGTTTGAAATTCATTTCCTGCGTGCCTTTGCTTGTTTAGCTGTTGTGGCGGTACACGTTTCCGCAACGAATTCTGGTATGAATAACGATACGTATGACTGGTTTTCGTATTTTCTGAACCAGATCGGCCGTTTCGGGACACCAATTTTTGCGGTCATCAGCGGTTTTCTTTTGTTTTTTCAGGTTCGGAATAAAGGATTTCAATTTGGGAAGTTTATGAAATCACGTTTTTCGAAGGTTATTATTCCTTTTATTTTATGGAGTGTTGCATATCGTTATATGATGTACGTTTATAACGGCCAGGGAATTGGCGATCCGATAGAGGAAATCGGGGGGTTTATTCAAGGAAATGCGTTTTATCATTTGTATTTTATTTCAATCGTAGTGCAATTTTATCTTGTTTTTCCACTTCTTCAAAAGCTGTTTAGAACGCAAACGACGATTCTTATTTTCTTGTTTATTTCCTTCTTAATTAGTTACAACCTATACGGAATTAAACCTCCGTTTGAGGGTCCGATTGGAGAATTCATTGCAAGCAAGTCGTTTATGCCGATCTGGATTTTCTACTTTGCCTTCGGTGCATTCCTTGCCTATTACTGGGAAGGGATCCGCAATTTTGCGCAGAAGCGCCCGGTTCAAATGCTTATTCTCGCTCTTGCCGTTTCAGCTGGGGCGGTGATTGAATACAACATGAAGGGGTATGTATCAAACCGCAGGCTTTCTAACCTTGCGAATATACCGCTTCTAAGCATCGCGGCTATTGGAATTTATCCGCTGCTCGCTAAATTTTCAGTTATAAAGCATCCTCTTGTGCTAATTGGCAAGTACTCGATGGGAATCTACCTGATTCACCCTATGGTACTGTATTTGATGGCTAGGCATCTTCCGGAACCCTATTGGAATGTTCAGTATGTCGGCATTATGTACATTGCTGTTATGATCATCTGTGTTGCCGCCATCAGACTGATTACATTCGTTCCGCTTACAACGTTCCTATTGCCTGTGCCGAAAATCAAGAAAACAAGCCAGGAACCGCCGGCAAATGCTGCAGATGCCAGTGCAAGACAGCCTGCGTAATAATGAAAAAAGAGCTCAGTGTTAAGTGCTGGGCTCTTTTCTTTTGTATAGATGTTCAATCATCATCTGGTATCCGTAGAGAAGAACCGCCCACATCATTGATACTCCGAACATATAAGGCGGCTGGAACCTCAGCAGTTTGAAAAGCTTCTTTTTTTGAAAGAAAAAAGCGATTGGGTAAGCGAGAGAAAAATCCAGGATGCTATTGGCCAGCAGATATTTAAGGAAGTTTCCATAGGTCAGATGGAAAATCCATAGCGTCCCGCTTAAGAAGGGACCAAATATAAAGCTTAAGTTTACTCTCGCCTCTTTTTTCCTGCCTCCAGGAACCTTCCAAAATTTCCATGCATCTGCGAACATGCTCTCCACACACAAAATCATGGTGATAAAGATTCCGGACGGCAAAAACCGAAGCAGCCTCTTTTTATTAATGAACACCAGTGTGGAAAGTGAAAGAATGGCCATCAGCCTCTCAGGATGCTTTTTCACTGATTTTTCACTCCTTTAGTTCCAGCAGTCTGTTTCTTTTTACCAGACTTAATATTGGTTATATAAAGATAGATGCCAATCAAAACAGCAAATATAAGCAGGGAAAAAAGGTCATTCATGGAAGAGGTCTTAAGCTCATAACTAAACGTTTTCATCACCATGCTCCATGAATAGCCCTGATAAAAATCGATAAGCGCTATGGAAACAAGAAGAAGAAAAACGATCAGCAAAGCATAGATAACGGTTTTGATTTCCTTCATGATTTTGTTAAGCTTTTTAAGAAACTTCATTGGCAGCACCCTTCTTCTGATTTCTTTTTTTCTTAAGCCAAAGTATGCCCAAAATTAGTGCTGGAAAGACCATTTGAAAGGGGACATGAAGGAAGTAAGGCACGAACATCAGTCCTTCCTGAAAGTGCTCATATTGAGTGTTGGCAATAAACAGGGATGAGGCGATCATGGCTACTCCATAAATCAGCACGGGAGGAATCGGATTTTTTGTTCCTGTAATTTCCATTGTGCCTCTAAGTGCTGCATAGAAAAACATAAACACTTTTGTAAATCCCACGATTATCATAAGAACGACCACAATTGAATCAAGACGCTGAATAAAATCCGATATATTGATCAGCGAGACGGTTGCAAGAATCGGAAATACGAAGCTTTTTGTCATTTCTGCCCCAAGAATGGAAACATGGAGCAGAGCGGTAGTGCTTAGAATCAAGGTGGCAAAAAAGATAGAAGAAAGGGTCACTTTGATGAGCTTGGCACTATCCTGAACAAGCGGAAAGAACATCGTAAAAACGACCATTTCTCCGAATGGAAAAGTCATGACCGCAGGGAAAATTGTTTTCAAAATGGGCATTGGACCATTTTCTGCAATCGGCAAAAGTTCATGAATATCCACAATTCCTGATATAATTTCAAATGCTACTATGATGAAAAAGGGGATCGTGATGCTATAAAATAATGGTTTTGAGACACCGGCAAATACATGAAACCTTTTAATCGCTATATACATAACAGCAAGCATCATAAAACTGCTGATCACGATTAAGAAGGTTTCATCATAAGCAGTGATGATCAGCAATTCACCGAAGTCTCTGAGAACGCGTGCACAGATGTACAAAAAGTACAGAATGTAAAGAGAGGAGGCGATGGTTCCGGCTTTCTTTCCCAGGAGCATGATGAGAATTCCAACCATCGTTTTTTTACCTGAAAGCTTTGTCAGCCCAATATACATTAAAAACAGCGGGATGCTTGCTGCATAGCTAAGCAATACCGCGAGCCATGCGTCTTTCATCGCCTGCTTTGCAGGATCCAAAAGGATTGCACTGCCGATTTCAAATATGAAAATTAAATAAAACATCTCCTTGGCAGTCACTTTGCTCATTCTGATCCCTCTTTACATATGACTTTCAACCACGCCGCCTCTCAGCAGTTCAGTAGAAACATCCACGGTAATTTCTGCTTCTTGAAAGAGCTGATCCCAGTGATTTTCTACTTCTTTCCATTTCTTTTTATCCTTGGATGCCAGTGATTGCCCAAATCCAAAAATATCTGAATGATGATCCTGTGCGATTTGTACGGTTCGCTCTATTTCCATTTTGAGCTTGCTTGTCATTCTTCTTTCCAAATCCCGTATCATCTCCTCTGTAAGCTTCTTTTTTTTCATGCAGCCAAGAGAGTACAATTCACTTCTTGTATGAACCTTTATGCGGATTTCAGCTTTCCTATCTTTAACTGAGACACGATTATAGGATTTTGAAAAAGGCAATTCATATGAAATGTGTTCATGTTCACAAGGAGCATTAACAAATGTCCGCCGGATTTGATTTTGGAGGATCAGCATCGCCTTCGTTTCCTCTGACCCTATCCAGTAAAGCAGCTTAGAATCTTTTCCGAATACGGCGGTATACCCGACAGCGGTTGAATAAGGCTCGCTTTGTTCGATGTTTTCCTGTTTAGTAAATACCTTTGGATCGCCATAATTAAAAATTCCAGGCATAACCGCATACGTTCCCTTACGGTCATTGGCTTTTGCCCAATCAACGATGTTGACTTTAGTGACAGTTCCGTAATTCTCCATGTTGTTCTCGAGCTTTCCAATTGCCGATAAAGCTGGTACCTTCGTTAAAGGAGGAAGGGCTGATAGCACCTCTAGTGCTGTCTGATCCTTGGCCGTCAGAAGCAGAAGGCTGCTTCTGATTTCAGAACCGCGTTCTAAATGTTCGATAATCTCGTTAATTCCTCTTTTTGCCAGACTCTCACCAATGACAACCACCGATAGATGGCTGTAGAAAGTCCTCCTTGAAATTTTAGAGACGGCAGACTGAAAAGCTTCGTTAATGGAAGGGCCATCACCAACCATGTTAATGACCGGTATCGCTTTGCCGCCAGGTGACATTCCAGCTCCAGTTGATATTTCACTCGGATCTACAAGCTGAAGAGTGACCTGATATCCATCATTTGCTTCATCCATGCCAATTCCTATTACAATGGACATATCATTCAGCTCCTGCTGGGTGCCGCATGATGAAAGGAGGGGGAGAATGCAGAGAATCAAAATCCATTTTCTCACGGCTTGCCTCCTCCTTTTTCAGCCTGGGTCCCTTTCGACATGTAGGGAGTTCCAAGAGTCGTAAGGTGATAAAGGTGTCCCATGAACATAATGGTGGCCAGCAACAATCCATAATATCCGAGGAAGTAAGTAACGAACATTAAAATAAAGCGGACCATCCTGGCTGTGATGGCTAAACTGTAGTTCGGCAGGGTAAAGCTTGAGATGGCCGTGATAGATACGACAATTACTACGGCTGTTGAAACAAGTCCTGCCTGCACGGTTGTTTGTCCGATAACAAGTGCTCCCACAATGGAAACGGCTTGACCGATTGCCCGGGGAAGCCTTACCCCAGCTTCCCTTAAAATCTCAAAGGTTATCTCCATGATGAGTACTTCAATGAGTGCAGGAAAGGGAACACCCTCCCGCTGAGAATAAAGACTGATAAGCAAAGATGTAGGGATTAGAGCCTGATGATGGGTAATCATCCCGATATAAATAGATGGCGCAAAAACGGACAGGAAAAAAGCGGCATAGCGCAGAAATAAAATAAGCTTTCCCGCCATATTGGATTGATATTGATCCTCGGGAGAGTAAAAGTAATGCTTAAAGCTTGTTGGGCACAATAATACAAAAGGTGTGCCATCCACCAGCAGCGCTATTCTTCCGGCAATCAGGCTGCTTACGACCTCGTCGGGCCTTTCCGTATTGTTCATAGTGGGGAACAGCGTAATTTGGTGATCTTCCAAAAGCCTCTCGATGTAACCGGACTCCAAAACGATTTTCGCTTCATTGCTTGTTAATCGCTCTTTTACCAATCTCAGTGTCTCTGGACTTACTTTGCCTTCGATGTACATTAGATTCACTTTTGTACTCGAAACCTCTCCGACGACAAATTGCTCCAGCTTAAGATCCGGTGTCTTCAGCCTTCTGCGGATAAGAGCGGTATTTGTCCTGAGGGTCTCATTAAAGCTTTCTTTCGGCCCCCTGATGACCATTTGAGAGGATGGCTCCTCCACCCCTCTGCGTGCTCCCCCGGTAGTTTCAAGGTCAATAAAGCCTGAATACCCTTCAATCACCAAAACCGTGTGCCCTTCCAAAATCGCATGAACGGCTTCCTGGCAAGTAGATCCCGCTGATAAATCACTCGCCAGCACCCGCTGAGTCAGTTTTTTGAGAAAATCCTTTTTTAAAGGTAGCTCATTTGAATAGAGTAAAGGATGGAGCACTTTTTCAGTGACCTTGGTATCATCAGAAATCCCCTTCAGCCGGATCAGACAGCCCTCGACAGCAGGCTGGGAGGGGAGCAAAAGTGAATGAAAGGATAAATCCTGCATCGTATGGAGAGCGTTTTTGATCGTTTGTTTATTTTGCATCAAGCTTCCCGCCAAGCGTTCCTGCGGATTCATTCCAGATCCTCCTTGTCATTCCTTTTTCTTCTAACTATTGTTTGTTGAATCATTAAATTTATGTAACAAAGGGGGATAAAAACCTTTTTCTGAAGGAGGTTATGTTACCATTGGCATAGACGAACATGCGAAAATAGGAAAATTAGCAAGTTGTTTATAATTTTCACAATCTCTAAAGGGTTTTAAAGACTGAATCTAGAAACATATATCAAACCTCAAAAACTTCTCAGCTATTATGATCCCAAGCTGCACTCCGAACAATTTCCTTCTAATTCGATATATGCCAGCCGCCTTCATCCAAGGAAGGAATTGCTGGTACAGAACCGCGGCTATTCTTTCCTGGACCTATTAAAAAATTTTTTCTGATTTGGTTTTGTCCTATATATTAATGGGTATTGATGAAGTTGTTCTATTCTGAAAAATGAGGCGAACATACCATCTGTTTTTTGATCATGAACATACCTAAAAGAACTCACATATGTTAACCTTTAGTAAACGGGCTAATAAAATGAAACCAATAAAGGCAGGTGAGGAGAAATGAATTTTCAAGTGGAGGAGCTAAGTAAGCTTTTACTAAATGGAAAGATTATGAAAGCCTGGGCCTATTTAGAATCCGTAGCAAATGGAAAAGACAGTAAGGTGTTTTATGACGCATTGAAGGAAACTATGTACTATGTGGGGGACTTATGGGAAGAAAATGTGATATCAGTAGCTGATGAACATATTGCCTCACATGTCTGCAAAAATTTGCTGGCTTACAAGTGTTTTCATTCAATTAAGCATGCGCCTGAAATACTTTCTTTTAGAAAGAAAAAAGCAATGTTTTTCTGTGTAGAAGGAGAAGAGCACGATTTAGGCGTTCACATGGTATCGAATTATTTTCAGGAGAATGGCTGGGAAACGAAATGTCTTGGAGCGAATCTTCCACTCGTACATGCAATGGATTTCGCCGAAAAATTCCGTCCTGAAGTCATTGGTCTCTCTGTTAACATTGCTTACAATCTTCCAGCCGTCAAAAAGTATATCGAAGCACTCGAGGAATTGCCTTTCGGACCGGCAATTTTAGTAGGAGGAAAGCTGGCTGAAAGCCACGACCTTGAGTTTCATTGCCCTCCTAATACCATGATTATACGTAATCTAACCGAGATTGAAGGGCTAATCAAATATATGGGGACTGTTCAATATGGAAACGCAATTAATGTCTAGTAAATATGAAAAGATACCCTTTTCCTACTTTATGGTGGATCGGAGATTAAACATCCTTTCTGTATCCAAGAGGACATTCAGTGAATTTGACGAGACCAGAAATTTCATTGATATCATAGGGATTGGCAGCAAGAAGAAGGCGGCTTCGTTTATTTTGGATACGCCCTCTATTTCAAAAGTTGAACTCAACATGAAAACGAAAAATAAACCGCTGTGTTTATTTGACATATACATTCAGTATGAGAATAAAGATACGATTCACATCTTCTGCATTAATAAAGAGGAATCCTTGGAGCCGGTTTATCAGGCGATGAAAAACCTTGAAATCGACCTGATGAAGGCAAACATGTCGCTGCTCGAAAAAAATTCACAGCTTGAAAAATCATTAAAAGAGATGAAAGAGATTGCCGTACAGAATCACCATCTTCGTTCATTTAAGGAGATTGCAGCAAGCATCTCGACCGACATATCCAGTCCGCTCACAAGCATAAAAGGATTCTTTAACCAAGTGAAACCCCACTTGATCGATCCCGGTGAAAAAAAACTAACATTTGAAGGGCTCAGTCGGGCTAATTATGATCTTTACGAATACTTATTCGATAAGCGTCAGCCCGTAATGTCGAAACGGAAGATCTTGCTTTCGCAGCTTCTGGATGATGCCACCCTGATTTCGAAAAGAGAAGCCATTAACTTTGGATGTGAAGTGCACTATCAGGCCAATCTAAAAAATCCGGTTCTCTTTGTAGACAATTGGAAAATAAAACAAGTCATTTTGAATATTGTAAGAAACGCAATGGAATCGTTTATGAGCTCCGATGAATGTGAAGGCAAGGTCGAAATCTTTACCAATTTAAAATCGGATACGATTGAAATTATTATAGAAGATAACGGCTGTGGAATGGGCAACGAAATCATGGAGAAACTCTTCATTCCATTCGCTTCCAGCAAAGAAGAAGGAAAGGGTCTCGGCCTTGCTGTCAGCATGGAAATCCTAAAAAACCATGAAGGCAAAATCAAAATTGATAGCGAAAGCGGCCATGGAACAAGAGTCACGCTTATCCTGCCGTATGTGGAAATATATTAAAAGAGCGCCCCCGATGCGGTGCTCTTTTTTGATGGACGGAAAATGCTTTATGTCAAATTTAAAATAGAATTGTCAGAAAAAACTTTTTTGTATATACTAGTATTAATTACTGCTCGAAGGAGGTGGAGAAGAGATGAAACGTTCTGTGATTGCATTGGCTGAGAGATTGAGTTTCCTTTATTTATGCCGTGCGATTTTTCATGCTGCAGCTGCCAAGGGGACACGTCTGTCCTTTTATCGCAACTGCATAGCTGAACCGGAATGTTAAGAAGATCTCTTATCCGCCAATTAATTGTGCGATTGGGGAGGGCTTGTTAGCTCTCCCTTTTTGTGTCCGCATTTACAGGCTGACACACGATATCTTGAACCATTTCCATTCAGCTATGCTCCTTTCAATATAAAAAACCATCGAAAAGGAGTAACGATTATGATTATTTGTTCGGGTCAAAATATATCAAAGTCCTTTGGCGGACATACGCTGTTTGAAAATTTATCCTTTGAAATTCATGAGAATGACAGAATTGGATTGGTTGGAAGGAATGGAACGGGTAAGACAACGATCTTTAAATTATTGAAAGGAATTGAGGATCCTGATGGCGGTGCTATATCAATTCGAAGGGGTACGAAAACGGGATATCTCGCACAAATTCCAAAATCCGAACAGGGAGAAACGGCAGAGGGAATGCTGCGGAGAGCATTTACTCATTTACTAGCTATAAAAGATCGGATGACAGCACTTGAAAAAGAGATGGCGTCTGCAGATTCACTTAATTTGGATAGGAAGCTTACTCAATACGGCAGCTTTCAAGAGGAATTTGAACGGAGTGGGGGATATGAGGCTGACGCCAAGCTGAATAAAGTGGCAGCAGGGTTGGGGATAAAAGATCTGCTGAATCAGTCCTTTCATTCGCTGAGCGGAGGCGAAAAGACGAAGGTGGGACTCGGGCTGATTCTGCTCGAGGAGCCTGACCTGCTGCTGCTCGATGAACCGACAAACCACTTAGACATACGCGCTGTGGAATGGCTAGAGCAGTTCCTGAAGGAGTACAAGGGGACAGTGATCCTCATTTCTCATGACCGGCAATTTCTTGATGAGGCATCGACGAAAATTATGGATTTAGATGAAGGCGAAATTACAGTCTATCATAGTAATTACTCCGGATTCATAGAAGAGAAACAGAAGCGGCTAATGAATGAATTTCAGGCTTATCAGGAACAGCAAAAAAAGATAAAAAAGATGAAAGAAGCAATCAAGCAGCTTAAAGAATGGGCGAATCAGGCAAATCCACCTAGTGAAAGTCTTCATAAACGCGCCCGGAATATGGAACGCGCTTTAGAACGAATGGAGAAGCTGAAGCGTCCGATTTTGGAGCACAGGAGGATGGGCCTGCAGTTTGAAGGCTCAGAGCGAAGCGGAAAAAGGGCAATTTCGATAGAGGGTGTATCGAAAGCATTCGGCGAAAAAAAACTTTTTTCAGAAGTGAATCTGGAGCTCTTTTACCGTGACCGCCTGGCGATTGTCGGAGAAAATGGTTCAGGCAAATCCACTCTGATCCGGATGATCTTAGGAGAAGAGAAGCCGGATAGCGGTACAGCACGGCTCGACAGCAGTGTTAAGACCGGTTATCTTGCCCAGCAGCTGATTTCTGCAGCAGAGGGGGAAATGACCGTCATCCAATATTTTCGTGAAGGACTTTCCATGACAGAGGAAAATGCAAGACACATACTGGCAAAATTCCTTTTCTACGGTGCTTCTGTTTTCAAGAAAATGGTGAATACAAGCGGAGGGGAGCGCATGAGAATTCAGCTTGCGAAGCTGATGCAAAAGGACATTAACCTTTTGATTCTCGATGAGCCGACGAACCACCTGGATATTGAGTCGCGCGAGGTGCTGGAGGATGCGATCGACGAATTTGAAGGGACAGTGCTGGCAGTATCCCATGACCGGTATTTTTTAGAAAAACTGTTTACGAAAACAGCCTGGATTCACGGAGGCACGGTTTATCCATTCGAAGGAAGCTACCTTTACACGAGGGGGAAAATGGAGCCCATTTTCATGGCAGCAGCTGAACAAAGCAAGTCTTCTGCTCCTGCAAAAGAACATGCGTCAAAACCAGCAAAAGAAATCACGGCAGAGGAAATTGAGGAAGAGCTTATGGCCATAGAGGATAGCTTAAGAAATCTATCCACTGAATCCAAGGATTTCTCGAAATTGAAAACCAGATGGCGGGAATTGTACGATCAGCTTGATTCAATCATTTAATTAAGGAACATTGAGAAGCGTCATTCCATTAGGAGCGGCGCTTTTCTTAAATGAGTTTGTATTTTAGCTGTTTTCGCAAATATGGTGCTATGAAATAATAATGGCGTTCCAATCAACCTATGTTAGAAGAACCTAAGTAAGCACTCCATCCTTTAGATAAGAATCTTTCAACAATAAAAGCTTGCCCCTACAGATTAGGTGCAAGCTTCTCAAGAAATGAACCGGAGCAGAGCCGGAATAAGGGAGTAGCCCCACAGGAGGGTGAGAAATCCAGCTAATATCATGGACAGGCTCGAAAATGTTCCTTCGAGTTCTCCATATTCCATTGCTTTGGATGTTCCAACGCCATGGGCAGCCATACCGAGCATCAAGCCTTTTGCAATCGGTGTTTTTATCGACATCCACTTGATGATGGAAGGTCCAATGATTCCGCCTATAATTCCGGTTATGATGACAAAAACGGTGGTGAGTGCAGGAAGTCCGCCGATTTCCTTCGATACTTCAATCGCGATTGGGGTTGTTATGGATCTTGGCAAAATGCTGATTATCCAGTCCCCATTCAAATGAACCCAAAGTGCAAGAAGAAAAGATGTAAGAATGGCAGCAACAGAACCAGCCGTTACGCTAAAGAAAATTTCCGCCATGTACTTTTTGATCAGGCCGGCATGCTTGTAAATCGGTACGGCAAATGCAACCGTAGCCGGACCAAGCATATGGGTAAGAATCCTCGAAAGATCCATATATTCCGAAGCCGAAACGTCAAACAGCCGAATCAGGCCTATCAATATTATGGGACAAATGAGGAGGGGATGAAGCAAAGGGAAAGAAAATTTTTGATAAACGAATTTGACAAGCCGATAGACGATATAGGTGATAACTGCTGCCAGCATAAGCTCAATCAGCATCAGGGATGGCCTCCTTTCTGCGGTTATTGATTCTCTCTGCCGTAAATGCCGTCGCGCCCATAACCAAAAACGTGCTGATCAGTATGATACCAAGCATTTGAAGCCCGACCCAGCCGAACAATTCTGTGTAATCAACAATTCCAACGGCGGATGGAACGAAAAACAGCAGCAGTTCTGCCAGAAGCCATGCTGCTCCTTTTTCTACCCACTCGAGCTTGATAATTCTAAAAGATAGAGCGAGAAGAAGAATGGCCATCCCCATCATTCCGGATGGAATTGGCAGAGACAATACACCCGTAATCCATATTCCAAAAAAATAAAAACAGTGTATAAAGGCAATTTGAGTAATAATTAGAATCCACTTCATTCCCAGACCTCCTTTCTCATAAAACAAAGAGCCCAATCAGGCTCTTCGTCTGCGGTGTTACTCTTCCGTTTTATCGTCCCCGCGCTGAGAAAATACCTTCTTTGCTACAGACAGAGCATTCAAAACTTTAGGAAACCCGGTGTAAGGAACAAGCTGAATGATGGATTCGGTAATTTCTTTTGGAGTCAGTCCGGCTGTTAAGCCTGTATTTAAGTGAAGCTCCAGCTGCGGCTCTGTTCCTTGTGTGACAAGGGAAGAAATGGTGACAAGCGCTCTTTGTTTATTGGTCAGTCCCTCACGTGAGTAAACCTCGCCATAGGCAAAATCAATAATCATATCTCCTACATCAGGAGCAATATCCTTCAGCTCTTCTACAATCCGAAGATGAGTCGAAATATCATCATCGGTTTTTAGTGTGTATTCCATCAGCTTATCAAGGCCCACCTGATGGCGGTCAAATGTTTTTGGCATAGTATATTCTCCTCTCTGTTTAACTCTATGAATAACGATAGCATGGAGAAGGATATTCGTGAAATATATAAATATTATAAATGGTATAACTTATTGTTATGGTTAGGGTCCGGGCAATCTTTGCTGAAATGAATATATATGGGGTTTGGTAAAAGGGGCAGGCGAAACAATAAATTTCATGAAAAATATTAATATGCTGTTCAGAAATTTAGTTTTTAACTTTTTAATATTGGATTGGTTTTGGCTGATTTCCGCTGCAGTAGGCTCAGTGACCGCCTGCAACGGAAATCAACAGCCAAGTTTAACAGAGCTAAATACATATTAGATAAAAATGGTTTAGAATGTATAACAGCAACAATCTATACAAAAACACACTACTAAAAAAAAAACCCGCCGGATGCGTTCCAGCGGGCAATTTCCTTAACAGTCTTTTTCATTCCCCCATCCGAAGCCGATCCTTCATTCCGAGAATAAACTCAATAAAGGCTCTGCCAGCAAATGTGGTGTATGTGTCTTTTGCTATGATGATGGCCAGCCGCCAAGGGATGGCTGGATTCTGAATCGGTATTTTCCTGATCCGGCTGCTTGTGATGCGGGTACAAATTGACTGGGGAAGGATGGTGACGCCAATTCCGGCAGCAGCCATTTCCGACATGAAATCCCATTGGGAGCTTTGAAATAAAATGTTCGGTTCGAACCCTGCATTGATGCAGTATTCCCGAACCAGTTCGTAAAGAGCAAAGTCTTCGCTGTAAAAAATGAAGTTTTCTTTGCTCAGCTGGGAAAGCTCCACTGCACTGCTCGAAGCGAGAGGATGGGAGTCGTTTACGAGGAGGACCATTTCCTCGTCCACGATTGGATAGGTCATAAAGCTTTCATCGTCTACAGGCAGGACGACTACTCCTATTTCGATATCTCCTGCAAGCACACTTTCGGCTACCTTTTTCGCTCCGAATTCAGTAATGTGAATTTTGATTTTTGGATGTGCTGAGTGAAAGGCTGCGAGCACCTTCGGGAAAAAGAGACTTCCGATAATAGGCGGTATTCCGATTTTGATGGTTCCGCTGCTGAGACCTTTCACATCGATGACGGATGAAAGAATATCTTCTTCGATTCCAATCATTTGGACGGCATGCCGGTATACGGAATGGCCGGCGTCTGTTAGTTCAAGTCCCTTATAATTGCGTATGATCAGAGGTAAACCGAGTTCGTCTTCAAGAGATTTAATCATTTTGCTTAAAGCCGGCTGGGAGACGAGCATTTTTTCAGCCGCTCTAGTGAAATTCTTTTGTCTGACGGCTTCTACGAAGTATTTCAGCTGTCTAAGTTCCATAGGTCACCTCTAAAGATTATTGGTTTAACTGTAGCGGTCTTTATGACGGCTGTCAAAAAACGGAGTTTGACTGATCATTAAGGAGATAGAGGTCTCTGATGAATTACATCACTCTGTATGGAAAGCTTACGATAACACAGATCAGGGGAAGCGGAGATTACAAGTTCAGGAAAACGGGTATCAGCCAACATAGGCAATCAACCGCAGGTGTTAATGCGATTTACTTCAAAGAAGAAAGATGCTCCTTTTGTAAAGCAATCACACCCGTCTGGGTTTGCACATTATGAATCTCACGAAACGATGGGCGGAAAACAGATGCTTCCTCCTGACATCGAAGCCAAGTAGAGGAGAAATTACCGCCTGTTTTTGTAAGTGACCCGAAAGGATGAGTTAAAATGATTTCCATCAGCCCCAGTGATTTATCTGCTTTAGAAAATTACAAGCTGCTGATTGGCAGTGTAATTCCAAGGCCAATTGCCTTTGTCACCTCCATTTCTGAGGATGATATAGTGAATGGTGCGCCATTCAGCTTTTTTAATGTAGCTTCATCTGAACCCCCTCTTTTGACGATTGCGGTGCAGCGAACCGAAGGGAAAATGAAGGACACCGCCCGTAATATAGTGAACAACAAGGAATTTGTTATTCACGTAACAGATGAGGAGAATGTTAAAAGCATCAACGAAACATCAGCCCCTCTGCCGCCTGACCAAAGTGAAATCGACTTTAGCGGTCTTACTCTGACACCGAGTCAGCAGATTCAAGTTCCGGGCATTGAGGAGGCAAAAATCCGATTTGAATGCGTCCTTGAGAAGCATTTGGAGCTTGGAGGCAGAGAAGGGGAGCCTGCTGTTGATTTTATTATTGGGCGCGTCGTGCAGTATCATTTTAAGAAGAACGTATACAAAGAAGGAAAAATCATGGAGAGGGAGCTTGAAGCCGTCAGCCGTCTTGCCGGTACGAAATACGGGAAAATCGGTGAAATATTCTCCATGGAACGTCCTAAATGAAAAGCAGGAAGCCGTTAATGGCTTCCTGCTTTTCTGTTATAGAGCTCCTTTATAAGTAAGAACTCCTGTCATAGCCTGTTTAAAATCCGTGATGGCTTTTTCACGCCATTTTGTTTCATATGGATAAAAAAGTTCTTTGTAGCGGGCCTGAATAATGAGCATGCTGATATCGCTGGAAGACCCGTACTGATAAAGCTGGTTCTCTTCAACTGTCCGTTTAAGAGATTGAATGGAATCAATCGTGCCGTCTCCAAGTGTCCCGAATTCAAAGGTTGTGGAGTAGAAATCTTTTTCTGGTGCTTTCTGTTTTGCAAGAGCGGTAAAGTACTCGGTAATATCTCCAGTGGATGCGTAAAATTCTTCACAATCCGGTGTCAGAACAAGCGGATATTGGTAGGCTTCCTGAGCCTCGGACTGTGATAGAGTTTCGGCAGATGAACTGAAGATGCTCATTTGGTAGCGCGGCCCGTACCCAGTGTGTAAATCGATATGAATGATTTGCTTATAAGGGGTTGCCAGAATGCTTTCAAATTCCTGCTTCATAAATACAGTTGATTTTTCATCTTTTGTTCCGCCATAATACACGCCTTTAGGGTTTGTATATTGGCCGGTGAGAAGAGCGCCTTGTACTTTATCTGTACCTGCAGTTAGCGCTGTTTTAGCAAGAGAAGCTGTAAATTCGGCATCATGGGCAACAATGCTTCCGATTTTGCTTTTCGGCTCGAAAAAGCTTTCCAGCTCTTTGTATGTTTTATTGCTGTTCAGATCAAACTTACTCCAGTCTTGAATAAAGTTCCTGTTCAAATCTACGTTGTTTTCATTGTAACGGCGGAAGTTTTTCATGCCCCATGGATTGATGGAGTGAACGAGATAAAGCCCCGTTGTATCAGGATTCAATTTCTGAATAAATTCTTTCATGAAAACATCCTGCATGGCGGATCCTGTGTAGCCTTCAATACCATGGGTACCACTTGATAAGACAATCAGTGTATCTTTTGATTTTGCTGCATCAGCTTTTAATAGATCGATTGCTAAGTCTTCGGAATCGGAAATCCGGAAGCTTTGTTTAGTAGTATTCTCCCATCTTGATTTTAGTACAGACTCATAGGTCCGGAAGCGGTCTCTGGACTGTTCATACGTTTTTGGAAAGCTTGATACATTTCTTTCGCTGAAGCTTCCTGTACTTGCTGCAAGCAAGTGGTTGGGAATAACAACATTCAATAGAAATAGAGCGGCAATCATTGAAAATATTGCTTTTTTTGCTTTCATAAGATCCTCCATTATATTAAAATAGCTGTTTTTATAGCCTAATGGTATTATGGACTATATACCTATTAAATTCTACATAAAATGTGGAAATTTTGGAAAATATGCCGATATAAAAGATAATGTGAAATGAAAGAAGGGGTTTCAAAGTGGAAGAGTTTCATTTAAAGAAGCGGAATCTAAAAAATGTTTCAGCCATATTGTTTAGATTGTTTTTAATTGCAGGAAGCATCTTTTTCGCAAATAGTATTATCCAGAAAATCCTTTACGGCATTCCGAAGATTACCTTTATGAATGTAGCCTATAATTTTCTGTTCCTTTTGTTTTTGTATCCTGCTCTGCACTATAAATTTAAGAAAGATGATGAACAGTTTAAGAGATTGGCAGTCTGGACCATGACGGTCTTTGCCTTTTTGCTGAATACAGATTCCTGGGTGAATGTTCCGTTCGTATGGCTGATCCCGCTCGGAATTGCTGCCCTTTTTGCAGATTCCAGACTGATGAGAAAAGCGTTTTATGTTTCCCTTCCATTAATAGTCGCTGCGCAATTTGCCCATCTGTATCTTGCCGATCCGATGGACATTGAGACAAGCATGCAGCGCAGTATCCTGACGGCCGTTTATTACGGGGTGCAATTCCTGTTTGTAGGATTGCTGCTATCAAACAGCACGAAAAGGTTTGATGGAATGCTCCTGGAAAGTGAATTGCTGAAGGATCAAATGAATGAAGTGCTGATGAAGAATCAGGTGGCATCCACCGAAATCGGCGGCCATGTAGAAGAATTAAATATGAATATTTCAGATACAAGCGGGGGGATTATTCAGATTAATGATGCAATCCGGTCTATTCACTCAGATTCGGTTCATTTCCAAGAAGATATGAAGAAAACTTCTTCAGAGATGAAATCGATGGTCCACGAGCTTGAGTCCTCTAAGGAGCTTACTGACCGGATTTCGGATTATTCCGGCAGGATCAACGGATTAATTCAGATTAATAAACAGCATTTAACAAATGCGATCGACAGTATTAATGAAGTGAAGGAATCATCAGGGAATTCCATTAAACACGTAGAGATGCTTACGGAGAAAACGTCTGAGGTTGAAAAGGTGCTGAGTGCAATCAGAACGATTGCCGACCAGACAAACCTGCTGGCTCTGAATGCAGCCATCGAGGCAGCGAGAGCAGGGGAACACGGAAAGGGCTTTGCGGTGGTAGCTGATGAGGTCAGAAAGCTTGCGGAGCAATCTTCCCAATCTTCCCAAGTCATTCAGGACATTTTAAAGGAAATTCTGAATGCAAAGGAACAGGTTTCACAGTCTCTTCATAAAACATCTGACATGATCAATGAGAGTGTTGCTGTCATCTCAAAGACTACCGATGATTTTGATAAAATGGCTCATATTCAGGCAGAGAGCGAAGACCATTTAACGAAAGTCACAGAGCGGTTTGATCATTTGGCAGGCAGAGGCGGAGAGGTGGGGGATGTTATTGGCTCCCTTCAAAACCAGCATGAAGACAATGAAGATAAAATTGCTTCCGCTGCCTCCGCTATTGAACAAATCAGCGCCTCCATCCAGCAGGTTTCCGCTTTTGTAGAACAGGTTGATACGAAGGCGAAGTACCTTGTAAATGAAAAAAAATGAATAAGCTTAAGTTTTGAGTGAATAATACGGGCAGGCAGGTATTTAGAATGACCGGACGCATGTGCGGATTGTTCCTCAAGGGAGACTTCGCTTATGAAAACACTGATTATATTCGCTCATCCGAAGCTTGATAGCTTTAACGGGGCAATCCTGGAAGCAGTAATTGATGAATTGAAGGTCCTGCAGTCGGAAATCAGGGTTCGTGATTTGTATCGGATTGGATTTCAGCCAGTACTTGATGAAGATAATTATTCTGAGTTTTATCAGACAAAAATCCCGGCAGATATCGTGGAAGAACAGTCCTACTTGCTGTGGGCGGATCAGATTATTTTAATTTTTCCAACTTGGTGGTCGGGAATGCCGGCTATTTTAAAAGGCTATATAGACCGGGTGTTCTCGAATGGATTTGCTTTTAGAATGATCAAAAACGGAACTGAAGGGCTGCTTAAAGGGAAAAAGGGGCTAATCTTTCAGACGACTGGACAGCCCGAACAGAAATTAAAGCCTTCTCAGCTGACTATGGCCATGGAAACCGCGATGGATTACGGAATCTTTCATGCTTGCGGAATTGATACGGTATCCCACCAGTTTTTATATGGAGTCACCTACTCAGATCAAGCAACCAGGCAGCGAATGCTCCGGGAAATCCGCGATATTATTCAAATACTTTAAAGAAGCCGTCCCTATAAATGGAACGGCTTCTTCCTTCGTTTAATATTCCATCACAAGCATCGTCCAGTACTTGAGTGAAGGAACGGTAATGGTTACATTCTCATCCTTTTGAGAAAAGTGAACAGGAACTGGTGCTGCTTGACGGGAGTCAGGTGATGCAGCCCATATTTTTTTAACTGGTTTATCTTCCTTTATCTGAACTTCCAAACCCCGGATCAGGTCTGGTTCTGGCTGGGTGCCTTCTGCATCCCGCCATTCCATCGAATCAGCCTTAGTGAAGTTAATCATATGGATCATACGCTGCCGTCCGCTCGATTTTGAGAATCCCCAAATCTTGCCCTGCTCCGGTTCTGAGTTGATTTCTATATTAGATGAAGCCTTTAGAGGTACTTGGTGCAATCCATCGCCCCGCAAAAGATTTTGATAAGCAACAAGAAAATCGTAATAGCCAGTAAGCTGTTCTTTGAACCGTGCTGTCATTTTCAAATTCTTATTCGGGAAATACTCACTCGAAAGCATATGCTCTCCAAGCTCCAAATGAGCGCCTCCTGATGAAAAGATGACGCTGTTGGCAAGCAGCACACCAGGTACATTAAAGTTTCCCGGTTTTTCTTTTGACAGATTGTAATTCATATAGGCAGCCAGAACCGTATTTTTCCCGCCTGAATAGTCAGCATTGTCATCTATGATTCTTTTCAGATCCTTATACTGTTTGTATTCATCCCATACTTCCGTATACATAAAATTAACTGGAGTGGTTCCTATTTGTTCTTGGCCGTATTGATTCACAGCATTCATGACGAGTGATTTGTCAGGTGCTTTACTTTTTCCGTGATGAAGAAATTCGTCAAATTCCTCTTCAAGGTTCAACTTATTTCCATCATAATCATAAACCTCGCCCCGCGGTCCCAGCTGGTCAATGTGCCATCCATCAAAGGCAAGATGCTGATAGATCTCATTTTGCTTTGAAAGAATGTATTGCTGCCATTCCGGGTTTCCAGAGTTCAGTAAATACACATTGCTCTTCCAGTCCTCCGGTAGCGGATGGATGTCTTGTTCGGCGTGATTTTCATCCTTATAGACTCTCCATTCATCCTTGACCCCGTCCGGGCCGGCGTTCTCATATGTGCCGTAAATTAGATTATAAGCCATGGTTTGCATATTAAACTCTTTAGCGCTGGCTATATAGTTTTTTAAAACTGGGACAGAAACATCCCGATTTGCAATGTCCTCCCACTGCTGCTGAATCTCACCATCCTCCATTTTTAAAGGGTTATGGTGTTTGAATTGCCAGTCATAAAATTGAAGCCCATTTATATGATAGCGATTTAATTGCTTTAAGACCGAAGCAGAGTTTTCAGTGGCCTTATCAGAGAAATCGGATAAAAATCCGTAGCGCGGAAACTTGCTCCAATCGCTTGAAATGTCTATACCAATTGTAAAACGCTGCCCGTCAATAACCGTTTCCGCCAAATATCCTCTGTAGTCATCCTTTGGAGGAGTCCAGTTCCAGTTTGTTTTGCTTTTGCTTAACGAAACAGTTTGAGAATCAACCGGAGAATCCAGATGATAGTAACGAATGATTGCTGTTTTCTGCTTTGATTTTCGGGGGAGTGTTAAAGAGAAAGAGATGGTTTCGCCTGGAGCGAAGCGTGCCTTATTGAGATTAAGCTGTGCAGCGACTTCCTTTTCCGGTGAAGAATCAGGCTTGGGCTGAAGAGAATCATAAAGAAAAAACATGCCGAGCACCGCCAATATCAGGGTTAAAATAGCAAGGAAACGAATGGATCCTTTCATGAAAATTTCCTCCATATAAGAAAAGGGACTGCCGGCAGTAAACCGGCAGTCTCTTTAAATTATCGTACGGTAACGTCTCTTTTTTCATTTGCAGGGATGCTCACATAAAGCGTCTTCGTTTTTTCATCGAAGAAGTAAGTGCGGCTTCCGTTTGTTACTCTATCCACTGAGTTTACAGCTTTGTATTTCTTCATTCCAGCTGTCACTCTTCTAGGATTCTCTGCATTGTGAAGTTTTAGAGTATATTGATCTAGTTTCGTATCTTTATAATTTTGCTTAAGTTTCTTTTGTGAGAATACTACACTGTGCTTGCTTTTGCGCTCAACGGACAATTTCGTTTCGTTGAATTCACCTTTTTTCTTGGCATCAAGAGTAGCAGCATCATCTTCATAGAAGCTGTATTCTGCTTTCTTGTCAAGGTACGTGTCAAGTACAAGGTTTTCAAGCGGTTTTTCACCAGTGTATTGCTGTACATCACGTGTTGGAATCATAGAATCTTTTTTCACGAACATTGGCATTTCTTCAAGCTTAGCACTTACATGAATCGTGCGTCCGCCTTTGTATTCTTTTCCAGAAACAAAGTCAACCCAAGTGTGGCCTTCTGGAAGGTAAACATTACGGGAAGTTTGTCCTTCTTTTACAACAGGAGCAACCATTAGAGAATCACCGAACATGAATTGATCTGCGATGTCATATGTGTTTTCATCTTCCTGGAATTGGTACACAAGCGGCTGCTGAACTGGCTTACCTGTTTCAGAAGCATCTTGGAACGCGTTGTATAGGTAAGGAAGCAATTTGTAACGCTGTTCGATGTACTTTTTGCTGATTGATTCTACTTCTGGTCCGAATGCCCATGGCTCTTGACCTTGCTTGATTTCAGACTTTTTGTCACTATCGTAGTGAATACGGGCAAACGGATACAGGGATCCAATTTGAATCCAGCGGGCATACATTTCTGCAGTCGGACGTTTTGCAAATCCTCCGATATCCGTTCCAACGTTTGCTACACCGGACATTCCGATGTTCATATGGCTAGGAAGGGACATTTGCAGATGTTCCCAAGTACTAACTGTATCGCCAGTCCATAGTGCTGAATAACGCTGAGTTCCTGCATACATATCACGAGTCAGTACGAATGGACGCTCGTTTGGTTTGTGCATGCCCCAAGCATTATAAGTAGCCTCTGCTTCGTCATGGCCGTAAATGTTGTGGTACTCAGTGTGAAGAATTTTGTTATCGTCGTATCCAAAATAAGAATCAAGCGGCATTGTATGATTATGCTGTGCATCATCACGGAATACAGCTGGTTCATTCATGTCATTCCATACGCCGTCAATACCTTCGTCAAACAGAGCGCTGTGGTTTTTCGTCCACCAATCGCGAACTTCCTGTTTGGAGAAGTCAGGGAATACGGAATCTCCAGGCCAAACAGGTCCGACGAATGGAGTTCCGTCTGCATTTTTAGCCCAATAATCGTTTTTTGTACCTTCTTGGTAAGACTTATTGTTTTCATCCACTTTTACAGCGGGGTCATTGATGGCAATAGTATGGAACCCTTCCATTGCTTCAACTTGTTTAAGAGCATCTTTAAACTTGTCATTCCATGTGAATACGCGGAATCCATCCATGTAGTCGATGTCAAAGTGCATCGTGTCAACCGGGATTTTCTTTTCACGGTATGTTTTCGCTACATTTACAATTTCATCTGCATCATATTCCCACTTACTTTGGTGAAGTCCCATGGACCATTCAGGAGGAAGTTCCTGCTTTCCTGTAAGCTCAGTGTAGCGGTCAACAACGTCAGAGATTTCAGGACCGTTCATGAAGTAGTACGTTAAATCTCCGCCGTTAGCGTAGAAGTAGTAGTAGTCATCAGATTCTGAAGCCATTTCGTAGTATGAACGGTGAGTGTTATCGAACATAATTCCGTATGCTTTTTCATTCTTAAGACCAATAAAGAAAGGAATGCTTGTGTAGATGTATTTTGTATCTTTATCATATCCGTAAGCATCTGTATTCCACATTCCGATGCTTTCGCCGCGCTGGTTCAAATTCAGTCCAGCTTGCTCTCCGAAACCGTAGAATGCTTCATTTTTATCGGTTTTTTTGTAAACGTAAGGTTTTCCGTCTTCATAGCCGGATGTGCTTCCGTTTTCCATGTAATCTTCATTAATCACATTTCCTTTGTGATCCATGAATTTCACGCCGAATGTATCTTTTTTAATATGAATGATAAGTTCTTTTGTTTTTAACTCGTATACATTGCCTTTATCTTTTGCTGTGAATCTTGGAGTCTTCCAATCTTTCTTTGCGATACCGCGGGAAGTGTACTCTTCTTTTCCTTTTTCAAGGATGGATACCTTCGCAAGATCATCTGCAAACAGACGAATGAATGCGTCTTTGTTTCCAAGGTCAAATTTCACCCCGTTGTCGAGCTTTTCGATCCCTTTAACTGATAGCTTTTCCAGCTTGTCTTTCGCTAAGGGTGTATCTGCTTCCGGCTGTGTAACAGCTAGTGCGTTTGGAGCAAGAGCTGTTGCTGCCATTCCCATTGCAAGGGAAGCGGAGATAACTCCTTTAATGATGCGTTGTGACTTTTTCATCTTCCACCTCGTTAAAAAGATTTTTGTAAACCATTCGTTGTGCACACGATGGCACAAGTCAAAATATAGACTCAATCACATAATTTCGCAATCCATTAAATGTATATATATATGAGCGGAATCTAACATGCCATTGTACCTTTAACCCTTATAATTCAATAGTTTGCAAACGTTTTTCAAAGAATGTGGAACCAGTGCCGCATCGTTTAGAAAATAAACCGATATGTCTAGACAAGTTCATGGCGTTACATTATGTAGATCAATAGTCCTCTTTTGTGTAATAAAAGAAATATTTTAGATACTTCTATTGATAGATAAGGGTTCCAACGTAAATGAAAAGTAAAAATACGATATAAATCTATTTTTCTGAATATTTAAGCGAGCATCATTTTTGAAATTTCTATTCCGATAAAGGATAATTAAAAACGAAATCTGGTAAGTGAAGGGAGCTAGTTTAAATGGTTAAAAGTTTACAGGAAACCACCACACTTCATAATGGAGTGAAAATGCCATGGTTCGGTCTTGGTGTTTGGAAAGTAGAAGACGGGAACGAAGTGGTAAGCTCCGTAAAAGCTGCCATCAAAGCAGGATACCGCAGCATCGATACTGCAGCGGCATATAAAAATGAAGAAGGCGTTGGACAGGCTATTAAGGATAGCGGAATTCCCCGCGAAGAACTCTTCATTACAACAAAATTGTGGAATGCGGACCAAGGATATGATTCCGCACTAAAAGCATTCGAAGACAGCATGGAAAAATTGGGTCTGGATTATTTGGATCTCTATTTAATTCATTGGCCTGTTGAAGGAAAATACAAAGACTCCTGGAAAGCAATGGAGAAGCTTTACAAGGACGGCAAAATCAAAGCAATCGGAGTCAGCAACTTCCAGGTTCATCATTTGGAAGACTTAATGAAGGACGCTGAAGTGGTGCCGATGGTCAACCAAATTGAGTTCCATCCGAAGCTTTCACAGGAAAAAGTCCGGGCATTCTGTAAAGAAAACAGCATCCAGGTGGAAGCATGGTCTCCTTTAATGCAAGGGCAATTATTTGAGGAACCGGTTTTGAAGGAAATTGCTGAAAAACACGGTAAGTCCGTGGCACACGTTATTCTCCGCTGGGATATTCAAAGCGGTGTCGTGACCATTCCTAAATCCGTTAAAGAACACCGCATTCAAGGAAATGCCGATATCTTTGATTTTGAACTGACTCAAGAGGACATGGAAAAAATCGACGCGTTGAATGAAGACAAGCGGGTAGGTCCAGATCCTGATAACTTTGATTTCTAATAAAATGAAAACCGCCCCGCTTCGATTGAAGCAGGGCGGTTTTTTTAAGGTTTCCATCGTTTCATGTCAGCAGGAAACGGAGCGGTTAAATCGATTTTTTCATTTGTAATAGGATGGTGAAAGCGGATGCGTGCTGCATGCAGTGCTTGTCTTTCTATTAAGTCTGAAGGAGTTCCGTATAGCCTGTCTCCAATTATCGGGTTCCCGATATGACTTAGATGTACCCGGATTTGATGTGTTCTTCCGGTTTCAAGCTGAACCTTTAAAACGGCTGCGGAAGAACTGCTCTGCACCATTTCATAATGGGTAACAGCAGGCTGGCCTCCGGGAGATACCCTTCTTTTAGAGGGGTGATGGCGATCTTTCCCGATGGGCTGGGAAATCGTCCCTTTCTTAGGTTTCGGCTCTCCTTGAACAGCCGCAATATAGGTGCGGGAAATCAAATGCTCCTGCAGGGCCTTATCCATAATAGCCTGTGCGAGGGCATGCTTCGCAAATAAAATCGCCCCTGACGTATCCTCATCAAGCCGATGAACATGGCGAACCGCAGCATCCTCTCCCTGCATCATGTAGTAAAAAGCAAGAGCATTCGCGAGTGTGCCGGTTTCTCCAGGAGAATTCGGGTGGGTCTTCATGCCTGCCGGTTTATTTATAGCAATTATATGATCATCTTCAAACAAAATATCAAGCTCCATGAATTCTGAAACGATATCATTCTTCTCTGCCTTAAAAACCTCAAGGCTGACAACGTCGCCATTATGGACGAGCGGATTTTCCGCACTAAGAATTGTTCCATTAACCTTTAAGCCGTTTGCTTTACGGTAATGATGAATGACTCCTTTTGACGCACCGGCTGTTTGAATCAAGAATTCATTCACATATACAGGTGCAAGATCAGTCACTTTATACTCAAGCCATGTACCTCTTTTTCTCATCCATTTTCCCCTTATCTTAGCAGTTTCTAGAGTGAGTATACCGGACAAAACCACCTCACGGCAAACGAGGAAACACTTACCTGTCTTTTGGCCGTCCCTCCTGTGATATTCTGATGTTACGAATACTCGGTTAAAAGGGTGGGGTATATGAAAATCGTAACAGCATCGACAGACGAACAGGAACAGCACATCGAAGAACTGATTGAAGAAATGTACAAAGAAGTCTTCCCAATCTACTTCTCGGATGAAACCATCGGGCAATTTGAAAAAATGTCCGTCCTGAAACCAACTGAAGAAACCATGATTTACAACGGAACGTTAAAAGAAGCTTTCGAAATTATGTCCAGCCTTCAAACCTTAATCGCCGTTCTCAAACACGCAGACGAGCAAGAAAAACAGGAATACGCCGGTCTGTACGACCGAAACCGTGAAATACTTGGCCGCTATGGCTATGATCTCCCACTGAGCATCAGCGATTTTTTAACCGCCGGCGGCCAGCGGAACCTATTCAGCCGCTACACACGAGCCGCCAATAAATATTTGATATGAGGAAAAGCTCTTCCGATAGGGGAAGGGCTTTTTTTATATGGGATGGAGAGGTGTTATGCGGTTTATTAGCAGGGGAGCTGATGGGAAAGAAGGTGGGATCGGCTGGAGGAGTAGGAACAGGCTGGTACTAAACTAGGAACGGCATGAAAAGAGAACGGAACGGCTGGAAAAATGAGTTTGGCCGGAAAGAGGGTCGACGCGTCTGAGAACGGACAGCCGCGCTAAACAACACCAAAAAACAGCCCGCTCAGCGCGGGCTGTTTTCATTTGCCTGACCATTCTTTCAGTAGCGGTTCCAGCTCTGCTTTTGTTTTTTCGCCTTCGGAAGCATCTGCTTCTTTTCCGTTTTTATAGTGGACGAGTGTTGGCGTTCCAGTGATGCCGTATGTGTCCCAGTAGTCAGGGAATTCTTTCAGGTTAAACTGGTCAATGTTGATGTTCATGTCTTTAGCAAGCGGCATAAGCTCCGGGGTTGTACGCTTGCAGTGAGGACAGTCGGATGCGTAGAAATAGACGATGAAGTCTTCGCCGCTTTTAATTTTTTTATCGAGTTCGTCAGGCAAGATGTTGTTTTGATAGTTCGGGTCATCCAATAGGGCTTCGGTGGATGGATCCAATGTGGTTTTTCCGTATGGATTGCCTTTGGCGGTTTCTTGTTTTTGATAGTTGGTGAAAAAGGCTAGTGCCCCGAATAGAACAATAAAGATAGCGGCGAAAATTATGACTTTCTTCAAATTAGCGACCTGCCTTTCTTATTTTCAAAATCATGATGCTTGAGATGATAATCATTGTAAAACCGATTAAGGCAAGGAATGGAATGGTGATGAAACCGAGCCAGTTAATGTATTCGCCTGTGCAGGGAATTCTTCCGCAGGATCCTGCGTGGTCTGCCAAAAAGGGTATTTTCTGCAGGCTGTAATGATAGATGGAAATAAGTGCGCCGATGCTTGAGAGAATCAGGCTGTATAGAGCGATGCTGTAGTCTTTCTTCGCTATAGCGATTCCAAGTATAATGACTTGGGGATACATCAGAATTCTCTGATACCAGCATAGATCGCATGGTACAAAACCGACGATTTCAGAGAAGTACAGACTGCCAAGAGTGGATGCGAAGGAAGCGATCCAAGCAAATAATAGCCAATTTTCAAGTGATTTATTTTCAGGCATAGAGGTCTCCTCGCCAACAGTATTAGACAAGAAAATTATAGTATAGGGAGAAGAAGATTGTAAACACAGATTCTTCTTGAATGTTGACAACGTTTTCACAAGTGAACTACAATGAGTATATAACGTAAACGTTTACGTTCCAAAAAGGAAGTGCTTTGATTTTGAGACCGACAATTAAAGATGTGGCCAAGCAATCAGGGGTATCTGTTGCTACTGTTTCCAGAATTGTGAATGGACTTCCGGGCTATTCACCTGAAACAAGGAAAAAGGTCATGAGGGTTATTGAAGAACTGGGTTATAAACCGAACGCAGTAGCAAGGAATTTAGTTAGCCGGAAGACAAGTACGATCGGGGTTTTGCTGCCGCAGCTTTCAAGCCATTTTGCAGCCAAGCTGCTCCAGGGGATTGAAGATGAAGCCCATACTAGGCGGTATAGTGTAGTAATCTGCAATACAGATTCCAACGGAAAAAGAACACAGGATTACTTGGAACTACTGAGGGAGAAACAAGTTGAAGGCATATTATTCGCGAGTGAATTATTGACAGAAGAATATGCCGGAACCCTGCAGGGATTTGGTATTCCCGCGGCCGTTATTGCTACAACGTCCCATGTGCCTTCCATCCCTTTTATAAAAGTAGATGACGAAGCAGCCTCATACTCAGCTGTTCAATTTTTGATAAAAAAAGGCCATCAAAGAATTGGGATGATCAGCGGGACGAAACATGACCCGATATCGGGCACACCAAGGATTAACGGCTTGAAAAAAGCGTTTATTGAAAACGGTATTCCATTTGAAGAAGGACTTATTGAATACGGTGATTTCGGCTTTAAGAGCGGGTATGAAGCAATGAAACGGCTGTATCAAAAAAATCCGGAGATGACCGCTGTTTTTGCAGCCAGTGATGAGATGGCGCTTGGAATATTATCCTTCTGCTATGAAAAAGGAATGAAAGTCCCGGAAGAGTTATCGGTAATTGGCTACGATGATACGGATATAGCGACCATGTCGATTCCTCCCCTGACGACTGTACACCAGCCTATTCAGGAGATGGGCACGGAAGCGGTTCGTATGCTGATGAAGATGATTGATGGAAATCAGCCGGAAAGCAAGCTAATGTCTTACAGGATAACAGAGAGAGCTTCAGTGAAAAATCTGACATAGGAGTTGGGGATCATGGAGAAAAATTGGTGGAAAGAAGCTGTTGTTTATCAAATTTATCCGCGCAGTTTTATGGATAGCAATGGGGATGGGATTGGCGATATCAGGGGCATCATTTCTAAGCTTGATTATTTGAAGGAGCTTGGTGTAGATGTGGTGTGGCTTTCGCCGGTTTATCAGTCACCGAACGATGATAACGGCTATGATATAAGCGATTACCGGAACATTATGGACGAATTCGGTACAATGGCTGACTGGGATGAGATGCTAAGGGAAATGCATGACCGCGGGATTAAGCTTGTGATGGATCTTGTCGTTAACCACTCTTCGGATGAGCATGCCTGGTTTGCGGAATCACGCCAATCTAAAGATAATCCGTATCGGGACTATTACATATGGCGTCCTGGTAAAGATGGCAAGGAACCGAACAACTGGGAGTCGGTATTCAGCGGGTCAGCCTGGCAGTATGATGAAGCGACGGACGAATATTTTCTTCATCTGTTTTCAAAAAAACAGCCGGATCTGAATTGGGAGAATCCGCAGCTTCGCAATGAAATTTACGATATGATGAAGTTCTGGCTGGATAAAGGGATTGATGGATTCCGAATGGATGTCATCAACTTTATCTCGAAGGAAGAGGGTCTGCCTGATGCAGAGAATCCTGAAGAACGGCCATTTGCACCGGGCGGTCAGCATTTCATGAACGGGCCGCGCATTCACGAATTTTTAAAAGAAATGAACAAGGAAGTTCTCTCTCACTATGATGTGATGACGGTTGGAGAAATGCCTGGTGTGTCCCCTGAAGAAGGCATTCTTTATACAGATGCTGAGCGCAATGAACTGAACATGGTATTCCAGTTTGAGCATATGGATCTTGATACGGAGCCAGGGAAAAGCAAGTGGCATACGAAGCCGCTTGATCTTCGTGATTTAAAGCATTCTTTATCACGCTGGCAAAAAGGCATGCAGGGCAAGGGCTGGAACAGCCTTTACTGGAACAATCATGATCAGCCTCGAATCGTTTCCCGGTTCGGAGATGACCGGACCTATCGCGTGGAGTCAGCCAAAATGCTTGCTACCTGTCTTCACATGATGCAGGGAACTCCTTATATTTATCAGGGAGAAGAGTTCGGTATGACAAACGTCCGTTTTGAATCCATCCAGCAATATAAAGATATTGAAACGCTGAATATGTATAAAGAGCGTGTCATTGAGAACAAAGAAGATTCGGCAGAAGTGATGAATTCCATCTACATTAAAGGGCGCGATAATGCGAGAACTCCTATTCAGTGGGATGATTCGGAAAATGGCGGCTTTACGCAGGGAACACCGTGGATTGGGGTCAATCCTAATTATAAAGAGATCAATGCCAAGGCAGCGGCGGCGGATCCCTCCTCGATTTTCCATTATTATAAAAACCTGATTAAACTAAGAAAGAATCATGAAATTATTGTTTACGGTTCCTATGAGCTGATTTTGGAGGAAGACCCGGAGATTTTCGCCTTTATTCGAGAATACAATGGGGAAAAACTTCTTGTTACAGCAAATTTCTCGGGAAATAATCCAGAGTTTCGACTTCCAGAAGGTTTGGAACTTAAGGAACCGGAGCTGCTTGTCGCCAATTATGAAGGACAGCCTGAAGGGACTTGCGAAGGTTTTACAATGAGACCTTGGGAAGCAAGAGTATATAAATTCTAAAACTACGGCGGACGTATGATAACGTTCGCCGTTTTTTTATTTCAAGCCACTTCGCTAATTGAGATTTTTTACTACACAACCTTAACCCTAAACATGCTCATACTAAGCAGCGAAAGGGGAGGGTAAATATGAATACAGTTAACAATATTATGTCAAAAAATGTTGCAAGTGTAACGTCCAGCCAATCCATTCAGGAGGCAGCTCAACTGATGAGCCAGCACAATGTTGGGTCCATTCCAGTTGTAGAGAATGGTCAAATGAAAGGGATTATTACGGATCGTGATATTACGCTTCGAACAACAGCTGAAGGCAGAGACTCCAATACGAAGGTGTCAGATGTGATGACATCTCAAGTAGTTTCAGGCCGTTCTGATATGAGCTATGAGGAAGCATCCCAGCTAATGGCTAAGAACCAGATCCGCCGTTTGCCGATTGTGGAAAATAACAATCTTGTCGGCATGGTTGCCCTTGGCGATCTTTCTGTGAATCAGCTATCAAATGAATCAGCAGGAAGCGCCCTTTCGAACATCTCTGACCAGGATAATCAGCATAAATAATCCGAAGAATGGGGTAGCCGGGGTCTCCCGGTTATCCTTTTCTTTTTTTTGTGAAACGGTTCATAATATAGGTAAAGGAGCTGATTTTTTTGTATAAAGCGATTGTGTTTGATTTTGACGGTTTAATTTTGGATACGGAAACCCTTCACTACGAAGTGCTCCAGGAGATGTTTAAGGAGCAGGGCTCCAGTCTTCCTCTTGACCTTTGGGTACAAGGGGTCGGCACTCAATCCGGATTTAAGCCATTTACATATTTGGAAGAACAGCTGAAAAAAACGGTTGACCACACTGCACTTCAGAAAGACAGAGAGAATCGTTTCAGTGAGCGAATCAGCAAGGAACTGGCGAGACCGGGAGTTGAGGAATACCTGGCTGCAGCGAAGGAGCTTGGCTATAAAATCGGTCTTGCCTCCAGCTCTGATTATAAATGGGTCAGCACCCATCTGAAAAATATCGGCTTGTTTGAATATTTTGAGTGCATCAGAACAAGTGATGATGTCGAAGAAGTGAAGCCAAATCCCGATCTTTATTTGAAAACAGCTGAATGCCTCGGTGTCAAACCGGAGGAATGCATTGCTTTTGAGGATTCTGCACACGGTTCGCTCGCTGCAAAACGGGCGGGAATGGCCTGTGTCATTGTTCCGAATAAAATCACAGGCGGTCTTGAGTTTGGAGAAATGGATCACCGGCTAGAATCGATGGCAGAACTGGAGTTTAAGCTGCTCGTTGAAAAATTGGAAAATAGAAGGAACGTTTAATAAGGGGAAGATAGCGGGTAAATGACTCTAATGGTAAAGGAGATGTCGTCATGACCGAAAAATTGGACTTATCTAAATTTGAAAAGAAAATGATTATCCGCAATATACAGCATAAAGACATTGATGAAATCATTAGCATGCAGCGAAAATGCTTTCCAGGGATGGATCCCTGGAAAAGGGAGCATCTTGAAAGCCATTTGGAGCATTTCCCGGAGGGCCAGTTTTGTGCGGAATTTGAAGGGCAAATTATTGGTTCATGCTCCAGTCTGCTTGTGAATTTTGATGAATACGATGACCGCCATACATGGGATGACATTACGGACAACGGCTACATCACAAATCATAATCCCGATGGCTATAATTTATATGGCATTGAAGTCATGGTTGATCCGGAGTTCAGGAGGATGAGCATTGGCTACCGCCTTTATGAGGCCCGAAAGGAATTTGCCCGCCTTCAAAATTTAAAAAGCATCATCATTGGAGGGCGAATCCCCAATTTCCATAAGCATGCTGGCGAGCTGACGCCGCGGGAATATGTGGAGGAGGTTATTCACCACCGCATATATGACCCGGTTCTTTCATTCCAGTTAATGAATGGGTTCACTCTAATGAGGATTAATCCGAGCTATTTGCCGGATGATCAGGCATCGAACCAATATGCAACGTTGATGGAGTGGAACAACGTAGACTATCAGCCGAACACAAAACGGTACTATAAAACGTCATTCCCTGTCCGGATCTGTGTTGTGCAATACATGATGAAGCAAATCGAGTCCTTTGATGAGTTTGCGAAACAGTCCGAGTATTATGTGGATGTCGCCTCTGATGCTGACGCTGATTTTGCCGTGTTCCCTGAGCTTTTTACAACCCAGCTTATGTCTTTCGGCCATGATAAAACGCCAAGCCAGGCAATCAGAAGGCTGACGGAGTTCACGGAGGATTACATTTCTCTGTTCACGGACCTTGCCGTGAAGTACAACATCAATATTATCGGCGGTTCCCACGTAGTTGAAGAGGATGATGGCGATATTTATAACATTGCCTACCTGTTTAGACGGGACGGGACAATTGAAAAACAATACAAAATTCACATCACGCCGAATGAACGCAAGTGGTGGGGGATCAGTGCAGGAGATCAGGTGAAGGTGTTTGACACAGACTGCGGAAAAATTGCCATTCAAATCTGCTATGACATCGAGTTTCCTGAGCTCGCAAGAATTGCAACAGATATGGGGGCAAAAATCATTTTCACTCCATTCTGTACAGAAGACCGTCAAGGCTATCTGAGGGTACGCTACTGTGCACAGGCCCGAGCGGTTGAAAATCAGGTTTATACCGTTATTTCTGGAACGGTAGGAAACCTTCCTCAGACTGAAAATATGGACATCCAGTACGCTCAATCCGCAATTTTTGCTCCATCTGACTTTGAATATGCAAGAGACGGAATTGTCGGAGAATGCAATCCGAATATCGAAATGGTCGTAATCGGGGATGTTGACTTGGAAATTCTAAGAAGACAGCGTCAATCCGGAACAGTACGCCAGCTTAAGGACCGAAGACGTGATCTTTATTCACTGCAGTACAAAAATAGATAATTCTAAAAGTCCGCTGCTGAAGCGGGCTTTTTTTTCATGCAGTACCGCGGCATATGCTAATATAATAAAATACATACTAGAGTATACCCAGAAAAAGATAAGCTGGCAGGAGTGTGCGGAAATGGCATTTGAAGGGCAGACGATATTGCCTGCAATACGGAATATGAAGCAATTTGATCAGTTTTTAAGCAGCAAGTACAGGTACGGGGTCCTGCTTGATACTCATCTGGGCCAGCTGAAAGGGATTGTCAAGGCTTCCGATCAAGCGGGGAAGAAGTTATTGATCCATGTTGATCTGATTCAAGGATTGAAGCATGACGAGTATGCAGCAGAATTTATCTCCCAGGAAATTAAGCCGGCAGGATTGATTTCGACAAGGTCGAATGTGATTTCCAAAACGAAGCAGCGGGGGCTCATAGCGATTCAGCGGCTGTTTTTACTGGATACGAGCGCACTTGCGAAAAGCCTGGAGCTTATTCAAAGGATGAGGCCGGATTTTATTGAGGTGCTCCCGGGGGTTGTACCGAACCTGATAGAAGAAATCAAAAAGGTGACGGATATCCCAATCCTTGCGGGCGGCTTCGTCAAGACAGAGCAGGAGGTGCAAGCTGCTCTCAAAGCAGGTGCTGCGGCTGTTACAAGTTCAGAGACAGCACTGTGGAAGGAAATGGAGAAAAACTTAAGTTAAACCGGGCAAATGAACTGGTCATAGACATGGCCGCCAAGAATTTTCCGGCGCGGTATGTAATTTATTCCAATTCCCAAAGTGTTGGATTCCTGGTCCAATAGTTAGACAAAAAATTAGTTCGATGGCTTGACAACGCTTACAATAAGTTTTAATATTAGGGACAAGTTAATTTATGTGACGGAGACGAGGAGATCCACAACTGTTCTTTACTTTTGTAAGGGGAGAGTTGTGGATTTTTTTGCTTATATTTTATCGTTTTTTGTAAACGCTCTCCTCACCAATTGACTTAGACTTACATTATGGGGGGATTTGCATGTCTGCTTTTATGGGTGAACTAATAGGAACAATGATTTTAATCGTTTTCGGCGCAGGGGTGTGTGCCGGAGTCAATTTAAAAGGGTCGTTCGCTGAAAACTCAGGCTGGATTGTTATTACCATGGGCTGGGGATTGGGGGTAGCAATGGCGGCATATGCGGTTGGTGAGATCAGCGGAGCCCATTTAAATCCTGCGCTCACCATTGGACTGGCATTAACAGGCGACTTTGCCTGGAATCTTGTACCTTCTTACATCCTGGCTCAAATGATTGGTGCATTCATTGGTGCTTCTCTCATTTATTTACATTACCTGCCGCATTGGAAGGAAACGAGAGACCCGGGAACAAAGCTTGGCGTATTTTCAACAGGACCGGCAATCCCGAATGTTTTTGCTAATTTCATTAGTGAAGCACTTGGAACCTTCATTTTAGTCCTTGGAATTCTTTCAATCGGAGCAAACAAGTTTACAGACGGTTTAAATCCTCTGATTGTCGGTTTTCTCATTGTTGCAATTGGTTTATCATTGGGGGAACCACTGGATACGCGATCAATCCTGCGCGTGATTTAGGCCCGCGGATTGCCCATTTTATCTTGCCGATTCCAGGAAAAGGCGATTCCAACTGGCGTTATGCATGGGTGCCGGTTGTAGGACCGCTTGCAGGCGGAGCTTTTGGGGCCGTGTTTTACAATTTCGCATTTAAGGGAAATATGAATTCATCATTCTGGATTGTGACCGTTATTCTGGCTGGACTTCTTGCATTAACTTATGCCATGACAAAACGGGGAAAAAGTACGGTAAGACAAACCGCATAAAAAAGCCAAAGGGAGGAAACAAAGATGGAAAAATACATTTTATCTCTTGATCAGGGGACGACGAGCTCGAGGGCGATTCTCTTTAACAAGGATGCAGAAATCGTCCACACAGCACAAAAGGAATTTACACAGCACTTTCCGAAGCCGGGTTGGGTGGAGCATAATGCCAATGAAATTTGGGGCACCGTTCTTGCGGTCATCGCTTCTGCTTTATCTGAATCAAATATTACGGCAGAACAGATTGCCGGAATCGGCATAACCAATCAGCGGGAAACGACTGTGGTATGGGATAAAAATACAGGACAGCCTGTTTATAACGCCATTGTCTGGCAATCCCGCCAGACGGTGCCAATATGCGAAGAATTAAAGGCTCAGGATTTGAATGATAAATTCCGTGACAAAACCGGACTTCTGATTGACGCGTATTTTTCCGGAACAAAAGTAAAGTGGATATTGGACAATGTAGAGGGTGCGCGTGAAAAGGCAGAAAAGGGCGATCTTCTTTTCGGAACCATTGATACATGGCTGATCTGGAAGCTTTCGGGCGGAAAAGCACATGTAACCGATTACTCAAATGCATCCAGAACCCTTATGTACAACATTTACGATTTAAAATGGGATGATGAACTTCTGGAGATCCTCGGTGTGCCAAAATGCATGCTTCCGGAAGTGCGCCCATCCTCTGAAGTTTATGGGGAGACAATCGATTATCACTTCTTCGGGAACAAAATCCCGATTGCCGGAGCAGCAGGAGATCAGCAGGCTGCCTTGTTCGGACAGGCCTGCTTTGAAAAAGGAATGGCAAAAAACACGTATGGAACAGGCTGCTTTATGCTGATGAATACGGGCGAAGAAGCAATAAAATCTGAACATGGCCTGCTTACAACCCTGGCATGGGGGGTAAATGGAAAAGTAGAATACGCTCTCGAAGGAAGTATCTTTGTTGCGGGATCTGCTATCCAATGGCTGCGGGATGGATTGCGCATGTTCAAAGATGCGAGAGACAGCGAATCCTATGCATCACGAGTTGAATCAACAGAGGGTGTTTATGTTGTACCTGCTTTCGTGGGGCTCGGAACTCCATACTGGGACAGTGATGTGAGAGGATCGGTTTTCGGGCTGACACGCGGAACGTCAAAAGAACATTTTGTGCGTGCTACATTAGAATCGCTTGCCTACCAATCGCGTGATGTACTGGATGCAATGGAAGCGGACTCCGGGATCACTCTTAAAACGTTAAGAGTAGACGGAGGAGCAGTAAAGAACAACTTCCTTATGGAATTCCAGAGCAATATCCTTGGTGTGCCGGTTGAACGGCCGGAAATTAATGAAACCACGGCGCTTGGTTCTGCATACCTGGCAGGACTTGCTGTAGGCTTCTGGAAGGACCAATCCGAAATTTCCGATAAATGGGCAATTGACCGCACATTTGAGCCGGATATGGAACAGGAAGATAGGGAAGAATTATACGAGGGCTGGAAAAAAGCAGTAAACGCTGCCAGGGCTTTCAAATAATTCAAACCTATGCTATAATAAACTCAAGTTAATTACAGTACGGTTGGAGATAAGGAGAGACCGCAGCGCTAAAACAGTGGAGACATTGTTTTGGTTCGTTGCGGTCTCTTTTTTTGCGGCTTTATCTTCTGCCAAAAATACAGGGAGGCTAACATAATGAGTTTTTCTAGTTTAGATAGAGAAAAGCAGCTTGAAAAAATGACAACCGAACAGTACGACCTGTTCGTTATAGGCGGAGGCATAACCGGTGCTGGCATTGCACTTGATGCTGCATCCAGAGGAATGAAAATCGGCCTAGCTGAAATGCAGGATTTTGCAGCAGGCACATCCAGCCGTTCCACTAAGCTAGTGCACGGAGGCTTAAGATACTTAAAGCAATTTGAAGTGAAAATGGTAGCGGAGGTTGGGAAAGAGCGCGCAATTGTTTATGAAAACGGCCCGCACGTAACAACACCTGAATGGATGCTGCTGCCGATGCATAAAGGCGGTACCTTCGGAAAATTTTCAACAGGCATTGGACTTCGTGTCTATGATTTTCTCGCAGGCGTTAAGAAAAGCGAATGGCGCACAATGCTGACAGCGGATGAAGTACTGGAAAGAGAACCGCTTGTCAAAAAGAAGGATCTGCTTGGCGGAGGCCGCTATGTAGAATACAAAACAGACGATGCACGCTTAACGATCGAAGTGATGAAAGAAGCCGTTCGATTTGGGGCAGAGCCGGTTAACTATGCAAAGGTCGATGGCCTTCTGTATGAAAAAGGCAAAGTAATCGGCGTCAAAATTCTGGATACATTAACGGGCAAAACGTATGACGTGCACGCCAGGAAAATTGTCAATGCAACAGGACCTTGGGTAGACGGTTTGAGAGAAAAAGATCATTCAAAAGAGGGGAAACACCTGCAGCTGACTAAAGGAATTCACCTTGTATTTGATCAATCCCGTTTTCCGTTGAAGCAGGCTGTCTATTTCGATACACCCGATAAACGGATGGTATTTGCCATTCCGCGCGAAGGCAAGACTTATGTAGGAACGACCGACACTGTCTATAAAAGCGACATTGCAAAGCCGAGAATGACAGAGGCAGACCGCAAATACGTGGTGGAAGCCATCAACTACATGTTCCCGAGCCTGGAAATTAAAGCGGAAGATGTTGAATCCAGCTGGGCAGGATTACGCCCGCTTATTCATGAAGAAGGAAAAGATCCATCCGAAATCTCCAGAAAAGATGAGGTTTGGACTTCCAATTCCGGTCTTATTACCATTGCAGGCGGGAAGCTGACTGGCTACCGCAAAATGGCGGAGCATATTGTGAACCTTGTAGCTGAACGCTTGAAAAACGAAACCGGAAAAGATTTCGGCAAATGCAAAACGAAAAACATGCCGGTATCCGGAGGCCATGTAGGCGGCGCATCCAGCTTCCAGCAATTTAAGAAAGTCAAAACAGAAGCAGGGCAAAAACATGGTTTGACTGAACAGGAAGCTGAGCGGCTTGCTCAGCGCTACGGTTCAAACGTGGACCAGGTTCTTGAAATCCTGGACAGTGTGAAGGACGAGGCAGCACGCCTTAACATTCCGGCCTACGTTCTTGCTGCTGCAGAATACGCAATCTCGGAAGAACTAGCAGCAACACCCGCTGACTTCTTCGTGAGACGTACAGGTGCCGTTTATTTCAATATTGACTGGGTTAGAAGCTATAAAGAACCGGTAATTAGCTACATGGCCAGCCGCCTTAACTGGTCAGAAGAGCAAAAACGGACTTACACTGAGCAATTGAATGAGCAAATTGATTACGCAGTGGTACCACTCGCTGAATAATTTTCAAATCAGACTGCCCCGGGGGACTGGGGCGGTTTTTTTTTCTGTAAATTGGGGAATGGAATGGGGTTAGATGGTGGTCTGTTATGTAATACGCGGATCCGGCAAATAACAGTTACAGACTCATTTTGGCCGGTGGCGTTCCAGGTTGTATCGGGTTTACGGGCACAATTCTGTCGATTGCAGGTAAAATCATTTCGATAACGGGCACGATGATGTCTAAAGCGTTCCAGGTTGTATCGGGTTTACGGGCACAATTCTGTCGATCGCAGGCAAAAGCATGTCGATAACGGACACAATCATGTCGATAACGGGCACAAACGTGTCGATAACAGGCAATTCGACATAGGATGACAAGGTACGACTGACCGTATTCAGACCATGGCCCTAACCAAGGCAAAACCCGCCCCATCCTGTGTTTTGTGATAAAATAACAGAGAACATGCGGTTCTTTTTCAAGACAAATTGCAGGAGAGAACAGCATGGATGGAGAAACCGTATAGAGGGATAAAACTTAGCACTTCAGGAGGTAAATGATGAACTGGACACAAAGCTATGAGCGCTGGAAAAACCAAACCAATCTTGACCCTGAATTATTGGATCTGCTTGTCAGTTTCAAAGATGATGAAAAACAGCTGGAGGATTGCTTCTACAAGGATCTTGAGTTTGGTACGGGCGGTATGCGCGGGGAAATAGGACCGGGCACAAACCGGATGAACATTTATACAGTTCGAAAAGCTTCCGAAGGCTTGGCAAAATACATAGAATCTTTCGGTGAGGAAGCGAAAAAAAGAGGCGTGGCAATCGCATACGATTCCCGTCATAAATCTCCTGAGTTTGCAATGGAAGCTGCGAAAACGCTTGCGACACATGGCATTCAAACATACGTATTTGATGAGCTTCGCCCGACTCCTGAGCTGAGCTTCGCTGTTCGCGAACTGAATGCATTTTCAGGAATCGTTTTAACGGCAAGCCACAACCCGCCTGAATATAACGGCTACAAAGTATATGGCGAAGACGGCGGCCAGCTTCCGCCTGCTGCGGCAGATGAAGTCATTTCAAAGGTGAACGAGCTTGAGGATGAGCTTTCCATCCAGGTTAAGGATGAAGAGAGCCTGAAAGAAGCCGGTCTGATCAAAATCATCGGTGAAGAAATTGATGAGAAATATACTCAAAGGCTGACGACGATTTCTGTGAATCCTGAGCTTTCTAAAGAGGTAGACGTAAAGGTAGTTTTCACACCTCTTCACGGAACGGCAAACAAACCGGTGCGGAGAGGACTCGCAGCACTTGGATATGAAAATGTAACAATCGTGAAGGAGCAGGAGCTTCCTGATCCGAACTTTTCAACTGTTAAGTCTCCTAATCCGGAAGAGCATGCGGCATTTGAATTGGCGATCCGCGATGGAGAAGCAGCAGGAGCTGACATCCTGATTGCAACTGATCCGGATGCAGACCGCCTTGGGATTGCTGTTAAAAACGAAGCGGATGAATACGTCGTTTTGACAGGAAATCAAACAGGTGCGATACTGCTTCACTACTTACTGTCCGAGAAAAAAGCAAAAGGCATTCTTCCGGACAATGGCATTGTGCTTAAAACAATCGTAACCTCCGAAATCGGCCGTGAAGTGGCATCCTCCTTCAATCTAGAAACGGTGGATACACTAACCGGGTTCAAATTCATCGGAGAAAAAATCCGTGAATACGAAGAGTCCGGCGAGTATACGTTCCAGTTCGGCTATGAGGAAAGCTATGGCTACCTAATCGGCGATTTTGCACGTGATAAAGATGCCATCCAGGCTGCATTGCTTGCTGTTGAAGTATGTGCTTTCTATAAAAAGAAAGGCATGACGCTGTATCAGGGTCTGCTTGAGATTTTCTCCACATACGGCTACTTCAAGGAAGGCTTGAAGTCCTTGACGCTGAAAGGAAAAGAAGGCGCTGAGCAGATTCAGGATATCCTTTCAACCTTCCGTTCGAATCCGCCTGCTGAAATAGCCGGCAAAAAGGTAACGGTTGTGGAAGACTACAAAACGAGTGAAAGACAGCTGAACGTCTCCGGTGAAAAAGAAGAAATTGATCTTCCGAAGTCCAACGTTCTGAAATATTTCCTTGAAGATGGAACGTGGTTCTGTCTTCGCCCATCCGGTACGGAGCCTAAAATCAAATTCTACTTCGCTGTTAAAGGGACTTCCCTTGACGATGCTGAGCAGCGCCTTGCGCATGTTGAAAAGTCCGTAATGGAAGTGGTTGAAGAGATTATTACGAATAAAGCAGGGAAATAATAGGATGCAAAAAACGCTTGGATTTGATCCAAGCGTTTTTTTTTGTGCTGCTTATCTGGTTGCAACGGCGGCTAGGTGCCAGTCCCGTCATCCTTCACCGCAGCGGGGGACACAGACAATGCCTGATGAGCCCTTATGCCTCAAGGGTTCGCAAGATAGGTGCCAGAGCTTTAGTACGATAAAATTTAAGGGGACTGACACGGTGCCAGTCCCGTCATTCTTCACCGCAGCGGGGGACACAGACAATGCCTGATGAGCCCTTATGCCTCAAGGGTTTGCAAGATAGGTGCCGGAGCTTTAGTGCGGTGAAATTTAAGGGGACTGGCACCGTCACTCCACCGTCACTCCACCGTCACTCCACCGTCACCCCAACCCTTTACTCCCCCTGTGAAGGACACGCTGCTTCAACGATCCGTTCCAAATCTTTATCCATAATAAACACTTCAATGCGCTCACCGGTTTTTGTACTGATGTCGCTATGACTTGAAAGCACCTTGGAGCCGGTAAGACCCTCAATGATTTCTTCGAATTTTTGACTGTACATTTCCCTGAGCAGCTGCCTCATATGCTTGACGAGCTTTCGGCCGTCATCCCGTTCGACAAGGTGTTTTTCCTCAACTGTCAGGACCCCTTTAAAGCGGGTGATGACCATATCCCGAAGAATATAGGTCTTTGCTTCCTGAGGACCTCTGCCGATCAGTTCGCGCTGAAATTTAATTAAGGCTTCACTTACGTCCGCTTCCAGTTTCTTTTTCGTTGTATAAGGCAACCCGATATCCTCCAATAACCCGAATGATTTCCAGATAATCTTAATCAGCAAGAAAAAGTTTGTCAACTGGAGAAAAACAAAGAAATAATGCGAAAACATTATCTCAGAATCATAAAACGAAAGAATGAGAGCAAATATGAGGAAATATGACTGGATTTCCGCCTCGAAAGGGTATTTACTTTGGAAGGCCGCAAGATTAAAATAAATCTCGTAAGAAACAATTAAAGACGGCTTAGTCCCTGGTCACAGGGAACGGAGGAACCAATTTTTTGGGGTTAATTCTGCAGCAGCAGAAAGGATGAGAAACTCTTTCGCCATCCTACCCGTCAGCTAACTTCGTCGGCTAAAGCGAAGGAGGTCCATGACCGCCTTAAAAGGGTGTTTTTTTATGGAGTTTTTTAAAAAACTCTGCAAAAAACCCTCGATTCCGCTGGTCTTTTTATTTTGCTTACAATATGAAAAATGCAAATCGAAAAGTGAAAAGTCTGGGAGACTGGACGTAAAGGAAGCTTCTGGCTTGCTGGACGTAACGTAGACCAATGAGTACTTTTTTTCCGAGTAGACAAATCTTGGCTTGGCCCTGTTGATCAGGCGCCGTAGCTCTATTAGGATTTGTCCGGGGAAGGGGTAAGCATTGGTCTATTTTTTGTTTTCAGGTTCTCTCCTTCCTTTGGAGGGGGGGAACAGGAGGGCAAACAGCGGAGGCAGCCATTCGCTTCCAGCAGCTTTTCGGAATTGCACATTCTGGTAGGAGGTCAGGTATGGACATTGTGGCTATAGGGATTGCAGCCATTTGTTTCGGGCTGTTTTACGGATTTATCGTATTCTGTGAAAAAGTAATAAAAGAATAGGAGTGGCGGATATGATCTTTTTATTAATCCTCGTACTTGGTTTGTCAGCATATTTAATTGATGCCCTTATTCATCCTGAAAAATATTAATTCGAATGCCGGAGGAGAAAAACATGGATTTTGTTCAAATGGGAATTGTCCTGCTGCTTGTTGTGCTGCTGGCTATTCCGATGGGGAAATATATTGCACGCGCCTTTTCGCTAGAAGAGACGAAGCTGGACCGGGTGTTCGGCTTTGAGAAAATCATATATAAGTTATCCGGAATAAAGCTTTCATCTATGACTTGGAAGCAATATGCGATTGCCGCTTTGCTTTCCAACATTGCGATGTTTGCCATCACCTATCTCGTTGTTAGACTGCAGCACGTTCTGCCGGGAAACCCAAGCGGAATTGCAGCCATGGACCCGTTTTTATCCTTTAATACGATTTCAAGCTTTTTAACAAATACGAACCTTCAGCACTACAGCGGTGAGTCTGGATTATCGTACCTGTCGCAGATGATGGTTATTATGTATTTGATGTTTACGACGCCTGCTACAGGGCTCGCCATTTGTATCGCATTCTTTAGAGGCCTGACAGGGCAAAAGAGCATGGGGAACTTTTACGTAGACCTTGTTCGTGCACATACACGAATCCTGATTCCGCTTTCGATAGTGGTTGGTCTTGTTTTAGTAAGCCAGGGCGTTCCGCAAACGCTAAGCGGTACAGTAAATGCCGAAACACTTGAAGGCGCCCAGCAGCAAATTGCGAGGGGGCCGGTTGCGGCACTTGAATCTATCAAGCACTTAGGTACAAACGGAGGAGGATTCTTTGGAGTCAACTCTGCCCATCCATTTGAAAACCCGAATCCATTTACAAACGTTTTAGAAATTCTTTCGATGTTCCTGATTCCGGCATCTTTGCCATTTGCCTTTGGACATATGGCGAAAAGCCGCAAGCAGGGATGGATCCTGTTCAGCTCAATGGGCATCATTTTCCTAGCCTTCCTGGCTACCGCCTATTTTGCTGAAAGTAACGGAAACCCAGCGCTTGCAAACATCGGACTTTCCCAGGAAAACGGAAGCATGGAGGGGAAAGAGGTTCGATTTGGAATTGCCCAAAGTGCCCTGTTTACAACGGTAACAACGGCAGCAACTACAGGAACAGTTAACAATATGCATGATACGCTGACTCCGCTTGGCGGAATGGTTCCGCTTGGATTGATGATGCTGAACAACATCTTCGGCGGTGACGGTGTCGGTACGATCAATATACTGATGTATGCGATTCTCGGTGTTTTCCTCGCTGGACTGATGGTTGGACGAACGCCAGAATTCCTCGGCAGAAAAATTGAAGCAAAAGAAATGAAGCTGATCGCGATTACCATTCTTGTTCATCCGCTGATCATTCTTGTTCCATCGGCCATCGCTTTGGCTACCGAAATGGGCTCATCAGCGATTTCCAATCCAGGATTCCACGGAATTTCACAGGTAGTGTATGAATTCACTTCATCTGCTGCGAATAATGGATCTGGATTTGAAGGACTGGGCGATAACACGCCGTTCTGGAATATTTCCACTGGTGTTGTGATGCTGCTTGGACGCTACTTGTCCATTATTGCCATGCTTGCTGCCGCCGGATCACTTCTCAGCAAGAAGCCGGTGCCGGAAACGCTTGGAACATTTAAAACCGACAATATGACGTTTATGACGATTCTTATATTCACAGTTATTGTTGTTGGAGCCCTTACATTCTTCCCGGTGCTTGCACTAGGACCGATTGCAGAATGGCTGACGATTGCGAACTAATACAAAGAGAAGAGAAGGAGCAAGATCATGAATACGAAGCGGAAAGCGACGATGACAAATGATATTGTCAAACAGGCTTCAATCGATGCCTTTAAAAAATTAAATCCAATGACGATGGCGAAAAACCCCGTAATGTTCGTAGTGGAAATCGGCTTTATCGTCACGCTCATCCTAACACTGGCTCCTAGCCTGTTCGGTCCTGGGGAAAGCGCCGGCTATAACGGGATTGTCAGCATCATCCTGTTCATAACAATTCTTTTTGCAAATTTTGCTGAAGCGTTAGCGGAAGGACGGGGAAAGGCTCAAGCGGATTCGCTGAAAAAAACGAAACAGGACACGAAAGCAAAGCTTCTTCAAAAGGATGGTTCTTACAAGTCAGTCAGCTCCACAGATTTGCGGAAAGGCGACATTGTCCTAGTTGAAGCGAACGAGCTGATTCCAAGTGACGGAGAAATTATTGAAGGGGTATCGGCAATTGATGAATCAGCCATTACCGGAGAATCTGCTCCTGTTATTAAAGAATCAGGCGGCGATTTCAGCTCCGTGACGGGCGGAACAAAAGTCATCAGTGACGCTATTAAGATAAAAATCACAACAGACCCGGGTGAATCATTTCTTGACCGGATGATCGGACTTGTCGAAGGGGCGAAACGCCAAAAAACACCGAATGAAATTGCACTGAATACATTGCTTGTCAGCTTGACCCTGATTTTCCTGATTGTTTGTGCAACACTGCTTCCAATCTCATCTTATGTGGATGCAGCCGTTCCAATTGCGACCTTGATTGCTTTGCTGGTCTGTCTCATTCCAACGACCATCGGCGGCTTGCTTTCCGCGATTGGGATTGCTGGAATGGACCGGGTAACGCAGTTTAATGTCATTGCGATGTCTGGGAAAGCAGTAGAGGCTGCCGGGGACATCAACACAATTATCCTCGATAAAACCGGAACGATTACACACGGAAACCGGATGGCTGCTGAGTTTGTGGCCGTTGGAGGAACAAGCAAAACAGAATTGAACAGAGTAGCGATGGAAACCTCTCTTTTCGATGAAACACCGGAAGGCCGCTCTGTGATCGAGCTTGCGAGAAAGCAGGGAGCTTTGGAAGAAAAACGGGATGGCGCTGAAGGAGTCGAGTTTAAAGCGGAGACCCGGATGAGCGGAACGGATTTCGCTACAGGAAGAAAGGTAAGAAAAGGGGCCGTTGATGCAATAAAGGAATATGTAAAAGATCAAGGCGGAACGATTCCATCCGATCTTGATGACCAAACCACGATGATCGCAACAGAGGGCGGAACTCCGCTTGCAGTTGCAGACGGAAGTCGCATTTTGGGCTTAATTTACTTAAAAGATACCGTGAAACCAGGTATGAGAGAACGGTTTGATGAGCTTCGCAAAATGGGAATCAAAACAGTCATGTGTACAGGGGATAACCCGCTTACAGCCGCTACAATTGCCCGCGAAGCAGGAGTGGATGACTTCATTGCAGAAGCAAAGCCTGAAGACAAAATTGCTGTCATTAAAAAAGAACAAGCGGAAGGAAAATTGGTCGCAATGACCGGAGATGGAACGAATGACGCACCTGCACTTGCCCAAGCAGACGTGGGTCTTGCCATGAACAGCGGAACCATCGCCGCGAAAGAAGCAGCCAATATGGTCGATCTTGATTCAGATCCAACGAAAATCATTGAAGTCGTGGCCATCGGCAAACAATTGCTCATGACCCGCGGAGCGCTGACAACTTTCAGTATCGCCAATGACATTGCGAAATACTTTGCCATTATCCCTGCCATGTTTATGCTTGCGATTCCTCAAATGCAGGCGCTGAACATTATGCAGCTTGATTCACCGCAAAGCGCGATTCTTTCTGCTCTAATCTTTAATGCAATCATCATTCCGCTGCTCATCCCGCTTGCAATGAAAGGCGTCAAATACATTCCGATGAGCGCAACGAAGCTATTAAACCGCAACCTATTTATTTATGGATTCGGCGGTGTCGTCGCTCCGTTCGTTGGAATTAAAATCATTGATATGATTCTATCTGTTTTTTAAATTTAGAGAAAAAGGTGAAGATCATGTTTAAAAATATACGAATTGCCCTAGTCCTTCTTGTAATCTGCGGCATTGGCTATCCGCTGCTGATGACAGGAATTGCACAAGCCGTCATGCCGGCGAAAGCGGATGGAAGTCTGATTGAGAAAGATGGAAAGGTTATCGGCTCAGAGCTGATTGGACAGACGTTTAAAGATCCTTCCTACTTTACAGGACGTGTTTCTTCTATAGAAAACAATGCAGCAGGTTCCGGATCAGGGAACTATGCACCATCAAATGCGGATATGATTGAGCGTACGAAAAAAGATATCGCAGCCTTTCTAAATGCGAATCCGGATGTAAAGAAAAGCGATATTCCGGCAGACCTGCTGACCAACTCAGGCTCCGGACTGGACCCGCACATTTCACCGATGGCAGCAGAAATTCAGATTCCGAGAATCTCCAAGCTTCGCAATCTGGATGAAAACGAGCTGAAAGATATGATAAAAAAACATACAGAAGGCCGCCAGTTTGGGCTGTTCGGCGAGCCAAGAGTCAATGTGCTGGAACTGAACATGGAGCTTGGTCAGAAAAAGTAACAAGTTAGGGGGCGGATGCGATGGCCGATCAATATAGACGAAAATCACCTGAGGAGCTTCTGGACTCCATTTCCAAACTCCATCGCGGCCGTCTGAAAATCATATTAGGAGCGGTAAGCGGTGCGGGAAAAACGTATCACATGCTGCTTGAAGGCCATTCTTTGAAGAAAAAAGGGCTGGACGTCGTGATCGGTGTCATCGGCAGAGGGGAAAATCGCCCGAAAACAGAAGAAAAAATCGGAACGCTTGAAACGGTTCTTCCCATCCAATGGCGCCGCGGAGACAGCATTCGCTATGACTTGGATCTGAAGCGTCTCATTGAACGGAACCCTGAGGTGGTACTCGTCGATAATCTGGCAAAAAGAAACCGCCCCGGAGCGGAAAATCCAAGCAGGCTGGACGATGTACTCGAGCTCCTTGAGCACGGAATCAGTGTCATCACCACCTTAAATATTTATGAACTGAGCGGTGCCAGGCAGGTAGCCGAAAAGCTTACGGGCATTAAAGTGAAAATTGAGGAATGCCTTCCAGAGGACACCTTAACCAGGGCAGACGAAGTCAAGCTTCTCGATGTTCCGCCTGAAGCCATTTTGAAAAGGCTTCAGGAGGGATGCCCGGAAGGTCTGTACGGGGAATTGTTCAGTCAGGGGAGCCTGACCGCTTTGCGTGAGCTTGCTCTTCGTTTTTTGGCAGGGGAAGTGGGAGAGGATCTAGAGGAATACCGGGAAAAACAAGGGCTGATCGGAGCCTCCGGTGCCTCGGAGCGAATCCTCGTCACAGCGCAATATCACTGGAACGGCTCAATCTTAATCAGAAGAGGGCACCAGATAGCCAAACGGCTCGGGGGAACTCTGAACGTCGTTTGCTTTATCCCGCACAACCGGTCGATCACCTCCGAGCAGGCGGCCTTTAAACGATCGATGAAAAAACTGACAGAGAAACTGGAAGGGAAATTCGAGGAGCTGCCGCTTTTAAATGAAGATGCCCCTTCAGCCATCGTTTCCTATGCAACGAGGAAAAACATCACCCGGATTGTAATGGGCCATTCCAAAAAGAGTGTATGGGAAGAGCGAATCCAGGGATCGGTTGTGAATAAGATTCTTCGCCATACGCGGAATATCGATATTTTCCTTGTCCCAGACAGGACCGAAGCTGAAGGAGAGCGGCTCCTGCCTGCTAAGCAGTCGGAGCTTCCCGTTAATCCTTTTAGGCGGCTCTCAGCAGATGAAATGGCCGATGAAATCAGTAAAATCCGGCGGGGGACGCTGAAAATTTATATCGGTGCCGCACCGGGTGTCGGTAAAACATACACAATGCTAAGGGAAGCGAATGAGCTGAAAAAAGAAGGAATCGACATTGCCATCGGTCTCCTCGAAACCCATGGACGCAAGGAAACCGAGGAGCAGGTAGGAGAACTTGAGCTTATACCGAGAAAACAGATTCCTTACAAAAATGTCGTCTTAGAGGAAATGGATACAGCCGCGATTATCAAGCGGAATCCTGAAGTTGTCCTTGTCGATGAACTCGCTCATACCAATGTCCCGTTCAGCAAGTATTTGAAGCGGTACGAGGATGTTGAAGAAATTCTTGAAGCGGGAATATCGGTTATTTCCACAGTGAACATTCAGCACCTGGAATCTCTGAATGACAGTGTTGAGCAAATAACAGGGGTGAGAGTACGTGAAACGATTCCGGATCGGGTGTTAACCGCTGCGGATGAAATCGAACTGATTGATATCTCCCCGAAAGCCCTCAGGCAGCGGATGAGGGAAGGAAACATATACGCCCGGGAAAAAGTCGAGCAGTCGCTTCAGAATTTTTTCAAAACCGGCAACCTGATTGCGCTGAGAGAACTTGCGCTAAGGGAAGTAGCCGATGACGTAGATGAAAGGCTTGAATCATTAGAGCGAAGCCAAACAATGCGGGGGCCATGGAGAAAGCAGGAAACGATTTTCGTCTGCATCAATCTCCGTCCCGAAAGCGAAAGACTGATTCGAAGAGGCTTCCGCATTTCCTACCGGCTTAAAGCGAAATGGTATGTGATGTTTGTAAAAGGTCCGGCACCTCTTTCAATGGAAGAGGAAGCCCTTTTGAAAAAAGCCAGGATGCTGACCGAGCGTCTCAGTGGAGTCTTTTTGCTGCGGGAAACAAAAGAGTCCGGGAAAGTCGTCCAGAATATCGTCATCCAGCTGATTGATAAAAAAGCGACTCAGCTCATCGTCGGACACACCTCCAGATCAAGGGTGGAAGAGCTATGGAAAGGGCGGGTCGTCCAAAATCTGCTAAAAGAAACAAGAAATTATGATGTTCTTGTTGTTGCAAATCCAACCGACTCAGCTAAAGGATAGGAGAGTGTACCATGTCAGGCGACACGAGCTAGTTTCCATGTGTTTCATCATTCGTAACTAAAACGGAAAGGGATGAACATGGATGAAACAAGCAGTGGTGAAAAACAGGCCGGCCGTGCTGCCGATGCCAAAAAAACAGGCAGTCCATGATTTGCAGAGAGGACTTCAAGCAAGGCATTTAACGATGATCTCAATTGGCGGAAGTATTGGAACAGGACTTTTTCTAGCGAGCGGTACCTCCATTTATTCCGCCGGACTAGGCGGTGCCCTGCTTGCCTACTCCATTATCGGAATCATGGTGTACCTGCTCATGACAAGTCTTGGGGAAATGGCCGCCTATATGCCGGTAACGGGCTCTTTCAGTACGTATGCTTCAAAATTTGCCGATCCAGCCCTCGGATTTGCACTGGGCTGGAATTATTGGTTCAGCTGGGCCATCACACTCGCCGTTGAAACATCGGCCGCAGCCATCTTGATGAGGTACTGGCTGCCGGATTCTTCCTCGCTCCTGTGGAACGCCCTGTTTCTGCTTTTGATTGTAGGATTGAATCTGATGCCGGTGAAAAAATACGGGGAAGCCGAATACTGGTTTTCTATGATTAAAGTGGCAGCCATCATCGTGTTTATCATTACGGGACTGCTGATGATCACTGGCATTCTTTCAGGACAAACCTCAGGACTGAGCGGCTTCACCGCGGGGGATGCGCCCTTCCACGGCGGACCGCTTGCCATCCTGGGAATCCTGATGATCGCCGGGTTCTCCTTCCAGGGAACCGAAATCGTTGGCATCGTCGCAGGAGAAAGTGATAATCCAAAAAAGAACATCCCAATCGCAATCAAACAAATTTTCTGGAGAATCCTTCTTTTTTACACGCTGGCGATTTTTGTCATTGCGATGATCATTCCCTTCACGGACGAACGCCTGATGGTGGGTGATCTAAGCAACGTCGCCATGAGCCCGTTCACACTCGTATTTGAAAAAGCCGGCATCGCCTTTGCCGCGGCGGTCATGAATGCAGTCATCCTGACATCTGTCCTGTCAGCCGGAAACTCCGGCCTATACGCAGCCACACGGATGCTGTACGTAATGGCAAAGGAGAAAAAAGCCCCATCCATATTGAAAAAAGTAAACAAAAACGGGGTGCCGATTTTCGCTCTGCTGCTGACGGCATTCGTCGGAATGCTCGCCTTCCTAAGCTCCATCTACAGCGAAGGAACCGTCTTCCTCTGGCTCCTGAACGCATCCGGACTAACCGGTTTTATCGCCTGGATGGGAATAGCAGTCAGCCATTACCGGTTCAGAAAAGGATATCTCTCTCAAGGAAACAAACTGGAGGACCTTCCTTATAAAGCAAAATGGTATCCACTTGGACCCATCCTGGCCGGCCTGCTCTGCCTATTCATTATCCTTGGCCAAAACTATCAAGCCTTCACAGGCGGACCAATCGACTGGCATGGAATCCTTGTCACCTATATCGGCCTCCCGATATTTATCGGAGCATGGATTGGACATAAAGTCATCTGCAAAACAAAATGGGTCACACCGGAAAAAATGGATCTAAAACCGTAGCTTATGAAGTGCTTTTTGCAACAGGAAATCACTTCGGTACATGGCTGCAAGTGAAAACGCTCAGACTGTATGGATTTGCAGCCATCAGGCGAAGTGATTTCACGCACTGCCCCGCCATCTGGGATGGCGGGGTTTTTGTGTTTGAGTGATGTGGTGGTGGGTAGATACCCAAAGAAACCAGTGATACCAGGCAATTGCTTCACAACCAACAATGCCAGGCAAGAATACCAGGCAAACGCTCCAAACCCAGCAATGCCAGGCAAGAATGCCAGGCAAACATCCCAAACCCAGCAATGCCAGGCAAGAATGCCAGGCAAACATCCCAAACCCAACAATGCCAGGCAAGAATGCCAGGCAAACGCTCCAAACCCAGCAATGCCAGGCAAGAATGCCAGGCAAACGACCCAAATCCAGCAATGCCAGGCAAGAATGCCAGGCAAACGCTCCAAACCCAGCAATGCCATGCAAACACCTCAAATCACTTGACCAGCGTCACCATCCCCCACCCTACAACTAAAGTCCGAGAAAAAATTCCTCCTTTCCATGTAAGAATATTCCGCTTCTTCCTGATATACTAACGAATAAGAAGGAGCGAAACGGCATGAACCTGGATGAAAGACGGATAAATGAATTAAAAACGCTGAAAACGATTGCAGAGAAGCTGAATGAGGGCAATGAACTTTCCATTCTCCTTCCTGATGTATTAAAGGAGCTCGTTTTATTGGCTGATATGAAGACAGGCTGGATTTTCCTTGTTGACGATCAAGGAAATCATTCGCTTGCTGCTGATTATTCATTGCCGGAAGCCCTTATGTACGAGGAAAAGAAACCAATGTGCGGTGAGAGCTGCTGGTGTATGGATCGTTTTCGAAGCGGCCGTTTGACGCAGGCTGCGAATATTTTAAGCTGTCAGAGAATTGAAGAAGCGATTGAACATAAATATGGTGATACCGAGGGCGTTACTCACCATGCAACTGTCCCGTTAAGTGCAGGGGGAGAGAGGTTTGGTCTGCTTAATATCGCATCACCGGGTAAGACGCATTTTTCTGATGAGGAGCTTGCTTTGTTAGAATCGGTTGCCTTTCAAATCGGGTCGGCGATTAAGCGGATCCAGCTTGCTGAGAATGAACAGAAGCTGGCCCTCATTGCAGAGAGAAACCGTCTTGCCCAGGATCTTCATGACTCGGTCAATCAGCTGCTCTTTTCGATTTCCCTGACAGCGGGCGGGATGAAGGAGATGACTGGGGAGCCGAAGCTTAAAGAAATGCTTACCTATGTGCAGGATTTGTCTCAGGAAGCCTTGTCTGAAATGAAATCGCTTATTTGGCAGCTAAAGCCTTCAGGATTGGAGAGGGGATTAACCTGTGCTCTTAAGCAATATGCTGAAATGCTTGGACTTACAGTTCATTGTGCGGTTAAAGGAGTCAGTAATCTTTCGCCTAAAATAGAGGTGATGCTCTGGAGAATCGGACAGGAAGCGCTGAACAACATTAGAAAACATGCAGGGGTTGATGGCGCGTCATTAATTTTTTCCAGATCAAAAGATAAGGTACAGCTTGTGATTAAGGATAAGGGGCGCGGATTTCATTGCACGAAGTCATCCTCTGATCTTCCTTCACTCGGTTTGCAGGGCATGAAACGGAGAGCTGAGCAGCTGAACGGAACATTTTTCATCCGGAGCAAGCCAGGGGCAGGGACCACTATACAAGTAACCATTCCATTAAAGGGAGCTGAAATGCCATGATTCGAATACTTCTTGCAGACGATCATCCGGTTGTGCGGAGGGGGCTTGGCTTTTTTCTGAGCATGCAAAAGGATATGGAAATTGCCGGGGAGGCCTCGAATGGGGCAGAGGCTCTGAATCTGGCCGGAGAGCTGAAGCCGGATATTATTCTGATGGATCTCAGTATGCCTGAGATGGATGGAGTCCAGGCGACAAAAGCCATTAAGGCTGCTTTTCCGAACATGAAAATTTTGATTTTGACAGCTATGCAGATCAGGATCATGTAATACCTGCAATTGAGTCGGGTGCATCAGGGTATCAGCTCAAGGATGTGGAGCCGGGGGAACTTGCTCAAAGCATCCGTGCGATTCTAAACGGGGAGAATAAGCTGCATCCGAAAGTAACGAATCATGTACTTGCCCACCTGTCGAATGGAAAAAAAGAGAAAAATCCTCTGACTGAATTGACAGCAAGAGAGCTTGACGTGTTAAAAGAAATCGCAAAGGGGAAAAGCAACAAAGAGATTGCTGCATCCCTGTTTATCACCGAAAAAACAGTTAAATCACATGTTTCCAATCTCCTTCCGAAGCTGCAGGTTTCGGATCGCACGCAGGCGGCGCTGCTTGCAGTAAGAGAAGGATTGGCCTAGGAGGATGACAGATGAACGTATTAGTACTAAGCGGCGGACCGAGGAAACACGGCCGTTCAGCCATTGCGGCAAAATGCATAGCGGAAAACCACAAAACGGATCTAATTGATCTGTCCCAGTTTGCTCTGCCGCTTTTTACGGGAGAAGAAAGTCAGGCAGCCGATTCTCAAGTGAAAAAGCTGAAAGAGGCGGCTGAAAAAGCAGATGGCTTCGTGCTGCTATCCCCTGAATACCACGGGGGAATAGCCGGTGCTCTAAAAAATGCTCTCGATTTTCTGAACAGTGGTTATTTTGCCCAAAAACCGGTTGCTTTAGTATCAGTAGCTGGCGGAGGAAAAGGCGGAATCAATACACTGAACCAAATGAGAACCATCATGCGGGCGCTCTACGCCAATACGATTGCCAAGCAGCTCGTTTTGGACCCCCATTGCTTTGATATGGAAGCAAAGGCTTTAAATGCAGAACCTGCGGGGCTGGTAAATGAGCTAATGGATGAACTGGCTCTTTATTTGGAAATTTCAAAGCAAATCAAAAAGCCGTAAAAACAGAAAGGAAGGCTAAGTCCGAGCGGACTGCCTTCCTTTTTTCACTCATCTATGTTAAAGGAACAGCATGTTCCTGGATTTCCGGATGTGCAGCATGATCGATGTATCGAAGCAATGTGTAAAGGTTCTGTTCGATCATGGTGTAGTCATGCTCAAAATTATAAGCATGCAAAAAATGTTCAATTTTTTTTGAAAGAAAATCATCGTGGGTCCGCACCATTAAGATCAGCAAATTGTCCCACTGGGAACGGTGCGTGTAATATAAAGCTTTATCATAATCAACGGTATTCAAATGATTTTCCTCCTTCATTTAGGAGTCCTTCTTAATGTGCGCTCACTCGTGAGAAATCCTCTGGGGAAAACTTGGCTTCCCGCGAAAAGCGGGATTGGGAGTTACTGCACAGGATAAGATTAATTTGCTTCGTTCGGGACAAAATAAGATAAAATCCTTTAGCGGAGGAGATCTTGTTGAAATCCCGATTTTGGCTGAATGCATTGGCTTTGATTTTATTTGCTGTATTTTGTATAGACTCTGCTGGAGTTTATTTTCATAAAGAAGAAATGCTGAAGGAGGAAGGGGAGTATGCCCTTCAAGCTGTTCAGGGGAGTTTTCCTGATGCGGCCATTCGTACATTTTCCTATAAAGGGCGAAAAACCTCCGGACGCGAGGCTATGGATTTTTATCGGGTGGAAGCAGCGGTAAAAAACCGTCATCCCCTTGTTCTGATCGTTGAAGTGACAGTCAATCCTCAAACAAGTGAACCGAAAAGAGCACACGTAAAAAAGCTTTGAACGTTTCCCCTGCCCCTTCCGGTGGTATAGTTTAGGCAAGTAAGGAAAGGGGCGGACCTACTCATGTTTCATGATACCGAGAAAAAGCTGATTTCATTATTTGTGCAAAAGGAATGGGATGAAGCCTATGCACTGATTTTACAGGATGAGCCGAACCATCCCGGTAAGCTGCACAAATTCAGCTTCTGGAAAGCATGCCTTCTTTGCATAAAAAATGAGCCGGATGAAGCGATGGCCACCTTGCAGAGCGCTTTTGACAAAGGCTTTTGGTGGAATCCAGATTTGCTGATGGGTGATCAGGATTTAAGCCCGCTTCAGGGAAGAAAAGCCTTCGAGGAGCTCATTTATGAATGTGAGCATCGCAAAAAACAGGCGATAAATGAAGCGAGACCGCTCGTAGAGTTTCATGGGAATCAGGATCCTTCAACTGCCGTCGTTGTTCTCCATGGACGTGGCGGGAATATGGAGGATACCATTCCCTATTGGATAAACGAAATGTCAGTACGCGACTGTTTATTCGCATTTCTGCAATCCTCGCAGGCAGCAGGTTATGATGCATACGGCTGGGATGATCATGAACAGACTGCAAGTGAAATAAAAGCAATTGTAAGCAAAATCATTAAAGATTATCCGGATGTGGAGAGGGTTATTCTTGCCGGCTTTTCACAAGGCGGAAAAACTGCCATCAAGCATGTTCTTAGCGGAGAGCTAGAAAGGACGAAGGAATTCTATGCAGTCGTTCCTGCTATTCGCGAGGAAGACCTTCATATAAATGGGGAAAGTGATACCAGTGGCTGGATCGTTACAGGCACAGAGGACCCTTTTTATGAAGATACGAAGAAAATGAAGCAGTATTTAGATAAGAAAAAAATAACATGTGAATGGATTGAATATGAAGAAATGGCTCATACATACCCTGAAAACTTTCCTGAGCTATTTCAAAAATCTATTCAATCAAAAAAAGTCACCCGGTGAAGGGTGACTTTTTTCTCAATTTCAGAGAATAAATGAGAATTCTGTCATTACATTTTGCTAAGCTGTGCTGTATAGGCGCTAATATCGATGCCGAGTGAATCAGCGAGACGCTGTCCATATTCTGCATCCGCACGGTAAAAGTTGCAGATGGCAAGCAGCTTTGTCCGCTCATGAACGCTTTGTAAGTCATCAGTCAGATTTTTGATCAGGTTGTCCTGCTCTTCTTTTGTGTAGCTGCGGTATTTTTCGCCGGCTTGCTTGAAATCGTTCGGCTTTTCGATTTTTTCCCTAGTGATATAGCCTGACGGAAGCGGTTGAACGCTGTCGCGGAAGGCTGGGACTTCCTGAGGAGCATCAGCATGACGAGTCGGCTCGTAGTTCACCGGAGAATTCTGCTGCTTCGTCTGCATAAATCCATCACGCTGGTTGTTGCGAACCGGAGCGTATGGGCAGTTTACCGGAATCTGCATGTAGTTCGGTCCCAGGCGGTGGCGCTGTGTATCAGGATATGAGAACAATCGGCCCTGCAGCAGTTTATCTTCAGACGCTTCAATTCCAGGTACTAATGCACTTGGAGAGAAGGCGGCCTGCTCAACTTCTGCAAAGAAATTTTCCGGGTTTTTATTTAAGGTCATCGTTCCGACTTTTTGTAGAGGATACTCATCCTCAGGCCATGTTTTAGTCGGATCGCACGGATCAAAATCAAGGCTGTCATACTCGTCCAGCGGCATAATTTGAACATGCAATTCCCACTCAGGATAATCTCCCTTTTCAATGGAATCAAAAAGATCGCGTGTAGCATGATTAAAATCCGTTTTTTGAATTTCAGCTGCTTCTTCAGCCGTCAGGTTCTTAATTCCCTGTACAGGCTTCCAGTGGTATTTCACATACACTACATTTCCTTGTGCATTCACCCATTTAAAGGTATGTACGCCGAAGCCCTCCATGTGACGGTAGTCCGCAGGTGTTCCATAATCAGAGAACAGGAACGTCATCATGTTCGTGGATTCCGGTGTAAGGGACATGAAATCCCAATAACGGTCTGGATCCTGGATGTTCGTTTCAGGAGATGGTTTTAATGAATGAACCATATCAGGGAATTTCATCGCATCCCGGATAAAGAAGACGGGCAAATGGTTTCCTACAAGATCATAGTTCCCTTCATTTGTATAAAATTTCACGGCAAATCCACGAGGATCGCGGAGGGTTTCTGGTGATCCCTTAGAATGAATAACGGTTGAAAATCTTACGAATACTGGTGTTTCTCTTCCTTCTTCGCTTAAGAAATCAGCGCGGGTAAATGGATACATGCTCGTTTCGGTTTTAAATACTCCATGAGCTCCAGCTCCGCGGGCATGGACGACGCGCTCAGGAATGCGCTCACGGTCAAAATGAGCGATTTTTTCAAGCAAATGATAATCTTCGAGAAGTGTCGGGCCGCGCTGGCCAGCTGTTCTGGAATTCTGGTTATCACCAACGGGGACACCCTGGTTTGTCGTCAAATTAGGACGAATGTTTTCAGTCATTATAAAATCCTCCCTTTCACTCTATCAATAATAATTATTATATAGTTTATATTTTAAGAGTCAATATTTAATTATAATAATTTTAATTTGGATGTGCTGCAAGGGAGAGGTACAGGGGTGGTATAATTTTACAAAAAAAGTATAGGGCGGTGAAAAATGAAAAAGCGGGTGGCTTGGATGGTGCCGGTGCTGCTGTTGGCGGGGTGCGGGGGATATATTCCTTCCGGAAGGGACGTTGTGAATACACACGGAGAGGTTAAAAACCATGAACGGCTACTGGATTTCATAAGCCATTCAGAAAAAGGAGTAAAGGATAAACTCAGAGTGGTGAGTTATACAACTGAGGGTGATGCCATGCTGCAGGATTTGGAATTCGACGGGAAGCTAATCAAATCACGATACGATTCGACGCGTGATCAATACGGAGACGGGGATGTAACCTATGCCTCATGTAAAACGATTGAGATGAAGGAGCATGAGGAAGAGCTGGAATATAAACTGACAATGTGCGGGAAAGACAATAGTGAGATGGCGTTATTAACAATAAGCAAGAAGTAAGAAAGATTGACTTGTAACATCATTTTCAGGAGATTCGGCTTATACGAAAGACCGGCGGAAGCGTCTCACATAGACGAACCGCCGGTCTTTTAATTTGTGCCCAGAACTTCCTGCAGCTGGCGCTGGTTTTTCACAAGATCGGCCAGTGTATAGCCATCCAGGATCTGCAGGTAAGACTGCAGGGCTTTGTTCAGCACGTGTTTTAATCCGCATACAGGCGAGATAACGCATTGATTCGTTTCAGGGTCAAAACATTCCACAAGGTTAAAATCATCTTCAGTTTTCCGTACAACCGCCCCGATGTTAATATCTGAAGGATCTAAAGCAAGCCTGATGCCTCCGTTACGTCCGCGAGTTGTATTAAGAAGGCCCATTTTGCCAAGTTCGTAGGTCACTTTCATTAAATGGTTCTTTGAGATACCGTAAACGTCTGCAATTTCTTTGATGTTTGATAACTTCTCCTGATCTTTTGCTGCCAGATAAATGAGGACCCGCAGCGAATAGTCGGTATAATTAGTCAGTCTCATAGCTACAACCCCGCTTAAGAATCTTAATTTAATAGTATCATACTGTTGCGTTAAATCGAGAAAGAACTCTTCAAATCAAGTAGAATTATGAATTTTTTGTGAATCTTTTCCGTGAAAGTGATCCAAAATGAATTTGGAACAAACAGGAATAAACGAGTGCCTTTCATTTTTTTATCTGCTAGGTCATACATTTAGGTAAGAAAGTGATAAGGGGGAAGGACGTTTGAGCGGATCACGACATGCATCCCTTCAGTATGCGATCGAGCAGATCACGGAAATCGCTGATGGGTTTGGACTGGATTACTATCCAATGCGCTATGAAATCTGTCCCGCGGACATTATTTATACGTTTGGCGCGTACGGTATGCCAACAAGGTTTTCTCATTGGAGCCACGGCAAACAATTTCATAAAATGAAACTCCACTATGATTTGGGATTAAGCAAAATCTATGAGCTCGTAATCAACTCAGATCCGTGCTACGCATTTTTGCTCGATACAAATTCACTTGTGCAAAACAAGCTCATCGTGGCCCACGTTTTGGCACACTGTGATTTTTTCAAAAATAACTGCCGATTCGGGAACACAAAAAGGGATATGGTCGAAAGCATGGCCGCAACAGCTGAAAGGGTGAAGCACTACGAAGTACTTCACGGAAGAAAAGAAGTCGAGGATTTCCTCGATGCGGTCCTTGCCATTCAGGAACACATTGACCCTTCTATAATGAGGCCAAAGCTTTCCTGGAGCATGGACGAAGAAGAGGAGGAGGATGCCCCTCCGAAAAACAGTCCATATGATGACCTCTGGAAGCTCGACAGCCGGGATGAGAAAAAAGAAAAAAAGAAAAAAGGGAAGAAAAACTTTCCTCCATCTCCCGAAAAAGACCTGCTGTTGTTTATTGAAGAACACAGCCGCGAGCTCGAGGACTGGCAGCGCGATATCCTGACAATGATGCGGGAGGAAATGCTCTACTTCTGGCCGCAGCTTGAAACGAAGATCATGAACGAAGGCTGGGCTTCCTACTGGCACCAGCGCATCATGCGTGAGCTGGATCTCACCTCAAGCGAAGCCATCGAATACGCCAAGCTCAACGCAGGAGTCGTTGTTCCATCCAAAACAAGCATCAATCCGTATTACCTCGGACTGAAAATCTTCGAGGACATCGAAGAACGGTACGACAATCCAACCGAAGAAATGAAACGCCTCGGCGTCAAGCCAAACTCAGGCCGTGAAAAAATGTTCGAAGTGCGGGAAATCGAATCCGACATTTCCTTCATCCGAAACTATCTCACAAAAGACCTCGTCCTGCGAGAAGACATGTACCTATTCCAAAAGCAGGGCCGCGACTACAAAGTCGTCGACAAAGACTGGAAAGGCGTCCGCGACCAGCTCGTCAGCATGCGCGTCAATGGGGGGTTCCCGTACATCACCGTCAATGACGGAGACTATATGAAAAATAATGAACTCTATTTAAAACACTGGTACGAAGACATCGAACTCGATCTCAAATATCTGGAGAAAGTGCTCCCATACGTTCACCAGCTTTGGGGCCGCCCGGTTCACATGGAGAGTATGCTGGAAGGGAAAAAAGTGATGTTTACGTATGATGGGAAGAGTGTCCATCGGAAATATTTGTGAGGGAGGAAGCCGCTTTGGGGAGCGGCTTTTTTGTGGTTATAGCTCGCAATTTGTATCCGTCCTAAGATAAAGGGATGTCAGTTAAATATGTATATGTTGTGAAAACGCTTGATTGTTCTAGAGGGATCGATAAGATTAAATGTACATACTGCTTACTGGGAGAGTGCAAATTTGAAATTCAACCTGTTCGTCATGAGTATCCTTTCCGTATTAGCCTTGGCTGCATGTTCATCTGAACCCAGCACCGGAAAGAAGGAAGAAGACCACGCCAGTCATCAGGAACATGCTGGCGAAGAAATCCGGGAAGAGACAAAAAGCATGAATTTGCTTCCTTCTTTTCTTGAAGACAAGCCTGAGGAAATGAAAGGCATCTATACGGCTGCTGCCAAACATCGGGAATTGCTTGAGTCCATCCCTTGCTATTGCGGCTGTGGAGATTCAGCTGGGCATCAAAACAACTTTGACTGTTTTGTTTTTGAAAACAAAGATAACGGAAGCCTTGTATGGGATGATCATGGAACAAAGTGCGGGGTTTGTTTGGAGATTGCAGCCAAATCAGTTATTGATTATCAAAATGGGAAGAGCATCAAAGAAATTCGCAGTAAAATAGATGAAGCATACAAAGATGGGTATGCAAAACCCACTCCTACGCCAAAAGTATAAAATCACCAAAGCCCTTTTTAAAAGTGACAGGGCTTTTTTTCATCGTTTTTTTCTTCAATCGTATCCATTGCTCAATTACATAAGTAAGCTTCATTCCCTGAAAATGGTTCATAGGATAATAGGATAAATCCTCGAAGGGAGTGAGATGGAATGAACGATCCTTGTTGCATGTCTCCATACAAGTTTCAGCCATATCACCATTATGCTAGGTTGGAAATTCACCCAGAGCTTGACCAATTTTTACGAATTGTACAAGGTCAAGGGATTGTTCAAATGGGCAAGAAAAAAGATAATTTAAACTTTGTACGTAAAGCTCAAGATGATTTTGCCATCGTGATCCCGCCGGAACATGGCACAATGTAACCAATACAGGGAATATCCCGTTAAAACTCTATTCTATATATGCTCCTCCACAACATCCATTTGGCACGGTGCATATAACTAAAGCTCAGGCATTGGCAGAGGAAAATGACTAGATGTTTGGTTGAATACGCCATTCTTTTCGAGTGTGCCTCTTTTTTAGATGATTTTAAAAAGTAAGTTTAGGGGCAGCAAAGGTTCATTCCTTCCTGCTCCCTTTTCATATTGGGTCACTGAATCCAGCTTTTTTCAAACATTCAAATAACCTTTTGACTAATTAATTATTCTGTTTTATTATTAAACTAATAATCAAATGAACGTTTGAATAACGAGGTGAATAATATGAAGGAAATTGATATCTGTGAGGTAACGTGCGTAGATGAAGAGAAAGTCGTACGGGTCAACGAACAGCTGAAGAATCAAGATCCAATGAGTGTGGCAAAAATTTTCAAGGCCCTTTCCGATCCAACGCGGCTTAAAATAGCCTACTCCCTTACGCTGGAGGAGGAGCTTTGCGTTTGCGACATTTCCAATATTGTAGAAGCTTCCAATGCAACAGCCTCCCACCATTTGAGGCTTTTGCATAACCTGGGATTAGCTAAGTACCGTAAAGTCGGGAAGTTAGTTTATTATTCGCTGGATGATGAACATGTGAGCCAATTAATTAAGATCGCGTTTACTCACCAAATGGAGATAGAAAACCGGGGGTGAGAATGGGATCAGAGGTAAGGAGTGTTTTGACATGTCGGAGCAATGCTGTGGTTCTAATAGTAAGAAAAACAACATGCAGGAAGTGAGCTGCTGTTCCTCAGGCAGTTCTTTATCCAATACAAATGAGTCAGTGGCTAAAGAAACTGGCTGCTGCTCAAGTTCAAATGGTGAGCAAAAGACAAATATTTCAGAACCAGCTGATTCATGCTGCAGCAGTGCCAAGCCCCTTGACGGCTGCTCCTCAAGTGAAGAAGCAGCGGCAACCATTATGCATCAAACAAAAAGCTGCTGCATTTCTGATTCCCAAACGAATGAAGGCGCTGCAGCCGAAAGCATGAACTTCCGGGTATACGGAATGGATTGTCCTGCCTGCGCGAAGACAATCGAAAAAGGAATTGGCTCATTACAAGGAATCCGGGATGTCCAAGTAAATTACAGTACAGCCAGAATGCAGGTAACCGCGGCAAGCGCTCAGGCTTTTGAACCGGTTCAGAACGAAATGAAAAAGCTTGGCTATACGGCTGAACAAATGAATGAGAAGAGAAATCTCAAAACATACACGGTTGAAGGAATGGACTGCGGAAGCTGTGCAAAAACGATTGAAAATCACTTGAGGCTAAACAAGTCTGTCCAAAGCGTAAATGTGAATTTTTCTACGGGAAAAATGAAAATTGAACATGCGAATTCTACAGATGAAATCATTAAAGAAGTGTCGAAGGTTGGGTTCAAAGCTTCTTTAGATTCAAGCCGCTCATCCAATCAGCCTTCTCCCTCTGTAAAAAGCAATGAAAATGGCTGGTTTATTCTTTCCGGAGTATTGATTGCAATGGGCTTTGCAGGTTCGTTCTTGGGAATTGACCCGTTACTATCTTCATTTTTGTATGCTTTTGCCATGATCATCAGTGGATACAAACCAGTGAAAAGTGCATTTTATTCCATCAAAAGCCGCTCGCTTGACATGAATGTCCTCATGTCCGCAGCTGCAATCGGGGCTGCCTTAATAGGAGAATGGCTGGAAGGTGCTACGGTCGTTTGGTTATTTGCTCTTGGAAATTTGCTGCAAAATAAATCGATTGAACAGACAAGGAATTCCATTCGCAATCTTATGGATTTGGCTCCACCGGAAGCCTGGATTAAAAATGGAGCAGATCTTGTGAAAAAACCTGTTGAAGAAATTTCGATCGGGGAAGTCATTTTTGTTAAGCCAGGTGACAAGATTCCATTGGACGGAGAAGTCGTTAAAGGAGAATCCAGTGTTAACCAGGCACCGATCACGGGAGAATCCATTCCGGTTGATAAAGAAGCGGGAGATACCGTTTTTGCCGGGACGATAAATGAGCATGGAACACTTGAAATCCGGGTAACGAAGCTCACTGAGGATACAACGATCGCAAAGATTATTCATTTGGTCGAAGAAGCGCAGGAGCAGAAAGCCCCGACGGAAGCATTTATTGATAAGTTCGCAAGTATCTATACTCCTGTCGTTTTTGTCATAGCACTGCTGATTATGATTCTGCCTCCAATAGCAGGATTTGGAACGTGGGGCGATTGGTTTTATAAAGGATTAGAGCTGCTTGTTATCGCCTGTCCATGTGCACTTGTCATCTCAACCCCGGTGGCCATTGTATCAGCCATTGGAAATGCGGCAAAGAACGGGATCCTGATTAAAGGCGGTACATTTTTAGAAAAAGCTGGTGCGATCACAGCGATTGCGTTTGATAAAACAGGAACGTTGACAGAGGGGAAACCGAAAGTATCAAAAGTTGAAGTGCTGGAAGGTACTGAGGAAGAACTGCTCTCCATTGCCCTCACGCTTGAAACCTATTCTACACATCCGATTGCCAAAGCGATTGCTGATTATGTGAAGTCAAAAGGAATACCTTCTCAAGAGGGAGACTCATTCAGTAACATTGTAGGAAAAGGGGTGCAAGCGACTGTAGAAGGGGTACCGTATTACGCAGGGAATCTCGCACTTTTTAAAGACATGAACCCATCGCTCGAGCAGGTCAGCAAACGCGTAATGGATCTGCAGAACGAAGGAAAGACCATTGTACTGATTGGTACGGATCAAAAATTAATAGGATTGATTGCCGTATCGGATACGATTCGGGAATCCACCACTTCTGCAATGAAAACATTAACGGAAAATGGAATCCGCGAAACGGTGATGCTGACGGGAGATAATACGGGAACCGCCAAAATGATCGCCTCTGAAGCGAACATCACCCGATACTTTGCAGAATTATTGCCAGAAGATAAAGTAAACGCCATAAAAAAACTTCAAAATGAAGGCCATAAAGTGGCCATGGTAGGAGACGGAATCAATGATGCCCCAGCATTAGCCGCCGCTGACTTGGGAATTGCGATGGGAGGAGCAGGCACAGATACAGCCATGGAAACAGCAGACATTGTATTAATGGCTGATAATCTGGATAAACTGCCTCACACCATCAAGCTCAGCAAAAAAGCGCTGGCCATCATCAAACAGAACATCTGGTTCTCCATCATCATTAAAGTCATTGCCCTGGCCCTTATTTTCCCCGGCTGGCTCACTCTTTGGATGGCTGTTTTAAGTGATACAGGTGCAGCGTTGATTGTCATTTTGAATGCGTTGAGGCTGTTAAGAGTTAAGGAATAACTGTGAGAAAGAACCATTGAATTCATATTCATTGGTTCTTTTTCGTTGGTATTGGACTTTTTGCGAACAGATGGATAAAGAAAGTATGTGCAACGGAAGTATTTGTGAGGGAGGAAGTCAATTTTCGCTATTTTTATACTCCCATTAATCCTGTTTGATATTATCGTTTAATACGATATAATCTTATTATAAGAAATAAAAGGAGGACACGATGGACAAAGCAGCATTAATAAACAAATATTGGACGGACATTTATTTTCATCTTCATTACGATCATAAGGAAAAAGTGACTCATCAGGTGATCCGGATCCTCCAGCTTGTTGATAAAAAAACAGATGCAGGAATAAATGAGGTGGCCTCATCTTTAAAGGTCTCTCATAATACGGCCTCAGAGCATGTAAAACGAATCATCGAGAAAGGGTATCTCTTTAAAAAAAGAGACACTCTGGATGAAAGAAAGGTCATCCTTTGTTTAACTGACTTAGGAAAAGAAGTACTTCATCGAAACACAAGTCTCGATGAAGAGAAATTGAACGGCATTCTAAGTGAGCTAAACCCTGAAGAAAAAGGAACCGTCGAACTTGCCCTGAAACTATTAAGTGAGCGTGCAAAAAAATGTACGTCATCTTAAAAATAATTGTGTCTGCCATCATCATTGCTGGTGTCACTGAAATTGCAAGGAGATTTCCAACCTATGGAGGAGTGGTAGCCGCCCTGCCGTTAGTCAGTTTACTGAGTATCGTCTGGCTATATGTACAAGGCGAGCAAACCGAAACATTAAGTAAATTTGCATTGGGAGTCATATGGGGATTTCCTGCAACAGCCGTTTTATTATTTGTTGTTTACATAGCTCTGAAGCATTCCCTGCATTTATTTGTCTCAATTGGATTGGGAGCGGGAAGCTGGTTTGTGTTTTTGGTTCTACAAGAAAGTGCTTGGAATTATTTAAAAAAATTATTTTTCAACTAAAGAGCTGCAGCAGAAGGAAGAGTCGCAGATACGCTTTTGATTGCTTCGCCTATACACCTTTTACAATGGTGTCTATTCTCCCAATTGATCCCGCAATCGTTAATACCAGTGGGCGGATGATTGTCATATAAACTTTGCCTCCCTATTAATCGTGCAGTTTACGAAAAAGTTCGTATGGATTATTATGGGAAAAGAGATTAGAGGCTATAAAACCCGTTTTTGGTGTCTTAGCCCTCTATAATAAAAGTAAAATAATTGAAAAAAAGGGTGGTATAAGTGGGTAGTGCCATTTGGAGCGAAGATACTGGTGATTACAAACAGGAACCATTAACGGATGAAATGATTCGTGAAGCGGAAGAAGACCTTGGTATTAAGCTGCCGGATTCTTACATAAGCCTTCTAAGAGAACAAAATGGGGGTTACATAGAATTTAATTCACATCCGGCGGATACGCCGAATTCCTGGGCTGATGATCATGTAAATGTAGAGTACATAATGGGAATCGGAAAAGAAAACGGGATTCTAGAGAGCCATTACTATATTGACGAATGGGATTTACCTAATGATATTGTCCTCATCTCCGGAGGGGGACATAGCTGGATAGCGCTTGATTACAGAAAGACCCAAACCGATCCCCCTGTCATTTTCATTGATAGTGAACAAGAACAGATTTTTGATCTTGCTCCTGATTTTGGGACGTTTTTAACCCAGTTAACGAATTGGGAAGAGGATGATGGAGAAGGGGAATTATATGTGAAAGAAAAAAAAGGGCTATGGAGATGGATCTTTAAAAAATGAGTAGTTTAGGCATCTATAGGAGGTGCCTATTCTTTCACGAATATCATTGACTTTGACTCAAGAGGGGAGGTATAATTATCTCAACTTCAAGATAATATATTGAAATTCAGCTTATATACCAAAGGGATATTGTAAAGATAGAGACTCTTTTTTAGTTATATATCTCGATTTCGAGATAAATGAAAAATTCTAAGGAGTGAAAATACATGACGAAAAAAACAATGGGCATTCACCACATCACAGCGATAGTCGGGCATCCGCAGGAAAATGTTGATTTTTACGCAGGCGCACTGGGATTGCGTTTAGTAAAAAAAACCGTAAATTTTGATGATCCAGGTACGTATCATCTTTATTTTGGAAATGAAGGTGGAAAACCGGGCAGCATCATCACCTTTTTCCCGTGGGCCGGTGCACGCCAAGGATCGATTGGAGATGGGCAGGTAGGCGTCACCACTTATTCAGTGCCAAAAGGTTCAATGAAGTTTTGGGAGCAGCGGCTGGAAGCATTCAAGGTTCCTTTTGCAAAATCGGACCGCTTTGGTGAACAGTATTTGGAGTTTGATGATCCTCATGGTCTGCACTTAGAAATGGTAGAACGGGAGGAAGGCGAAGCGAATACATGGACCTTCAATGGCGTCACTCCGGAAACGGCAATCAAGGGATTTGGGGGAGCGATTCTGCTTTCGACTCAGCCGGACCGGACAGCCGAATTGCTGGAGAACGTCATGGGGCTTGAACGCATTGGAAAAGAGGGAGATTATATCCGTTTCCGTTCCGAGGCTGATCTTGGAAATGTGATTGATATAAAAGCGACGCCAACCGGCCGCGGACAAATGGGAGTGGGAACCGTGCACCATATCGCATGGCGCGCAGCGGATGATGAGGATCAATTGGAGTGGCAAAAATATGTGGGAGAGCATGGATATGGCGTCACTCCTGTGAAAGACCGAAACTATTTTAACGCCGTTTATTTCAGAGAGCATGGCGAGATTTTATTTGAAATCGCGACTGATTCTCCAGGCTTTGCCCATGATGAATCTCATGAGACAATGGGACAGAAATTAATGCTTCCTTCTCAGTATGAGCAGGCAAGAGAACGGATTGAACGTGCTTTGATTCCGTTTGAGGTAAGAGAAATTGACTGAATTTAGGGGGGGATATCGTGCAAAAGACAGCTGGCATCCATCATATCACAGCTATGGTCAACGATCCGCAGCGGAATATTGATTTTTATGCAGGCGTATTAGGCTTACGGCTTGTTAAGAAAACCATTAACTTTGACCGTCCGGAAGTGTACCATCTTTACTTTGGAAATGAATCCGGCCAGCCTGGAACGATTATCACCTTTTTCCCCTGGGCTGACCAATTAAAAGGACGAATTGGGACGGGACAGGTCGGAGTGACGAGCTATGTGATTCCTCCAGGTTCCCGTTCATTCTGGGAGAGCCGTTTGATAAAGTTTGGCGTAAAGTTTTACAGGACCGAACGGTTTGGGGAAACGTATGTCGCCTTTCAGGATCCGGATGGTTTGGAGCTTGAATTGGTGGAACGGGAGGAAGGGCCCCTCAATACATGGAGCGTCAGCGGAATTCCATCGGATCGGGCTATTAAAGGATTCAGCGGCGCTACCTTAATCTCAGCCCAGCCGAATAAAACAGCGGATTTGCTTGAACAAGTACTAGGACTCGAATGCGTGGGACAGGAAGAAAGCTTTCTGAGATTTCGATCTGAGGGAGAGCTCGGCAACACCATTGATGTGAAGCTATCCCCTTCCGTACGCGGATTAATGGGAGCCGGCACTGTGCACCATATTGCCTGGAGAGCGAAAAATGAAGAAGACCATCTCAATTGGAGAGCCCTTCTTCAGGAGAAGGGATTTTATCCAACCGACATATTGGATCGCAACTATTTTAAAGCCCTTTATTTTCATGAAGAAGGCGGCATTTTATTTGAAATTGCGACCGATCCGCCCGGATTTACTGCAGATGAACCGGCTGATGAACTTGGCTCCAAGCTCATGCTGCCATCCTGGCTTGAACCGCAGCGGGAAGAATTAGAAAAAAGCCTGCCTCATGCAGAGGTAAGCGTTTTGGAGGAGGAATTATAATGAAACACATCTTTAACAAAGGAACCAATCCGGACAAACCTACTCTGCTTCTGCTTCACGGCACAGGCGGAAATGAACTTGACCTGCTTCCGCTCGCAGGAATGATTGATGAAGAGGCGTCCGTGTTAAGCGTCCGCGGAAATGTACTGGAAAATGGTATGCCCCGCTTCTTCCGCCGGCTCGCCGAAGGTATATTTGATGAAGAAGATCTCGTATTCCGCACACAGGAACTCAATCAATTTCTGGATGAGGCGGCCGAAACGTATCAGTTTGACCGACATCAAATCATCGCGATCGGCTATTCCAATGGAGCCAATATCGCGGCAAGTCTGCTATTCCATTACCAGGATGCTTTAAAAGGCGCCAGTCTTCACCATCCAATGGTGCCGAGAAGAGGGATTGAACTCCCGGATCTAACAGGGAAATCCGTCTTTATCGCTGCCGGCACTAACGATCCGATTTGTCCGGCTGAAGAATCAACGGAACTGCACGCCCTGCTGCAAGGAGCCAATGCCAAGGCAGAATTGCACTGGGAAAATCAAGGCCACCAGCTAACGCGGAGTGAGGTTGAGGCTGCGGCGAAGTGGTATAAGGGATTGTGAAGGAGGAAGAAAACTGCTTGTGCAGTTTTCTTTTTTTTGCACTTTGCACTGACCCCCGCTATGCAGCTCCGGCCCCGTGTCACGCGACGCCTAGAGCGGTCAGTGTTTGCACGGGCTATGCTCATTCCCCAAGTGCGGTAAAGGGTAGAAGGTCAGAGCAATGCACTGACCCCTGCCCTGATAAAGGACTAAAGCTCCGTCCCCGTGCCACATGACGCTTAAAGCCGTAAGGGATCGCTCTCTTCTTCCTCCTTCCCCCGGTGCGGTGAAGAAGAGAGGGTCAGTGCAAGCTGCTCATCAATTTCAACTCACAATACACTTAGTCCGTCAGCTGTGCACGTTTTTTACAATTGAAAGATGTGCGGTTATACTGAAAGCATACTTACAGGAGGGTGATTTGATGAGCCGCAAAAAAATGGTGATGCTCACTGTTTCTCTGCTTGCCGCATTTGGTTTGGCCGCTTGTTCGAACGGCGGGATGGATGAAAAGCATGAAGGAATGGATCATTCCAAGATGGAACATTCTAGCTCGGGTGAAGTGCCTGAAGGATTAAAAGAAGCAAAAAACCCGGCAAATCCTGTCGGGAGCAAGGCGATAGTGAAAACGGAACATATGGAAGGCATGAATGGAGCAGAAGCGACCATTGCGGGTGCTTATGATACAACGGTCTATGCGGTGACCTACACACCCAAAGGAGGCGGAGAAAAAGAAGTCAATCACAAGTGGGTGATTCACGAGGAAATCGAGAACGCGGGAGATGTTCCTTTTAAGAAAGGTGAAGAAGTAACCTTGATGGCAGACCATATGAAAGGAATGATGGGAGCAAAGGCGACCATTGATTCTGCTGAGAAGACAACCGTTTATATGATTGATTATTCTCCAGCGAATGGCGGAGAAGAAGTGAAGAATCATAAATGGGTGACGGAAAGCGAGCTTTCAGCCTTGATAAATAAAGAATGAGGAAGAGCATCTTATAGGGGATGCTCTTTTCCATTTTCCCAGAATTGCCATCTGGTCAGCGGGAAAAACGGGCTTTTCTATCGTATAAACAGGAGGTGTATAAATACTTGCATTGTGCAAATTTATTACTTGCAAATTGCAAATATATAGATTAAGATCAATTTAAGGAGGCGGTACAGTGGAGCTAACAATCAATAAGTCAGGGAATTTGTCCGTTCAGTATTTTCTGTCGTACCTTTTTCTTGTATCAAAATCTATGAATGTATCATCATCTCAAATTATCGAGTTTACAGAGAAGCGAATGTTTGGGAAAGACTGTGGTTCACGGGGAGAAGCTTCCTATCAAAATTTTTTGAAGGCATGCAGCCAATTTATAGAAAGCGGAGGACGAGATTAAATGGAAAATGTACGCGAGCTGTTTCAAGTAATGGTCCGCCGATTCGGGCTTTTGGATAAGAATTGCTGTTCAGTTGGAACGAGGGAATTGAGCCTGGTTCAAAGTCATATTCTCTATGAAGTAGAACGACGGGAAGCTCCATCCATTCAGGAAATTGCCGATACGCTAGGAACAGATATTACGACGTTCAGCCGGCAGGTTCAGGGCCTAGTAAAGATGGGACTTATAGAAAAAAAACAGTCTATCGAAGATAAAAGGATTTACCAGCTTTTCTTAACCGATGGGGGAAAAGAAATAACTGCATCCATCGATAACCAAATGAATGAGTACTTAAAAGAAGTATTTTCTTATATGCAGCCGGCAGAGAGAAACCAGGTTATCGAATCTATAAAATTACTGAACCTAGCGATGGCAAAAAGTGCGATGTGCTGCCGGCCTGTGAAATAAAAGAAAGATCGAATACGGTCTTTTTACATATATACTTGCATTTTGCAAATAAAAGGAGGAAATCATCATGTGGGGAGAAGTTGCCCGAAGTTTTCTTGAAATTGCACTGGAGCTGACGATGTTATTTATCGCCATCTCGTTTTTGATCAATCTGCTTCAAGAATTTATTCCATATGCCAAGATGGAAACATTGATGAGGGTGAGCCATCCTCTATTAAGCGGCGGGTTGGCTTTGGTTTTTGCCTTCGTGACTCCCTTTTGCTCCTGCTCCACCATTCCAGTGGTCGTGAACCTGCTCAACAACCGAATACGTTTCGGCATAGTGATGGTGTTTTTGTTTGCCTCTCCTGTTTTGGACCCAACCATTTTAACGCTGATGACGGCCGTCTTAGGATGGAAAGTTGCCCTGTACTACACCCTCATCACTTCGGTGCTGTCTATTATGATTGGTTTTACGCTCGAGAAACTTGGCTATGAAAAAGAGGTCAAAAAGGTGCTCGTAAAAAATTATGATCCGATCAAAAACGGTTTAAGTCTCAAAGGTGCTATTAATGAAACCATCCAGCTCATGAAGACGGTGTACCCATACCTTCTCATCGGAGCTGCGATTGGATCGATTATCCACGGGGCCGTTCCAACCGAGTTTATCACTCAGTATTTCGGCGGCGAAAACTGGTGGCTTGTACCGATTGCTGCTGTCGTTGGGGTCCCTTTATATATCCGTCTTTCCTCGATGATTCCAATTACGCAGATCATGATTGCGAAAGGAATGGCGCTAGGCCCTGTCATGGCACTGATGATCAGTTCAGCCGGGGCGAGCCTCCCTGAACTGACGCTTTTGAACAGCATATTTACGAAAAAGCTCGTCGTTGCTTTTGTGATTTCCGTCATAACCATGTCCACGATTTCAGGATTCTTATTTTATATCGTATAGGAGGTGACAATATGAATTTTATGAAAAAATGGTTAGGTGCAAAAGAACAGAAAGACTGCTGTAATGTAATCATCGAGGAAGTGAAGGATGATTCGTGCTTCTCCAAGCAAACGGATGAAGCATCAAAGGAAGGCGAAAAAAAGTGAGCTGGTTATTGAATCTTTGGAATTCTCCCACTGGAAACAAGTAAAAATGAATGATTTATGAAGAAGGCATAAAAACAGAAAATGCAACGTTTGAAACCCGAAGTCCAGTATGGGAAGCGTTTCCTGTAACGAAGAAGCAAAAAAGTAGGCGTGTAAGCAGCAGGAGAATTTTCCTGCTGTTTTTATATAAGAGATTGCTTATATAAGTGTATTGTTATATTATAATGCATGGAGGTGAACCAATCAATGACGGTCCAGCCTAAAACGATTGAACTGGAGGAGGCAGCAATTATTATGAAGCTGCTTGGTGATAAAACGCGGCTTACGATGATGAAAATGCTTCAGAAAAATGAATGCTGTGTGTGTGAATTTACGGCAATTTTTCAAGCGAGCCAGCCTGCAATCAGCCAGCATTTGCGAAAATTGAAGGATGCGGGGCTTGTAAAAGAAAAGCGAAACGGCCAGTGGATCTTCTATTCGCTGAACCGGGAAAGTGAAATGTATGAATTTGTTCAAAATCTTCTTGCGTTTATTCCGGATCAAGATCAAAAGCTGAAGGATCTGGAGAAACAGGGATTGCGAATAACTTGCGAATAATGGAGGGACCATTTTGACATCAGTGATTTTAGCGTCCTTAATTTTTCTTCTGACCCTGATCCTTGTGATCTGGCAGCCGAAAAATTTATCCATCGGCTGGTCTGCATGCGGCGGGGCGGTTCTCGCCCTCATCGCAGGGGTTGTCGATTTTCAGGATGTATGGGATGTAACAGGCATCGTTTGGAATGCCACATTAACATTTATAGCGGTTATTATTATTTCTTTAATATTAGATGAAATTGGATTTTTTGAATGGTCCGCCTTACATATGGCGAGAGCAGCAAAAGGCAGCGGAGTCCGCATGTTCATTTATGTGAGCATCCTCGGAGCTGTCGTCGCTGCCTTCTTTGCAAACGACGGGGCAGCTCTTATTTTGACACCGATTGTTCTGGCGATGGTTCGCAACTTGAAATTTGAAGAAAAGCTTGTGTTTCCTTTTATCATGGCCAGCGGCTTCATTGCGGACACGACGTCGCTTCCGCTTGTCGTCAGTAACCTGGTAAACATCGTGTCGGCCGACTTTTTTAACATCGGATTTGTCGAGTATGCAAGCCGGATGATCGTTCCGAACTTTTTCTCGCTTGCAGCCAGTATTTTGGTCTTGTACTTGTTTTTTAGAAAGAGTATCCCGAAAAACTATGATGTTACAATCCTGAAGCAGCCGAAAAAAGCGATCCGGGATATGAAAATGTTCAAGCTTTCATGGATCGTCCTTGGTGTATTATTGGCGGGTTATTTCATTAGCGAGTTTATTGGGATTCCTGTCTCGATTATTGCCGGGATTATCGCGATTTTCTTCCTGGTCATGGCGAAGAGGAGTCCTGCGGTTCCAACGAAAAAGGTACTGAAGGGTGCCCCATGGGCCATTGTCTTCTTCTCTATCGGGATGTATGTTGTGGTGTATGGTCTTCGGAACGCTGGATTAACAAGCGTTCTTGCAGATGTCATACAGATCGTGGCCGATCAAGGTTTGTTTGCCGCAACGATTGGTATGGGGTTTATCGCGGCGATTCTTTCATCTGTTATGAACAACATGCCGACTGTCATGATTGATGCGCTCGCAATTGCCGATAGCAATACGTCGGGAATTGTCAGGGAAGCGCTCATTTACGCGAATGTCATCGGATCAGATCTTGGACCGAAAATCACACCAATTGGTTCCCTTGCGACCTTGCTTTGGCTTCATGTCCTGTCGCTGAAGGGTGTCAAAATTTCATGGGGGACCTACTTCAAAACGGGGATCATCCTAACAGTACCGACTCTTCTTATTACGCTAATCGGCCTGTATCTATGGCTGTTGGTTTTCTAAATCCAATACATTTAAAAGGAGACTTACAACATGTCTAAAAAAACACTTTATTTTCTATGCACAGGAAATTCATGCCGCAGCCAGATGGCAGAAGCGTGGGGCAAAAAATACCTTGGCGATGAGTGGAACGTACTTAGTGCAGGAATCGAAGCACATGGCTTAAACCCAAATGCCGTGAAAGCGATGAAAGAGATCGGAATGGATATTACGAATCAAACGTCAGACATCATAGATAGCGAAATCTTGAATAACGCTGATTTCGTGGTGACACTTTGCGGAGATGCCGCAGACAAATGTCCAATGACGCCGCCTCATATTAGACGTGAGCACTGGGGCTTTGAGGATCCTGCGAAAGCAACGGGTACGGATGAAGAAAAATGGGCCGTATTCCAGCGGGTTCGTGATGAGATCGGAGAACGGATTAAACGCTTTGCAGAAACAGGGAAATAAGAGAAAAGCCGGGAGTGAATGCTCCCGGCTTTTATTCTGCTAATGCTTTACCCAAATCCTCCTGAAATCCACATACCCAAACGATTCAAACTGGATATCCCGGATCATTGGATGAAAGACGCGGTTCTTCATTGGGTGATACAAATAGATAAATAGATTTTCCTTCTTAATATAATTCTCGGTTTCTTCAATGAATTCTTCTCTTGTTAACGGGTCCGGTGCCTGCTTGATCTTTTCAAAAAAGATATTTAGCTTGCTCATTTGGCTCTCAGTCAGAAAACGGTTGAAAATGAGTGCTTTGTTTAGAAACGCTCCCATAAAAGAAAGGTGATAATCGGTTGACGCGACTTCTCCCATGAATAAGAGGTCGGCCTGTTCTAAAAGAGGATCATAGTATTGATCAAGGGTATACGTTTGAATATCGAGATGAATCCCTGCTTTTAGCGCTTCTCTCTGGAAGAGTTCCCCGCGCTCAATCTCACTTTTTTTCTCCAGGATATAGACATTCAGCGTTTCGTCATTGTATCCCGCTTCCTTAAGCAGCCCGCTGACCTTAGTAGGCTCTTTCTTTTGCGGCTTTGATTTCCACGGAAAGTAGCTGGATGCTTCCTGGAAATCTTCAGCATCAGAGGCTGATCTTAGCTTGTTCATGTCCAATAAATGATAGATGGCTTCCCGAAAAGAAGGATGGTGTACGATCGTATTCTTTTTAAATTAAAGGCTAAAAAGCGAAATCCCACTTCAATATCGGATTTCTGAAGGGCAGGTTTTACGGTTTTTTCCCTCGCAAGCTCATAAACGGCCGAAGAGGCCATTTGCGGATCGACCCTGTAAAACTCGATTTCATCTAAAAAAGGCCTGGTGAGAAAATAATCGTCAAATGCTTGTAACACGAGCAGCTGATCAGTCCGCTTTTTGAGCTGGAATGGTCCGGTGCCTATCCATTTCCTTTCATCAAAAAGTTCGTTTGCCGACAAAATCGCCAGGTTATGCGAACTGACATAGCGCGGAAACAGCAGATTTGGTTTATTCAATGTGAACACAATCGAATAGGGGGAGGGACATTCCAATTTTTCAATACCCTCTGTGAGCCATGAGTGGGCAGAATCATTGTCCTTAAAGCGTTGAAAGGTAGAGCGGACATCCTCACTCGTCAATCCGTGCCCGTTATGAAAGCGGACGCCTTTTCTCAAATAAAACGTCCATATCCGTCCTTCATCCTCCTGCTCCCAGCTGTGTGCGAGATGTGGCTGAAGCAGATCCTGCTCCTGATGATAGGCAAGCAGGCTGTCTCCCAGCTGATGAATTAAGTAGGTTTCAAAGGTAATAGAGGATAGCAGCGGATCAAGTGTGGTTAGATTTCTCGTGACCATTGTCCGCAGCACATCCTTCGATTGTTCCAAAACATGCAGACCGAACAGGGCTTGAACTTCTTTTGATACGTTTGCAATCCAGGTTTTCGGGATCGGAAGCTGCAGCAAAAGAATGATGGATTCCATTTTTTTATTTTGGACAAGATGAATGACGGTTTTTTCAATCTCCTCCTGGAAGGGATTATGAAAGACAAGGCTGGAAGAGTGGCCCCGTCCCAAGCCAGGCTTGTACGCCAGTTTTCCGGCTGCCTCAAATTGCTTCAGCCTCCTCTTCACATTTTTCTGTGTGCAATACCACAGCTTTTCCAGTTCGCTGAGTTTAAATGAAGCGGATTGCTGTTCTTCTCTTTTGTATAAATAGGCTCTCATTTCATAGTAAATCAAATCTTTCATCACAAAACTCCTTCTCGTTTAAAAGGGGACATTTCTAAACGGATTGTACCCTTTTTTTCCACTTTTGGCCAAAGCATAATGGAATCAAGAGGGGGAGTTGTATGTTTAGAGAGCTGCATCCAAATATAAAAATTCGAATTTACACATCATTCTTAAGCCGGTTAGTCGGCTCAATGGTCTTTCCGTTTATGGCCATTTATTTCGCGAGGGAAATCAATGCGGTGACGGCTGGAATTCTGCTTCTGATCCAGGTTGTCGTCCAATTCTTAGCCGGGTTTTACGGAGGTTATTTAGCGGATACAAGGGGGCGCAAGAAAGTCATGGTAGCGGGTGAATGGATGAAGGTCATTTCAACAGCCGGGATGATTTTAGTAAACTCACCATGGTATACATCGGCATGGGTCACGTTTGTCATGCTTGTGCTTCTCGGAATTTCCATGGGAATTGGAAATCCGGCGGCAGAGGCCATGCTTGTTGATGTCAGCACAAAAGAAACGAGAACGATGATCTATTCCATTAACTATTGGACAATCAATTTGTCCATCATGCTTGCCTTAATTATCGGAGGCTGGTTTTTTGAATCGAACTTTTTCGAGCTTCTTCTTTCCCTGCTGGTCATTTCCATCTTTATATTGTGGATCACGAAGGCGAAAATTGAGGAAACCTACGTACCGGAAGAAAAATCACCCCATTCTTTTTCCCTGAAGCCGATCTTCAGCAGCTATGTCTCTGTAATGAAAGATGTTCCTTTCATGCTTTTTACAATCGGAGGCATTGCGATTTTGTCGATTGAGTTTCAGCGGAATAATTTTATGGCGATTCGTCTTGAAGAAGAAATTCCTAAACAAATGATTTCTATATGGGGGAGCATTCCGATTGAAATGACCGGTGTGAGGCTGATCAGCCTGTTAACCGTCGAAAATACGCTGCTCATCGTTCTCCTCACTGCAACGGTAAATAAATGGCTGAAAAACAAATCAGAGCAGAGATTGATGTACATTGGATTTCTTGTGTTTGGCTCCGGTTATTCGTTTCTCGCTTTTTCCAATAACATGGCTGTATTGATGATTGCCGTTTTCATTATGACCATTGGCGAATTGATTTACGTTCCTACGAGGCAAACCATCATCGCCGATATGGTGGATGAATCCCGGCGAGGCGCTTATATGGCCGTCAACGGAATTGTTTTTCAAGCGGGGAAAATCTTCGGGGTATTAGGAATTATGGTATGGGAAGCAGTGGGGGGTATTGGGATGGCGTTTCTCATTATTCTCTTCGCATTGGGAGGAGTCCTCTTTTCGAGGCAGGCGATTGTAAGGCGCAGCCAGCGTCCTGTATACATAGCAAAGAAGATGACGTAATCATCTCTATAACAAAGGTAGTTGGAAAGTCGCTGTCAGAGCGGCTTTTTTACCATATTGAAGCAGGAATATAGTGATTGCAGTTTTTAAATAATTACCATAAGATGGAATTATATCATTAGTCCCATTATTCGTGATTGGAGGTATGAAACATGAAAAAGCCAGGCGCTTTCTATAATGCAAGAATACAAGATTTAGACGATCTTTCATTTCTGAAAACTGCGGTGACATCTGGATGGGGGAAAAACCGGTCTTGATATAGTCATGAAGATCGAATGACAAAAAATAGGGAGTGGTCCTTAATGAAAGATCCTCATGAAACTTTAATATCCAAGAGGTACGAACCGGATATACGAGAAGGAAGAGTTTTTTCACCTACTGAAGAGCTTGAGCACATTTCTGGAGGAGAGCCTTTAAATATTGAAGGCTTGGAAAACGTAAGCAGATTTCCAAAGGGTATAAAATATTTGGGGTATGTCTTGCTTGGAGTGTTTGGCGGTTTGATTTTGCTTGGAATAGTGTTGAGTTTTACAGACTAGGCTTGGAATATAGGGTGTGGACTATTTTAAGCATTCGAAAACCAATAAAAAAACACCGTCAAATTTACTCGACGGTGTTTCACTTCCAAACTTATTTTCCATCAAGAACCGCTTTCAAATCTGCTTCATAAGCAAGCAATTCATCACCGATTTCTTTTGCTAAAGGCTCATAGCCGCCAGCTTTTTTAATAGCAGCCGCTCGGGTTTTTAAGCCTTCAAGCTTGCTGAATTGTGTTTTTGCTTCTTCGATCTTACCGGCATCGATGAGTTCTGAGACGCGGTTCATCAAGCGATACTGGGAGATTTCATATTTTGTACGTTCAATCATAATTTTCACAGGTGTTACAGACCCTTCTAAAAGAGCCTTTCTATATTTTTTATTAGGGACCTGGCCAATTTTTCCTTCTGTTTGCCTCAAGTACTGAATGACTTTGTCATAGGTGAGGTTTGCTTGGTGAAGGTCTGTGAGAGGTTCCATATCTGGAAAAGTATCCACATAAATACTCAATGTATAAATGTTTAATGCTAGGTTAATTCCAGATGCGTATGCTTCCATATAACGAAGTTCTTCATTTATCTTTCCTGGAAGAGGTTCATAATTCCTAGCACTTTTCATGACTTCTTTGCGCTTTTTCAATCGCTCTGCTTTTGCCATGTCTGTATCGTATTGTTTGTAGTTCACTTCAGAAGAAACTTGATAAATAATGCTTGCTAACAGCCGGTATTCGGATACTTCGTAGCCAGTTCGTTCCATTTCTATTTCAACAGGTCGGATATATGAAGATAGTAATATCGAGCGATTTGATGCACCAGATACCCTTGCAATACTCTTTTCAGCAATATATCGCTGCTTTGCCAAACCATCATATAAGCTTTCTATCTTCTCTAAGGAACCCGATGAAATGGCTTCTTTAAACAATGCCAATTTCTTTAAGAGACTTTCACCTTGCCTGACGGCTTCTTTACTTTGAGTTGAAACCGCAGCTGCTGATGGTGAAGGTAATCCGGCATATGCAAGCGGAAAAATGAATAGTGCTGCTGCTATCCAGATCAATAATATTTTTTTACTCATAACTAGCCCTCCCGAATGTGTTCAAGTGAGTTAATTATAAGATAATATAATTCTTTTGACTTGTGATAAAATACCTGTTTAATGGAAGAATTTAGACTTATCAATTCCAAATATAAAAAAACACCGTCAAATTTACTCGACGATGTTTCACTTCCAAACTTATTTCCCCTCAAGAACTGCTTTCAAATCTGTTTCATAAGCAAGCAATTCATCACGGATGGCTTTTGCCAAGGGCTCGTAGCCGCCAGCTTCTTTAATAGCAGCCGCTCGGGTTTTTAAGCCTTCAAGCTTGCTGAATTGTGTTTTTGCTTCTTCGATATTACCGGCATCGATGAGCTCTGAGACAAGGTTCATCAGTCGTAGCTGGGAGATTTCATATTTCGTACGCTCTACAGTTACTTTAGCAGGCGCAACGAATTCTTGAAGCAACGATGTTCTATAGGTTTTGTCAGCAACCTGGCCGATTTTCATTTCCGTTTGTTTCAGATAGCGGGTTAGATCATCGTAATAGAGATCGGCATCGTCAATATCAGGTTCAGCGCCAGTGGATTCATCCACCCAATAATCATAATAAGATAGATTGTATCCCGCAGCAAAGGCTTCTGCTTTACGAAGATCAAGGTTGATGGAGGCAGGCAGCGCTTTGTATCCGCCGGCTTCTTTAATCGCAGACGCGCGTTTTTTCATGCGCTCTAATTTCGCCATATCTGTATCGTACGTATAGTATTCATCCTCATCTAATCCAATAAGTATGGTGGATAGCAGACGAAGCTGTGATACTTCATAAATAGTGCGTTCGATTTCTTTTTTAGCTGGAACTGCATATTTGCTTAAAAGCATATTGCGGTTTGATAAGCCTGATACCTTTCCAATAGCCTTCTCAACGATGGAAAGCTGCTTAGTCAGACCATCATACAATTCATTAATCTCATCAATATTACCCATGGAAACTGTGTTTTTGTAAACATTTAGGCTTTTCAGCAAAAGATCCCCTTGTTTTACTGCTTCCCTGCTTTGTGCAGATGAGGTTGCTGCAGCGTATGCGGATGGTGCTGGTGTTGAAACAGCTGCAAGTGGTGTGATCAGCATAGCTGCGGTCATACCTGTTACCAACATTTTTTTCAAGTTGTTTTCCCCCTAAAATTCTTTCAATCGAGATTATTATAGGGTTCTTCAAAACTTTCATCATGTGTTAAATGGCCTATTTTTTATCAGGATATAGAAGAAGTTGTTTAATTTAGATTGCTAGACAAATAATGGATATATCCTTGGTTTACAAGGGTTTCTTTTAGTGGTTTCCAAAATAACAATCATGTAAATTTACAAAAAAGGTATAAATTTCCATATACCTACAATAAAATTATGACACATGAAAAATGTAAAAAATGGAAATGAACTTCTTTTAGTGCTAGAAGCCTTGTCTAATCCTTACCGACTCAAAATTATTGAGACCCTCAGCGGTGAAAGACAGTATGTGAGCCAGCTTGCCAGAGCTTTAGGGATCAGCAGGCCGCTGCTTTACCTGCATTTAAAAAAACTGGAGGAGGCTGCATTGATTAAAGGTGAGGAAGAGCGGGGCGAGGATGGAAAGGTAATGAAATATTTCGAAGTCCTTCCATTTGGCATTGAGCTAAATGACAGGATGATTGCAGACGCAGCAGGAACAGTCACACTAAAAAATAAGGATAAGGGGGATTGAAATGGTTAATTCCCGAGATTTTCTTTTTTCAGGCTTTGCATTGCTGATTACGTTCCTGCCTTTAATCATCACTGTTTGTGGCTTGATCTTCATCATTCGCGCCTTCCGGCGGTTTGAAGTGCGCGCACAGGAACGCCTTCATTTAGAAAAAGAAAATTTAGCTTCTAATGAGCAGCAAATGAGAAGGATTCAAGACTTAAATCAGCGTATGATCAGCATCGAGAATATTTTAAAGCAAGTAGAGTAGAGATGGGGAGGAGAAACGTTTGGTTTTTCGTTCAAAGGTGGACTCATTTTTTGTGAAAATATTGGTGTGTACAATCATTTTTGTTGGAGCTGTTCTTTTTTTGCCTCTTTATTTTGATAAAACAGCAGACCGTATCGTGTATATCGTTGAGACAGCCATTTTTCTCATTATAGCCGTTTTTATTTTCTGGACCATCACATCGATTCGATATACCTTTCAAGACAAATTCCTGGTTGTGCAGGGAGGGCCGGTAAGAAGCTGGATCCCTTATGAAGACATCACGCGTGCAATTCCGACACGTGATATTTACACAGGCTATCGTCTCCTGTCTGCCCGTTATGCCATCGACCTCTATTACAAATCAGCGATGCTTGGAAGTGTAAAAATTTCTCCTCAAAACCCAAGCTTGTTTCTTCAGCAATTAAGAAACAATTGTACAGATGCTTTAATTGAATCGGACAAAATATTAAAACTGCTGGAGAAAGAGGAGAGCAAGGGTTAACCTAGTGGCATGATTGGATGCTCCCGGAAAGGATGCTTGGACCAAGCTGTCCTGATTTGGTATTTGAAGGACGAACCTGAATCTTGCTTTTTTCAAGCCCCGCTGTGATGGAATCAATTTTCCCGGCCCAAACAGGATCTACAGCAGACGAAGAAGGATACAGACTGAAGCGCCAGCTGATTTCACCTGGAATAAAGGCGAACCCTTCATAGCTGTCGAAATTCCCCAGGTCCCGTGGAGCTGGTAAGTGAAGGGCGTGAAGACTGATGCTGGTTCTTGGAAAACTAGGTGTAAGCTTCACTTTATATAGAAGCGCGGCACCTTTGGCATTGAATAAGTTCTGATTGGGTGGTGTCAAAATCATACTGCATGGCATCTCGACAGCTTTGGCACTCAGGGGATTGATTAATGTAGCGAGAAGAAGGACGGATAGGGAGAATTTCATATAGTACCTCTTTCGTTTGAATTTCCTTTAGGATTCCCTAAAAAGAAAACATTATTGGAGGACGAGTTTCGAAGGGAATGTAACAAACTCAAATAAATTGCAAACTTTTCCTTGTTGATACGTATGAAAGATAAGAAAGAAAGGAGTGGTTTTCATGATTCAGTTTTTTTTAATAGCAGGCATCATCGGCATAATCATTTCAGGAATCTCGATTGGTTCTTGGACAGGTGGTCAGCAGCAGAGAGCAAATTTCTTTTCAGAGACGAAGGAGCACCGTGTTTTCCGGTCTAGAATTGCCATGTTTTCCGGATTAGCCGGAGTGATTTTTCTGGGGATTTCTGGACTGCTTTGGTATTTATAATATTAGCGCTGTTAAACTTAGCTGTTGATTTCCGCTGCAGGCGTTCGCTTTCTGCTCCAATCAACAAACAGGTGTCAAAAAATCAACACCATGCTTTAAAATAGCCATAATATTAAAAACAAAAGGGAGTTTGTTGTGGTATAAAACGAATAACGGATTTGCTTGATCAGCAGGGGATACAGGGGAAATCCAGGAAAGATTATATGGCGGTGGGAGAAATTAAGAGTTCATGAAAAGACAGCTGCAGCACAAATGGGGAACATAAAAATCAGGCGGAGTTCCTGCAAAAAATTCTCCAGTCAGAATGTTAAAAAAGATATTGGTATGCCGTTACTGATTTGAAGGATGCAGAAGTGAGCACAGTCCACGATGTTGGGCATGAAGAAATAGTAAAAGAATTTGCAGGTGAGCCATCGGCAAAATAATGCAAAACACGTTTGGGTTTCCCCGGGCGTTTTTTCTGTTTAACCCCCTTCATCCAAAGTTCTTATTTTTCTATTGTGAATCTATCGGTTAGAGAAATAACTTTTATGGCTTTCCCGTCTTTAATAAATATTTGCATAGCACCCATTTGTTCAGACTTTGATTCTTTCCAGCCATCTTCTTCTAATTTTGCAAGGTACTCTTTCGGCAAGCCTTCTTCTTCTTTCAATCCTTTCAGGCTATATACTGCAGAGTCCTCTTTTTTCTTTACCTCTTTTGCATCGGCTGGTATGGGGAAGGTGCTTTCAATGGATGACTGTTTATAGTTTTCTGCATGAGCATTGCTGGAGCAGCCTTGCAGGATGAAGATAAGACCGGCAGCTGCCGTAGTCATGACTAAGCGTTTCATAGTATCACTCCTTCAAAATAATGGTAACAATCTCATTATACTAGACGATTTGGAAAAAAAAGAAAAAGTCTTCCGGACCAGGAAGACTTTTTAGTTTAATAAACCGTGTAAAACACCAAGCAACGTAAAAATAACCAAATGATCTCCGATTGCTATCAGCATAGCTTTTCTGCTCATTAATCCGAATAGTGAATTTTTCACATACACAATGGAGATGAGAACACCGATAATCAAGCCGATTCCAGCTCCGGTAAGCCAGTTTTCAGCACCCATGGATTGAATCAGAATAGCTGTTAGAAACGAGCTAATGAAAGCGACGATGACAGAAAAGATATATTTAAGGGGGCCTTTACTTTCATTTTGCGCAAAATTGCCTTTATCTTTGAGTAAAATAGAATAATATATGCCTCCGTATATCATATACAGGATGCCTCCAGCCAGGATGGCTAAAAAATTTAAATCAGACACGTTAATTAGCATATTGTTTCTCCTTTTCTTCTGTTGGTTTAGGGTCAATGATATGGTTTGGGGCATGTGAGGCAAGGGTTCCGCCAATCGGATGAGGTCTTTTTTTATTATGGAGAATTTCGGGCTGGATTTCTACCGTTTTTTTCAAAATACTGATTGACCTTCACGCTGCGTAAAGGTGTAAGCTGAATCTATCAGGAGGTGAACACCGATGGAATATACGGTGCAAAAGCTTGCGAGAATGGCAGGGATCACGGCTAGGACGCTCAGGTATTATGATGAGATTGGCATTCTTAAGCCGGCAAGAATGAACTCATCGGGGTATCGGATTTATGGCATGGCAGAGGTGGATCGGCTGCAGCAAATCCTCTTCTACCGGGAGCTTGGAGTCAGTCTTGAGCAGGTTCAGGAGATTTTGTCTGACCTTCATTTTAACGGAGCGAAAGCCCTTATTGAACATCGTGAAAAGCTCCTGGAAAAACGAAAGCAGCTGGATTTGCTCATTTCCAATGTGGAGAAGACGATCTCAGCGGGCGAAGGGAGAATAACGATGTCTGATCAGGAAAAATTTGAAGGCTTCAAGCAAAGAATGATTGATGAGAACGAAGAAAAATATGGGAAAGAAATCCGCCAAAAATATGGAGAAGAGACGGTTAAACGCTCCAATGAAAAGTTCCAGAACATGACGAAGGAGCAATACGAGGAAGTAACGAAGCTAGAGCAAGAAGTCAAAGCCTCATTGGAAGAAGCCTTTAAAACGGGTGATCCTTCAAGTGCAGCTGCTCAAAAAACGGCAGACCTGCATAAGCAGTGGCTCATGTATTACTGGGCTGAATACAGCAGTGAAGCACATGCGGGCCTTGGAGATATGTATGCAGAGGATGAGCGGTTTAAAGCCTATTACGATGAAAATCATGCCGGACTAGCGGAATTTCTGCGGGATGCGATCCATGTTTATACAGGTTTTAAGAAGTAAGTATGCTCCACGGAGATTTGAGCTTCTTGCAGAACTTTTATGAGGATATAAGTCAGCAATTATCCTTTAATAGTAAGCAAAAGTGAAGTCTGGCTGCTTTCTCTTCATCAAGTGCGGGCAGAAAACAAATAAAAACGATGCGGCCGATTATGCCGCATCGTTTTTTTAAATCAGCAATCCAACAATTGCTGCAGATAAGAAGCTAACTAATGTTGCTCCATAAAGGAGCTTAAGTCCAAAGCGGGCTACTACGTTTCCTTTTTGTTCATGCAATCCTTTTACCGCTCCGGTAATGATCCCAATGGAGGAGAAGTTGGCAAAGGATACGAGGAATACGGAAATGATCCCGGTTGTCCGGTCAGAGAGCTCGGTCATTTTTGAAAGATCAAGCATCGCGACGAATTCGTTTGAAACGAGCTTTGTTGCCATAATCGTTCCGGCTTGTACAATTTCTGCAGCCGGTACACCGATGATGAAAGCGAATGGTGCAAACACATACCCAAGCATCGTTTGAAAAGAGATGCCGAAAATGATGCTGAATAGATCATTGATGGCTGCAATTAAAGCAACGAAACCAATCAGCATCGCTCCGACGATGATCGCTACTTTAAAGCCGTCCATGATGTACTCGCCCAGCATTTCGAAGAAGGTCTGTTTTTCCCCTTCTTGCACTTCAATAAAGTCTTCACTGTCTACAACATCGTATGGGTTGATGATGTTGACGATGATGAATCCGCCCAATAAATTCAGCACAAGAGCCACAATGACGTATTTTGGATCAATCATCGTCATGTACGCGCCGAGAATCGAGGCGGAAACAGTGGACATAGCTGATGTACAAAGTGTATATAAACGGTGGTCAGGCAAGTGGCCTAATTGTTTTTTTACGGAAATGAATACTTCAGACTGTCCAAAAATAGCAGATGCAACCGCATTGTAGGATTCAAGTTTTCCTAAGCCATTTATTTTACTTAAAACCAGTCCTAGATACTTAATGATGATAGGCAAAAGTCTAATGTGCTGAGCAATCCCGATTAAAGCTGAAATAAAGACGATCGGAAGGAGAACATTAAGGAAAAATGGCATTTCCTTAGGGTTGGCAATTCCGCCGAAAACGAAATTAATTCCGCTGGCAGCATATTCAAGGAGCTTCGTAAATAATGCTGAAATTCCCTCGATAATAAATAGGCCAATTCCGGTATTAAGGAAAATAAATGTTAAGACGACTTGAAGAACAAGCATGATGATAATTGGTTTGAACTTAATCTGCTTCTTATTGTTACTAACCAAATAGGCCAGCAGCAGAACCACGACGATACCGACAAGCGAAATGATGATACTCATAGCAGCAACCTCCTTATGTAGTAAGCGAATGATGACGAGGGGCGGAGTGGTGAGAAAAAGGGTTACCTTTATCTTTACCCAAACATTCCCTAGAGTGTACAAAATTACAGCAAAAACTCATTTTTATCCTTGCTCCTTTTTTGCCCTTTCCTATTATACTGTTTTACAGGCAATAGGGAAGAGATTATTTAAATAAAAATGAATTCGTTTTCTTTTTAGTGAAAAACTACACGCCTCTAGCGTACTTTATATTAGTAATGCCCCATTCCAAGTTATCTTTTCACAAGCAATTTTACGTATCGCCAAGCAAGCACAAGTAATGGGAAGAGAAAGTCTGATAACATGGAAAAAATACGAATATATAGTCGGAAACTCACATTTACAAAGTGCTATGCAGGGAGTACGATAGACATGAAAATTTACTGGCTTAATCCCGTGGACACGGGAACGGAGGAACCAATTTTTTGGGGCTAATTCTGCTTTAGCAGAAGGGATGAAAGGACTCTTTCGCCATCCTGCCCGTCAGCTAACTTCGTCGGCTAAAGCGAAGGAGGTCACAAGACCGCCTTATTTTGGGGGCTTTTTTTGCTGTCATTTTTTCAGCAATAGCCCGTGAAGTGCCAGTGGTCTTTTTCTTATGGAATGAAAAAGTCAGTGCGTGAGAAAATGCTAAAAGAGATTATAGATTAAATAAAGGAGCTATCGATTGAATGAATATAGCGTTTTTCTTAATACCGAAGAAAGAAGTTATCCATTTGCCCATTCACGCTACAATGAGACAGGCTTTGGAGAAGATGGAGTATCATCGTTATTCAGCCCTTCCGCTGCTGGATGATGAGGGGAAGTATATAGCAACACTGACAGAGGGTGATTTATTATGGAAGCTCAAAAATACACCTAATTTAAGCTTTGACAGTACAAATAAAATCCGGTTAACGGATGTGGAGATGCACCGGAAGAATGAACCGGTCCCAATTCACGCCAAAATGGAACAAATTATTTCCAGGGCAATGGAGCAAAATTTTGTCCCTGTTGTAGATGATCAGGGGATTTTTATTGGGATGATTAGGCGCAGAGAAATCATAGAATACTGTGCGGATCAGCTTTTTAACAAAATAGAGAGATAATATTGGATGAAGGGAAAATAGAATTATGGAATACGAAATTTTAGTCAGACTGCTGACGGCTGTTTTTCTGGGGATTGTCATCGGAATTGAAAGACAATGGCATAAATGCATTGCAGGTCTTCGGACAAATGTTCTGGTAGCCGTAGGCGCATGTCTATTTGTTATGCTCGACTTTGCCTCAGGCGGTGAGTCCAGTATGAGGATTGCTGCTCAAATCGTCAGCGGTATTGGGTTTTTGGGGGCTGGGGTTATTTTTCGCGAAGGGTTAACTGTTAGAGGATTGGATACGGCAGCAACTCTCTGGTGTTCAGCCGCTATCGGTACGCTTGCGGGTGCAGGGTTTTTGATATTAGCCACTGCAGGCACAATCATTGTTGTAGCCGTCAACAGCATTCTCCGTCCAATGGCGGACTGGATTGACCGGTATAATCATCAGCACGGCAAAATTACTTCTTCTCAAAAGGTCCTATCTAAAGATAAAATGTCTATATAAGGAATTTTAACTCAGGGAGGCCTTTATGGAGAAAAAGTGGAAGCAGGACAATCGCATTTTTGAAACGCTATGGGAAGCGGAGATGTGGTCAGATTCTATCGCCAACGAAATGTATGGAAAGCTTTATGAGACATACGTTACACCTGATCATAAAGTGGCATACGTACTTGCTTTCCACTTAGCTTCGAATCCGGAAATTCATGTAAAAACTGAAATGTTTACTGCGGAAGGCTCTTTTCTATATAAGGTTTCAATTAAGTAATCATATGTTCATGACGAGGGGAGCCAGTCCCCTGTCATTCCACTCCATCAGGATAATTTTTTTTCCAGTATTTATCTCCTTTATGGCCGATGTCTTCCGCGGTTTTTTCCAGTTCAGTCAAAATAATCTGTTTTACTTGATTAATCGTTTCGAAAAACGTTTTTTCCTCATAAGGGTTTGGCTGTATTTTAGCCGTAGCACGAACCCCTGCATATCTTCGGTGCTCTTCAATTAATGAATCAAATGCCTCAAAAATGTGGCTTGTCAGTACTGCAATATTTTTGTGGTTCTCAGGAAGCCTGTTTCTTAGATTTTCTATTCGATTATACATGCAATCACCGGTCCTTTTAATTTTTCTTATGTTTTGCTGATTGGAGATCAATCATTCATGAAAGAGCTGAATGTGCGCGATTGAATTAAGCGATTATGGAAACACTACTTCTCATGAAGTGATGCATGAGGAGGATTTCCATATGTCCCATTCAAAAATACAGGTAAGCTGTTCAAGCGAATATGCGCCTCTTAAAAGCGTTCTTTTATGTCCGCCACAGTACATGAAAATCGAAGACATTATCAATGAAACACAAAAGGAATTTCAGGATGAAGAGCTTGATGCCGGAAAAGCTGTAAAGCAGCATAGAGAATTCCTTCGTTTACTCAAGGAAAATGGAATTGAAACACATCTTCTTGAGCCGGACGAGCAATTTCCTGAGCAGGTATTTACAAGGGATATTGGGTTTACACTTGGAAATACACTGTTTATAGCGAATATGGAGATGGACATCAGGCAGGGAGAGGAACGAATCCTGAAAGAATGGCTTGATAAAGAGGGAATTAAATATGTGGACTTAAAAGGCGCCGGCATTGAGGGTGGGGATGTTTTAATTAACGGTAATACTGTCTATGCAGGCATTAGTGAGAGAACATCTGAAGACAGTATTGCCATGCTTGAGAATCATCTGCCTGATTATGAAATTATTCCAATCCCTATTAAAAAGGAATATCTGCATTTAGACTGTATTTTTAACATAATTTCAGAAAAAGAAGCACTACTTTTTCCGGAAGCGTTGAGACAGGAAGAAATCGATTTGCTGTCATCCCGCTTTTCCATTATAGAGGTAAAAGATGAAGACCAGTTCAGGCTCGGAGTGAATGTATTTTCCCTCGGTAATAAAAAAATCATCGCTCTTCCTCACAATAAGCATACAAATGACCAGCTAAGAAAGCTTGGTTATGAAGTCATTGAGACGGATCTATCAGAAATCATTAAGTCCGGCGGTGCGTTTCGATGCTGTACAATGCCGCTTCGGCGGGAGGGTTAAAACTGCATCCTTCATCGAGGTTTGCAGCATCGCCGCTCCATGAACATCACTTCAAAAAAAAGCGATGCCCAAAAGGCACCGCTTTAAATATTCCCCTGTACTTCATTTCCCCGAGCTTTAACCAAAAACCAGGAAAGTCCAAAGCTTAGAATGGCAAGAAGCAACGTTCCTCCATATATAATATGAACCCCTGAAGCAAGAATTCCCTGCAGGCCGGCAAGTTCGCCGGCCTGAACGTTTCCGTGATCAAAGGAAGCGTTTAAATTAAGATTTCCTTTTCCGGCTTGGGAAAGAGTCACTATATTAAAAACTGTTCCAAATACAGCTGACCCGAGTGTCTGGCTGAAGGTGCTGATAAATGTGTTCAGCGCAACGGCAGATCCTCTTTTGTTAGAAGTAACGGACCCCTGAATGATCAGCATAAAAATCGGAGTCATGAGCCCCATGCCCAGTCCAAGCAGTCCAATCGATACATAGATTAGAGATTCAGGTGATTGAGCGGATAACGAAAATAAAAGGAGTGCGCCGCCGCTTAGAAAGGCCGTTCCCATCGTAATAATTGCCTGAGCTTTCAGCCGGCCAACGAGATTTCCTGCAATGATTGATCCGAATGTCCAGCATACAGGCATTGGCATGAGGATAAATCCAGCCGCTGTAGCGCTTTTCCCCAGTACTCCCTGACTCCAGATCGGCAAGTAAATGGTAATGCTGATAATAACAGCACCGGTAAGCAAAGTCAGCAGATTCACAATCAGCACACGTTTGTTGGAAAAAAGGTTCAAAGGAATAATTGGTTCTGCTGCTCTTTTTTCAATCCATACAAAACAGCCATAGACGGCAAAAGCAGCTGCAAACAATCCGATGATAAGCGGGTTGCTCCAGTCCTGTGACTGGCTCCCGGAGAGCAGGGCATATAAAAGGGAGATTGTTCCGATGGAGAACGCTGCCGCTCCCAAATAATCGATGCGCTGCTTTTCCTTCGAAACATCCTCTTTATAATATTTTACAAGCATCATTAAAGCGACTAGTCCGAATGGCAGGTTCAGGAAGAAAATGTACCTCCATGAAAGGGTATCAACGATAAATCCCCCAAGCAGCGGGCCAAGAACGCCGGCGACTCCCCATACGGCACTGATCCATCCCTGTGCTTTTGCACGGTCTTTCGTTTCTGTATATAAATCTCCTATGATAGTCATGGTTACCGGCATGACCACTCCGGCACCTAGACCCTGAATGGCACGGTAAATAATTAATTGCTCCATTGTTAACGCGATACCGCAAAGTGCAGCCCCAATTAAGAAAAGAATAATTCCATAAACCATAATTTTTTTTCGGCCGAATAAATCTGCAAGCTTGCCGTATATTGGAGCGGAAACAGCTGTTGCCAGCATATAAACCGCATACACCCAGCTCACAAGTTCAATGCCGGATAAATCACTTGTTATACGAGGGATCGCGGTGCTGACAATGGTTCCTTCCATGGCGGCAAGAACGGTTACGAGCAGCAAAGCGCCCATTATTTTTTTTCGCATGTTAAAATCTCCCTTGTATCATGACAATAAAAGAAAGTTTACCACTAAATTGAGGATAGATGTAATGAATTCTTCCGAATGCATGAAAATAGAGAGGGAAGTCGCATTCCCTCTATCATCATCGTTCTTTAAGCTTATGGAAGAGCTCATAAGGATTTTCCGCATAATCAGCTTCAGCCTTCCAGATTGGCAGCGACTGCTGTCCAATCGGAAGGGCGAGCTGTGTATAAATTGGAGCCGTTGAAAAGCCAAAAGGTTCAGCTTCCTCGTTCGAGTAGGCAAAATACACCTCTTTGATTTTGCTGAAATACATGGCGCTCAAACACATCGGACAGGGCTGGCCGCTTGCATAAACGGTACATCCGGATAGATCGGATGTTTTAAGCGATTGCGATGCTTGCCGGATGGCCTGTATTTCTGCATGGGCGGTCGGGTCAAAGCTTGCGGCAACATCGTTTACCCCTTCAGCTACTACTTTTCCTTTTTTCACAATGACAGCGCCAAATGGGTTTCCGCCATTCATCTTCACATTTTTATTGGCTAGGCCCACAGCCTGTTTAATATATTGCTCCGTTTCCATAAAACTCCTCCCGAAATCTTCATATGAAGATGTCATTCCCTATCAAATGCTAAAATATGTATAGGAATGTTTTGCATTTGCTTTTTATAGAGGGTGGAAATAAATGTATATTTAGCGTTTGTCTGGCAATCTTGCCTGGGATTCCCCTCTGTTCTACGTTTTGCCTGGCAATCTTGCCTGGGATTCCCCTCTGTTCTATGTTTTGCCTGGCAATCTTGCCTGGGATTCCCCTCTGTTCTACGTTTTGCCTGGCAATCTTGCCTGGGATTCCCCTCTGTTCTACGTTTTGCCTGGCAATCTTGCCTGGGATTCCCCTCTGTTCTACGTTTTGCCTGGCAACCTTGCCTGGGATTCCCCTCTGTTCTATGTTTTGCCTGGCAATCTTGCCTGGGATTCCCCTCTGTTCTACGTTTTGCCTGGCAATCTTGCCTGCATCGCACCTGTTTTCCGTCTTGCCTAGGAATCTTGCCTGGCATCGCACCTGTTTTCCGTCTTGCCTGGCAATCTTGCCTGGGATTCCTCCCCTGTTCCACGCTCACCTGGCATTGCAAGATCATGACAGGTCATCTGTAAGAAAAATTGATGCTGCCTCATGCTTTCTTCCGTTCTATTATTAAATTTTTGCCATGGGAAAAGCTCATTTCGGTGTATGGAGACTCCATTTTTCAACCGGCGTTCCTGAATTGGCAGTAATCGTTATGTTAGCAGCAGCCAACGGGTTCGCAATCCTCTATATTATTCTTCCGTTTTTCAATAAGAATAGAAAATCCGTTCATGACTGCGCTGCCGGAACGATCGTCAGCAAAAAAGAAAAACCTCATGACAGTCAATGAGGTTTTTTTAAATCGGCAGGCATAGCTTCATAAAGAAGATCGGCGAGGTGAACGGCTTTCATTTTATCCGATAGACCTTCACGCTCAATCCCGAGCTTCATTTGAAGAAGACAGCCGGGATTTGCGGTGACAATGATGGCTGCCCTTGAGGCTTTCGCCTGCTCCATTTTATGATCTAAGATCTGCATGCTCATCTCAGATTCTACAATGTTATAAATTCCAGCAGATCCGCAGCAGCGATCTGCATCCTTCATCTCCCGGAATTCAGAGCCTTCAATCGCGTTCAGAAGTTTCCGGGGAGCAGAGGAGGTGTGCATGACGTTTCTCAGATGGCAGGAATCCTGATAGGTGATGACGGACGGGGGAAGCGAGAGCGAGCCGTTTTTATGGAAATCGCACGCGATCAGCACCTCTGTAAAATCCTTCAGCTTTGCTGAAAACGTGATTGCCCGTTCGTGCCATTCCGGTTCGTCTTGAAGGAGGTGGCCGTATTCAATCAGAAAAGCACCGCAGCCGCCTGCATTGGTGATGATATAGTCAGCGTCCAGATCCTCGAATGCCTGAATGTTCCGTTTGGCAAGCTCTTTTCCTTCAGCCTTTTCACCGCTGTGTCCGTGCAGTGCTCCGCAGCATGCCTGTTTTTTTGGGATGACGATCTCGCAGCCGGCAGCCTGAAGGAGCTTGGCCGTCGCATTGTTGGTCTCCATAAACATCGTATCCATCAAACAGCCGCTGAAAAAAGCAACCCTTTTAGTGGCCGTACCCCGTGCCGGCAAAAATTCGGGACGGTTCTTCATCTCTTTCATCGTCGGTACGGCAGGCAGCACTTTTTCCATCGTTGCGAGTGTTTCAGGAAAAAGCTTCATCACGCCCGTATTCCGAGCAAGCTTCTGCAAACCGGACCGCTGATAAAAGCCAAGCAGCCCTGTAACATTCCTCATCCGGTTCTGATGAGGGAATAACTGATGAAATGCAGCCTTCCGCATTACCCGGACAGGCAGTGAGTGCTTTTTATTCTGATTGATAATATCCCGGGCTTCTTCCAGAAAATGGCCATAATTCACACCGGAGGGACAAACCGGTTCACATGCCCGGCAGCCAAGGCAAAGATTCAGTGAGCGCTCCACATCTTCATCCGGTTCGATTAATCCGTCCACGACACCTTTCATTAAAGCGATCCGGCCCCTTGGCGAATGGGCCTCGTCAAAGCCTGACTCAATATAGGTGGGGCAGGAGGGCAGGCAAAAGCCGCACCTCATGCAGTTCAGCAGTTCGTCTTCATTCATGCGCTCCTTGAACTGTGCCTGGATTTTTTCGCGTTCCTGTACCGTTGTCATGATGATACAACCACCCTTTTTCTAGTGTCCTTCGCAAATACTTTCCCGGGATTCATGATGTTGGCAGGATCCAGTGCACTCTTTACTGCCTTCATGGCGGAAATGCCTGCGGCTCCGAGTTTTAATTCAAGATATGGCGCCTTCATTTCCCCGACGCCATGCTCACCAGTAATGGTCCCGCCTAGCTCAATGGCCTTTTCAAAAATGGCGGCAAACGCTTTTTCAACCCGTTCCATTTCATCATGGTCCCGGGCATCGGTTGCAACGGTCGGATGAAGATTCCCGTCGCCGGCGTGACCGAACGTACAGATTTGGACATTGAATCTTTCGCCGATTTCGTTAATGGCCGTCACCATCCTGGCAATCTCAGACCTTGGAACCGTAGCGTCTTCTAGAATGGTCGTGGGCTTCAGCCTGGCAAGCGCGGATAATGCAGAGCGCCTCGCTGTTCTTAACGCTTCAGCTTCTTCATTTGTCTTCGCCAGCTGAACCGAAACGGCCTGCTCCTGCTTGCAGATATCCGCCATTTTCAGCATGTCTCCTGCAACGAGGTCAGCTGGACCGTCCTGTTCAATGAGCAGAACGGCTTTTACATCGGTCGGCAGTCCAATCCTGGCAAAGTCTTCGACCACTTTTAGTGTTGGCTGATCCAAAAACTCCAGTGTAGCCGGGATGATTTTATTGGCGATAATCTTTGAAACCGATCTTGCAGCCGCCCCCAAATCTTGATAAAGAGCGAGCATCGTGCTTTTCGTTTCCGGCATCGGAATCAGCTTCAGTGTTGCTTCAGTCAAAATCCCGAGGGTCCCTTCAGAACCGACAAACAATCTGGTAAAATCATAGCCTGCCACATCCTTCGCAAGCTTTCCGCCTGTCCGGATGACGTCTCCGTTTGCGAGAACGATCTCCAGAGCCATTACATAATCACGGGTAACGCCATATTTTAGCCCGCGGAGCCCGCCTGAGTTTTCGTTGATATTTCCTCCGATTGTGGAAATTTTCATGGAGCTTGGATCAGGAGGATAGAAGAGTCCGCGTGCCTCAACTTCATTAATAATATCCAATGTTACGGCACCTGGCTGAACCGTCACAGTCAGGTTTTCCTCATCGATTTCAAGAATTTTGTTCATATGCTTAAATAAAAGGACAATCCCGCCTTCTGTGGGACAGGTGCCTGCGCATAGATTTGTTCCAGAACCTCTGGGTACAATCGGGACGTTATATTGCCCGCAAAGCTTTACCACTTGTGATACTTCTTCAGCAGACCTTGGTGAGACTACAGCATCAGGCAGCGCCTGGAAGTTTGGTGTAGCATCATAGGAATACACAAGCCGGCTTGCATTGGAATCCTCCACGTTGCTTTTGCCGACAGCAGCGATCAGTTTTTCTTTAAATTCTAGGTTCAGCATCTATATCCCCCTGTACAGGTAAGCGTTTTCTCTTAGTATAAAAGAAAGCGGGCTCAGCCCGCTATGTAGATTCCTATAAAAATATGGCGGGAAACCCGTGTTTATTTTGGCTGTTTATCCATAAGCATGACGGCAAGATAAAGAATGAGCGCATCATTGAGCCTGGAAGGATTCAGCCCGGTCAGCTCTTCTATTTTTTTTATCCGGTAATGGAGCGTATTGATATGAATAGGCAAAGCTTCAGCTGTTTTTTTCAAAGAATGATTTTTCTCAAAAAGAACGGACAATGTTGTAAATAAATCACCCTCCGTTAATAGAGGGGAAATGGTGCGCTCAATATATTCCTCTTTTGTTTTCAGACTGATTTCATTCAACAGCATTTCAATGGTTAAATCTTCATCAAAAACAATCCGCGCATCATTGGGGCTATGCGACTGGAGGGCCCGTTCTGCTTGCAGATATGAGTCAGAGAGTCTGGAAGGGCGTACGGACTTTCCGGCTCCAATCAAAACATGTGTCCTGAATTCTTCTTCTAAAAATTGGTGAAAGGATCGTATTCTTCCTTTTGTATAGGCGGTGTCTCCTGAATGAAAAATCATCACGATCCGGTTGTTTCCCCATTGCACCAAAAGATCTTCGGGATGGCTGTTTTGCCAGGTTTGGATGACAGAGGATATGCCTTTGTAATAAAGACCTTCATCGGGAATAGCCGCTATGGCTGCCAATCGCTGGATGGTTAAGTCGATATTCAGAAGCCGGGCCCGGTTCGTGAAAGCAGAAGTCCATTCCTTCAGCTGAATCCAGTCGAATACAAAGGCTTCCCGGGTCCGGGCTTCCCAGTTTAACTGTTCTGTATAGTAGCTTTCGTTGACAAGAAGTTCGGTCATTTTCCGGATGACTTCTCCGAAGGGGGATATTTCTTCAGGTATCCCGGTGATGCCGATTACGCCGGCCACCTCTCCCTGAAAAAACACAGGGAGATTAATCCCGGCTTTTACACCGGCTAGAGTCTGTTCATCCTTTTTGGAAATGATGACCTTACGCTTTTCGACTGAAGCGATTTGCGCCCCTTCATGGAAGTCTCCTACCCGGCTGTCATCGGTGCTTGCGATAATCGTTCCTTCAGGAGTTACAACGATCACATCTTCCTCAATTACCTTTTTTACTTCTTCCACGATTTTAGCGGCAAGTGCAGGCAGCAGCATCGTATACACTCCTTCGATTCTGTTCTGCGCCCATTATACCAAAGACATCGCTTACGGAATCATCCACTGCAGGAAGTTGTGCTGAAGCCAAGTAATCAGTCCGACAATCAAGAGCAGAAAGAGACTGTGCTTAATGGTAAATCGGAACAGATGAGACTCTTTCCCTGCCAGCCCAACTGCCGCACATGCGACTGCAATGGATTGAGGGGAGATCATTTTACCGGTCACTCCCCCGGAAGAGTTGGCAGCAATCGCAAGAATCGGATCCATGCCGATGGAAGTGGCCGTTACCTTCTGAAGATTGCCAAACAGTAAATTGGCAGACGTATCCGAACCGGTGATAAAGACACCAAGCCAGCCCAGGAAAGGGGAGAAGAATGGGAACAAATCTCCTGTGTGGGCAAGCGTCATGCCAAGGGTTGTGCTCATACCCGATGCATTGGTGATGTAGGCAAATCCAACAACCGATCCAATGGTTAAAATCGGCATCTTCAGCTCGCCAAAGGTCTCGCCAAACGTTTTCGCCCAGCTTTTCCAGGAAATGTTCACAACGAATTTCGTCACAATGGCTGCCAGTAAAATCGCGGTTCCTGCAGCACCCAGTACTTCAAGCTTATAAAAGGCGGGAATCGGATCACCCGAACCCCCAATGATTTTGTTGTGAAGAAGCGGGACCTCGGGACTAAAGGTCAGGAGGTGGCCGATCGAATTAATCGCTTTCAAAAATACGTTTTCTCCTTCGTAGTGACCTGTCAGCGCAAGCTTCACAGCAGGGATTCCCCATAGTGAAATGAAAAGAGTCAGGATCAAAAACGGCGACCATGCTTTTAATACTTGTCCCCTTGTATAGCCTGCAGGCGGATCATTGATTTTCAATGCTTCCGAAGCGGCCGCAGTTTCTGCTTCTGATTTGAACCTATAAATCGTTTTCGGTTTCCAGAATTTCAGGAACACCGTTAACGCAATAAGAGAAACGAGAGCAGATAGAATATCAGGCAGCTCAGGTCCGATGAAATTTGAACTTACATATTGAGTAAGTGCAAACGAAATCCCAGAGACGAGTATGGCCGGCATAATTTCAACGGCCCGTTTAAATCCTGCCATCACGATGACAAGGTAAAGAGGAATAAACACCGAAATGAACGGGAGCTGCCGCCCAACCATTTTGGAGATTTCCATAGCTGATTCACCCGTAGGTCCGGCTACCGCTATAATTGGAATTCCGATGGCCCCGAAAGCCACAGGGGCTGTATTCGCAATCAAGCAGATTCCGGCTGCATAAAGAGGATTGAAGCCCAGTCCGGCTAAAAGGGCAGCGGATATGGCAACCGGTGCACCAAATCCTGCAGCTCCTTCTAGGAATGCCCCGAATGAGAAGGCAATCAATAACGCTTGCAATCTGCGGTCCTCAGTAATGGAAAGTACCGAGTTTCGGATAATATCAAACTGTCCTGTTTTAACGGTCAGTTTATACAGGAAAACCGAGGTGATGATGATCCATCCAATGGGAAGGATCCCGTATACGGCGCCTTGGGTGGCCGACATTGCGACTGTTTGAACCGGCATTTTATATGCGAATATGGCAACCGCAAATGCCACAAGCAGCGTGGTAATTCCAGCCCAATGCCCTTTCATTCTTTTTATGGCAAGCGCCCAGAAAAAGTATAACGCCGGGATCAGCGCAATAATTGCTGAGAGTGCGAGATTATCTCCCACAGGAGTAAAGTCTTGGGTCCAATTCATGGTTTTTCCTCCTTAATTCACGGTTCTTTTTGTAAACGATTACATTGCGTTGCATCAGAAAAACTCTTATTAACAGTAAAGTATAATGAATGCCAAGAAGCCATTCTATGTGTGTACCTATAAAAAATAAGAGCCTTTCCTTGCTTTTTTTTGTAGATTTAACCAATTCATTACATGAAGGTGATAAGGTCATCTGATGACTGATTCTCTGGTAAGAGTATAAATGGTCGGCAATCGTTTAATCAACTGTTTTCTGAATTTTCTTTCGCTGCTTTATCAAAAGCTGTCTGCAGAGTATACTTGATACAGATGGAAGCCAGCAGAGGTGAAGGATACAGTGAATTACAAACAAATCAAACCCAAAAAAATATACGAAGAGGTCGCTGAAGCGATTCTTGAATCAATAAAAGAAGGGGCTATCAAGCCAGGAGAAAGGCTGAATTCCGTTCAGCAGCTCTCAGAAGATTTCAATGTCGGAAGATCGGCGATCCGCGAAGCGCTAAGCGCACTGAGAGCAATGGGAATGATCGAAATGAAGCAGGGTGAGGGAACGTATGTAAAGAAGTTCGATCCGAACGCAATTGGAGGCTCCCTCTTTTCCGCCGTTCTTATGGATCGGGAGGCGATAGCCCATCTCCTTGAAGTCCGAAAAATACTGGAAGCCGGCATCGCTGCCTCCGCAGCAAGGAACCGTACAGATGAAGATTTGAACAAGCTTAAAGAAATTCTTCTCGAGATGAAAGGCACAATCGGAAACGAAGAGCTTGGAGAAAAGTCCGATTTTGATTTTCATATGGCCATTGCCCAGTCTTCCCGCAATCCGATGCTGATGGGTCTGATGAACAATGTTTCTGAAATGATGCTCAATACAATGCGGGAAACGCGAAGAATCTGGCTTTATTCGAAACAGACAACATCAAAGCGCCTGTACCAGGAGCATGTGAAGATTTTTGAAGCCATTTCGGATAAAGACGAAGCACTGGCACAGGATTTAATGATGAGCCATCTGGTGAAGGTGGAAGAGGTTTTGATGAAATATTTAAAGAGGTAGGAATGGGAAGCAGACGACAGTTTGCTTTCTTTTTTTTGACAGGATGATTTAAACCGATCTAATTTTATTAAAACGGTTAATGGTAATATTTAATTATAAAATTAAATTATTTAATAAATAATCTTTATTTTATAAAATTTTTTAAGTTTATATTTGATATAATTAAAAAAATAGTATAATATGGTTAATATCAGAAAGGAGCAAAATATGGCATATCCTTTACTCACAAATTGCCCGGTATGCAGCGAATCATTAAAAATTACAAAGCTGCATTGCGGACATTGTCAGACAACTATAGAAAATGAATTTGAAGCTTCAAAACTGTCTTCTTTAGGTCAGGAACAACTGCATTTTATTGAAACTTTCCTTAAATGCCGCGGGAATATAAAAGAAGTGGAGAAGGAATTAGGCATTTCCTATCCAACGGTCAGGGGTAAATTAGATGATATCATTTCCATCCTGGGATATAACACACAAAAGAAACCGGGAGTCGATAAGAAAAAGATTGTAGGTCTTTTAGAAAAGGGAGAAATTACAGCGGAAGAAGCGATCCGTTTATTAAAAGAGGGGGAAACGGAATGAAGGACGAAATTTCAAGAGTATTAACGCTGGTGGAAGAAGGAAAGATTGATAAAGAAAAAGCGAGTGAATTAATTAATATCCTCCAAGTGGAAGACCAATCAGAACGGTTTTCATTAAAGAAAGAAGGATCATATGGCAATAAAATATTAAAGATTCGGGTTACCTCTGAAGAAGGTGATAATGTAAACGTGAATTTACCAATTAATCTGGTAAAGGCTGTCTTGAAAGTAGGTACAAGTATTGCTGAAAAAATCCCCGATGCAGAAAAATATGTAAAAGATATTAATGTTGATCTGCTCATCGAAGCAATCGAAAACGAATTGGACGGACAAATTGTTGATATCACCTCGGCTAACGGTGATAAAGTATTCGTAGTGATTGAGTAAACTATGTTGATAGTCAAGGTAAAAGTAAAGGATAAGCGATTCTCCATTCCCGTTCCTTATGCGGTTTTACATTTGGTTAGTATGATTATTACTTCAAAGAGAGTGACCCGCTTGATTAATAGGGCAATTGAAAAGGATGGCAATAAATTCAGTTTTCCGGAAATGGAAAGGAAAGATTTAAAACCATTGCTGAAGGGACTTTCAATGCATAAAGGCCTAGTGCTCGTGGAAACTAAATTAAAAGACGGTACCGAAGTAAAGGTAAAACTGTGAAGCATTATTCGAATAGGGATAATGCTTTTTAATATGGCAGCGTTATGTTTGGATTGGATGGAAGGCAATTTACCCTGGCTGGAAAAAAAGTTTTACTTGCATTAATAAGAAGGCTCCTTTACAGCCTAATCTGCAAAACGAGTCATCAATATTTGTCTGATTTCCCCTTGAGGAACCGTAAAATTTGATCTATAATAGGGGAAATTAAGTGAAGTCATCAGATGACCTGTTGACTTATTTTCGGAAGGGGTAGTGAAACATGAGAGTTTCATTGTTTGCCACCTGCCTGGTGGATATGTTTCAAACTGAAGCTGGGAAGGCAACAGTTGAACTGCTCGAACGGCTCGGCTGTGAGGTTGATTTTCCAGAGAAACAGGTATGCTGCGGCCAGCCCGCCTATAACAGCGGGTATGTAAAAGAGGCGAAGGAAGCGATGAAGAATATGATCCGCGCGTTCGAGCAAGCGGAATACGTAGTGTCCCCATCCGGTTCCTGCGTCGCGATGTTCAAGGAATATCCTCACCTTTTCGAAAAAGATCGAAAATGGTCGGAAAAATCGAAAGCGCTTGCAGAAAAGACTTTTGAGCTGACGGATTTTATCGTCAATGTGCTAAAAGTTGAAGACGTCGGCGCGCGCTTTGATGGGAAAGCCACTTACCATACGTCCTGCCACATGACGAGGCTGCTTAAAGTAACGGAGGCACCTTTTAAACTATTAAAGAACGTAAAAGGACTTGAACTTTTGCCCCTTCCAAACGCGAAGAACTGCTGCGGCTTCGGGGGAACGTTTTCTGTGAAAATGGGGGCGATTTCGGAACAAATGGTGGATGAAAAGGTAGAGTGTATTGAACGGACGGAAGCAGACTATCTGATTGGCGGGGACTGCGGGTGTCTGATGAATATCGGCGGGAGAATCGACCGTAAAGGAAGACCGGTAAAGGTGCTGCATATCGCGGAAATTTTAAATCATCAATGAAGGGAGAGAACGGCCATGCCAATGAGGATCGGAACAGAGAACTTTAATGAACGGGTAGGCAAAGGAATTGGGGATTCCTTTATGCGGCTTGCTGTATCGGGTGCTCAGGAAAGACTGCAGGGACGGAAAAATGAAGCAGCGGAAGAGCTGGGCAGCTGGGAGGAATGGCGTTCGCACGGAGAAGAAATCCGCCAGCATACGCTTGAGAACCTTGATTTTTATTTGGAGATGATGAGTGAAAATGTAGTGAAACGCGGCGGTCATGTATTTTTTGCTGAAACAGCAGAGGAAGCCAATGAGTACATTGCTTCGGTTGCGATAGAAAAGAAAGCAAAGAAGATTGTGAAGTCAAAATCCATGGTCACAGAAGAAATCAATATGAACGCATACCTTGAAGGGATTGGCTGTGAGGTCATTGAAACGGATCTTGGCGAGTATATTCTGCAGGTGGATGACCATGACCCTCCCTCTCACATTGTAGCGCCGGCTTTACATAAAAATAAGGAGCAAATCCGTGACGTTTTCAAAGAAAAGCTTGGCTACACGAAAACAGAAAAACCGGAGGAGCTTACCCTTCATGCACGGGAGATGCTAAGGAAGGAATTTTTAGCGGCAGACCTTGGGATTACCGGCTGCAACTTTGCGATAGCCGAATCCGGATCGGTCAGCCTCGTGACGAATGAGGGGAATGCAAGGCTCGCTACAGCTCTCCCGAAAACGCAAATAACGGTCATGGGGATGGAGCGGATTGTCCCGACCTTCGAGGAGTTTGAAGTGCTTGTCAGCCTGCTGACAAGGAGCGCGGTCGGTCAAAAGCTGACCAGCTATGTCACTGCGCTGACCGGACCTAAACAGGATGGGGATGCAGATGGACCGGAGGATTTTCATCTCGTCATTGTGGATAACGGAAGGTCCAAAATTCTCGGCACTGAATTTCAATCGGTTCTGCAGTGCATCCGCTGTGCAGCGTGCATAAACGTCTGTCCGGTGTACCGCCATGTAGGCGGCCATTCCTACGGATCAATTTATTCAGGTCCGATTGGTGCGGTTCTGACTCCGTTGCTTGGGGGCTATGACGAATACAAAGAATTGCCTTATGCATCTACACTGTGTGCCGCCTGTACCGACGCATGTCCGGTGAAGATCCCGCTGCATGAGCTTTTGCATAAGCATCGGCAGGCCATTGTAGAACGGGAAGGAAAAGCGCCGATTTCTGAGAAAATGGCGATGAAGGCGTTTGGTTTAGGTGCTGCATCATCTGCCCTCTACGGCTTGGGCGGTAAAGCAGCTCCAGCTGCCATGGGTCCCTTCACTGCCGGTGGAAAAATCTCAAAGGGACCGGGACCTCTCAAAGCATGGACAGAAATCAGGGAATTCCCTGTTCCTAAAAAAGAACGTCTGCGCGACTGGATGAAAAGCCGCCTGAAAAGGGAGGATGACTAAGATGGCAGGTACCATAAAAAACAAAGAATCCTTTTTAAATAACATTGCCCAAAATCTGGGCCGGCCAAGGCGGTCCAAAGGAGTATTGCGGCCTGAGTGGAAGCATCGCCCGCAGGATGGTGTCCTGCAAGGATTGAATCAGGATGAATTGCTGGAGGTTTTAAAGGAGCAGTGCATTCGAATTCATACAACCTACAGGGAAACAAACTCCTTAGGTCTTTATGAAACCCTTAAAGATACAGTCATGGAATATGGAGGGGGACCGGTTATTACGTGGGATGACCCCAGATTTCGGGAATTTGGCCTGTCGTCGCTTATTAATGATGACTTGCCAAGGGAAGATGTGAAAACGCATATTTGGGATACTAAACTCGGGGATGAGAACATCAAGAAGGCGGAAGAGGCAAACGTCGGCATCACCTTCAGCGACCAAACCCTCGCCGAATCGGGGACTGTTGTCCTCTTCAGCGGAAGCGGGAAAGGGCGGTCTGTATCTTTGCTGCCGGCCACCTATATTGCCATCATTCCGAAGAGTACGCTTGTGCCGCGGATTACTCAGACGGCTCAGAAGATTCACATGCAAATTCAGGCAGGCGAAGAGGTCGCTTCCTGTGTTAACTTCATCTCGGGACCCAGCAACTCAGCGGATATTGAAATGAACCTGGTTGTTGGAGTGCATGGCCCAATTAAGGCTACTTATATTGTGGTCGGGGACCGTTGATTGGTCTAGGGTGCGGCTTGCATATGAAAGTGGGATTTTGACGAAATTTATCGAGAGGTCGCTATTCGACAGGCGAGGGTTGATATTCGGCATTGAGGGTTTAATAAATTAATAAAATAGGGAGATGCCGCGCATCCCCCTTTTACCACTCCTCATAATCCCTTGGAGCATAATAATGGATGAATCCCTGCTTTTCAGCAAGCTGTTCACTTTTTTTCTTCTCTTTTTCAGAAACGGTAAAGATCTTAACCCCATACTCCCCGGATAAGCGGCGGGTCTTTTCCATCCATTCTCTTGACCAGTCATCGTTCATAATAAAGGAATATTGAAAATCCTCCCACATAAACCCGTCAATATATGGGGCCGTTTTTTGTGCGGTTTCCATCCCCCAATTCTGGATGACAGATAGCTGCCTTCTTTCCAGTACTTTAAGCAGAAGGATCAGACTCTCCTGCTGCTGCTTCATCTCTTTTGGATCCTCTGAGAAAAAATCGTCAATGTCTCCTATTGTATCTAAAAAGACTCCGTCCAGCTGCTTATCCTCGATTTGCTGATTAATTTCTTTTAGAAGTGTTTCCCGGTAATGGGGTGATGTCATATCCATTAAGTAAGCATCCCATTCTTTAAGGTAAACCCGTTCTCCATCTCTTTGATGGAAATCCTGTTTCTCAAATTGCTTGAATAGTTTTTCGTTCCATCGATCCGCTTCCATTGAATTTATATATCCGTAAACAAGAGTCCCATTTCGTTTTATTTGTTGTATCTGCTTCTTAGAATAGTAGGTTGGTTCAATAATGACGAGGGGATAGCCGGATAATTTATTAACGGCATCCTTTGCTGGTTCGCCGTAATAGATTTTGTATTGCAGAACTCCATCAAGTGGATTTTTCTGCTTGTTTAAAATATTGAGCAAATAACCCAGTAAAAAAAAGAGAAGGATCGAGAAGCAGAGTAATAGCAAGGTGGATTTTTTTCTCATAGCAATCATCCTTTTTTCTTTTCTGAAAGCTCTGCTAAACTTGGCTGTTGATTTCCGCGGAAGGCGTCTCACGCCTTCCGCTCCGATCAACAGGTGTTAAAAATCAACCTTATGCTTTAACATAGCCTTTCTAAATTTAACTTATCATAAATGTGTATAAAATCTGCTATTAAGTATGCTCAAAGAAGCATGTCTGCAGAATCAGTAACAAAACAGACAAAAAACATCTAAGTAACCCCATTGGCAAATAATCACATTCGGTATAAAATAAAAATGTGAAATATTTCACAAATTTTCTGTTTTCTGAAAGGGTGAGGCGATATGGCAGGCGAAACAGCAAACCGGGTTGTATTAGTTGGGACGGGATCTGTAGGATCAAGCTATGCTTTTGCACTTATGAATCAAGGGATTGCAGATGAATTGATTATGATTGATATGAATGAAGAAAAAGCAATGGGCGACGTCATGGATCTAAATCATGGAAAGGTGTTTGCACCGTATCCGACACAAGTGAAACTTGGCAGCTATGAGGATTGCAGAGACGCAGACCTGGTGGTCATTTGCGCAGGGGCGAATCAGAAGCCGGGAGAAACGCGCCTTGATTTAGTAGAGAAGAATTTAAAGATTTTTAAAAGTATCACAGATGAAGTGATGGCATCCGGTTTTGACGGGATTTTTCTAGTGGCTACGAATCCTGTGGATATCTTAACGTATGCAACGTGGAAATTCAGCGGCCTGCCGAAGGAGCGGGTGATTGGTTCCGGAACGATATTGGATACAGCCCGGTTTCGCTTTGAGCTTGGAGAATACTTCGAAATCGCTCCACATAATGTTCACGCCTATATCATCGGAGAGCATGGAGACAGTGAACTCCCGGTATACAGCGCAGCAGACGCTGGCGGAGTGCCAGTGTTAAAAAGAATTGAGCGGGATGCAGCTTATAAAAAAGAAGATTTAGATGAAATATTTGTTCGCGTAAGAGACGCGGCATACGAAATCATAAAGAGAAAAGGGGCAACGTACTATGGCATCGCGATGGGGCTGGTGCGGATAACGAAGGCGATTCTTCATAATGAAAACAGTGTCCTGACCGTTTCTGCACTTCTCGAAGGGGAGTACAAAGAAGACCAAATTTATATAGGTGTCCCTGCTGTGATTAACCGCGGCGGAATCAGAGAAGTGATTGAACTTGATTTGAATGAGGAGGAAAAACAGCGATTCGGTCATAGTGCAGAGGTGCTGAGGAATACATTGAAAGCTTATTTTGATTAAGTAAAAAGGGATAAACAGAATTCATAATGCTGGAATAGATAAATTTATAGTTAGTAAATAAAAAACGCTTGATTCAATGTTCAAGCGTTTTTCGTATGAGTAACGGTGCGATTTGGGCAATTTCCTTGATGACAGTACTCACTTTTTCCTTACTTAGGAACTCCCATCTTCTCAAATGGAGAGAATCGAAACTTTGCTTCCCCGACAACCGCTTTTTGAGAAATACTGCCGAAGACCCGGCTGTCCATGCTGTCGCGGCGGTTGTCTCCCATGACATAAAGAGAGCCGGCCGGCACCTGGATGTTCAGGTTTTCAGTCAGATTTTCGCGGGGGACAAGAACGCTTTTATTTTCCTTCAAGTATGGTTCTTCATATATTTTACCGTTAATGGTTAAGACATCATTTTTAATTTTGATCCTGTCACCGGGAAGTCCGATGACTCTTTTGATGTAATTGTCTTTTGAGATTGGCGAGTGAAAGACAATCATATCAAAACGTTCAATTTTGCTGATTTTGGATACGATGATCTGGTTATTTGTTTCAAAGGTCGGCATCATCGATTTTCCCTCTACCATGACAGGGGTGAAAATAAAGTGCCGGCAAATAAGGGCAATGACGACAGCCGCCAGAATGCTTCCTAACCAGGACCAGACCTCTTTTTTACTGCGTTCCTTCATACAAGCGCCTCCTTTACTTGCTTCGGTAAAAGGCAAAAACGTGAAATTCTTTTAATGGGTGTTTAGCTTATTTTACACGTTTTTTTCCGGGAAAGATATTATCTATTCCACCTTTTTACAACTTTATGAAGGATTGGCGTGGGATAAGGAGGTTCCTGGACGAGAGGCATGATACCACTGGAAGCAAAAAACAAAGATTATAAGAATATCAATTACGTCCCCTCCATAATACATCAGCATCCCAGCTGTTTCGGCTTGTTTATCCGGTACACCTGCCGGCGGATGTGCATAGATGAACTTGGACAGGATTCCATGCCCTGCAAATGCAAGGATTAAAACGGCGGCTCTGAATTTAAAGCTGTATCGTTTCGAGACAGGGTCTAAGTATAGGAAGGCGATAGTAAATAGATAGCCTGCAAGAAAGATATGTACATGTACAAGAACATAAATCCAGTTTTGCTCATGCATTAATCCGTATAAGCCTGTCGAATAAAGGACCCATAATCCGCCAATGTTTAAAATGGATGCTGCTAAAGGATGAACAGCAATCTTGAGCGGCTTGCTTTTTAAAAGCTTTGAAAGCTTGCGGCCTTTCTGAACGCTCAGCGACCGAAAGGCAAGTGTTAATGGAGCGGCAAGTGCGAGCAAGAAAGGGGCCAGCATTCCAAGAAAAAGATGGCTGAGCATGTGGGCTTTGAAATCGTTATGAGACCTTTCTGCCAAAGGGCCGATTACGGAGATTAGTGATAAAGAAATTCCCAATGTCCAAAGCACGATTCGATAGAGCGGCCATTTTTTTTTAGATTTAAAAGCGGCTAACAGATACAGAAACAAGGCCAGCAAAAAGGGCAGAGCGAGGATCAGCTGTGCCCAATTGAAGACGGGAGCTGATTCATGATGGCTATGCATCACCCTTTTTCCTCTGCCTGGGTTTTAATGAGTAAAATAATACCCGCTGCAAGCATCGTTGCGGCTGTTAAGTTCCAAACAAGATCATATGGAAGGATATCGACGCCATACCGGATTTGGTGAAGGCCCATCAGCTTATGCTGAACCGTCCCGTCATACAGCTGAAAAGCTCCTGCTCCTGTCAATATTCCTCCAATCCATCTCTTTCCATAAAACGTTTTTTTCCTGCGAAGGTCTGCAAACATGAAAAGAGAAGCAATGGTTGCGAACCAGCTGAAGGAGTGGAAAATTCCATCTGAAACAAGTCCAATATCCGTGGTCGATTTATCGTAAAAATGATGCCAGTGCAGCAATTGATGAAAAACGGTTTCATCGAAAAATGCAACTAAGCCAAGTCCGAAAAGGATCCCTGACAATGCGTTAAGTGCCTGTCTTTTTTCCATAATTTAAACCCCCTTACTTCATATAACTTAATAGTTTTGTATAACCTGTCCTTATTATCAATAAACTGGGTCTTTTGGTAAAGGTGTCCTTTCGGGGAGTTTTAATTTGTGTAAGTTTAGTACATACATAAACCGACTATAATTTTTCACAGGGTAATAGACCGGGTATGATAAAAGCAAACGGATCTTTATTTAAGGGAGGATGGTTAGATGGAAGAAAACATTAACCGCGTATTTCCTTCAGCCTGGTATGCGGTCGCCTTTTCATCAGAATTAAAGAAGGATCCCATACGGAAAAAAGTGACTGGCCGGGAGATCGTGCTGTATCGTGATGATAAGGGAGAAGCAAATGCCCTGCATGCCTTCTGTCCGCATAGGGGAGCCGATTTATCATTGGGCTGCGTGAAGGATGGCAAGCTCATGTGTGCTTATCATGGGTGGAAGTTTGAATCGGATGGAACATGTAACGAAATTCCGTCCCAGCCAACCAAGGCGATCCCAAAATTCGCTCATACAGCTGCTTTCCCGGTAACAGAAGAGGCAGGACTCATATGGGTATATCCTGATCATTTAGAAAAGCACGTACCGGAAATTCAGGTAATACCGGATGTGAAGGATAAGAGATACCGTCTGTCCCCTTACCAGGCTCATTGGAATGCCCACCTGACAAGGACGGTAGAAAGTGTGCTGGATGTCGCTCATCTTTCCTTTGTGCATAAAAAAACAATAGGAAAGAAAACAAGCACCGTCTTTCATGATCTTCCCTATACACATGAACGAGATAACATTACGATTCAAAATGGAGGCGGACTCCTTGAATACCGGTTTCCCCAGCAATGGCTTTTGAGGCCGGCAAAGGAAGGAAAGAGTTCCTTCATTAACTATGTTACCTTCACTCCTGTGGATGAGGAAGAAACGTTGATCTTCGGTTATGCGGGAAGAACTTTTGCTAAAAATATTCCTTTCATGGACAGAGTTTTTTCAAAGTACAGCCTTAAAGTATTGGATGAAGATAAATCGATTGTAGAGAGCCAGCATCCAAGGCCGATTCCTGAAGCTCTCAGGATGGAAGCTCACGTTTTTGCAGACGGTCCCCAGATCGCTTTCAGAAAACGGTGGTTTGAGTTTCTCTCGGAAGATGAAAGGAAAATCAGGCTTGATGAGGGTGTAAGGGTTTACTAAAATCTCTTGCACATTAAGGGAAATTCAGTATTCTTGTTAGTAATAACCAGTAAGGGAGTTTTCGTTATTTTTAAGAAACTATTTAGCAGAAAAGATTGCTCTCACCCCTCATACAAGATGGAGGCAGATTTCAGTGCGGATCCGATTTGGTGCAGCAAATGCGAAGAAAACCTGGATATCGACAATTTTCCACTGTCAGAAGAACTGAAAGAAGAACTGGCTGAATGGATAGGAGACTACGGTGAGTGGATTGATATGGAAAAAGATACATTGATGCCTGGCGGATTAGAGCTTGAGGGAAAACACGATGAAAGAGGCCTAGAGCTTTTCAATAAGGTAAAAGCTTCTCTTGGTGAAGGATTTCCGATTGTTTTTGTACCTTCTCCTTTAGGTCAATGGTATAAAAAGTAAGGATATTTCGAGTTTGGTGCAGGCTGCATGCTTGCACCTTTGTCTATTTAGCTGTCTTTTAGTATCAATACCGGCGGTTACCTCCCTATACGCAGTAGGAGCCTGCAGTACGTTGGGGGGGGTCCGTTCTTTTGTATAAACGCCTCCTATTCTTCATGAAATGGGTTAAATATATTTATTTTAAAATGGAAAAGAGTATTGTGTATAAAGTGGATAATAATTATCCACATAAAGTTTAACTGAATAGAAATTGAGGTGAGTCCTTTGCAAATGAAAACCGGAGTGGAACAGGCCGTCTACGCAATTCTAATGCTGACTTTTTTACCTGGAAAGGCGGTATTGCCTGGAGAAGTAATCAGCGGCCAACTAGGCGGCTCGCCGACCTATTTTCAAAAGCTGCTCAGAAAGCTGGTCAGTGCAGACTTGATTGCCTCTGTTCCCGGGAAGAAGGGCGGCTTCCGTTTAAAAAGAAAGCCGGAGGATATTCCAATCTACGATGTGTACTTGGCGATTGAAGGAAAGCAGTCCCTTTATTCATCAACCGGAATCTTTCATGACATGCTGAACATAAAGAAACTGATCAATTAGAAACTTAGTGAAATTCCACTTGATGGAGTCTCCGTATAAGTATTCCGGGTGCCGGTCATTAATTAGAGGAATTAAAACTTTAGCTACAGGGTGAAAATGGTTAAAGCCTTCAAACGGCAAGATAGATATTAAATAATCGAAAAGCGGGTGAGCCCCATCATCCGGGACTTTCACTTTTTAAAACATCGGAAACGATACACCATAGCGAAGGATGCAGAATGTTTGAATCCGGTCATTATCATCCGGTTCCTGGTCAGCAAACTGATTGGATGGGAAGCCTAAAATGACAAAGTCCTTTGCCTTGTAGCGATCATAAAGACGCTGATGGTCCTCGTACTGGAATGTAAAGCCGGATTGACTGGCTGTAAAACCGCGGTTCATCCCAGCCAGCTTGAAGTGGGGGTCTTCTCGCTGTGCAGATAAAATAAGACTGCACGGCGATTCCATGCAGTCATCAGTAAATGCTATTCCTCAGGCACAGCATTTTCATCCATATAAAATACTTCCCAAAGATGATCGTTCACGTCCTGGAAACTCCACCCGTACATAAATCCATGATCAATCGGTTCGTTTGAAGACTTTCCACCGGCATCGAGAGCTTTGTTTACAATTTCGTCAACATGCGCACGGCTTTCTGCAGCAAGGGCAACAATCACCTCGGTACTTTTTGCAGAATCAGAGATCTCTTTTTTCGTAAAAGTCTTAAAGTAATCTTCTACAAGCAGCATCGCATACGTATGTTCATTGATAATCATGCAAGTGGCGTTTTTGTCGGTAAAATGTGGATTAAATTCGAATCCAAGCTTTGTAAAGAAATCAACGGTTCGATCCAAGTCTTTTACAGGTAAATTAATAAATACCTTGCTGATGTTTGCACTCATTCAAAATCCCTCCGAATAGGTTTATTTGCCATAAGTCCATTTTAATATTCGGCTTACAAGCCCCATATCCTGCTTAATAAAGAGAGATGCCATCAATTCGTAGAGAAGGGGTGCAGGTCATCGGGCGCTGTTCTTCAGCAAGATGGATTGGACACTTTCTATGAAATATCGGACCCTCCAGCTGTTATCGGAAATTCCAAATATCCGACACAGAAATCAACTGTTTGTCCTTCTGCTGGAATCCAGGTATAACGCATCAGCTGATTCTTCCATCCCCTATGCTATAATGAAAAAACAATAGAATAGGGGACTCAAGGGTGGACGGTACACTCCCGGCGAAAGGGGGTGGTGCCTATAACGGTTTTTCAAGCGCTGATGTTTGCTATTTCGTTTGCGAATCTTGTGATTGCCATTTTGGCGTTTAACCATAAAAAATAATCCACCCTTGAGTTGACGGCTCGGCGGGTGGATTATCTTCGTTTTGACCGATCCCCCTTGCAGGGAACCTTTCTATTGAGGGGCCGTCTGGTGTGCAATCACCAGGCGGTCTTGTTTAGGTTATTCTAAGTTACTCCCAGTATACATGTTTTTGGTCCAGTCTGTGAACTGATTTACTGAACCTTATTTTGCAATCCGGGTAAAATCCTCAGTTGAATTTACATTTATAAAGGTTACGCTGTTTTTATCCTGAATGACATAATCATTGATCTGCTTTCCCGTTTTATCATTACTGCTGTTTTGCAGGTATACAAAGTCTTTTCCAGTTCCGCTTAATACAGTGAGGGAATTGACCTTCAGTTCTTTGTTATAGGCATCCGTTGATTGGTATAAATCCCCAGGGTATTCTGCGATAAATTCTTTTGAAAAGGATTCGCTTTTATCTGTTTCAGTTGTGTAATAAATACCGGATACATTCATGGTGTTTCTAAAATCTATGCTAAGCTTTTCACCGCCGTATACGGTTTCGCTGTAGTCATATTCCCATGAACGGTTTCCGAATTCGACATACGGTTTACCAAGAAGAAGCTCAATTTTGTGTTTGGGATCTCCAATTTTGATTCCGCCAAGAGTCGCCTGTTTGGAACTTGCATCGTTATCCAGCAGCAAAACGACTTCCTCATTATTTTTGTAAAAAGGATTCACCGCTGCATCTTCTAAATAGCTCTCAAGCCATGTTAATTCCTTTACAACGGATGCTGGAACAGCTGCATATCCGCCATCCTTTTTAATTTCGACCGCTCTGTCTTTCAATCGGTCAAGTTTTTTCAAATCCAGTAATGCATTCTCTTCGAAATTGAAAATAATCGATTTTGAAATGGAACCCATCAGCCTCGCCTGGGAAACTTCATATATAACTCTTTCTTTCGCTTTTTTAGCAGGAGTTACATACATATCATTTAGGGTTTTACGTACTGCTGCACCGGGTACCTTGCCAATTGCAAGTTCTGTTGTTTTCAGCCTTTTTGTGAAGGCATCATAGTTTTCATCGATTGCATAAACATCACCTGCATTCGTTGTCGTAACAAACGCGGCTGTCTCCTTTTTTAATTTCTCTCCGGTTGCTGTAGCAGTTGACAGGGGAGATGCTGCTGCTTCTGCTTGGAATGAAATAGATGCAGAAAGCGCGATTGTTGCCATGAAGCCAAACATCATTTTAGTTTTCACTTTTTTTCCTCCTAAATTATGTACTATTATAGGTGTGCGGGTGTCTGGATCTGGTTTATTTGTAACATTCTTGTAACAAAATTAATACTTTTGTAATTTAACACAGAAAACAAACAAAGAAAAGGGTAAATTGTAAATTTATAGAAAGATAGGAAAATAGCATTATAAAACCACTGCCTGATAAGTGAAGAGAGGAATTTTATGAAAAAACGGTACAATTTTTCCCTTCAGACAAAGATTATGGGTCTTGTCATCATCATTCTTTCTGTCATCATAAGCCTTCTAGTCTCAGTCTTTGCCTATCTCGAATCGTCCGATACAAAAGAGGAAACGGCAAAGCTTGCTATTCAGACGGCTGCAAATGTGGCGTATATGCCGGAAATAAGGAATTCCATGATTGAAGGGAATCAGGAGGAAATACAGGGACTCGCTGAACTTATTCGTGATCAAGTGGATGCAGCATCGGTAATTGTGACAGATAGGAATAACCGAATTTATTCTCATCCGGATGCCTCGAAAATTGGTCAAGTCCTTCGCGATCCGGATAGCGAGAAGGCCCTGGTCTTTGCCGGGAAATATGCTGCAGAAGGGCCTGGAAGCTTTGGACCTTCCTTGAAAGGAAAGGCTCCTATTCTTTTAGACGAGGGAAACTATCAGGAAGTTTCAGGAGTTGTTACGGTTGAATTTCTCGAAAAGGACATTAAGGAAAGGATTGCGGGGAAAATCACAAACCTGGTTCTGTATACCTTGCCGGTGCTTGCAGCTGGGATAATAGGAAGCGCTTTATTAGCCCGAAACATCCGGAAAGATACGTTAGGCCTTGAACCGTCTCAAATTGCGGCCCTTTACCGGGAGAGGAGCGCCATTCTTTCTTCTCTCGGCGAGGGAATTTTAGCTCTTGATTCAATAGGAAATGTGACCTTGATGAATCCAGCCGCAGAAGAGATGCTTGGTTCGGATAATCGGGATCATTGGTTTCCTGAATTGGAGAACCTCCGGCAGAGCGAGTTAACGAGGAATGCGGAAATGAGCTATCGTGATCGCGTACTGATCGTCAATCATGACCTCATTTTAGAAAAAGGCAAGGCAGCCGGTTTGGTTTGGACCTTTAAGGATAAGACGGAATTTGTAAAGATGATTGATACTCTTTCCGAAGTGAAAAAGTATTCGGAGGATTTGAGGGCTCAAACCCATGAGTATACGAATAAGCTTTATGTCATTTCCGGCTTACTGGAGCTTGGGAGGGTTGATGAGGCGCTTGATTTAATCAATGAAGAATCGGTCAGAAGCCAGAATCAAAATCAAGTGCTGTTTGAACAAATCAACGATCCGAAGCTTCAGGCGATTTTGCTTGGCAAGATCGGCAAGGCTTCAGAGAAGAAAATTTCTTTTACGATTGACCGTGAAAGTTCTGTCGGCCAGCTGCCTGACCGCATTGGGATGTCCGCTTTAATCACGATTGTCGGCAATCTTGTTGATAACGCGTTTGATGCAGTCAGCCATCAGGATGTGCGGGAGGTGCTTTTTTTCGTAACCGATCTGGGCCGTGATCTTGTTCTTGAAGTGGAGGATAACGGACCGGGTATTGCCTTTAATCACGATATTTTTAAGCAAGGGGTTTCAACAAAGGGAGATCATGGGGGCTATGGGCTTTCCAATGTAAAAGCAGCAGTAGAAGAGCTTGGGGGATTCATTGAAACGGGCGGAATCGATGGAGCTGTTTTTACCGTATCCATTCCAAAAAAGGAGACAAATTAGATGTATAAAGTAGCGATTGCAGAAGATGATTTCAGAGTGGCTCAAATACACGAACAATTTTTGGAAACAATGGAGGGCTTTGAACTGAGCGGAAAATCAGCGAATGGACGGGAAACCCTAGCATTGCTTGAAAAAGAGCCAGCTGAAGTGCTCCTGCTGGATGTGTATCTGCCGGACACACTGGGAACGGATTTGCTTCCGCAAATCCGGCAGAAATTCCCGAATACAGATGTAATCATGATTACCGCTGCAGCGGATAAGCAGCTTATTCAAAAAGCGTTGAGCTATGGAGCGGTCCACTTCTTAATAAAGCCGGTTACGATGGAAAAATTCAAGGAGGCTCTGCTTCAATTTAAAACACGCCGCGAGATTATGATGAAGAAGGAAGTTGATCAATCTTTTTTGGACAGCTTATTTTCAACATCAGCTGCGAAACCTAAAGATTTGCCCTCAGGAGTGGACTCTCTTACTTTGCAGCGTGTGAAAAATAAGCTCATTGAAGCAGGCGGAGGCATCAGCGCGGAAGAACTCGGTAAGGAAATGGGCGCGTCCAGGACAACGGCGCGAAGGTATTTGGAATACCTCGTCTCTGTTAAGGAAGCTCAGACTAAAATAGAATATGGAACGGTAGGCCGGCCTGAGCGGCAGTATTTTTCTGTTTAAATTCGAGTCGTTTCTCTCATAACTTTTGAAAATTCATCATAAAGTCGAAAAATTCATCATAACTGTAAAAAAATTCATCATAAAGTCGAAAAATTCATCATAACTCTGAAAAAATTCATCATAAATCAGAATAAGTTTTCCTATACGGCATTTTCACCGAAAAAGTCCGTTCGCAGATCCCCAGGTGAACAAAATGAACAAAATGATTGGAATAAATTAAATGTGAGTAATTAAGAAAACGCTTACACGAGCAAAAACCTCCTCTATAATAAATTTCAAACTAGTCAGTCTATTTTGAAAACGCATACATAGGAGGGGATTGGATGCTTGCACTATTAGGATTTTCTATGATTGCCGTATTTATGTTCTTTTTAATGACAGGCCGGTTATCTGCACTTATTGCCTTGATTATTGTTCCGATTTTGTTCGCGGTGATCGGGGGCTTTGCTGGAGACCTGGGGCCGATGATTATGGACGGGATTCAAAGTGTAGCGCCTACAGGGGTCATGCTGCTATTCGCCATCCTTTATTTTGGAATCATGATTGATTCAGGACTGTTTGATCCGCTTATCAAAAGAATTCTGAAGGCGGTAAAAGGGGATCCGTTAAAGGTTGCTTTGGGGACAGCGCTTCTGATCTCCCTTGTCGCATTGGACGGGGATGGAACGACTTCGTATATGATTACGATTTCCGCGATGCTGCCGCTCTATAAACGGCTGAAAATGAATCCGCTTGTCTTGACGTGTATTGCTATGCTTGGGTTTGGTGTGATGAATATTTCTCCATGGGGAGGACCTACAGCAAGGGCGATCGCGGCGCTTCAGCTGGATGCTACCGAAATGTTCACTCCGCTAATCCCTGTAATGGCTGGAGGGATTCTCTGGGTTTTTGTTACGGCCTTTATCCTTGGACGAAAAGAACGTCAGAGACTTGGCGTGATTGACCTGGATTCCGCAAAAGAGACGGCTGGTTTTTCCGAGACAGCTGCAGCGGTGGAAGCAGATGAATGGAAACGCCCGAAACTGCTATGGTTTAACCTTGGCCTCACACTGCTTCTGCTTTTCTGTTTAATCAAGGGGATTTTGCCTCTTCCTATTTTGTTCATGATTGCTTTTGCTATCGCAATCATGGTGAACTATCCGAATCAGGAACATCAAAAGGATCGAATCCGCACACATGCCGGGAATGTCCTGGCGGTTGTCGCCCTAGTTTTTGCTTCCGGTGTTTTTACGGGAATTTTATCCGGAACAAAGATGGTGGATGCAATGGCGAACAGCATGATCGCTGTCATTCCGGAAGCATTTGGTCCGTATTTCGCGGTCATTACCGCTGTGGCAAGCATGCCGTTCACTTATTTTATGGCGAATGACCCTTACTATTATGGTGTATTACCGATTATTGCGAAAACAGCGGCTGCCTATGGAGTTGATCCAATCCAAATTGCCAGAGCCTCTGTACTTGGAATGCCTGTCCATGCCATGAGTCCATTGATGGCTTCTGCCTATCTGCTGTGCGGAATGAGCGGAGTCGAGTTTGGAGCCCACCAGAAATTTATATTAAAATGGGCAATCCTCACCTCTTTAGCGATGATTGCCACAGCACTGCTTACTGGAGCCATCAGTTTTTAAACCAGAGCAGCCCCGCAATACAGGGCTGCTTTTTTGATTGGAAAAAAGCCATTATAATGTTGGTAAGAAACGGGGGAAAGCACATGAAGAGAATACTGCCGTTATCCCTTAGTGTTAGTTTGCTATGCAGCTGTCAGCCTGCAGCTCCTGCAAATGAAATGGCTCCCGCAAAGGAGATTAACTTAATTATTCCTGCTGCTGAGGGTGGAGGCTGGGATGTAATTGGCCGATCCATGAAAAAAGTATTGGATGAAAAAGGATCCAAATCCATTCAGGTTGCCAATGTATCTGGAGGAAGCGGGGAAAATGGATGGAAGTACGTGAAGGCACATCCAGCTGGAGCGATTACTTTAAACTCTTCGTTAATTATGACAAACGAGATTCTAGGTAAAAGTGAAATCACTTATCATGATTTTACACCGCTTGCCATTCTGGTCTCAGATTGGGAGGCCATAGCTGTACCGAAAAATTCGCCTTACCGCCATGCAAGTGAAATCATCAAGAACATGCAGAAGAACCCTGGGGACATGAGTATCGGCCTGGAGCAGGGCTTCGGCAACGATGACCAGATAGCATTCGTTCAAGCTGCACGGGAAGCGGGAATCAATCCTGGGAAAATTCCGTTCAAGCTTCATGATTCGCTTAATGATCTCATTCATTCTTTTGACAGCGGTTCCATTGATGTTGCTTCCCTTTCTTTTTCTGAAGCGGCCGCTCTACACCAGCAAGGGAAATTAAGGATTCTCGCTGTATCTTCCCATCGCCGGCTAAAAGATTTCGAGGCTATTCCCACCTGGAAAGAGGAGGGAATCAGCATCGTCTTTCCACACTGGCGGGGAGTTATGGGTCCTAAGGGAATGCCGGAGGAAGAAGTGAGAAGGTGGAACCGAGAATTGAAGGCTATGACAGAAACGAAGGAATGGAAAGCAATCCTGAAAAAGAACCACCTGAGCGAGTTTTATAAAAATAGCCAGCAAACAAATGAGTTTCTTATAAATCAGCAAAAGTTTTATGAAACCATTATGAAATGAATAGATTACGAGAAGAAAGGGTGCCGCCTATGCAGCGAATTACAGAGTTTAAAACAACACTCTCTCCAGCTGATGCTTCTTCTATTCTGCGAAAATATGAAGAGTCAGAAAGCAGATTGATTCATGAAGAGTATCATGATGCTGGGGATGGCTGTAATCCTTCTAATTTTTGAGAAGTATTTCATGAGGACAAGCGGGTGCGGGGACAGTCTCTTTAACTTTGATCTGGGAGCCAGCCGGAATTTTCTTTGAGTTCTTATATCGAAGAAAATTTCTATTTTGAAAGAAGGGTGCGGCTGCGCTTTTTTAAATAGGAAGAAAGAATGAATTTGTGAAAATGGGTTTACCGGGATGGTAAAGTGGGTTATATTACTTCGTTATCTATGTTACAATAGAAACGAACGTTCGGAAAACCTCGAACAGATAGGAATGATGTTAATGAACACCGCATTTGAAAAAATGAACCTATCAGGAAATAGGGTTGCAGAAGTATTCTTGCACAAAACAGCCAATGGACAATATATTGCAGCCGTACCAGACATACACTGGTCAGCAAAGTTTAACCAAATAGATGAACTCCAAGATCAATTTGTACATCTGCAATCTTCGTTAAACTTTCATATGTTTGAAGGAAATACTGATGAATTGGCAAAGTCAATCATAGGAATGGTAAAAAAATTCAATCATAAGCAAGATGCTATTTAACCGGGAATTCCTTCCGGTTTTTTATTTTGCAAAAAAACTGGCATGCTTCATTCTCTGCCAGGTGATAAAATTTGTGCATTATAGAAATCGAAATTCGGAGGGATGCGAAGGATGAAAGCGAATTTAGCTGGATTACAGGATCAATTAAAAGAATTGGAAGAGTGCTTGCTGCAGCCGGAAATACGTACGTCTGCAGAGGAGCTTGACCGGCTTTTGGCGGATGATTTCCTGGAAATCACAAGCTCAGGAAAGACCAAAGATAAGTGTGATTGTATGAACGGGCTGGACGTTCCGGAAATGAAGCTTTCACACTTCTCAATCCGGTTACTGAGTGAAGGACTCGTGCAGACCTTTTATACCGTTCACATTTTGGAGAAGAAAACCCTGCGCAGCTCGATTTGGCGCTATAAAGGACAGAAATGGCAGATGATTTTTCATCAGGGGACTCTTTCAGAATGACTTTAGCTTCCGGCCAGTTTGCCGAGCTGAGAGCAGCTCCCATGCTTTTCTTAAACTTGCATTTTCCGCAGCAGAAAGCGAAAATAATGAAAAGAAATGGAATGTGAGGCAGGGAAGAGAATGGGACATAATCACGATCATCACCATCACCATGGTTCAAATAATAAAAAAGCATTGCTGTGGGCTTTTTTGCTTATCTCCCTTTTCATGTTTGTGGAAGTGATCGGAGGCATATTGACGAACAGTTTAGCTCTTCTTTCTGATGCCGGCCATATGCTGAGCGATGCGGCTGCACTGGGATTATCTTTATTAGCCGTCCAATTTGGCCAGAAAAAAGCCGATCAGTCTAAAACATATGGCTACAAGCGTTTTGAAATTTTAGCTGCATTTATTAATGGCCTTGCCTTAATTGTGATAGCTATTTTGATTGTCTGGGAAGCAGTGAAGCGATTTTCTTCACCTCCGGAAATAGCAGGGTCAGGAATGCTTCTGATCTCCTCTATTGGTCTTCTTGTAAATATAGCAGCGGCCTTTATATTAATGATGGGAGATAAAGAAGAGAATCTGAACGTGAGGAGTGCATTTCTCCACGTGCTTGGGGATTTACTCGGATCTGTAGGAGCCATTATTGCTGCTCTCCTTATCATGTTTTTCAATTGGGGAATTGCGGATCCGATTGCGAGTTTGCTTGTAGCTGTTTTAATTGCTGTTAGCGGCTTTAGGGTTACTAAGGATTCATTCCATGTATTAATGGAGGGAGTTCCCGCGAATATTCCGGTTGAAAAGGTGAAACAGAAGCTGGAGCAGATTGATGGCGTATGCGGTATACATGATCTTCACGTTTGGGTTATAACGTCTGATTTTCCCGCATTAAGCTGCCACATCGCCATTCAAAAAGAATTCGATGGACGAACTGTAATCAAGGCTGCCAATCAGATTCTTCACGATGAGTTTGGCCTGCACCATACGACCATTCAGATTGATGAGGATGGAGAAGACCATTCAGAACACGAGCATTGCAATTAGGAGGCAGCATAAATGAAAACAGAAAAAGAAAAGATGATGGCAGGGGAAATGTACATGCCGAATGACGCCCAGCTGTTTGAAGAGCGGGTGAACGCAAGGAAACTGACGAGACTTCTGAATGAAACGACGGAGCAGGAGGGAGAGGAAAGAGTCCGCATTATAAAAGAACTCTTCGGCTCGGTCGGTAAAGAAATATGGCTGGAACCATCTTTCCGGTGTGACTATGGGTATAACATCCATGCTGGAGAATCATTTTTTGCTAATTTTGATTGTGTGTTCCTTGATGTATGCGAAATCCGGTTTGGCGATAACTGCATGATTGGACCTGGTGTACATATTTATACCGCAACCCACCCGCTTCATCCTGCCGAACGAAACAGCGGCAAAGAATACGGAAAACCAATCACAATCGGGAATAACGTGTGGATTGGAGGTGCTGCGGTCATCAACCCGGGCATAACAATCGGGGACAATGCCGTCATTGCCGGAGGTGCGGTCGTTGTAAAGGATGTACCTGCCAACTGTGTCGTCGGGGGGAACCCTGCGAGAGTATTGAAGGTAATAGAAATATAAGACAAGAACCCCTGCCGGTTCTTGTTTTTTAGCTGTTTTGGGCTCTTTTCTAATAGTCTGATTGTGCACGCTATTCAGATGTTCTGCTGATCGTGGGAATTTGTCCGTTGCATTTAATCTGTACGATGGCGCCCGCTATTTGGCCGTTCCGCTACTTAATTTAGCCGTTCATGCCCTTATTTGTCCGGTAATTAAAAACCGCAGGGATGTCCATCATCCCTGCGGCTTTACGGTTAATCTAAAGGAGCGGTGTCCTTTTCCTCAAATAGCTGCTGTATCGTATCACGGTTTTTCTTCGAAACAAGAATGTACAGTGTATCTTTTCCCTGCAGAATGGTATCACCCCGCGGGGTAATGAGTCTTTCCCCGCGAATAACTCCGGTAATCAGAGTATCTGTGGGGAGATCTATGTTTTTAAGCTCTATTCCTGCATAAGGAGTTTCTGAAGGAATTTCCAATTCGATGAGTTCATTATTCGTTTTACCGATGGAAACAAGCTCAAGAGTATGGCTTTTTACTTTTGTTTCTCCCTCCGCAAGCTTCAACTTGTTGGCTAGAGGGGAAATCGTTGCTCCCTGCAGCAAGGCAGAAAGCAGGACAACAAAGAAAACGACGTTAAATATGAGCGTATCATTTTCAAGGTTGGCCATGAGCGGATAAGTAGCAAGCACGATTGGAACGGCTCCTCTTAAGCCGGCCCATGAAATGAAAATCTTCTCTTTAAAAGAAAACTTGCTAAACATCATACTGGTGAAAACTCCGAGCGGCCTTGCAACAAGCATAAGCAGGAATGCGAGCAGAAGACCTTGCCATGTAATCGCAATTAGATGTTCCGGGAATACAAGCAATCCAAGCATGATAAACATGAGAATTTGCATCATCCAGGCGAAGCCTTCATTGAAGCGGATGATGGTATGCCGATAGGTAAGAGGGGAGTTGCCGATAATAATAGCCGTTACATAAACAGCAAGCAATCCGCTCGCATGCAGCATGGTCGTGATCCCATATGAGAAGATTGCGAGTCCGAGCGTCAAAACAGGATAAAGCCCTGATGAGTCAAAATCAATTTTGTTAATCAGCCAGACAGCGCATTTACCAATCACAAGCCCCATAATTAATCCAAATCCCATTTCCCAGAAAAAAGTCAGGACGAGCATAAAAAAATTTGCATCCGGGTGCTGTATTAGTTCAACAAGCGTCACCGTCAGGAACAGGGCCATAGGATCGTTGGAACCTGATTCCGCTTCTAATGTTGAAGTAAGTTTTTTACGTATATTTTTGCTGCCCAGTACAGAAAACACTGCTGCAGCGTCCGTTGATCCAACAATGGCACCAAATAGAAGTCCTTCAAGCCATGATAAATCAAGAATAAATTTCGCGAAAAGCCCGGCTGCAACCGTTGTTACGAGCACCCCTATAGTGGCAAGTGATCCGACGGGAACCAAAACGTTTCTTAAATCCTTCCAGCGGGTCTGAATTCCGCCTTCGAAGATAATGATGATTAATGCTAAAATACCAAATAGCTGCGTTATTTTCGCGTTGTCAAAATATACATAGCTTCCGAGGCCCATTCCGACAGCAACGAAAAAGACCAGCGCAGGCAGTCCAAGGCGATTTGAAAATTTAGCGGTGAGGACACCGATAATTAGTAATAAGGCTACAACGAATATGATGCTGTCGATAGAAAAATTCAAACCAATCGATCACCTTTCTCTCTTTTATCTAAGTTGTTTTATATCCCCTTTTTCTAAAACAGGCACACAGAACCTGATGATTAAACAAAGCCTAAAGGCTGAAAATTAACATTACGGTACTTTGGGGAATCAGTCATTTGAAGGTTTTCCGGAAGAAAGTATAAGAATAATTATACACATACTTTGAATGGAACTCCCTTTATCTGCTCAAATTGGAAAACACCCAAGAAAATTTCTGTGAAAAATGATCTATATTTTGATTTATCCCGTTACCTTTATAGACCATTACAATTCCACTTTAGGTACAAAATATGATATTTTTTTCTTAGCCCCTAAAATAAAGGAGATAACTATGGTCGAAAACAATGATGCCGTACTCTATGAAAGGCTTGCTGCCAAAGACAAGCAAGCTTTTGAAACGCTGTATGACCGCTATGAAAAACTGTTATTTTCCTTTGCTTTTAAAATCACGAAAGATCGCGGCTTGGCAGAAGAGGTCATGCAGGATGTATTCGTTAAGCTCTGGAATGGAACACATGCCTTCGACTCTTCCAAAGGAAAGTTCTCCTCATGGCTCCTTACCATTACACGAAATAAGGCGATAGACATGATAAGAAAGTATGCAAAGCACGAGCATGTTGAGTTGATGGATAAAGATTCCTTAATCAGCGATGAAAAACCTGTCGACAAGGCAGTTGAATGGAAAGAAGACAGAGAAATGATCCAAAGCGCAGTATCCAAGCTTAACACGGAGCAGCAAAAGGTGATTGACCTCTTTTATTTCAAAGGCTTCAGCCAGCAAAAGATTTCCGAAAAATGCGGAGTTCCTCTTGGAACTGTTAAAGGAAGAATAAGGCTCGCACTAAAGCATCTTAGAGAGACATTGGAGAAGGGAGGGAGGTCTGATTATGAAGCCTGAACAGTGCCATCATTTAATTGATTATTTTAACGGAACGATGACGAACGAAGAATCAGCTGAATTTGAACGGCATCTGCAGGAATGCAGCGAATGTCGCGAAGAGCTTGCAGAAATTCGTACTTTGACCGAGGACCTTCCTTACCTCTCAGATCCAGCAGAGCCATCGCCAGGACTTAGAAACCGGATTTTGGAAGCAGCGTATGAAGAAAGCCATCCGGTCGAAGCACCTCCTGAATTAGAAGCATTTAAAAATAAAAAATCACTAAACGAACCTGAAATAAAAAAATCAAAGCGGAGCCAGACTTTAATAGTAGGAGGCCTGGCAGCGGGGCTCGTTCTCTCACTCGCCGCTAATGTCATTCAGATGTCTGATGACAAAGATGGACAGCTTGTACAAAGCGAAGTGCTGGAAAGAAAAGTGGCACTTGCCTCTGTTGAAGGAAATGAGACCTCGAGTGCGAACGCCTCTTTCCTCAAGGAAAAGGACGATCAATTCATGGTTCTGCAGGCAGACGGACTTCCGGAAATTAAGGATGGAGAATTATATCAGGTATGGCTGATACAAGGGGAAAAGCCTGTTCCCGCCGGATATTTTACACCGGATGAGAAAGGAAATGGCGCACTGGTTTACAAAGTGACAGACGAAGATTTGGACTGGGATACTGTAGCGATTACAGTGGAAAATGAGCCGAATTTGTCTGCTCCTAAAGGCAAAGTCGTATTAGCAGGAAAAATATAATTTTTTAAAACAGAAGGTGTAAGTCCCTTCTGTTTTTTTACTGCTTAGATAATATGCTCACGGTGGATATGCATAACTTGGTCTATTTTCGTCCAGCACAATATATCCTTATCCCGGGCCCAGCAAAACCTCGTATATTTCAAGGGGCATGCGCTTTTCTCGTTCAGTGGAAATAAACACGTTTACTATTTACCCAACGTTTTTATGGCCACATAAAAAATGGTTCGTAAAGTACGTTTGACAATTTTGCTGGTCTAATTCACCAGCTGCCTCCATACGTAATTTATAGAGGTGATTGGATGAAGGTACTTCTTTTTTGTGACCCTGGGATTGATGATTCACTTGCGATCATCTATGCCTTGCAGCACCCGCAAATTGAACTTCTTGGAATTGTAACCAGCTACGGAAATGTATCGAAGGAGCAGGCCACATTAAATGCGGCCTATTTGGCAGGTCTTGCAGGGCGTTCTGATATTCCAGTTATCTCTGGTGCAGAATTTCCTCTTTCTGGGGAAAATACGACCTACTATCCTGAAATTCATGGACCTGATGGACTTGGCCCCATCCGCCCTCCAGCTTCGATCCAAGGTAATTATCAGGGATTCATGCATTTGTACAAAGTGATTGAAGATCATTTGGATGACGTGGTGATCATCGATGTAGGACGCAGCACTTCTCTCGCTGCCGCCTTTAATTTAAATAAGAATCTCATGATGAAAGTGAACAGGATCTATATAATGGGCGGAGCATTTTATGTCCCTGGAAATGTGACCCCGCTTGCAGAAGCTAATTTCCATGGAGACCCGATTGCAGCGAACGTTGTCCTTAAATATGCAAAAGAAGTGTTCATTTCACCGCTGAATATAACAAACCATGCCATTGTGACAAGGGAAGTTGCTTCTTATATTTATAATTCGGCCCATTCCGTCTTTAAGGAGCTCATCCCGCCGATTACTGAATATTATGCTGCTTACTACCGCAAAATGAATCCGGGTATGAGAGGGGCTCCTGTTCACGATGTACTGCCGTTGTATCAACTGTTGAATCACTCTTTTATTATCACAAAAGAACGAAAGGTAACCGTTTTAACCTGTGACGACGGAAGGGGTACGAGTGCAGCTGATTTCAGGAATTCAAGCAAAAACGATGGGAGCCAAAGACATATAGGATTGCTGTTTGATTACCGGCACTTCATTTCAGATTTTATTAAAACGATGACGGTTTAAGATATAATATAAGAAAGAACGAAAGATAGGCTGGAGGAATTATGAATTATTTTGCCATCGGACTTGCTGGCGCTGCAGGCGCCCTTCTCAGATATGCAACGGGTCTTGCGGGAAGTGCAGCAGGATTTCCCGCTGGAACGTTTTTCGCCAATATAACCGGATGCTTTCTATTAAGTTTTTTGACCGCTGCTGTATTTAAAATGGACAGGTTCCCTAAAAAGCTGGCAGCACCCATTGGGACAGGTCTGATTGGTTCCTATACAACGTTTTCCGCGTTCAGCATTGAAGCCGTGCAGCTTATGGACAAGGGGGATGTGCAGATGGCATTGCTCTATATTGGAGCGAGTGCGGTCTTGGGTTTCCTTTTTTCGATCACAGGTATTATTGCAGGCAGTGCCTTCTTAGAAAGGAGGGTGCGGGAATGATCGGTTTTTTATCCATAGCTGGAGGCGGATTCCTTGGAGCGATTTCACGTTACGCTTTGAGCCGGAAATGGAATAGGACCTCACTTCCTTATGGCACCCTGATCGTTAATTTGTTAGGTGCCTTTATCCTTGGCATGATAGCAGGAAGCGGGCTTGCCGGACCTTTTTTTCTCTTTGCTGCAACAGGATTTCTTGGAGCGTTTACTACGTTTTCAACATTAAACCTTGAATTGGCAAAGCAAGTCATGGAGAGGAAGTATAAAGAATTTTTGATTTATGGAGGCATGACATACATAGGCGGTCTGCTGCTTGCGTTTGCAGGGTTTTGGATTGGAAATAGTATGTAGAGGACAGTGGAGACTGTCTTTTTTTGTTTCTCCCAGTAAAAATATGAGTCAGTCCACCAGCAAAAATTGAAGAACATTCAAACGACTATTTGACTATAATGATGGCAAGTTTTATACTTATATTCAAATAAACGTTTGAATGAGGGGATCCCGATATGGAAGAGATGAAGGATGTATGTGCGGACGTTTGCGCAACGGAAGAAAAGGGCTCAAGGATTAAGGGCGCTCTTCAGAAAAAGAATCCGGGAGCGGTTGTCAGATGGCGAAGGTGATGGGATGCTGTAGCATTTTTTGGCCTGGTCTAACAACAAGAACGTCCCCAGTTTAATCAGCACACCGTTTCTTGCTGCGTTTCCAATGGCAACCAGAAAACTCGCCGCACACGTTCTGGTGGTTCCGGGCTGGCTTACCTTATGGATTGCTATTTTTGCAGATGGCTCTGTTAAAGGCTAATGTTGATTTTTAACACCTGTTGATTGGAGTGGAAGGCGCGAGACTGCGGGAGCAGCGGGACAGGTGAGACCCCGCAGGCCCAAAGCGTTGAGGAGGCTCACCGCCCGCCCCGCGGAAAGCGAGCGCCTGCAACGGAAATCAACAGCCAAGTTTAACAGAGCCTTGCAGATATGGGTGCGACGCTTCTGGTTACGCTGAACGGATTGAGATTGCTGAAGGTAAAGGATCGCTAATTACAGAATGATGGCACCGGAGCAGTTATTCAGGTGCTTTTTGTATAGTTTCCCTGCTGCGAAACGGCGGGAGTGGTGACTATTTAGGGTAATTGCTGACTAATAGAGGTTAATTGCTGACTAATTGAAGATAATTGCTGACTCACGAAAATAATGCTGAATATACAAAAGGAGCGGGCCCGCAAGTATGGCCCCGCTCCTCTTACTTTTCCAGTACATAAGGAATGGATGATTTCAGCAGCCCCTTTATTCCTTTGGGATGATAAGGCATCAAGCGATTGGCTGTCTCCCAGTCCATCCAGGCGATTTCATCAATGGTGGCGGTATCTTGAATAGCGATTTCCCCGCTCCTGATTTCTGCTTTAAACGTAAAGAAGAGAGCGTGAGCATCCATATTTTCGAGGAAAGACTCGTTCACGGAAAGCAAGTTACCTATTTGGACGGTAAGCCCTGTTTCTTCAAAGGCTTCCCGCTGAGCTGCAAGAGTGAGTGTTTCTCCTTTTTCCACGCCGCCGCCAGGCATTGACCAATCATCCCGTTTGCTGTTTTTCACCATTAGTATTCTCTCGTTTCTTTCGTCACAGATTAAAGAATAGACTACATCTACCCGTTTCATATGAAAATCCCTCTTTTCGGTTTATCGTAAACGTCTACTTGGCAGAGGCTATGATCTGCTTCATTGCCATGATTTGTCTGAGATGAAGCGATTCGTGCAAGACGGAAAAAGCTGCGGCATCAACAGCTGTGATGAATTCATGAACCGGTTCTTTTAAAGGCTGATTTAATCCTTCAGGAGAGTTTTTATTAATACGGGCTAGCCGGGCTTTAAGTGTTGAGACAAGCTCTGATAAAGACGGTAATTCTCCATCCCAATCCACTGGTTTTGTACCTGGAGAAAAAAGTACGCTTGGGAGCTGAACAGAGTGCTGGGGAAGTTCAAGCATAAAGTACTCCGCCTCTGTAATGATATGACGTAAATGCCATTTAATCGTATTGTTGAATCCATTTGGCTGAGTTGCTGCAATTTCCTCTGAAAGCTCTTCTGCCACTCCGATACTCCAGTTTCTTATCGTCTTAAACTGACTGAGAAGAATGGATGGCATTTATCTTCCTCCTAAATTGCATTTTAACCTTCCTTCGTGGTTCAACGGCTGGATCCCTGCAGTTTTACAAAAAAACCTCTGGAGAATCAAAAAAAGTGCAGGGCTGGCCCGCACTTCCAATTAAAACTTTATCGTTTCTCCATCTTCCGGGACCAAAGCCTTGCCGGACCAATCCTTAGCAGAAAGAAATTCTCTCAAATCCCTCCTTGTCAGCAGACAGTGATTCAATGTTTCCATATGCGACACAACGATAATGGATTCAGAAGCGGCATGATGGAGCTGCTCAATATCTTCTTTATCCATCGTAATAGTGCCGCCTTCAAGGAATTGTGCAGCTCCTCCGTTCACAACGATTACTTCAGGATTATGCTTTTGAAGGGCTTCTTTTACATCTTCACACCAGATAGTATCCCCGGCGATATACAATGTTTTTTCATCTGGATGGCTGAAAACCACTCCTGAAACCTGGCCAGTCATCTTTGTAATTTCGCCTCTCCCATGCTGGCCGCCCGTTTTTGTAATTTTAATGTCTCCAACGGTAATGGTCTCCCCAAGAGATTGTGCATGAACAAAACCATCTTGGCGAATGGCTGCTGCATCATTTTCGTTTTGAGCGTAAATACTGATTTCCTTTGGCAAATCTTTGATGGCTGCGTCATCATAGTGATCGGGATGCAGATGAGTAACGATTACCGCATCCGCTTCAATAATTTCTTTGATTGGTACGGGCAGGCTGACCATTGGATTCCGTTTATCCTGATTAGGGGTGTTGGGAAACGGAGGCATGGCTCCTTTATCAGCAAAAAACGGGTCAATTAGAAAGGTTTTTCCTGCGTAATTTACAACTAATGTAGCATTGCGGATTAGACGAATCTCCATCTCAAGTTCCTCCTTTTGTATGATTCTCCTATAGGATAATATAAGAAGGGATATGACATACATAGATATAATCAAGAGTTTAAGCAGATATACTTGAATTGTGAAAGAGGTGGAAGAATTGCTTGATCAAACCGATCAAAGGATTATAAGCGAGCTCATGAAAAATGGCCGTATCACTATGAAGGAATTAGGAGAGAAGGTTCATTTAACGGGGCAGGCTGCTTCTTCAAGAGTAATCAAGCTTGAGGAGGAGGGGGTTATTGAAGGCTATACAATCCACCTCAATGAAAAGAAAGCAGGATACTCGATTCACGCTTTCCTAAACATATATACAAACAGCTTCAATCACCAGCCTTATTTAAATTACCTTTCTACTCAGAAGGAGTATGTGCTTAAAAATTTTAAGATTAGCGGAGACGGGTGTTATTTGCTCGAATGCCGGTTTCCGGGCAATGAGGAACTGGATGCCTTCTTAACGGGGTTAACCAGCCACGTGAATTACAAGCTGTCCATCGTCATTAATGAGACACAAATTGTGTAAATTTTTCGTTACATTTGATAGTCCATTATCCTCTCCCAGCATGTCCATGCTACTATAAAGGTTGATTATAATAACGGAGGACTTTTAGATGAATTCGCGTATTAAAACCTGGCTTGAGATTTTATTCGTGTCCTCTAAGCTCGGATGGACCTCCTTTGGCGGTCCAGTTGCCCATTTAGGGTATTTCCGGGAGGAGTATGTCAAAAAGAAAAAATGGCTGGATGACCAGTCTTATGCAGATATCGTAGCGCTGTGCCAGTTTCTCCCGGGACCTGCGAGCAGTCAGGTCGGCCTTTCCATCGGGCTGCTGCGGGGAGGCCTCGTTGGGAGTTTTCTATCATGGTTCGGTTTTACCATGCCCTCTATCCTTATCCTGATCTTATGCGCATACTTGTTCAAGGGGACGGATGTTCATGACGCAGGCTGGCTGATGGGACTGAAAATTACAGCGGTAGCAGTAGTAGCGCAGGCTGTGATGGGAATGGGGAAATCACTTGCACCGGACAGACCGCGGATCGCAATCGCTGTTCTGGCTGCAATCGGTGCCCTTTTCGTTCCATCAGCATGGGGGCAGATTGCAATTATTGCAGGATCGGCTGCTGCGGGTTATATGCTATATAAAAGAGAAGAAGTTCCTGCCGTGCCTAAGCTTGTCCTTTCAATCGGTAAAAAAACAGCTGCAGCTTCACTCTTATTGTTTGTTTTGCTGCTTGTGCTCCTGCCCATTATCCGGCAGACATTCCCAGGGACCTATATCGCTTTATTTGACGTATTTTACCGTGTCGGTTCCCTCGTATTCGGCGGCGGTCATGTCGTCCTGCCGATGCTTGAAAAAGAGGTAGTTCCTGCAGGCTGGATGACACAGGATGTGTTTCTTGCCGGATACGGGGCCGCACAGGCAGTTCCTGGCCCGCTTTTTACACTTGCTGGTTATATCGGTGCGATCATCTCTGATGTTCCCGGAGCCTTAATCGCGACCGCTGCTATGTTTCTGCCTTCATTTTTGCTCGTCATCGGAGTTCTTCCTTTTTGGAGCAGCATCCGCGGAAAAAAGGGAGTGCAGGCAGCCCTCATGGGAGTAAATGCTGCGGTGGTTGGCATTCTGCTTGCCGCCTTGTATGATCCTGTTTTTACAAGTGCCGTTGATTCAGCTGCCTCTTTTGCTCTGGCCCTTGTCTCCTTTGCTTTTCTCGTTTATTGGAAGCTGCCGCCATGGCTAGTCGTGGCACTTACCATAATCGGCGGCACATTGATGAAGCAAATTGGAGTGCTTTAAAAAAACAATATGATATACTAACCGGCAAAGGAAGGTGATTTCTTATGAATAGTAAACAGTCCATCCTAAAAAAAGTTGTGGATTATGCGAGAAGGAATCCTGAACAGACAAAAAAAGCAATCAATCTGGTAACCAAAACTTTAAAAAATCGAAAAAAATAAATGTGCAGATGGCCTTTACTGGTCATCTTTTTTTACTTCCTCATATTATCTTCTTTTTTTGGAAAAATAACTGTATCTATTTATTTTGAAAAGAGGAATCAGCATGAAACCAATGTCTTCATCCGAATATGCAAATTTATGGTCCACTTATCAGAAAAAGACGATGGTGCTCCGGATCATGGAGCATGCTCTTCAAGTTACCACCCAAAAAGATATTCAGTCCATCTTACGGTATGCACATCAGGAAGAGACGAAATTTGTAAAAGAAATTACTCAGCTGCTTCAAAAAGAGGGGGCTTGTATTCCTGAAGGATTTGATGAGACTGATGTAAACCGGAATGCGGATCGGCTGTTCGACCAATATTATTATATCCGGTTTCTGCGGATGCTGATGAAGCTTGGTATTGCTCTTAATGCCATACATTTGACAATGGCCTATAGAAATGATGTACACGACTTCTTTTCAAGGACTTCCGCCCACTCAAATAAAGTGTTTGGCATGTGTACAAATTGTTTGCTCCAAGTAGGGAACGGAACGATTCCCCCAGTTATTCAAATGCCGGATCACCCAAAATACGTAGTAGATGAAAAGTACCTGTCTGGATTTCATTTTAGAAAAAGACACCTCAACGCATCTGAAGTGTCCATTATCTACCATATTATTGAAAATAATAACTTCGGTGCACAGCTGATGAATGGGCTGTCTAAAGGAGTGCAGCACTCCGATGTAAGAAAATACCTTCAAAAGGGGCAGGAGCTGTCCATTGATTTGTATCAATCATATGCAAAGGTATTGCAGGAGAGCGGCATCTCTGTTCCGGCGCTGCCAGGTGCAGTTATCACTCAATCCAAAATGAGTCCGTATTCTGATAAGCTCATCATGTATCTAGTTAACCTTCTTTGCAGCTTTGGATTAACAAGCAATGCGCTTGGTACAACCTTCAGTCTCCGTCCGGACCTTCCGCTGAAAATGGCATTGGCCGCAAGAGATATTTTCTCCTTTGCCAAAGAAGGCGCGAAAATCATGATTGAGCACCAATGGATGGAGGAAGTGCCGGAAGCCATTGTGAAGGATTAGTTGTACTTTTTTCTGTAGATGTTATGATGAATCTGGAAAATAAAATACCGCACACCACTAGGGGAGCCTAACGAATAGGCTGAGACCGAAATATCTTCGGGACCCTTGGAACCTGATCTGGTTTGAACCAGCGGAGGGAAGTGGAAGATTGTTTTTTTATAATCTTTCCCGCTCTTATCCGTTAAGAGCGGTTTTTTATTTTTACATAAAGAAAGCAGGGGGAATTCGGAGATGTCATCTTTTACAGAACAGTTAAGAAAAGCAGCCGATTCAATTTGGGAGGCAAACTTCAACCACCCGTTTGTTAAAGGAATCGGCGATGGAACACTGCCGCTGGAAAACTTTCGTTACTATGTCATGCAGGATGCGTATTACTTATCCCACTTTGCCAAAGTTCAGGCGCTCGCAGGGGGAAAGGCGGACGATCTTCATGTAACAGCGCGAATGGCCTTCCATGCTCAGGGAACCTATGAAGCAGAATTATCACTTCATGAGAAATTCTCAGCACTGCTCGGCATTACAGAAGAAGAAAAACGGGCATTTGAACCATCACCAACTGCATATGCCTACACATCCCATATGTACCGATCTGCCATCAATGGAAGCCTCGGCGAAATCATTGCCTGTATCCTGCCATGCTATTGGATTTACTATGAAATTGGCGAGAGATTGAAAGAGTGCAAGCCTCAAGAACCGATCTATCAGGAATGGATCGCGGCCTATGGAGGCGAATGGTTCAAAGAACTAGTATTTGAACAGCTTGAGCGTCTGGATCAGCTGGCCCTGGAGGCATCTGAAAAAGAACGCCAGAAAATGGTCCGGCATTTTACGCTCAGCTGCAAATACGAACTGGCATTTTGGGAAATGGCCTATACGATGGAACAATGGCCGGATGCGGCAGCTGTTGAGGGGCAGTAAGAGTGGAGACGCCGATAAGGGAGTGTCTGATAAAAAGAGCGGAGTGTCCGATATCCATGCGCGAGCGAGCGATATCCCCTCGCATGTGTCTGATAAAAAGCCGAGTGTGCGATATCAGGCCATGAACGTCCGATAAAAAAGCGGAGTGTCCGTGTGCCATGAGCACCCGATAAAAAGCCAAGTTTCTGTTATCCTGCCACGAAAGATTAAAAGAAGAGCTAAGAGTCTCTCCGCAAAAAAAACCGGCTTCCAACAGGAGGCCGGCCTTTTCTCAATCAATTAATCAACTACTTCATCATCAAATGGGTTAATCACGTAAATATAACCGTGGGCTAAATCAATCCGGAGGATCCATTCCCATGGAACGTCCAGTCTTTTATAAATAGTTTTCCAAAACTCAGCGGATTTCGTTTCAAATTCCAGGTATTCCTGCAGCAGCTCCTTATAGGAAGCTCCCTGAATCTGGATGTTTGAATCCATTAGACGCATGTGGGCGAGGTGCCTGCACTCCAATTCCTGGGCCAACTGAAGCTCTTCCTGTGTGGCTGTTCCAATAACGGTGCCGTCCTCAGGTATTGCCGCAAAAACGTTTACATTTTCATCTACTGTAACTGGCTGTTCGTCGAAGCGCATGAGTCATTTCCTCCTTGTTTTGGAATAGGATGGTTCTCCCCTATCATACATGAAAAGTTTCAATAATGACATGAATAATCATTGGGTTTGATGAAGGATATTTCGGGAAAACAGGCAGTACGGACATCAGACATTTCATCAATGAATAGGGAGGCGCTTTTTAATGTTCGAGCTTCGGGACGTTGTGACACTGCTTTGGTCACTTTGCATTGTTTTGCCGATCGCATCATTTGTTCATCAATTAGGCCATACCGTTATGGCGCTTGCCTTTGGCGGAAAAGGGACATTCACAATTGGAAGAGGGAAACCGCTTTTTACGTTTAAAAACCTGACGGTAAAACGTCTTTATTTTTTGGATTCTTTTTGCCAGTATGAAGGCCTTAGGTATGATAATCGGGCCACGCATGCCATGGTATATGGAGGGGGGGCGCTTTTTAATCTTCTGTCCATCTTGCTGGTTAATCTGCTTATTGTGCAGAATGTATTAGAGCCGCATTTGTTTTTCTATCAGTTTGCTTATTTTTCAAGCTACTATGTCATTTTCGCTCTTCTCCCTGTCCGATATTCAGAGGATCATCCAAGTGATGGAATGGCGATTTATGAAGTTCTCCGTCATGGACGCAAATGCGATCATATTGATTAATAGAAAAATTGCCCGGTACGAAAAAAACCGCCATCAGGCGGTAAATTAAATTTTTGTTAAGTAGTATAAGAACCATACAGCATGGTTTTGCTCATCCGCCGCCGCTCTTTTGAAAATGCGCTTTATGTACGCATTAGTGGCTTTATCTGATATGTCCAGATAGAAATCAACAGTTTCCTGTTCATCCTTGAAAGCGGCATTAAGCCCTTTCTCATAGGTTGAGGGACATTCTTCAATTTGCTTCGGTTTGTGCTGGCGTCCTGTCAGCGACAGATAAATCTGCGAAAACTCCTCATAATGCCTCCTTTCATCCTTCTGAATTTCAAGAATTTTTTCCCGCTGTTCCTGAGTTGGTGCTTGCTTTGCTAGAACTTCATAGCAATTAATCGCGCTGTATTCCCCATCAATTGCTTTTGCAATTTCTTTGGCAAGCAATGCATTCTGGTTCATTTGGCGCTGGTATTCCTCGTAATATGGATACTGCATGTACTTGATCCCCCTTAAAAAGTAAGCTTGATAAAATATATGACAGAAATTTCAATTTAGTAGTGAAAAGGTTCGGAACATTCTTTATAATAAATTCTAATATCATCAGGGGATGTGTTGAGAAGCAATGATAACCGTTGTTAAAGCAAGTCTTGAACACATTCAAGGAATCATTCGTGTTTGTTCAGATGGCTACAGGAGTACATACCTTTTCAATGAGTACATAGAACGCAGACCGAGACAAAAAGAAATTATTCACTAAGATGCTAAGATGCAAGAGAAGACTGTAAGGGGGCTGCATTATGATTAGACAACTAACAGAAAAAGACCATGAACAATGCTATTCCTACGTTTCCGGGAAGCCTGCTGAAAACTTGTTTATTATAGGGGACATCGAAGCATTCGGGTACAATGAGCCTTTTCAGAAGGTGTGGGGCGATTTTAATGAGGATGGCGAGCTTAAGGGGATTCTATTAAAATATGAAGCGAATTATATTCCTTTTTCCCATGGAGATTTTGATGCAAGCGGATTTGCCGGAATTATGAAGGCGGACCCGGAATGGGGAATTCTTTCAGGTCTTGAGGAAGTAACGGTAAAACTGGAGCCGTTCCTTGAACGGAGCGCTGAGAAACGTGTGCTGCATTATGCAAAATGCGTCAAGCTGGAGAAGGCGTTTAGTGACCGCCCAGCAGTAACCGTGAAAAAGGCAAGGATTGAGGATGCGGAACGGATTCTGAACCTGCATAAAGAGATTGAAGAATTTACATCAGCGGGAGAGAGTGTGGAAAGCAAGCGCCGTAACATGGAGAAGGGTGTTTCGAGAACGTATTATGTGGAAAAGGAGGGCAGCATGGTCAGCGCTGCTTCTACCGCAGCTGAAAACACTCTTTCAGCAATGGTGGTCGGTGTATGTACACTAAATGACCATAAGCGGAAAGGCTATGCCACTCAGTGCATGCTTGAGCTATGCGGTGACGTACTGAGTGAGGGACGCGAGCTCTGCTTGTTTTACGATAACCTGGATGCCGGCAAAATTTATAAACGGATTGGATTTAAGGATATTGGGATGTGGTCGATGTATAGTTTTTCATAACGAACGGGCTGCCTTTTCATCAGGCAGTTTTTTTAATGCCGGTGCCTTTATCCTCATATAGTAAGAAGGAATCCGACTATCGAACGATTGATTAAGACAATCATTTTCATTATTATTAATGAGATTGATTCTCATTATCGAAAGAGAGAGGGCCATTGCGTATGAATGACTTACATAGTGCACAGAAGGGCATTCTCGACAGACTTATGCAATGTCTGCTTAGGGAAAAGCTTTTACCTTATATTGAAGAAAAGAACGCTATTAGAGTTGAACTTTCTAAGAATTCATATATCCAAGTAGAAGTAAAAAGAAAGTTTTATCTGAACCGGATTGAAATTTCCGACGTTTCCTATATTCAGCCTTCGGGTACAGCCCGTATTGGAAATTCTGAACAGCTGATTCATCTGCTGCAGTCTTATCGTCTGTTTCCGGAATCTGAGGAAGCGGCAGTCTTTAGCAGGGAACTGCAGAATAGTGCAGAAAATTACCAGATCAGTTTAAAGGAATTTTCCAAAAGACAGAAAACCTGGCTACCGTATCGGGAGCAACATGATAACCCAATCAGCTGGATTCATCAGCTTGCAGTTGAAAATGAGACTTTTAGTCCGCTGGCATTTTTTGAACAGCTTGCCGTTCATGGTCATACTCTGCATCCATGTACAAAAACAAAAATGGGGATGAGTTTAAAAGAGTCCGCTGTTTACTCTCCTGAATGCGGCGGTATGCCTGAGGTTGTTTACGCAGCGGTTCATAAAAGCAGGACCGCAGCCAGTGTTTTGAATGGAAGCGAAATTAAAACCCTTTTGTTCCGGCAGAATGCCGCTCTTGAGGAAGCGTTCAGAAACGAACTGAATAGCCAGTTTCTAAATCCTGAGGACTATGAATTGCTTCCGCTTCATCCATGGCAGGCTGAACATGTTATACCTGAGCTTTATTGCGGGGAACTTCAAGACCGTCTTGTTGTGCTGATTGAGGGGATAAAGGAGCCGGCATTTGCCCTTGCTTCATTGCGCACCCTTTTACCGGCAGCACAGGGACGGAGGAATCCGTATCACCTGAAAACAGCAATCAGAGTTCAGGCAACAAGTGCCGTTCGAACCGTATCGCCAGCTTCAGCGAGCCATGGACCTAAATTTACACAGCTGTTTCAGGAGTTAGCAAATCGTCCTGATTTTCCTGAAACTCTGATTTTAGTTAAAGAAGAGGGCGGCATTCATTTCAAGGATCAAGGTTCCTCAGATGAACGGGAAAAAAACCTGGCTGCGATGATTAGGGAAAATCCTGAGGTCTATACGGATTCCGCGAATGGAGAACTAGCCATCCCGGGCGTAGCTTTCCTCTCTGATTCACCATTCGGAAATGGATCTCTTCTTACTGAAATAGTCCGTTTATACAAAAAGAGCAAAAACTCAGGAAGTCTTGAGGAAGCCGCAAAGAACTGGATCAGGGATTATTCTAGGCTGCTCTTTCAATCCGTTCTTCCAGTGATGACCCGTTACGGCATTGCTTTGGAAGCCCACTTGCAAAACAGCATCCCGGTATTGAAGCATGGGGTGCCGGTCAAATTAATTGTAAGAGACTATGGCGGGATTAAGCTTTTTAATGAGCGGCTTCAAAAAACAGGGCTTGAATTTGTCTTTCAAATGGAAACCCATGTGGAAGCACAAAATGCCGAAGCCCTGCAGGACACCGTTTCACATGCGATCATCCAGAATCATCTTGGCGAGCTGATTATAACGCTTGTTAAGGAGCTGAATTTAGATGAAGAAAAGCTCTGGAAGATTGCATCTGAAGAGATGGATCTCGTTTGGAATTCCCTCTGTGATGATTCCGATGCGGCGTCTGACAGAAAGGCGTTAATGGAAAGAGAATTGTCTCTTAAAAGTCTAGTGGGTATGAGGCTTGAGCATACGATTGATAATACGTACACGAAGGTCTCCAACCCCTTTGCGGCCGTGAAAGAAGGAGGAAGCAAACGTGCTGAATTACCGAACTGATTCAAAACAGGGCGAAAATCCATTTGCACTGGAGACGCTGAAATATTTGGAGAAGCAGCTTCCTCATTTGAAGAAAGTCTATTTGGAACAGCTGCCTAGGGCAGAGGAAGCGATTTTGCATAAATGGATGGAATCTCTTTTGCGGGAGGACGTCTTGAACATGAGAAGCGAAGCAGTGGAGTGGGAACAGAAGGTCACTGGCCGGAATTCCTCTGGAAAGCCTTCCACGTTTCTATCCATCCAGCTGAATGATCGGGCAAGCCTGATTGCAGCCTGTTCTGGAAGGCATGCCTTCAACCGGATTATGGTTAGCGACCTGTTTCTCTTAAAGGATGGACTGTTTAAGATTAAATCCTGTTCCGAGCTGCTTGAGCTGCTTCAAAACCGGCATCCCCGTTTTTGGGAGTTTGGAGGAAGCTGGGAAACCTATGCCGAGGAGCTTATGAATGGAAGTGCAAATCTGGCCCTGACTTATGCTGTGTTTGAGGAAATGAAAAGCAAGCTCCCCAGACAGGAAAATTTGTACAGCTATGCTGAAAAATTATCGAAGCCAGCTTTGTTTTTTGAACAGCTTTGCATTGAGGGCCATCACCTTCACCCGGGAACGAAGACGAAAATGGGCATGCAGGCAAAGGATGTATTTGACTATTCCCCTGAACTGGGAGGCAAGGTTAACATCCGGTTTGTCCTTGGTAAAAAAGAAGCGTTTATATGGAAGGTGCAGTCAAATAGAGAACCGAATAAGTTTTTGTTTTCCATGCTGCCCGGGTTGGAAGAAACGGCAGAAAAAGAGTGCCGCATGAGAGGGTTGAAGCTGGATGATTGGCTAATGATACCGGTCCATCCATGGCAAATGAATTATATGCTTCCTGAGCTGTTCAAAAAGGAGATGGATTCCGGAATTATTCAGGAGCTTGATCTGAAATGGGAGGCATATCCAACGACCTCCTTTAGGACCGTCATTCCAAAAGGCAGTGATTTGTTTATAAAGCTTCCAGTTCACTCGCAGATGACATCAACAAAGCGCTCTGTGTCAGCTCAAACAGCTTGCAACGGTCCTGCAGTCTCTTCGTTATTTGATGAAATTTTAGAGAGAGAAGAGCACTTGAAGGATACCTTTATTCCCATTCCGGAAACGTATGGTGTGGCCTTGCAAGATGAGAATCCATTAAAAAGCCGGAACATGACAGCCATGCTTAGAAGCGGTTTGGATCAATTTGTAAACGCCAATGAAATTCCTGTAGTTGCCTCATCGTATAACAGTCCGTCTCCATTTTCGGAAAAGCTGGTTCTTGAGGAAATCTATGAAGAATACTGCCGCAGCGAAGAGATGAACCCCAAAGAGGCTTTTGAACCGTTTTTGAAGACTTATTTTTCCATTGTTCTTCCAGGAACCTTAACACTTATGACTCGATACGGAATCGGGCTGGAGGGGCATATGCAGAATTCGATTGTGTCCTTCATCGGCGGAAAACCAGTGAAATATCTGTTCAGAGACTGGGGAGGGGCGAGAATATATAAGGAGCGTCTAATCAAGCAGAGTCTCCGCCTGGAGCTGCTTCCGGGCTCTGTAACCATTACAGAATCAATGGAAGAAATGCGCAGCAAGATGCATTATACGGTGTTTCAAAGCCATTTCGGAGAGGTTATACGCATCCTCTCAAGCTTCACTGGTTCAGGCGAAGCACTTGCATGGAAATGGCTTGGCGAGGAAGCAGACCGAACCTTTGAATTCATTGGCGGGATCAATGCGGAGGAAGACCGGGCGTTTCTTTTTAGCCCAATTGTTAAACACAAGGCGCTTTCTTCCATGAGGCTGTTTCCTGATCATGAAGGCTATGTTTATGTGGAAGCACCGAATCCACTTGCAGAGGCGTGTGGAATACAGTGAAAACATTCCCTGCGGCCTCTGCGTTCCGTTCAAAAGGATACCGGCTTTTTTACGCATCAGGCTTTGCAAGCAGATTGTGGGAGTGGGCGGATTTCACCGTTTTAAATTGGGCAGTTTTGCAAATGACGCATTCCCCTCTATACTTGGGTCTTGTTAACGTATGCCGGCTTATTCCGATTTTCCTTTTTAGCCTGACTGGAGGCATCCTTGCCGATCGTTTTCCAAAAAAATTGCTGCTGCTGATCAGCCAGCTGCTCATGTTCGGATCCACTGTCTGGCTTATTTCAGAATGGGGAGGGCCAATGCCCTTAATTCTATCTATTGTGTTTATCCGTTCAGCCATTCAATCCATTGAAGCCCCCATTCGAAATGCATATGTGGCCGATTTAACGCAAAAAGAACAGCTCACGAGCGCTGTTGCCCATTACAGCTCCATGATTCATCTGGCGAGATTAATCGGACCTGCGGCTGCCGGGGTTTTGCTTGGATCCATGGCTCCTGAGCCTTTGTTTACTCTTATTCTTGGGCTGCTTCTCATTTCGTGGACGGTCATGCTTTTTGTTCCGCCAGGGAGTGCAGTGCCAGTTAAGAAGGACAAGCCTAAAAACTCCAGCTTAAAAGATGCCATTACATATGTGAAAAAAGATACATGTATTCAAGGCTTGCTCCTGCTGTCGGTCATCCCGATGACCTTCGGCTTCCCGTATTCTTCAATGCTTCCGATTTTTGCCGATTCTCTTATGGATATTGGACCCGAAGGATTCGGCCTGCTGCTTTCGCTGTCATCATTCGGCGCCATTATCGGGACGTGGATTTTATCTGCAGGCTGGATACGGGCGAGTCACTGGACGATGATTGGCTCTTCGGTTCTGTTCGGATTATTTATCATTGGCATGATCATGGCAGCGGAAAGCACTTACCTTTTATTTACAATCGTCTTTATGATGGGGCTTTTTGGACAAGTATACCGGACGCTGAATCGAATATCCCTTCAGCATTACGTACCGTCCCATTACCGCGGAAAAATTTTAAGCATTGCGCTTATGGACAGAGGATTTATTTCGCTTGGTACCATGATGTTTACTCTTCTTGCTGAGTGGAATGTCTACTGGAGCGGCATTCTCATGGGATTGTCGTGCTGTGCCCTGACGATTGTCATTGGTGTGATTTTCAGCCGTCCGCTTGAAAAGATGCATAACGAAGTTGGAGGATTATGATGTCATCAGCTGAACAGATTAAAACGGAAATTTTAAAAATGAAATCAGCGCGGCACCCTTTCTGCGCCTATATTTATGATGTAAAAGGGCTTGAGGAGCATGCACTCAGTCTGGCTTCATCACTGCCTGAGCAGGTAAGTCTTTATTATGCGATGAAGGCAAATCCTGATCCGATGCTGATTCATGCGATTCACCGCCATGTTAAAGGATTTGAAGCTGCGTCCCTCGGGGAGCTGGACAAACTTACAGCATTTCCTGACCATCAAAAGGTAATAAGCGGACCGGCGAAAACGGATGATTTTCTGAAAGCTGCGATTACCCGGGAAATTCGGATGATTCATGCAGAGAGTCTTTGGGAGGTTGAACGGATTCATCTTATTGCCCAGATGCTAGGGAAAAAAGTACGTATTGCTCTCAGAATTAATTTGCAGGCTGCAATTGGCAAAGCGCGGCTGACTATGGCTGGCAAGCCCACTCAGTTTGGAATGGACGAAACAAGACTTCCAGAAATCATGGAAAAAATAAACCAGCTTCCCTTTGTTGAAATTACCGGCTTTCATTTTCATTCTGTCTCCAACAATCTGGATGCTAGCGCCCATCTGGCTTTTGTGAGCCAGTGTTTGATGAAAGCGAAGGGGTGGGAGGCGCATTATCATCTGGACCTGAACTATGTAAACTTTGGCGGCGGAATCGGAATTCATTATGAAAAACAGGATGAGCCTTTTAATTGGGAAGCATTTTCGCAAGGCATACATGAACTCATGCCGCTTGCATCGTCCCATTGGGAGCTGGTATTTGAATTGGGCAGGTATATGGCAGGCCCTTTCGGATACTATGCCGCAGAAGTGATGGATGTAAAGGTAAACCATGGCCAGGCATATGTAACAATCAGAGGCGGGTCCCACCATCTCCGGCTGCCGGCAGCATGGAAAATGAGCCATCCATTTGAAGTCATAGCGGTTGATGACTGGGAATATCCTCTCAGCCGTCCTGCACTTCGTGAGAAGGACGTTTGGATTGCAGGAGAGCTTTGCACGCCGAATGATTTATTAGTAAGGGGCGAATTCTGCGAGCATATTCGGGTAGGAGACATCGTTCTTTTCCGTTACGCAGGAGCTTATGCCTGGACGATTTCCCATCATGATTTCTTAAGTCATGGGAAGCCCCAGATGATTTATATATGAAAAAAACGGCGTGGAATCCGCCGTTTTTTTAAAATCCTGGTAGTTCCATGTTTCTTCCTTGCAAAGACCTCCAAACGATTGTATATAAATAGGTCCTTTGAATAAAACCTATTTAGGCGGTTGGAGCGAAATCAGCCTTAGAAAATTACAACCTCCTAAAACCAAGCTTCCTTAAGCAGTCCGAGTCCTTTCACAATCTCTTCCTCAGTTACTCCTCCAAATCCTATAAATATTAGCGGGCGGATGGGTTTCGCCGTGACGCAATATATAGAAGATGGATACACTTTTACACCTTTTTGTAAGGCAGCTTCAATCAGTTCCTCTTCGCTCATTTCATTAAATACTTCGATCAGCACATGCATTCCGGACTTCTCCCCAATTAATTGAATCCTGTTTTGAAAGACTTGCCGGAATTGATCAAGCAGCAATCTGTGTTTTTTACGGTAATGCGTCCTCATCCGGTTTAAATGCTGCTCCCAGAATCCCCGGGCCATAAACAGCTCCAGCGCATGCTGGTGAAATCTTGAAACAGTCTGTTTAAAGGACAGAAGCTCTGATTCTGCCTCTCTCATTAATTTTCCAGGCAGAATCATATAGCTAATTCGCAAAGAGGGGATGAAGGATTTAGAAAATGTTCCAAAATAAATAACATCATCACGAGTACTAAGGCTTTGCAGGGAGGGAATGGGCTTTCCTTCGTACCTGAATTCCCCGTCATAATCGTCCTCAACAATCCAGCGATTGTTCTTTTCCGCTGCCCATTCCAGCAGCTCCAGTCTGCGTTTTACAGGCATTACAGTTCCTTTCGGAAACTGATGGGAAGGAGTTACATATACTGCAGCAGCCTTTGATTCTTTCAGAAGATCTGACCGCATTCCAAATTCATCAAGCGGTATGGAGACTAGCTCGTAATCTTTTAAGGTGTCCCTTGTCCGATGATAGCCAGGGTCCTCAAGCGCGAAGCAATCAATTTTCAGTGCCCTTGCTGCCCGATCTAATAATAGCTGAGTACCGCTTCCAATCATCACTTGATTTTTACTGCATCGCACGCCTCTGGCACGATAGAGATATGCTGCAATTTCCTTCCGTAAGCCTTCTTCACCGTAAGGATGACCTGTATGAAAGAGCTCTTCTTTATGAATAGCCTCAATCGAGCACTTTTTCCATTGCTTAAATGGGAATTTGCGGGGGTCGATTGTCTGGCTGAAATCTATTGCATGCCCAGAAGGGGATAGCTCTCCCTCTGCCTTTTCCTGTTCCCCTATTTCTTCGGCTGCCGTTTCTTCAAGGTGCACTACATACCAGCCTTTTCTCGGACTTGCTTCAATATAGCCCTCTGCTTCAAGCTGTCCATATGCCGCTTCCACTGTATTTACGCTGATGTTAAGCTGAACCGAAAGCTTACGCTTAGAGGGGAGCTTGGAGCCTGAAGGCATTGTCCCATCTGAAACTTTTAGTTTTATATGTTCATATAGCTGTACAAAAAGAGGGGCGCCTGTATTGAAAAAAATGGTATCCATTAAATTTCCCTCCCTAAACTGAACCTGTTTACAGGTTGAAAACTGGCTCTTATCACCATGCCAGTTCTTTGATATTTTTATCCTATCACAAAGGAGGAGTGGAAAATGGAAAAAATTATCGAACTGATAGGCTATCATGAATGGATGAAAGGATTTCCGGTCATAACTCAGCTGAGACCGCATTTGACGGAACAAGCTTACCTCGATTTAGTATCGCTCGCTGTAAAACAGGAGAACTATCGGATCAAGCTGCTCTATAAAGATGAAAAGGCTGTATCTTATATCGGATACCAGCCAATGATCACCCTGTACTACGGAAAATTTATATGGGTCTCCGATTTGGTAACAGTGGAAGCACATCGGTCACAGGGATTCGGAGAGCGCCTGCTGTCTCATGTGGAAGAAGAGGCACGGGGTGAGGGATTCGGTGGCATAGCTCTTTCATCGAATCTTCAAAGAAAAGAAGCGCACCGGTTTTATGAGGAGAAGATGGGATTTGAAAAAGCGAGTTTTAGTTTTAAAAAGAATTTTTGAGTATGACTATTTTTTTCACAAATTTGGTTGTCTATTTTCCTAGAAAGAAAGACCCGCTATAAGAAAAAAAACATCCGTGAAATCTGATATAATTCCTTACAATTCTCTTCGTTTCGGCATTTCCTTTCAGGTGGTACAAACGGAGGCCTCTCGAATTCTGTAAAAACTTCGGTTAAAATTAGGCATTCCGTTATATTTACTAAATATTCTGATAAATTTATGATGTGTAAAAGGAGGCGAGACAATGGGAAAGGGAAGAATCAGAGTGGAGGAGCGAATCAAAGTTGAGACTAATGAAGAAATGTATAAAGCCACCCTCGTTGACCAGAATAGCTCAAAGGAAAAGAAATAATCCCAATTCCATGAATCAAAGCCGAACTGCCTTTTCACAAAACTTTACTTAGAGTCCCGTTAATGCTTTAAGCTGCCAGCCCCGAAACTGGCGGCTTTTTTAATTATTGGCTATATTAAACTTGGCTGTTGATTGCAGCTAGCAGGCACTCGCTTATCCTTGGGCGGGCGGTGAGTCTCATCGCCGCTTTGCGCCTGCGGGGTCTCACCTGTGCCGCTGCTCTTAGCTAGGAGTCGCGCCTTCCACTCCAATCAACAGGTGTTAAAAATCAACACCAGGCTTTAACAGAGCTAAATTATTAATGGGATCTGGCTATAAACGTATTTGTATCTATTTCTCAGCTCGCTGCCCTTCAATCGCCGTTTAACATTTTTTCATAAAGGTATATAAATGAAAAAGGGGACATTATCCCCGTTTTTGGAACGAATATATAGTATAATTCTTTTTTAAACAATCTAAAGGAGAGAAAAAGAAGTGCAGTTATCTTGGTTTACATACGAAAATTTGACGAAGCTTGGGATCAGTATTGCCATCCTTGTTTTGTTTTTGGTTCTTAGAAAGCTTTTCACGAAATATATTTTTCATCTGATTATGAGAATAAGCAGGAGAACACCAACCGAATTCTTTACACATGTGCTGCTATCGTTTGAAAAACCGGTGAGATGGCTGTTTATGTCCGTTGGGATTTATCTTGCTATTATCTACTCTCCGTTTTTTAATGACAGCATGCAGATTGTCCATGAGGTATACAGATCTGCCATTGTTATCGTTGTTGCATGGGGACTGTACAATTTAACTGGTTCATCTTCCTTGTTTTTCAATAAGGTAAATTCGAGGTTTGATCTTGGTATTGATGATATTTTAGTTCCGTTTCTGTCTAAGCTTTTGCGGTTCGTCATTGTGGCGCTGAGCTTTAGCATTGTGGCTCAGGAATTCGATTACGATGTGAATGGTTTCGTCGCAGGACTCGGTCTCGGCGGTCTTGCCTTTGCGCTTGCAGCCAAGGATACAATCGGCAATTTCCTTGGAGGAATTGTGATCATTACGGAAAAGCCCTTTACAATCGGGGACTGGATTAAAGCTCCGAGTGTGGAAGGTGTCGTAGAAGACATCACCTTCCGCAGCACGAAAATCAGGACATTCCCGCAGGCGCTTGTAACCGTGCCAAACTCAACTTTGGCAAATGAGCCAATTACAAACTGGACCAAAATGGGGAAAAGACAGATCAACTTTAAAGTAGGGGTTACCTATCATACGAACCAAAAGCAAATGAGTTTGAGCGTTAAAAGAATCGATCACATGCTTCAGGACCATGACGGCATCGATGATGAGTCCATCCAAGTTAGCTTTGACAGCTTCAGTGCAAGCAGCCTGGACATTTTGATAAACTGCTTTACAAAAACAACCCAATATGGGGAGCACTTGAAAATAAAGCAGGACATTAACTTGAGAATTATGAGTATATTGGAAGAGGAAGGCGTGCGTTTTGCTTTTCCAAGCCAGACCATTTACGTTGAACAAGCAGGAAACGGGGAAGCGAAAACTAAGGAAAAGCAATACTCATAATGCGGGAGGATTCCTCTCATTTATGCAGGTTATACTCGATTGGAGAATTTGCGGGAAAATCATACAGCATAGAGGCAGGTTTTCGCTTTGAACAATTCCATTCATCAATTAGTCAATTGGCTGGACGAAGCAAAGGTAATATCGGTAATGACGGGGGCAGGGATCAGCACGGAATCCGGCATCCCCGATTTTCGCTCATCCAAGGGATTGTGGACAGAAGACCTTTCACGGACGGAGGTTATGAGCCGGTCCTACTTTGAACGGCATCCTAAATCCTTTTGGAAGTACTTCAAAGACATTTTCCAAACGAAATTAAGCCCGGGCCACAAGCCGAATAAAGGCCATTTGTTCTTGAGAGAGTTAGAGGCCATGGGAAAAGAAGTTCATATTTTCACTCAGAATGTCGATGGTCTTCACCAAAAAGCTGGAAGCTGTAACGTGTATAATATGCATGGCTCTATCCAGACCGCTGAATGCCCAAAATGCAAATCCGTCTATGGGCTCGATCATATTCATGAAAAAGAAGTGCCAAGATGCAGCTCCGTTTTAGCCAGCGGAAGTCCATGTGATTTTATTCTGAAGCCTGATGTCGTGCTTTTTGGCGACATGGTGCAGCACATGGAAGCGATCTATCATACGGTGGATCGATCCGAGCTTCTGCTGGTAATGGGAACTTCGCTTGAAGTCTATCCAGTCAATCAGATCCCTAAGGATTTCAGGTACCGCGGCAATAAAAAGATGGTGCTTATTAACCGTGAACCGACCCGTCTGGATCATTTGTTTGACCTTGTGATCCATGCTTCAATAGGCGAAACCCTTGAACAGACAGAGGAGTGGATGAAGCAGGAAAAATTGGGATGAGTGAAGAATGCTCCTGAAATTGACAGTGTCAGCAAAGAATATTTCCCTTTCCAAAAACGCATAAAAATGCCCGGGATCTTACATCCCGGGCATTTTTTTATTTTAAGGCTCTGTTAAACTTGGCTGTTGATTTCCGTTGCAGGCGCTCGCTTTCCGCGGGGCGGGCGGTGAGCCTCCTCGCCGCTTTGCGCCTGCGGGGTCTCACCTGTCCCGCTGCTCCCACAGGAGTCTCGCGCCTTCCACTCCAATCAACAGGTGTTAAAAATCAACATCAGGCTTTAACAGAGCCTATTTTAAATGAACTGGTTCCATGCTCTCTTTAATAACATCAAAAGTGTACCCGCGTTTTTTCAGCTCAGGAAGGAGCTGACTGAGAGCTTCCGGTGAAGGAACCCGGTCGTGCATTAAGATTACAATGGGCTCGTCTGGAAAATCGTGATGGTGCTTTTCTACTTGATTAAGAACATCTGTTACGTATTCAGGCTTGTTGAACTTCCAGTCAAAGCTGTCGACATTCCAGTCCCAATATTGAAAGCCCGATGCATAAAGCGCCTGCTGTTCGGGCTCTGAAAGGTTTGGCACGCTTCCATAAGGAGTGCGGACAAGGCTTGTTGAGACACCTGTTAATTTTTTAAGTGTGTCCCTTGATTTGCTCATTTCTCCTACGACAGATTCGGGATTGGCATAAAAGACCTTCGGCTTGTGTGAGACTCCGTGCAGTCCTGCAGCATTCCCTGTTTGAACAATGCGTTTGACCTCTTCCGCATGCTTAACCATATTAGGCTCGAGCATGAAGAATGTGGCTGGTGCGTCATATTTTCCTAGTACATCCAGAATCTCATCGGTGGCATAGGAGGGACCGTCATCAAACGTTAAAAATACCGTTTTTCCCCTGATTTGCTGCTTCGGCTCCGGGGGGTTTGGAATCATTGATTTTGGCGGATCCGCCTTCATAAATTCTTCCCTGCCTCCATGGCTGAGCGTTCCAATTTCCTGGCTTTTCACCTTAGCTTTGACTGGTTTGTGGAAATCTGTTCCCATCCAAAGCGACACGAGAACCAGGCCTAATACTGCGAGTACACTTGTTTTTATCCATAAGTACTTTGACGTCGGCTGTCTTTTTTCCACATGACCCTCTCCCCCATGACCTATAGATATGTATCCTTATAGTAGTGTAACGAATATTGGAAGCTGTTTTGTTACAGAAAAGTAACAATTTACCGACTATTATGTAATGAAGTGTAATGAATGCGCTTCAGGTGTGATGTCTAAAATATGGATGGAGAAAATTCTGTAATTATATTGACGGCTTCCTGGAAAAGCGGGTATATTATGTTTATGAGTTTAACTGTTTAAGTTTTTAAACAAACAATCAAATGGGAGGAATCATTTATGGAATCAACAGGTTATGTACTGATCACAGGTGCCTCAGGCGGAATTGGAATGGAACTTGCTAAAATTGCAGCTGGAAAGGGGTATTCACTTATCCTCGCAGCAAGAAATGAGAAAAAACTGCTGGAGCTGAAGGCGGACCTTGAGAAAAAGCACGGTATTTCAGTTGTGGTCCATCAGGCAGATTTATCAAAACCTGAGGAAATAACGAAGATGGCAGAAGAATTTAAAATAAAAAACCTAAAGGTATCCTATTTGATCAATAACGCAGGGTTTGGTTTGTTTGGTGAATTTATTGAAACAGATCTCATGGATGAATTGAATATGATTGATTTAAATGTCCGTTCCCTGACGCACCTTACAAAACTGTTTCTTCCGGATATGGCAGAGCGTAATGAGGGAGGCATCCTTAACATTGCTTCAACTGCAGCCTTCCAGCCTGGTCCCTTAATGGCTGTTTATTATGCAACCAAAGCGTACGTCCTTTCTTTCACAGAGGCTCTTGAAAATGAACTGAAGGATACAAATATCCGTGTATCTGCTCTCTGCCCGGGTCCTACCGATACCGGCTTTTCAGAAAGAGCTGACCTCGGCAAATCCAAGCTTTTCAAGAACGGTGTCATGCGTGCTGATCAAGCTGCACAAGCAGGATTTGATGGTTGGATGAAAGGGAAAACGGTCATCGTTCCAGGACTTCAAAACAAAATTCTCGCTGGATCTGTCCGTTTCATGCCGAGAAAAATGATCACCACCATTGTGAGGAGCGTGCAGGGCAAAAACTAAAGGGAAAATAGTGTATAATGGATGTACTTGAATTAGGAAAGGCTGATAATTATGTCAGAACCCGTTTTAGATATTTTTCGCTCTTGCACGCCTATTTTTCAGGCACTTGGCGATGCAGCCAGACAGGATATCATCTTGCTGCTTGCGAAGCATGACACCTTAACCGTTAATCAAATTGCTGAGCAATCCCATCTTTCGCGTCCTGCTATTTCCCATCATTTAAAAGTACTGAGGGACAACCAGCTTGTGGCGATTGAACAAAAAGGAACTCAGCGCTATTATTCATTATCTCTCGATCAGTCTGTAGACCTGTTAAAACAGCTGATATCAAAAATAGAAGAAGAGTGTGATCTTTAAATCGAAGATCAGCTTCGGTCTAAATGTTTATGTATTTAAACGTTTGAACTATAGAACAAAAAGAGAGAAGTAGGAATCCAGGGTGTCGCGGGATAATTGGCCGCCGCACACATTAGCTGAGTGGCAGCGGATTGATCCACACAAATTATTCAAAGGTAATTCTATAAGAATTGGTTTTTTACACGCTGAAGCATTCCTGCGAACATTATTTTGGTTTTTTAAAAGGCTTTGTTAAAGCATTATGTTGATTTATTAACACCTGTTGATTGGAGTGGAAAGCGAACGCCTGCAGCGGAAATCAGCAGCCAAGTTTAACTGAGCTTTTAAAAAAGGAAGGAGACGGACCATCATGATTGACACAAAGCTTGATGAAATCCAACAAATTATCAAGGAGCAGCAAACGTATTTTGCTGCTCAAAAAACAAAAAATATTTCTTTCCGGATGGAACAGCTGAAGAAGCTAAAGAACGGAGTGAAAAAACACGAACAAGCGATTGCAGAGGCATTGGCACTGGATTTGAATAAATCCGAGCTTGAAGCTTACTCGACGGAAATCGGTATTCTATATGAAGAGATAAATTTTACGTTAAAGCGTTTAAGGAATTGGGCTAAGCCTAAAAAGGTGCGTACGGCATTGACTCACACGGGTTCAAGAGGGTATGTCATTCAGGAGCCCTTTGGAGCAGTGCTAATTATTGCACCATGGAACTATCCTTTTCAGCTCGCTTTATCTCCCCTAGTCGGAGCAATCGCAGCAGGGAACACAGCGGTTATTAAGCCTTCAGAGCTAACGCCAAACGTCTCGGCGCTGATAAAGAAGATTCTTCAGGAACAATACCCAGCCTCCTACATTGCAGCCGCTGAAGGAGGGGTAGCTACCAGTCAAGCCCTTCTGGAACAGCCATTCGATTACATCTTCTTCACGGGAAGCGTCCCAGTCGGAAAAGTAGTGATGGAAGCAGCAGCCAAGCACCTTACCCCCGTCACACTTGAATTAGGCGGGAAAAGTCCAACGATTGTAGATGAGCATGCCAATATTAAACTTGCAGCTAAACGAATTGTATTCGGTAAATTTACGAACGCTGGACAAACATGTATTGCTCCGGATTATCTGCTTGTACAAAAAAAAGTAAAACAAGAGCTGCTCGATGCAATGAAGGATGCAATAAATGAGTTTTTTGGAGATAAACCTTTGGAAAGCAGCAGGTATTCAAAAATTGTGAACGATCGCCATTACAGCAGACTCACTCGTTATCTAAATGATGGAGAAATCCTTTTTGGAGGAACGCGAGCTGATGAAACCCACCGGATTGCACCAACACTGCTCGATCAGGTGGATCCAGATTCACCAGTAATGACTGAAGAAATTTTCGGACCGATTTTTCCTGTAATGGAATATGACACTCTGGATGAAGCCATTGAATTCGTGAATTCCCGACCAAAGCCGCTCGCTCTCTATTTATTTACAGAAAGCAAAGAGACGGAGGCTGAAGTGACAAACCTTATTTCTTTTGGCGGGGGATGCATCAATGATACCCTCATGCACATAGCAACTCCCTACCTCCCATTTGGGGGAGTCGGTGAAAGCGGGATGGGAAGCTATCACGGGAAATACAGCTTTGAAACCTTTTCCCATGCTAAGAGCGTGCTGAAGCAGACGACAAAATTTGACTTTTCCTTCCGATACCCTTCAGCAAAGAACGGTCTTAAATTAGTAAAAAGATTATTAAAGTAAAGAAGCGGGCAGTTCCACTAGGGGGGCTGTCCTAGTTTTGTCGAAAAATAATAGGGAACCCAGCACATTGAGATTACAGGTATAGGCCTTTATTCCGATATATTCAGTAATAGAATCTAGGAATTCGTTACATGCATAGGAGGAATATCATTGAACGCATCGAAAAACAGGCTTATGCTGTGGGTCTCCGCAGTGTGCATTGCCGTAGCCTGCGGTATACAAGTTATCCATCGCTTTTTTCCAATGCACATGCATATGGAGCATACAGGCAGCGATTCACTGATTCTAATCGCTGCAATCATCCTTCCGGTCCTCTTATTGATTGCTGCTGTTTTCTTTTATAAGAAAGACACAAGTCATCGGCTTGTTCCGCTCTTAATTGTACTGACTTTAACTTTTTCAAGCATCGCTATGATCGTTTCCGGAGAGGGGATGGTTGTGTACCACTTTTCGATCTTTCTGGTCGTAGCGCTTGCTGCCTATTATGACAGTATCAAATTGATTTCGGTAATGACTGTGCTTTTTGCCATTCCTCACCTGATCGCTATGTTTGCCTTTACAGGTTTGTTTTTTGGAGATCACGATTATACATGGTTTATGTTCTTCATACATGCGTTCTATCTCGTTCTAACCTCAGGGGGAATTTCTTGGCAAATCTACTCGAAGAATAAATACACCCGTGAGCTGCTTCAGAAAAATGAATGGCAAAAGCAATCTTTAGATCGCCTCACAGAAGAACTGGCTTCTACCGCTCGCCGCATTGTTGAAAATGTGGACAGGCTGACTGAGCATGGTGAAATGAGCAGCCTGGTAAGCCGCCAAATCAAAGATTCAGCCTCTGAAGTAGCAGCGGGTACGGTAAGCCAAGTGGAAGAGGCAAAGCAGAGTGAAGAAAAAATGCTCGATATGCAAAATGGCGCGGTGAAAATCTCAAGTGCGGCTGCCGGGATACGGGAATTGTCCTTTAACGCTAATAAACTAGTGAACGCAGGGAAAGGATCCCTAGAAGATACAGAGCGTCAAATGGAAAACATTCATGAAACGTTTGGTACGCTGGCCCGCTCCATTCAGGCCCTTCAAGGTCAATCCAAGCAGATTGGGGGCATTGTTTCAGAAATAGCTTCCATTGCTGATCAGACCAACCTGCTGGCATTAAATGCTGCGATCGAAGCCGCCAGAGCAGGAGAAGCAGGAAAAGGATTTGCCGTGGTGGCGGATGAGGTCCGGAAGCTTGCAGGAAAGTCAAACGAATCCACTGAAAAAATAAGCCATCTTATTGAAGCAATTCAAAACGATATCCAACAGGTGACCGAAGAAATGAATGCCGGTTCAGTTGTTGTCCAGGAAGGTTTGCTCAAAGTCGAAACGACTGCCGCAGCCTTTGAACAAATCAACGCTGCCTCCAATGATGTTGCTGCAGGCACAGACCGGGTGGCAGAGGAAGTAACCCGTTTCCTTCAAACCATTACCGAAGTAAGCGACTCCATTTCCAGCATGTCATCCGCTCTGCAGCTAAGCAAAAAGGCAAGCGGCGAAATGATCACAAGCATGGAAAGCCAATCAGAAGCGGTTCATCATCTTGGAACCATAATTCAATCCCTGGGAGAGCTCACCGTAAACCTGAATGGATTGGTCGCATCGCTTGGGGAGAATAAGTAGAAGAGTGAAAAGCAGCCGGTGGCTGCTTTTTTGATTGTAATGAAAATATAATAGACGAAAAGAAAAAATCTGAATATCCAGCTTCCATCTTAGTTGACTTCCCAAACTTCATATAATACAATTAACAAAATGTTAATTAAAAAGTAGGTGATCGATTGAGTGACATAAATCAAGAGGCCTTAAAAAATTACGATTCCAGCAAGTATCGGACACCCGATGGATACACGTCAGACATCGCCGTATTTACGATTCATTCAGAGAAGCGGGAGCATAAGCCGCCAATTGTAAGCATGATGCTAATGCTGATTCAGAGATCAGAAATCACTGCAGAGGGCACCCCGAATATTGAGGGCGGAAAATGGGCTCTTCCGGGAGGATTTGTTCAGCCGGATGAAACAGCACTTGAAGCCGCACACCGGGAGCTTTTAGAGGAAACCGGGGTAAGAGGTATTCATATGAAGCATTACGGTGTATATGACCGTCCTGGAAGGGATCCGCGCGGATGGATTTTATCCAATGCCCATTATGCGATTGTTCCTGAGGATGTGCTGAACGGACGAAAGGCAAGTGATGATGCGGAGGATGTACAGCTTTTCCGCTTGGCAGACTTAAAGTCAATTCATCTTGCTTTTGATCATGAGGAGTTAATTTCCGATGCCATTCGCGAAATCCGTTCAGATCTGCTTCAGACGACGGCAGCGAAGAATTTTTTGCCTGAGGAATTTACCTATTCGGAGCTGCAGGCAGTGCTTCTAACGGTAACCGATGACCCCGCCATTAAAAGCGAGCAGTCATTTGCCAGGAAAATAAAGACACTTCCTTTCATACAGGAAGCAGAGGGGAAGACAACAGCCAGAACCTCAAAAAAGCCTGCTAAGCTGTACCGTTTTGTAGAAATGGATATCATAAAGCCAATCTATACGGCACGCTACTAAGTAAACAGGGGGAATGGGCATGACCAGGGGATTGATTGTGATTGATTACACAAATGATTTTGTTGCGGATAACGGAGCACTGACTTGCGGCAAGCCGGGTCAGGTGATTGAATCAGAAATCGTGAGGGTAACGAAAGATTTTATTGAGTCTGGAGATACCGTTGTTTTCGCAGTTGATTTTCATAAAATGAATGATCCATTTCATCCGGAGACAGCTCTTTACCCTCCTCATAATATTGAGGGAACCTTAGGAAGAGAGCTTTACGGAGCGCTTCAGGATCTATATGAACAAAATCAGCATCTCGGCCATGTTATTTGGATGGATAAAACAAGGTACAGCGCATTTGCAGGAACAAATTTGGAAATCCTTCTCAGAGAGAGAGGAATTACGGAGCTTCATCTGATTGGGGTATGCACAGACATTTGTGTTCTTCACACGGCAGTAGATGCCTATAATAAAGGATTTAAGATTACGGTTCACGAGAAGGCAGCAGCCAGTTTTGACGAAGATGGCCATAAATGGGCGCTGAGGCATTTCAAAGGCAGCTTAAATGCGGAAATCAAGTAGTTGGATGGAGAGGAGATCTAAAGATGCACGGCAAATATGAGGATGACAGCCTGGCCCTTCATACGGACCTTTATCAAATAAATATGGCGGAAACATACTGGGAAGACGGTGTCCATAATAATAAGGCTGTTTTCGAATTGTTCTTCAGAAAACTGCCGTTTGGCAATGGATATGCAGTCTTTGCAGGGCTGGAGAGGGTTATTCAGTATTTAGAGGGATTTCGTTTCTCTGAAAGTGATTTGGAATTTTTAAGGGAGCTTGGATACAAGGAGGATTTCCTCGCTTACCTGAAAGATATGCGATTCACCGGTTCCGTTCGCTCAATGGAAGAAGGAGAGCTTGTTTTCGGAGGTGAGCCGATGATTCGGGTTGAAGCTCCACTTGCAGAAGCCCAGCTCGTTGAAACGGCTTTGCTGAATATCGTAAACTTCCAGACGCTGATTGCAACGAAGGCATGCCGAATTAAACAGGCTGTCGGGGATCAGACGGTAATGGAATTCGGTTCAAGACGGGCGCACGAATTGGATGCGGCTCTGTGGGGAACACGGGCTGCCTTTATCGGCGGACTTGAAGCAACCTCGAATGTCCGGGCTGCGAAGCTTTTCGGAATTCCGGCTGCAGGTACGCATGCCCACGCGCTTGTTCAGGCATACCGGGACGAATATACAGCTTTTCATAAATACGCCCGGCGCCACAAGGACTGCGTCTTCTTAGTTGATACATACGATACGCTGAAGTCCGGTGTTCCTAATGCGATCAGAGTGGCACAGGAGCTGGGTGATAAAATTAATTTTGTTGGGATCCGTCTTGACAGCGGAGATATGGCGTACCTGTCTAAAAAAGCGAGAAAGATGCTGGACGATGCAGGATTTACAGAAACTCATATTATCGCATCCAATGATTTGGATGAAGACACCATTATGAATTTAAAATCACAGGGAGCGCGCATTGACACTTGGGGAATCGGCACGAAGCTCATCACTGCCTATGATCAGCCTGCGCTGGGAGCTGTGTACAAGCTAGTCAGCATTGAAGGCAATGATGGCCGGATGGAAGACACCATTAAAATCAGCGGGAATCCTGAAAAGGTCACAACGCCTGGCATGAAACGCCTCTACAGGATTATCAATACGAATAACCATAAATCAGAAGGCGATTATATTGCGCTTGAGGAAGAGAATCCGAATGAAGAAGAACGCCTGAAAATGTTCCATCCGGTTCATACGTACATCAGCAAATTCGTCACGGATTTTGAAGCGCGTGATCTCCATAAAGATATTTTCAAAGACGGAAAGCTCATCTATGATCTTCCATCCATTCAGGATATTCAAGGCAAGGTAAAGAGTAACCTTGAGGAGCTTTGGGATGAGTACAGAAGAAAGCTGAATCCTGAGGATTATCCGGTCGATCTCAGTGAAAAATGCTGGGAAAACAAAATGAGAAATATCCGTGAGGTTAAAGAGAAGGTTGAAAAAATAAGAAAAGGGTGAGAAACGGATGGCGAAAATCGGAATTTACGGCAGCTCATTCGATCCAGTCACAAACGTTCATTTATGGACAGCCAGTACAGTAGCACATCGCTGCAAGCTGGACCGGGTCATTTTTCTTCCTTGCTCAAGCAAAAGAAAGGATAAGAGTCTGAACACCACCGATGAACACCGGATAGCCATGCTGCAGATGGCCCTTAAAAACAATGAAAAATTCATTTTAGATGACTATGAAATGAAGCAGGATAGCTGGAATGTGTATACGTATCATACAATGCAGCATTTTCACTCCCTTTTCCCAGGCGACGAAGTGTCTTTCATCATGGGTGCCGATCTCCTGGAAGACATTGCAGAGGGAAAATGGAAGTATTCTGATGAACTGATTGCCAATAATAAGTTTATCGTCATGGCCCGAAATGGTATAGATATGTTAAAGACGATTTCCCGTTCGCCCTTTTTGCGCAATTATGATGACGGAACGAGGTTTCATTTAATTGATAAAGGGCTTGCAATGGAAATCAGCAGCACGTATATACGGGAAGAGCTGGCGAAGGGCGGAGAACCGCGCTACCTGCTTCCAGATGCCTGCTATGATTATGTGAAAAAACATGGATTATACCAATAGCTACTTGAGGAGGACTTTATCATGAGCATGCAAAAGCAGATTATGAAAGAATTGAATGTACAAGCCCAAATTGACCCGGCACAGGAAATCCGTAAACGCGTGGACTTTTTGAAGGAGTATGTGAAAAAAACGAACACAAAAGGATTTGTTCTTGGAATCAGTCTTGGACAGGACTCCACTCTTGCAGGCAAGCTGAATCAGATGGCTGTTGAAGAGCTTCGCGAGGAAGGCTACGATGCCTCATTCCTGGCCGTACGTCTGCCGTATAAAGTTCAGCATGATGAGCACGATGCCAAGCTTGTCTTCGAATTTATGAAGCCGGACAAAATCGTAAGCTTTAACATTGCGCCTGCAGTGGACGGCTTTACTGAAACATACAACGAAGCCGATGAGGTTAAGCTCGCAGATTACCATAAAGGCAATGTAAAAGCACGAATCCGGATGACCGCTCAATATGCGTTCGGCGGACAGCACGGCTTGCTTGTAACAGGAACTGACCACGCCGCTGAAGCGGTAACAGGATTCTTTACCAAATACGGAGACGGCGGAGCGGATATCCTGCCGCTTACCGGCTTAACAAAAAGACAGGGAAAAGCCCTTCTTAAAGAACTTGGCTGCCCGGAAAGCCTGTACATGAAAGCTCCAACTGCCGACCTGCTGGATGATAAGCCGCAGCAGGCAGATGAAACCGAGCTTGGAATTAAGTATGATGAGCTTGATGACTACCTGGAAGGCAAGGAAGTATCAAGTGAAGTGGCTGAGAAGATTGAAAAGCGCTATATGATCACAGAGCATAAGCGCCAGCTGCCGGCTTCGATGTTTGATGGCTGGTGGAAGTAATAGAAGCGGACCGGGGAGACCCGGTCTATTTTTTATGGGACTTTATTTTCTTATCCGCATACCAGTGGCTGATAAATACACCAATGATAGACAATCCGAGAATGCCAGCCGTAATTGATAAAAAAATGGGGAGCCATGCGCCGAAAAATAAGAATTCCATTACATCATCACCGCATCTGCAATAAGAGAAACGAATTTCAGGGGATTGTATTTGACGCCTCTTTCTTTATCCCTATCGGTGATGTCCACTTCCATCTCAGGTTGAATAGACAGTCAAGACCCCTCCTTTTTCTTCCATTATAGCTCATATGGATAATGAATATTAAAAAAGGAGAAAGAGCATCGAACTCTTTCTCCATTCCTTACGCAGATTCACTGATCGAAACAGCCGCTTTCTTTTTTCTGGTCGCCAGATAAACACCGGCTAAAATAACAAACAGTCCCCAAATGGCATGAGAGCTGATTTTTTCCTGCAGCAGGAAGGCTCCCCACAGCAGAGCGGTAACGGGAATAAGGAACGTCGCCGAAACCGCAATTTCCGGTCCGCCTTCTTTCGTAATGTAATAAAAAAGAAGCTGGGCAATTCCCGATCCGAAACAGCCGAGTCCGATAATTGCCAGGATAACCGGGCCGTTGGCGAGAGCCGCAAGTTCAATGGGCTGTGAAAAAAACATGCCGATCAGTCCAACCAATGCTCCGACCATCAGGGATACAGCCGATGTAAACAGCACGCCGCTGTTCCCCAAGTACTTTCTCGTAAGCTGGGCAGAGGTGCCATAGCAAAGTGTCGCAATCAGCATCGTACCGACTCCCGTAAAGTTTTCCTGTGCAAGCTTCATAACGTCAAAGTCGATGAAAATCAGAATTCCAATCAGTCCCATAACCAGCCCGATCCACTGTCTTGCTGCCAATGCAGCCGAGAAAAAAAGCAGTCCGATCAGTCCGGTCCATAGCGGAGTGGTGGCGTTCAGAATCGAAGCGGAGCTGCTTGAAATGACCGTTTCGCTGAGCGCGACTAAGCCCCATGGCAGTCCGGTGTTCAGGACGCCAATGATCAGAAGCGGAATCCAAGGGATTTTGCGCGGGATGGTTTTTCTTTTTGCGAGTAAAATGGGCAGGAGCAATAACGCTCCGGCTGCGCATCTCAAAAAGACCGTTCCCCACATACCGGCCGGTCCGACGAGAACTTTAATAAAAACAAAGGAAAGTCCCCAAATAAGGCTGAGACCTCCAAGTGCAGCATATACACGAATCATTTAAGCACCTTCTGTCTAAAATTGGATGGAGATTCACCGGTCAGCCGCTTAAACACTCTTGAAAAATGGGAAGGCTTTTTGAAACCGGTCAGACTGGAGATTTCCGCAATCGAATATGTCCCTTCATTCATTAAGGCTTGAGCGGCTGCGATACGGATTTCCGCTACATATTGAGCAGGTGATTTTCCTGCCAATTCTTTAAACGTTTTATGAAAATAATAAGGGCTGATATAGAGAGAATCGGCTAATGTCTGAAGAGTCAGCTCCTCTTGGTATCTCTCTTCAATCAGTCTTTTTGCATTTCGAATCAGATGCTGCTTAGGATCAGGAAGCACTTCCGCATCGGGCTGGCATCGCTTGCAGGGACGGTAGCCTTGATGAATGAAAAATTCTGCAGAGCCGTTCACTTGAACATTTTGTCTCAAGGGAGTCCTTGAACGGCAAGAAGGCCTGCAGAATATGTTCGTTGTCTTCACTCCGTAGAAAAATTGCCCGTCAAAAGCTGTATTACAGGAAACAATGGCTTCCCATTCGTAATTGCGCATTGCCGCTCACCTCCGTCTGAAACAAATTTTAACATATTTCAGCGAGGTGAAACGGGAGATGGAAAGGAACAGCAAAAATCGATAAGGGAGGAAAGTTAGGTATTTTTAAATGTTGATGAATGACATTAGATTTGCTGAGAACCTCTGCATTTAAGCTACCCGGGGGATAAGAATAATAAATTCTGTCCCCCTATCCTTTTCACTTTTAACTAGGATCTTGCCCTGAAAAGACCGGACTATTTGAAAACTTACCATCATACCTAAGCCTGTTCCACTTTCCTTTAAAGAATAAAACGGAGACCCGAGCCGCTCCATCTGGTTTTTTGTCATCCCGATTCCCTCGTCTTTAATGGTGATTATAATGTACCCATCTTCAGTTGACCCGCATGTAATCCAAACGATTCCACCAGCCGGCATAGACTCTATCGCATTTTTAAAAATATTAATCAGTGACTGGTTCAGTTTTTGAGGATTGGCATAAATCCAGCAGTTCTCAAGAATATCCGTTTTAAATTCAACATTATGGTTCAGGGAGTAACTTTGGATGATGCTGACTGCACGCTGCAGCTGATAACCTGCGTTGATTCTTTCATTATTATTTACGGTTGGTTTACCGAAAGATAAAAAGTCATTAATGATTTCATTTGCACGATCTAATTCATCAATAGAAATTTGAAGGTATTCCTTCTTTTTTTCTGGTAATTCAGGATCGTTCAGCAGCTGAAGAAAGCCTCTGGTTACTTGCATCGGATTTCTGATTTCATGAGCAAACACACTTGCCAGCTCGCCTATCACTCGGAATTTTTCTGAGTTTTGCATGTCTGACCGCAGCTGGTGGATTTCTTTAATTGTTTCATTTAACATCGTAAAGAACCAAGTAACGGCCAATACAAAGATTAGATGAATCATCTGTACTTTAAGATAATCGATGGAAAATCCTTTAAACCATCCAAAAATAGAAATACCTGTAAAAACATAGAAAAAAGAAAGGCCGACAGCCATTTTAACTCTTCCATCTTTGTTCGAACGTGCAAAGGACTTTTGAAAATATAGCAGAACAGGCAGTGAGATTGATAAGGTAAGAACAGTCGTATAAAATCCCATACTGATTCCAAGATAAAGCCGATACAGGATGATAAGGGCAGACAGAAAGATGCCTGGCCAAAACCCGCCATATAAAATTCCGAATAGGAGAGGAATAATTCTTAAATCCAAACGGGCATTTTGACCAAAACTCACTGGGAAGGACATGCAAAAAAATATTGAAATTCCCCACAAAACAGACATGATGACCTTTCTATTTTTATGACTCTTTACCTTCTCCGTGACAAAAGTAAAATAAATAAAAATGGGAATGGCCATAAGTGTTAGCTGCAGCAAAAAATCCTTAATTATACTCATCTTGGCTACCTTTCCTATTCAGTTCTTTAGCTTAATTCTTAAAACACATTACATTCAGCCTGTTTTCTTATAGAGAAAAAACGAATTATAGTAGTTATTATACTTTAAAGTTATCAGAATTTGTCGACGATTAAATCTGACTTTCCATTTTCTTTTCCTGCAAGTCCCTTCACACTCATCAGAGACATTCATATTGGTGCTGTAGAGAATGCGTCTGCCGTTAACTTCGGCAATAACTTCCCTTTTAAAGTAAAAAGCATAATCAGGGATTTGGCAGCATCCTTGGCAATGGAAATGATATTCATGATATCCTTCCTCAACAGGAGGAAAGGGATGTCACAGAGGTCTTCAGCGAAAATCCGGATCATCCCCAGCCTGAATGGCAGAAATGGCTGAAGGATGAGAAGAAGAATGACGGGGAGGAAAAAGGGGAACCGGAATAAAATAAAGAGCTGATGCTGAAAGATATTCTTTCAGCATCAGCTCCTTTTGAGGTGCCAGTCCCGCACTCTATTAGCGAAATAAAGCTCCGGCACCAGCCCTGTGAACCGTTGATGCGCAAGGGTTTGAGAGGAGATGTCTCTGTCCCGTTCTGCGGTGAAGCATCGCGGGACTGACCCGGTGCCAGTCCCGCACTCTATTAGCGAAATAAAGCTCCGGCACCAGCTCTGTGAACCGTTGATACGCAAGGGTTTGAGAGGTGGTGTCTCAGTCCCGTTCTGCGGTGAAGCAGAGCGGGACTGACCCCGCCTTTAGCACATTTTACAAATCATCAAATCCATTATCCACATTATTTACTTTCGTATACTGCCTTGATTTCTGTTCAAAGAAATCGGATTTGCCGAGATCGACTTCTTCGTATGCTTTGATCCACTTGAGCGGGTTCGTCCGGTAGCCTTCAAACGGACGGTCGTAGCCGAGCTGATTGGAGCGGACGTTGGCATAGAATTTAATGTAATCCTCTACATCCTTCATACCGATGCCTTCGATTTTGTTTCCAATAATGTGGCGGCCCCATTCAATTTCAAGCTCGGCTGCTTCAACCAAAGTGCTTTCCACAAACACTTTCAGGTCCGTTGTATCATATTCCGGATATTGTACAAGCACCTCTCTGAAAATTTTCACGAATAGATCGACGTGGATTTGCTCATCGCGGTTGATATAATTAATCATCGTACTTGTTGCCACCATTTTTTGATTGCGGGCGAGGTTGTAAAAGAAGGCGAATCCCGAGTAAAAGAACAAGCCTTCGAGAATTACGTCATAAACAAGCGACTTGAGCAGGTTTTCGACATTCGCGTTTTCTGCAAAATCCTTGTAGCCGTTTGTAACAAAATCGTTTCGCTTCCTGAGTATTGCCTCGCTCCGCCAATACTCGAATACTTGATCCTGCTTGCTTTTCGGCACAATGCTAGAGAGTACATAAGAGTAAGAATGATTGTGAATGACTTCCTGCTGTGCAAGCATAATCATGAGTGCGTTAATGCTTGAGTCGGTAATGTAGTCAGCGACTTTTCCTGCATAATCCGTTTGAATGCTGTCGAGCAGGGCGAGAAGCCCAATGATTTTAAGGAAGGCATCCTTTTCATGCTCATCGAGGTCTTTAAATTGCTTAACATCCTGAGACATATTGATTTCAAATGGCGTCCAGAAGTTCGATAGCATTTTCTTATATTTGGAATACGCCCATGGATAGGCAACATCATCCCAGTTTAAAATGTTGGAACTCCGGCCGTTGATCAGCGCTGTGGAACGGTTCGGCGCCTCGGGATCCATAATGGTCCGCTGTGATAGTGCGATGTCTGTCATCTGTTTTTCCTCCTAGCTCGCACAGGAATCGCAGTCTTCGATGAGGCTGGAAGTGGAGCGGACGTAATAGGTTGTTTTCAGTCCTGCGTTCCAGGCGCTCATGTGAAGATCGAGCAATTCTTTTGCTTTGATTGTATTCAGTACGTAAAAGTTAAATGAGATTGATTGATCAATATGGCGCTGTCTCGCCGCATTTTGTTCAATGCTCCAATGCTGATCGGTGAAATAGGCGGATTTATAATACCAAGTCGTTTCCGGGCTCAAATCAGGGGCTGTGACCGGAATCTTGTAGTCTTTCTTTTCTTCCGAATAAACCTTTTGAAAAATCGGATCAATGCTTGCTGTGCTGCCGGCAATGATGGATGTAGAGGCATTTGGTGCGACTGCCATCAAGTAACCGTTCCGCATGCCGTTTTCAGCGATTCGCTGCTGAAGCTCCTGCCATTCTTCAGAACGGTAGCCGCGGTTCTCAAAATAAGTGCCTGTTTCCCAGCCGGACCCTTCAAATGCCGGGTAAGAACCTTTTTCCTTCGCAAGCTCCGAGCTCGCCTGAATCGTCAAAAAGGAGATTTTTTCGTAAAGCTGATCGGCGTACTGTACCGCTTCATCACTTTCCCACTTAATGCCTTCAAGGGCTAGAAGATGATGCCAGCCAAAGGTTCCAAGTCCGATTGCGCGGTATTTGGAATTTGTCAGCTTCGCCTGCAGAACCGGAATGTCATTTAAATCTATGACATTATCAAGCATCCTGACCTGAATTGGTATAAGACGTTCGAGCACGTCCTCTCTAACTGCTTTAGCAAGACTGATGGAGGAAAGGTTGCAAACAACAAAATCACCGGGTGTTTTAACTGTTATGATTTTTCCGTCCTCCGTATATTGTTCATCCATCGTCGTCGCGCTTTGGTTTTGAGTGATTTCTGTGCAGAGGTTGGTGCAGTATACCATTCCAGCATGAGCGTTGGTATTCATCCGGTTCACTTCGTCCCGGTAAAACATAAATGGTGTCCCTGACTCAAGCTGGCTGATCATGATCCGCTTCATGATATCAATTGCCGGGACTTTTTCTTTCGCTAAATCAGGATGGCGGACGCACTCCCAATACTTTTCACGGAAGCTGCCGCTGCCTTTTTTCTCGTCAAAATAATCCTCCAGGCTGTAGCCGAGTGTTTTTATGACCTCATGGGGGTCGAATAAATACCAGTCACCGCGTTCCTCGACCTGTTCCATAAATAAATCAGGGAGACAGACGCCTGTAAACAAGTCATGGGTACGGAGCCGCTCGTCCCCATTATTCAGCTTGGAATCGAGGAAAGAAAAGATGTCTTTATGCCATACATCAAGGTAAACCGCGATGGCGCCTTTTCTTTGGCCGAGCTGATCGACGCTGACCGCTGTATTATTAAGCTGCTTCATCCAAGGAAGCACGCCGGAGGAAACCCCTTTAAACCCGCGGATATCACTGCCTCTGCTGCGGATTTTTCCAAGATAGACGCCGATGCCGCCGCCGCTTTTTGATAAATTCGCAATATCTGTGTTGCTGTCAAAAATGCCTTGCAGACTGTCGTCAATCGTATCGATAAAGCAGCTGGACAGCTGCCCGACGGATTTCCCGGCATTTGATAGAGTAGGAGTCGCAACCGTCATATAAAGATTGCTCAGAGCCCAATACGCTTCTTTAACGAGATGAATTCTGTGCTCCGCCGGCTCTTTTGCCATCAAGGTCATCGCAATTATCATAAAGCGCTCCTGGGGAAGCTCCATGACGTTTTTGCTGAAGTCGCGGGCTATGTAGCGGTCAGCAAGCGTCCGGAGTCCGATATAGGTGAAGAGCAGATCGCGTTCCGGATCGATTATCTCGCCGAGCTCGCTGATTTCTTTAGAAGTATACGAATGCGGAATCAGGTCTCCGTAAATGCCAATGCTGTGAAGGCGATCAATCAGTTCAAGGAAGGATCCGTATTTCGCTGATTTATCATATCCGCGGCTTTTTGCTGCTTCTGAATAAAGCTCGTCCAAATACAGACGGGCACAAAGGTAAGTCCAATCCGGCTCGAGCTCCGATATGTTCGCCAAGCCTTCTAAAATGGCGAGGTTCTTCATTTGTTTTTCTGTATATGTATCTCTCGCTGCGACCGCTTCAATTAATCTCTCTGTAAAGGTAAGCAAATCAAGGTGATGAAAATCTTTTCCCGCTTCCTGTATCCATTGCATATAATTCTGTTGATCAAATGGCCTTTTTACGCCTTTTTCATTCGTCATTACGGTGGTCATCGCCATCCTCCTCCAAAGGAAAATAAAAAATCCGCTCTTGGCAATTGAGCGGATCAAACGATAGAATAAAAGAAGATCTTTTACTTCCACCGTTTCATCTTCCCAATCCCCGGGAAAAGCGAAACATATCCAGCATCGGCAGGTCTCCTGACTTGTGCTTCCTCCTACTATGGGTCCTTCCCGTACGAAGCCGTACAGTGGCTTTCCCAGTTCGTCACACTTACAGTTGCGGGGACAGTTCCGGTCTTTAACCGGATTCCCTTTTAAGCTATTCTTAGCACCGTTTGCTGTGGAATATAAACTATATATAGTGGTATGTTTTAATTTAAGTTTCTATATATTGTGTTTGTTATAGATACATATTAAAGTACAAGATTTTGAATTTCAACTATTTCCCCTCAAAAATATTCTTTTTTATTTACGCGGATGTGCTTGACAATAACTCGGCCAACCGTATGTAATGATAAGTACAAATCTGAAAATTCCAGAGGTGCTCTATGAAAATCCTGATGAATACAGAACTAATCGATCGAGAGCAGGCAAAAGTAGATATTGAGGACAGAGGCTATCAATTCGGAGACGGCGTCTATGAAGTAATCCGGGTCTATGATGGAGAAGTTTTTACAATGGATGAGCATTTAGAAAGATTAAAAAGAAGTGCTGGAGAAATCAAAATTTCGCTGCCTTATGATATCGAGGAGCTGAAAAACCGGGTTAGAGAGTTGGTCTCGGTGAACAAGGTATGGGACGGCGGAATCTATATGCAGGTGACAAGAGGGGTCAGCCCAAGGAACCACCTTTTCCCCGGATCAGATATTCCAGCTCAGCTGGTGGCCTATCCGGTTCCATCGAAACGTCCGGAAGAGCTTCAAAAAACCGGCGTTGAGGTCATCACAGCGGAGGACATGCGCTGGAAACGCTGCGACATTAAAAGCCTGAATCTTCTGTGGAATGTGATGGCGAAACAGGAAGCAGCGGACGCAGGGAAATATGAAACCATTTTTGTACGGGACGGTATTGTCACAGAAGGAAGCTCCACAAATTTTTATGCAGTTAAGGATGGAACGGTTTATACTCATCCCGCCAATAACTTCATTTTGAACGGCATTACACGTCTTAAAATATTGGAAGCATCCAGAAATGCCGGGGTAAATGCAGTTGAAAAAGAAATTCAGGCATCCGAGCTCGATCAGTATGAGGAAGCCTTTATCTCCTCTACAACGATCGAAGTGATGCCAATTGTGAAAATTGACGGCAAGTCCTACAGCAAAGGAAAGCCGGGACCGGTCACATTGTCGATTGCAAAAGCGTTCCGGGAGCTGCTGCCGGACCATAAGAAGAATGGCGTTTTGTAAAGGGTTAATAAACTGTACACAAACAGTTTAGCCGTTTAGATAACGGGAGTGCTGTTAAAAGAGCATTCCTGTTTTTTTGTATTAGGCTCTGTTAAAGTCTAATGTTGATTTTTAACACCTGTTGATTGGAGTGGAAAGCGATCGCCTGCAACGGAAATCAACAGCCAAGTTTAACAGAGCCTTGTATTAAGGAATTTTCTCGTTGAAACACATTGATGAAACCGCTGCTGTAAGCTTTTCCAATGATTTAAGGTACAATAAAAGAATCTCACTGAAAGGTGCAAACCATCCAAATGAAAAGTGTAAAACTGATAGCGGGAATTTCATTAGCCGCAAGCATATTGTGGATAGGCGGTTTAGGATACACGATGAACAGCCAATTTTTTCAGCAGCCTGATCCTCCTGCAAAAAGGAGCACCCAACCATCTGATAACAAACCGGCTAAGCAGGATAATGAGTATGTTGTCGTTGGACTTGGCGATTCTCTTACAAGAGGGATCGGTGATGGCGACGGGAAAGGATATGTCGGGTATTTAATGAATGATCTTCGAGGCAGATCGGAGCAGAAGGTTACGCTCTCCAATTTATCCATCAGCGGACAGACATCGTCGGGGCTGGACAAGCAGCTGAAGCAGGCGGAAATTCAGCGCCAAATCAGTAAGGCGGATGCTATTGTGATGACCATCGGGGGAAATGACCTTTTTGCGGGCGGACAAGTGATGAACGACCTGTCGAGCAAGACGATTGAACAGACAAGAACAGCATTTCTGAACAGGCTGTCCGGGATTTTCAAACAAATCCGCACCATAAATCCGGATGCGGCGATCTATTATGTTGGGCTGTATAATCCATTTAATGATCTGTCCGATAGCTCTGTAACCTCCGGCATTGTAAGAGAGTGGAATTTTTATACCGCTAATGAAGCGGCAAAATATAAGAAAACCGTTATGGTGCCCACCTTTGATTTATTCGAACAAAATGTGAATGACTACTTGTATAGTGATAAATTTCATCCAAATAAAGAGGGGTATAAGCTAATAGGAGAGCGGCTGTCCTCCCTCATCGTCTTCAGTGAGGAGGGAAAGAAAAAATGACAGATAATGTGACACTCTCTGTATCGGGTTTGAAGAAAACAATCAAAAAAAAGGAAATTATTAAAGGGTTAAGCTTCGAACTTCAAAAAGGGGAAGTGTTCGGCTTTTTAGGACCGAATGGAGCCGGTAAAACGACGACGATCCGCATGCTGGTCGGGCTAATCAAACCAACATCTGGAAAAATCTCCATATGCGGATATGACCTGGAGAAACAGTATACAAAAGCCATCCGGAATATCGGCTGCATCGTCGAAAATCCAGAGCTTTATACGTATTTAAGCGGACGGGAAAATCTTGAATATTTCAAACGGATGATTCCGGGATTAAAAGAGGAGCGCATTGATGAAGTTGTTCATCTTGTCCGGCTTGAGCACCGAATCGATGACCGGGTCAGTACGTATTCACTCGGGATGAGACAAAGACTGGGAATTGCCCAGGCGCTCCTCAGCCGTCCGAAAGTACTCATCCTGGATGAACCGACAAATGGTCTTGATCCAATGGGAATCCGGGAAATGCGCGAATTTATCCGTTTTCTTGCAGAGAAGGAGGGGTTAACCGTCCTCGTGTCTTCCCACCTGCTCAGTGAAATTCAATTAATGTGCGACCGGGTAGCCATTATGTCCAAAGGAAAGGTCCTCCGCATCGATACCGTTTCTGCCTTGCTGACAGAAAAAGAGCGTGTGATCTGGAATGCGGCACCACTGGCAAAAGCGAAAGAGCTGCTGGAGCAGGAAACAGCCATTCTTGCAGAAAAGGATGGAGCTCTTGTAACCGCAAATGATGAAACTCACATTGCAATGTGGAATGAAAAGCTGGTTAACGCAGGTGTGAGTGTAAGCGGAATTGAAATAAAGCTCCCAACACTGGAAGACCTCTTCATTGAACTGACAGAAGGTGAAACCATTGATTAATCTTGTATATAACGAAATGATTAAGATCGTGCGGAAAAAGAGACTGTTTATTATCATGGGCATCATTGCAGTATTAGCAGCGCTGTTTACCTATGCACAAGTCAAGAAGTATGAAGAATCCGTTAAAGAAGCGGGGACGGAAGACTGGCGAACGCAGGTGCAGCAGGAGATTATCAATACCCAAAACAGGCTGAGCTCAGGCGGCATTTCCGGTGAGTGGAAAGAATTCATGCAAATCCGGGTCAATCAGCAGCAGTATTACCTGAACCATGATATCAATCCATCTGCCCCGGGTGCTCCGACCTTTATGAGAATATTTGCTGAAAATTCGATTGATCTGCTTTTGCCGCTGATGGTGATGGTCATCGCGAGTGACCTTGTTTCATCCGAGCATACAAACGGAACAATCAAGCTGCTTCTGACGAGGCCGGTCAAAAGGTGGAAAATCCTATTAAGCAAATACATCACGCTTCTTCTGTCCATCTCGTTTATCGTCCTGTCAGTCGGAATTTTGACGTATCTCGTGTCAGGAGTTGCTTTAGGCTATACGGGCTGGAATTTGCCGGTATTAACCGGATTTACGGTGAACGGCGGCCAACTTGATACGAGTCAGGTGCAGATGATGAGCATGTGGCAGTATCTCATAATGGACTTTGGTTTAGTCTGGTTTGTTGCGGTGGTAGTCGGCACGCTCACCTTTGCGCTTTCCTCCGTTATGAAAAGCACCGCCTCCGTAATGGGTGTTATGCTTGCTTCTCTAATAGCGGGAGCGATCCTTGCTAACATGGTATCAGCATGGGACTCAGCCAAATACCTTTTTATGGTGAACTTAAGGCTGACTGATTATCTCAGCGGCATGGCGCCGCCGATCAACGGTATGACGCTAGGCTTTTCAATGACCGTGCTGACCATTTGGGCAGCTGCTGCTTTAGCTATTTCCTTTTTCTTTTTTACGCGGAAGGATGTTTATTAAAACTAGAAAAAGAGGCAGTTCAGATCGTCAGTTTTATAAACTCTTTTCACTTATAAAAATTGGATAGTTTTAGGCTGATTTCCGTTACAGGATGCTCCCTTTCCGCGGGGCAGGCGGTGAGCCTCCTCTGCGCTCTGCGCCTGAGGGTCTCACCTGTCCCGCTGCACCCGCTGGAGTCTCGCACCTTCCACTTCAATCAGCCTAACCCATTATTTTTGAGTATACCTATTTAAAAAACAAAATCCCCGGAGTGCTCCCACAGCGTCCGGGGGTGGTGTTCAAACATATCCTATCAGGAGGCTTTTTAAAACAGCCTCCTTTTTTTGATCATCCTAACCTTGAATCTCTTTTATGCTCTTTCCTCCTAAGAATGCATGCCCCGTTTTCATTACGGCAATGGTCTCAAATCCATAGCGGCTGTACACCTTTTCAACTCTTTCATTAATTGGAAGCACCCAAAGTTTATCTATGTGTTTTCTCACGGCTTCTTTTTGAATAAAGAATAGCAAATCACCGATCAATCCCTTTCCTCGGAATGCCTCAAGAGTTGCTACACTTTCTACACGGGCCTGATTTTTTTCTTCAAACATACAGGCAGCCGCACACGCTTTTCCGTCACAGCGAAGAAGATAGTAGGTAAAGGATGGATGGCTGAATTGTTTTCTGAAGATCTTTTCAATGGTTTCCTTCCCGCCGAATTCCTTGATGCTGCCTTGAATTTGAAGAACTTCATTAAAATTTTCCAGAGTTACTTTTTCGATCGTTGCATGCCGGTCCGGCACGGCTTGAATTTGGCCCGTCCATAACTGAACAGGACTGACAAACTCTTCATATTGAAATCCTCTTGTTTTCAGTTCTGTGATTAACGCTTGCTGCTTTTCAAGCTGATAAAGGTAGAATCTTGGAATAATGTTCCTGGACTGATAAAAGCGGATCACTTCATCTGCCAAAAGCACGGGATCCGGACACTCCTCGCTGATGTGTGCATGGTTGGCATCATAATAATTCGGCTCATTTTCATTTAAAAACAGCGAGCCCCATGCTGTTTCGTTTCGTGTTGTGAACGTTTCTAAATATGCGAAATCAAGTTTTACTGCTTCTGCTAAGTTCATCATATTGCCCTTCTGATTGTCATTTGAACATCCAAATTATAGCATAGGGGTTAAGATCATTTATTCCATTGGCTTTGTTAATGAATATTGTTGATTAGTTTTATAAATTTAGGACTTCAAGTTATGAAGTCCTCTGTATATTACCATTAAATATTCTTTTTGAATCTGTTTCTTGTATTTGAGTAAACCAATGCAAAAATAATAAAAGTTAAAAGTAAAATAAGACCTATAATAAATAAAATTTGGATTTCTAACATCTCACTCAATGCAAATAATAATATGCTAAAGCTAATACCATACATAATTTTTCCCATAAATTTGCACAAAGCTACCTCATCATATTGAGCCTTTTCACTGTCAGACATTGTATTATACCCTGCAAGTAATGAAGCTCCTTTTCCTTTTGATAGTAAAATAGCGAAAATTAAGAACGGTATTAAAACGATAAGGATAGCTACTCCCATTCCAAGTTACCTCCTTTCTATAAGATTGCCCTGTAAAGTAACAATTAAGTTCTAATACTGATACGTTCATAATGAATCATAGGTTTCATTAATTGAAAATAGACAACTCTCCACAATCATTTTACTTATTGATTCATTATCACTGCGATGCTTAACAATATTTTAGAATTGAAACCAACTCAAATAATGGTCGAGGTATTTTGTAGCTGCGCCATTAAATCGTTGCATCCAACCTTTCAATCTACTGTGATAGTTGTTGACATTTTGTATATGATAAATCCCTTTGACTCGTTCCGTTCCATCCGATTTAAAGCGATAATGTTCCATTCCTTTGCTTCTTGCATAAGTGGAAAAAGCCCTCCAAGCATCGGTACAAAGGGTATTATCAGTCCTTAATTTAGCACCAATAGCCTTATCTAATTGTGCTTTCACAATTCTGCCCATACCAAGTACACCTGAATACGTGGCTTTTTGGCGGTCTCTTGCTATTAAAACACAAACTTGTTCGTAGCTGATACCACGAAATTTAGAAGAACCTCCACGTTTGCGAGGCTTACGACCTTCGATGTTTCTTTTACCTTTTTCAGAGAATAAAAAATAGGTTTCATCCATCTCCACGATGCCCGAAAATGTATCAAAATCCATTTGTTTTAGGGCAGTTAATACCTTGTGTCTCCAATAAAATAAGGTAACATAATGAACATCGCCAATAAGGTTCGCTGATTTACGAAGGGAAAACCCTTCTAACATACATTTAATGAATTCTAACCATTTATCGGGCTTATGGGTGTAATAAAGGGGAGTAGAGGTAACATCAGTAAAAGTTTTTCGGCAATCTTTACAACGGTATCGCTGACGTTCAATTTCTTTATTTCCGAGTTTCACCTTATACTTGCCGAAACGAACAACTTCTTTAGAACTGCAATGCACACAGGTGTAGCCATCTTTATTTTTTCGTTCTGTTACTTCTTGAAATAAGGGTTCACTTGCAGAAAATGACGAAATGGAATTCATAAAGAATTCTTTCAAACGATGTTGCTCTGCTAAATTTAACTTTTTAATTTCTGCAATTAATTCCTTTAACGTCATTGCAAACCCTCCAAACGAAAATTCTTAACTATATTGCAGAACATTTGTTTGCTTTCATCAAATATCAACAGAATTATTTAACATAGCCATTCCATTAAAAAAGAAGCAGCCAAGCGGCATGCTTCTTTTTGGGTTAGGCAGCTATTTTTAATGAATCCGCATTTTTACTTGGCAGAAACCCGTACAAGATTGAAAAGATGGGAGACAGATACAAGAAGAATGCAAACGGAATGTAGTGAACCACATCCACTCCAAGTGACTGGGCAAAGAATGCTCCACTGACACCCCAAGGGACAAGCGGGTTCACGAGTGTTCCCGCATCTTCCAGCGTTCTTGACATGTACCGATTCGGAATCCCCAGTTTTCCGTACATCGGTTTAAGCGATTGGCCGGGAATCAGAATAGACATGTACTGCTCTCCGGTTGAAAAATTGACACTGATGGAGGACGCGGCGGTCGAGGCAATCAGCTGCCCGCGCGACTTCACTTTTGTAATCAGTCCATTCATCAACGACTGGATCACCCCGAGTTTTTCCATTAAGCCGCCGAGAGCAAAAGCGATCATAATGAGTGAGATCGACCACATCATCGATTGAAGGCCGCCGCGGTTTAAAATGGATGCGGCCTGTTCGTTCTCCACTTCAAATTTCGTTCCATTTTGAATGACGCTCATAAACTGAGTCATATCCCCGTTACCGGCTAAAACTCCAGTCAGACCAGATGTAGCTAATCCAATAACTAATGTTGGAATAATTGGCATTCTGAACATAGCGAGTGCTACGACAACAATAGGAGAGAGCAGTGTAAACCATCCGGTATTCACAGAAGCTGAGATGGCTTTCATAATTTCCTGCATCGCACCGGCACCGGAAGGATTAACAGGAATGGACCGTCCCATTAAAAAGAAAAAAACGGCTGTAAGCAAAATGGCAGGTATTGTAGTCTTCGTCATATGCCGGATATGCTCCATAATCGAGATTTCAGCCACACCGGCTGCAAAATTCGTTGTATCGGACATTGGGGACATTTTATCTCCAAAGCAGGCTCCGCAAATAACGGCACCTGCAGCCCACTCTAAAGGAATACCGGCAGCGGATGCAATTCCCATAAGAGCTACACCGACTGTACTGACCGTGGTAAAACTGCTGCCTACAAGCATGGAGATAAACATACAGCTGATCAGTCCTGTAATGAGCAGAAACTGCGGCTGAATGACAGACAGAGAAAAATGAATAACCGTCGGAATCGTTCCGCTGAACATCCAGGCAGCAATCAGCATTCCAATTAAAGCTAAAATAATAATCGGCTGAATCCCGTTCTGAATGCCGCGGACCATTCCTTTTTCAAGGGAGCTCCATTTTAGCCCCTTCACTCTTCCAAATAGTGTCAATAAGATTATACAAAGGATTAATGGAAGATGCGGTTCTGTTTCTAAATAGAAAAGGCACGTGAAAATCGTCCCCAACATAACGGCTAAAATAATGAATGATGTCCTAAATCGAATAAAATCTGAATTCATAATTGTTTTTCTCCTTCTTTTTCGCTTGAACGCTTCTACGCTTTTGTGTGTAAAAGTATTATACCAAGCGAACAATATATGTCAATGGGCAGGGAAATAGTATGAAAAATAAGATTTCAATATAAAGAAGGAAGATATTAGATAGGGGGGAACAAGAGTTAGAAAGTGGACTATTGTTCATGGATCAGTATGACAAGGGGCGATAACGGGCGGGAGCCCACACAATCTACCTCTAAACAGCTCCTTTTAAGCAAAGAAAAAGCTGCCCCTTAAAGAGCAGCTTCTTACCACTATTTACTTCGCAATCAAAACCGGGATGACCGATTCTTTCGTTACTTTTTCGCTTACACTGCTTGTAATCAATTTTTTGAAGCCTGAAATGTTGCGCTGTCCTACGACAATCATGTCTGCACCAATTTCCTCTGCATAAGATAGGATGGCGTCGGATGGATTGCCGTCCATGACTTTGACTTCACCTGGAAAATTGTGCTGCTGAAGTATTGCTGCGGCTTCCGATGTAACCCTGTTCGTTCCGTCGTTCATGTATTGATCTTCTTGGTAGGCTTCATCACGATCATCTACTACTGGGGGCATTGGATAATTTGTCATCCCATCGCCGCTCATTCGATTGGCGTATAATGGCTGAGTGGATGAGGCTGTGATTGCTGGCTTATTTTCATTTTCGTATACATGGAGAACGGACAATTGAGCATTAAGCTGCTTGCTTAGAGCGATTCCGGTTGATAGCGCTTCCTTACTGTCTGCTGTACCATTGAAAGCTACGAGCAGGTGCCGAATTGTATTCAACTTCCCCACATCCTTTTTTTAAGTTTGAAGCATTTTACATTCAATACCCTTTTTGGTAAATATTAATCCTCAAGACATCTACCCCTATGAAAAGAGCCTGTATTTCGTATGATTTATCGTTATGTTTTTGTTAGGGTAATGTATAAAGGGAAGGCAGCATGCCCAATTTCCATTAGATGGCGGGGATTTTATGACGAAAAAATTTATGTTTAAAATATCAATCATTGCCGTACTGGCAGTAGTTTTGGCAGGTCTTGTTCTTCACCAGGCGCTGATAGCCAAAGCTGATGTAAGCAAGCTGGAAAAGTCAGTTACCCAGCCGACGGCAATTTATGACCAGAACGGCAAGCTGGCAAGCAAACTCACATCCTCGAAGATTGAATGGATGGATTATGAGGAAATGCCGAAAAGCTTTGAGCATGCTCTCGTTGCGACCGAGGATCGTGACTATTACAAACACAGCGGCATTGATTATTTAGGAATTGTCAGAGCGGCCTTTAAAAATATAGCTGCAGGCGGCGTCGTGGAAGGCGGAAGCACCATTACGCAGCAGCTGGCTAAAAATACGTTCCTTACACAGGATCAAACCTTTACGAGAAAATTCGATGAGTATTTTTTGGCCAAGAAAATTGAGCAGAAATATTCGAAAGAAAACATCCTGGAGCTTTACGCTAATCAGGTATATTTCGGTGAAGGAGCCTGGGGACTGAAAAGTGCCGCACAAACTTATTTCGGAAAAGAGCCTAAAGATTTATCAAACAGCGAATCAGCAATTTTAGTTGGGTTAATAAAAGCTCCAACAAACTACTCTCCTGTTAAAAATTACGACAAGGCGATTGAGCGCCGTAACGTTGTAATCGGCTTGATGGAGGAACAAAAATTTCTGTCTAAAGCCGATGCAGATAACGCGCGCAGCGAAGAACTCGTTTTGAAGGAGAAGAAGACAGATCCTCTTAAAGGAAAATATCCTTCATATGTGGATCAAATTATTGCAGAGGCAAGCCAGCGATATGGAATTTCCCAGGAAAAACTCCTTGCAGGCGGATACAAAATTCATACGGAATTGAACCAGGATATGCAGACTGGCCTGGAAGAAATCTTTAAGGATGACAGTCTTTTTCCTAAGAGCAAAACGGATCAGCAAGTTCAGGCAGGATCGGTTCTGATTGATCCGAAAACTGGAGGTATTCAAGCCTTAATCGGCGGCCGTGGAGAGCATTCATTCCGCCAGTTTAATCGGGCTACCCAGCTTAAAAGACAGCCGGGTTCGATTATGAAGCCGATTGCTGCTTACACGCCGGCGCTTGAAAAAGGATTTACACTGGACTCCCCTCTTAAGGATGAGGAAATGGACTTTGGAGGATATACGCCTAAAAATATCGATGGGCAATATAGAGGAACCGTCTCTTTATATTATGCCTTTACAGAATCCTACAATGTTCCAGCTGTCTATACACTTAGTCAAGTGGGCATAGATGCAGGACTTGATTCAGCCAAAAGGTTCGGTATTCCTGTTACCGATAAGGACCGGCAGTATGGTCTCGCTTTAGGCGGCCTGAATGAAGGTGTTTCTCCATTGCAGATGGCCGAAGCATTTTCCGCCTATCCGAATAAAGGAGTCCGGAACGAATCCCATGCGATAACAAAGATTGTAGATTCAGAAGGAAAAACAGCAGGAGAATGGGAAGGAGCCAAATCCAGAGCAACAACCCCTGAAGTTGCTGATAAAATAACCCAGCTCATGCTCGGAACTGTTAATGAAGGAACTGGAAAAAATGCGAAGATAGAAGGCTTAGAGCTTGCTGGAAAGACTGGTTCTACACAGGATCCGAACGGTGGAGATGGCACGAAGGATCAATGGTTTGCAGGCTTTACCCCGAATTTAGCGGGAGCCCTTTGGATCGGCTATGATAAAACGGATGCCGATAACATATTGGATACAACCAGCAGTAAAACAGCCGCTCCGCTATACAAGAAGATTATGGAACGAGCTATGAAAAATGAAGAGAAACAAAGCTTTAATTTGCCTCTTTATGAAAAGCCGGTACCAGCTCCACCACCGCCAAGCGAGTCTAATGAGAGTGAAGAAAAAGGAAAAAAAGATAAAAAAGGCTCACCTGGACATCAAAAAAATAAGGATATTGAAAAGAAAGTGAAAGAAAAACTTAAAGAAGAGAAGAAAAAGTGGGAAGAACAATTTAAAAAGAATGGATAATGGAAATGCCCTGCAGACTGGATGCCTGCAGGGCATTTTTTTATCTCTAAGCTCTGTTAAACTTGGCTGTTGATTTCCGTCGCAGGCGCTCGCTTTCCGCGGGGGGGGGCGGTAAGCCTCCTCGCCGCTTTGCGTCTGCGGGGTCTCACCTGTCCCGCTGCTCCCGCAGGAGTCTCGCGCCTTCCACTCCAATCAACAGGTGTTAAAAATCAACACCATGCTTTAACAGAGCCTATCTCTAAAAAAATCGAAATTTATCTCCCGGCAAGCATTAACCCGAATATAGCCGGCCCTCTCAATAAGGGACCAAATAAAAAAACCTGCTCAGCAGGTTTTCGTTCTTACAGCATATTGATAATCCAAGCGATGACAACAATTGCTCCAATAACCATTAAAATTGTACGCAGCATGTTCATTCTCCTTTGCACTTTATAATTTAGTGTATCCATTGCCGGGTTGATTATACTAATTAATGCAGAGGTGAAAGAAGGGCGGAGTTTTCTTTCTCAAACAGTTCGCCTAGCTTTTCACTTACCTGATCATACTTATCTTTGTCGCAAATAATCTGAAGTTCCTTATTTTGAGATACTGTCAGCAAAAATGCGACAAGGGATGGGAGTTTAGATACATCTACTTTAGACCTTTCGTCTGCATTGATATATATGTCAGTATTAAGTGTTTTAGCAAGCTGGTTCAATTCGATTGCCTGTTCCATTTTCAAAGAAGAACCAACAAAATATGTAGCTTTTTCCATTTATAGTACCTCCCGATTTAGGATGTCATTTCTTTTTTTATTGTTGTGTTTCTATTACCTCTTTATTAAAGAAGTGAAACTGAAAAATATGAAAATGGGTAAAAAGGCCTTGTGTTTGGTAAGTGTTGATTACACAAAAAACATCCCCCTTCTTCAACGGACTAAGCCTCAAGTCCAATAGAAAAATATGACTTCAGTTCATTATGGGAAATGATGTAAATAAGTAAAGTGATAAAGGGAGGGAGCTTTTAAATAATAATAGAAATCAGGAATGCAATCAGTTAAACTAAAACAGGTTTAATTAGAAAAAAAAGTAATTTAATGAAAAATTTACAATTTTTTTAAATGAAGAGAACCTTTGTATCGTATTGTAAGGATGGGGTCATTCATTATTTATTCAGGGGGCTAAGAAATGTCGATCTTAACAAAGTTTTCATTAAAAAACCGTGCAGCACTTATCATTATGATTTTATTAGTAACGATTTTAGGGGTTTATTCTGCAGGGCGGCTTCCAATGGAATTATTCCCGAGTGTGGATCAGCCAATGATAAATGTTACAGCATTCGGTCAGGGGCTTGATGCAGAAACGATGGAAAAAGAAGTGACCTATCCGATGGAGAGGGAGCTGAAAAACGTCAAAAATCTGGACACGATGACCTCTTCAACGAGTGAAGGCTTTATTCAAATGACCCTCTTCTTTAAGACTGGGACCAATCTCAAAGAAGCGGGCCGCGACATTGAAAAGGCAACAAATCAGTTGAAATTGCCGCAAGGGGTAGATCGTCCAGTCGTATCGCAGCTTAACACGGATATGATTCCAGTTGTTCAGCTTGCATTAGAATCTGAAAATGGATTCACAAAAGAATTGGAAAGCAAGATTGAAAACGATGTCCTGCCGCAATTTCAGGAGGTGGACGGGGTTTCAACAGCGGCGGCATATGGCATGTCCGTTACCGAACTTTCCATTAAATTGGATGCAGATAAGCTGAAAGAAAAGAAGATTTCTCCCCAGCAGATAGCGATGGCACTGCAATCTCAAAATGCCTCCATTCCCTCAGGGGAAGTAACGGCAGACGGTAAAACGAATGCAGTAAGAATTCTCGGCACCGTAAAAGATGTTAAGCAAATCCAAAACATTCAGCTGAATCCAGCTGCAAAGCTTAAAGATGTAGCGGACGTCAAAATTGACCAGTTTTATGAAGCCGAAACACGCTTTAACCAAAAACAGTCCCTGCTTGTTGCAATCAATAAAGAATCAGGGGCAAATACTGTAACGGTCAGCAAAAAGATTGAAGAAAAAATAAAAGAAATCCGTGAAGATTATAAATCGGATTTTGCGATGAACGTTCTTATGTCATCCGGGGAGCAAGTCGAAAGCTCCGTATACAGTATGGCTAAGGAAGTAGCAATCGGAGCTCTTGCAGCAACACTGATCATCTTAATTTTCCTGAAAAATATCCGTACAACCATGATCGCAGTTGTCAGCATTCCGCTTTCGATCCTAATCACACTGTTCCTGCTTGACCTATCCGGAGTATCTTTAAATATTTTAACGCTGGGCGGTCTTGCTGTGGCAGTCGGAAGACTTGTTGATGACAGCATTGTTGTCATTGAAAATATCTATAGAAGGATGCAGCAGGAAGGACGGTCATTGGATGTTATTGTGAGTGGGACGAAGGAAGTTGCCGTTGCCATTACATCATCAACATTGACAACGATTGCGGTATTCCTGCCAATGATTTTTATCGGAGGAATCGGAGAATTTGCAAGCTCGCTCGTCCTTGCTGTTGTTTACTCCATTTTAGCTTCTTTACTGGTAGCTTTAACAGTGGTTCCGCTTATGAGCTACGGGTTATTGAAAAATATTAAACCGAAAAAGGCATCCCCTGCCAGAAGATATATTGCAGCGCTGACTTGGGCACTTAATCATAAATGGGTAGTGGCAGGCTTTTCTCTCCTTTTATTTATCGGATCGATTACAGCGTATGCCGCGATTCCGCAGACGAATGTTAAATCGGAGGATGAATCGTTCGTAACCGTCACGATGGCGTTTCCCGCAAACTATGATTTAAATAAAGCAAAAAATCAAGCAAAAGAAGTTGAAGCTCTTTTAATGAAAGAAGAAAAGCTTGATGATCTTTATATGAATATGGGAACAGACCGCGCTTCTGCACAGTGGGGCCAAGCCACGAAGGAAAATGAAGCTACCTTTCAGCTTGGATTTAAAGAAGGAAAAAACACGGATGAATTTATTGAAAGAGTGAAGAAGCTTGAAAAAGACTATAACCCGGCCACTCTAGAAGCCTCAAAAATGGACTATGGTTCCTTCGGAGGCGGAAATGGTCTGGAAATCAATGTTACGGCAGCGAATAATCAGGATCTTGTTAAATCAGCAGACAAGGTGATGGCAGAACTGAAAAAAATGGACGGCTTGGAGAAAATTAAAAGCAATCATGAGGATTCCAAGCAGGAGTGGATGATCGATGTCAATCAGGAAAAGGCAATGGCAGCCGGGCTCACACCTGCTCAAATAAGCGGGGATATTCAGCCGCTGCTAGGCCGGGTTCCTGCAGGTGAAATGACGATTGGAGATGAGAAGGTCCAAACGGTTTTATCAGCGGATAGCAGTGATTTCACTGCAAAGCAGGATATTCTTGATTCCCCAGTTTACTCCCAAACTGCCGGCCCCATTCCGCTGAAACAGCTTGCAGCCATTGAAGAGCGCGAAATGAAAAGCTTAATTTACCACAAGGACGGTAAAGAAACCATTCAGATCAGCGGTGAGATTGCAGGCGAGGATATGGCAAAAATCGGCTCAGAAATCAGTACGATACTAAGCAAGCTTGATCTGCCGGCCGGGGCAAAAGCAGATATGGGCGGAGCAACCGAATCCATGCAGGAAAACTTTATGGATCTGTTTAAAATCATGGGAATTGCCATCCTGGTTGTTTACCTGATTATGGTCATCACATTTGGCCAGGCAAGAGCACCATTCGCTATCCTATTCTCTCTTCCTCTCGCGGTAGTTGGAGGCATTTTAGGACTGATTGTGTCCGGAACGCCAGTTGATATTAATTCCCTTATTGGTGCCCTCATGCTTATTGGAATTGTTGTAACAAATGCCATCGTGCTGATTGAACGCGTGCAGCAAAACCGTGAAAAAGGAATGGAAGTGAGAGAAGCACTTCTTGAAGCCGGCTCTACAAGGCTGCGTCCAATTATCATGACCGCCATTACAACAATCGTGGCTATGCTGCCGCTATTATTCGGTTCAGCAGAAGCGGGAAGCTTAGTATCCAAAAGCCTTGCGGTCGTTGTAATCGGAGGACTAACCGTTTCGACTGCGCTTACCCTGCTCGTCGTTCCGGTTATGTACGAATTGCTGAATGGAAAGAGAAAGAAGAAAAAACATAGTGATGAGGAAACTAGCGCAGCTTAGGCGAGGGCTTTAGCGAACTCCAGCGCCCCTTGTTCGGAGGCCTGCAGGAGGCAGGTCAGTTCTGCGTTGCGACAGTACGTCGCGAACTTTGCAGAACTTCCTTTAATTAGTGCAGCGCTCGTACTCCGTCTAGCTCCGGCGGCTAGGCCTTCGGACGCTTCACTCCCTCGAGGCCTGCAGTAGGCAGGTCAGTTCTGCGTTGCGACACGACGTCGCGCTTTTAGCAGAACTTCCTTAGATAGCGCCCTTCGGTCGGGAGTTCCACCGTCCTTCAGGCCTGATCAAGCCGCCTCCGCTTTTGTGTGAAAATTTACAATTGACAAAAAGCTGTCACAAATGATATCTTTACAAAGACATTAAACAATAATTGGAAAGGAGGGACGCGTCATGAAGAGAGTGGATATTGTTAAGTTTAATTCTGTTCGTCAATCAGCGCGGCCTTCCTTTAACGTATATACAGCTTGAATATATGAGCTGTTATTAGTTAGGGCATGGTCCGTGATACAATGCGGTGCCATGCCTTTTTTATTTGGAAAAGGCATATCCTCTAAGGTGTGCCTTTTTTTTGCTTTTTTAGGCCTTTAACGGTCTTTTAAAGATAATAAAACGATTTTTAAGGAGGAAACGAAATGACCCGAAAAACAATATCCAGAATGCTTTTAAATGAAGGAGATCCAGATAGCGGCTAGTTGTAAAAATGAAGTAAAGGAGATGAACACATGTTTTCGGTTTTAGGTAAATTAAAATGGTTTTTCAAAAAGTATTGGCTTCGCTATACCATTGCGATTGTTCTGCTGCAAATGGTTAATATCCTCGAGGTCATCCCGCCAAAGCTTTTAGGTACAGTTATTGATGAAATTAAAGCGGGGAGTTTTTCATCTGAGTCTCTTATAAAATATGTTTTCTTTTTCTTGGGACTCGGAGCTGTGACTTATACGATGACATACTTTTGGATGTACAATTTGTTCGGCGGAGCGCAATTAATTGAGAAAATTCTCCGTTCGAAATTTATGGGGCACTTAATTAAAATGACTCCAAGGTTTTATGAGAAAAACCGGACGGGTGACTTGATGGCCCGTGCAACTAATGATTTAAAGGCAGTCTCGCTAACAACAGGCTTCGGGATTTTAACGCTCGTTGATTCCAGTTTATTTATGTTAACGATTCTTTTTTCGATGGCAGTGTTAATCAGCTGGAAGCTGACGATTGCTGCGGTTCTCCCGCTCCCGCTTATGGCGATTGCGATGAACATCTACGGGAAGAAAATTCATGAACGCTTCATGCTTGCTCAGGACTCATTTGGAGATTTAAATGATAAAGTACTTGAATCTGTTCAGGGTGTCCGTGTACTAAGGGCTTTCGTTCAGGAAAAAGAAGATGTAAAACGGTTCAGCTCGATGACAGATGATGTGTACCGGAAAAACGTGGCTGTAGCGAAAATTGATGCCCTTTTTGATCCGACCATAAAGCTTCTTGTTGGAATGAGCTATATGATTGGTCTCGGATATGGAGCTTATCTCGTTTTTAATCAGGAGCTGACGCTTGGAGAACTGGTTTCCTTCAACGTTTATCTTGGAATGATGATTTGGCCTATGTTTGCAATTGGTGAGCTGATCAATATCATGCAGCGGGGAAATGCTTCATTAGACCGTGTAAATGAAACATTGGCATATGAAGCCGATGTGAAAAATCATGAGCATCCGATTCAAGTCGATACTCCGGAAACAATTGAATTCCGGAATGTAACATTTACTTATCCCTCGTCAACAGTTAATAACTTAAAGGGGATGTCCTTCAAAGCCGGAAGAGGAGAAACAATTGGTATTGTCGGAAAAACAGGCAGCGGGAAGACAACCATTATCCGGCAGCTTCTAAGACAGTACCCGCTTGGCGATGGAGAAATTCTGATTAGCGGGGTTCCTATTCAGCGTATTCCATTGGAATCGCTGCAGAGGTGGATTGGGTATGTACCGCAGGATCATATTCTCTTCTCAAGAAGTGTCCGTGAAAATATTCTTTTCGGCAAGAATGACGGCACCGAAGAGGATGTGCAGCACGCAATCGATTCCGCTTTCTTCAGAAAAGATGTTGACATGCTGCCTGAAGGCTTGAAGACACTTGTCGGGGAAAAAGGGGTCGCTTTATCCGGCGGGCAAAAGCAGCGGATTTCAATCGCTCGTGCTTTAATCGCTAATCCTGAAATACTGATTTTGGACGATTCCCTTTCAGCTGTTGATGCTAAAACCGAGACGGCTATTATTGAAAACATTCGCCGTGAACGTAAAGGGAAAACGACATTTATCACAACCCATCGTCTTTCCGCTGTCGAGCATGCTGACCGGATTCTCGTTCTTGAGGATGGCAGGGTCATGGAAGAAGGAACGCACCAGCAGCTTATGAAAGAAGATGGCTGGTATAAAACACAATATGAGCGCCAGCAGGTTGAGGCGCAAAATGAAGGCGGGGTGGGCGCATGAGCACCGGGAACCGTTTAGTCCAATACGCCCTCATATACAAAAAAACATTATTGGCTGCTCTGCTAATGCTTGCGGTTGCCGTGGGCGCAGAGCTGACAGGTCCGATTATTGCAAAGAAAATGATTGATGATCATATTATCGGTATTGAAAAGCCTTGGTTTGAGACAGAGTCTAGCGGAAAGGATTCCGTCAGTTATAAAGGCAAAACCTATAAGAGAGAGAACCGATTTGCAGAGGGAGAAACAAAAGGCAAACAGGTTCACGTCCTGCAAACCAAATTGGATTACTATTTTATTCCTGAGGCAGTGAAGGAGGACGGGGAACGAAGAGCACAAAATGGAGAGCTTGTTATAAAAAACCGTGATGGAGAAACCTCTTATCCGGCAAGTAAACTGAGCAAGCAGGAACTTTTAGCATTCTACGAGCCTGAAGTCAGCGGGCTGATTTTCCTGATGGGGCTGTATTTTGGCCTTCTTGTTCTTGCATCATTCTTTAACTATGGCCAGCGATACTTCTTGCAGGTAACCTCAAACCGCATCATTCAAAGAATGAGAGAGGATATTTTTGAACACATCCAGCGTCTGCCGATTAAATATTTTGATAACCTGCCTGCTGGAAAAGTGGTAGCAAGGGTGACCAATGATACGGAAGCGATTAGAGAACTGTATGTAGCGGTTCTGGCTACATTTTTTACAAGTGCTATATACATTACTGGTATTTTTATAGCTCTCTTCCTGCTGGAAGCGAAACTGGCGCTGATTTGCATGGTTATTTTACCAATTCTGGTTTTATGGACGATTGCTTACCGGAAATTCTCATCTAATTACAATGAGAAAATTCGTACCCTTGTCAGTGATATCAATGCAATGGTGAACGAATCGATTCAAGGCATGACCATTATTCAGGCATTTCGCCGCCAAAAGGAGACGACAGAAGAGTTTGAAAAGCTGAATGAAGAGCATTTCCATTATCAAAACAAACTCCTTAGCATCAATGCCCTTCTTTCTCACAACATGGTTGGATTTATCCGGAATGTGGCCTTCGTTGCCCTTATTTGGTACTTTGGGGGAGCATCCCTGAATCCGGGATCCATGGTTTCGCTTGGTGTCCTTTATGCATTTGTTGATTACCTGAACCGCTTGTTCCAGCCGATTTCGGGAATCGTCAACCAGTTTGCGCAGCTGGAACAGGCACGTGTCGCGTCAAACAGGGTTTTCAGTCTGCTTGATGAGAAAGGAATCGACGTAGAAGAAGCCAATAACAGGCGTTATAAAGGAAATGTTGTCTTTGACCATGTCTCCTTTGGCTATACGGAGGATCATGATGTACTCAAGGATATCCATTTTGAAGCGAAGCAGGGGGAAACCGTCGCACTAGTTGGCCACACAGGTTCCGGAAAAAGCTCAATTATGAATCTGCTGTTCCGTTTCTATGATGTCAGGACGGGGAAAATTACGATTGATGGTGTGAACATTCAGGATCTATCGAGACAGGAAGTACGCAAGCATATGGGGATTGTCCTGCAGGATCCATTTCTGTTTTCAGGGACCATATCTTCGAACGTAAACCTTGAAAATGAGGAAATCACCGGAGAGCAAATTGAAAAGGCACTAACCGATGTCGGTGCGGAAAATCTGCTGAAGAACCTGCCAAAAGGTTTTGATGAGCCAGTGATTGAAAAAGGAAGTACCCTGTCTTCAGGGCAGCGCCAGCTCATTTCATTCGCGCGTGCCCTCGCATATGATCCGGCTATCTTAATTCTTGATGAAGCGACAGCAAGCATTGATACCGAAACGGAAACAATTATCCAGGAAGCTCTGGAAGTCCTGAAAAAAGGCCGTACGACATTTATCATAGCCCACAGGCTGTCAACGATTAAAAATGCAGATCAGATTCTCGTTCTGGATCGCGGACAAATCGTGGAAAAAGGGAATCATGATGAACTAATGAAGCTTGAAGGAAAATATTATCAAATGTATAAGCTGCAGCAAGGAAAGCAAAATGCAGGCAGCACCCTTGCAGGATGAAGGAAAGAGCCAGCTAATTAAAATTAGCTGGCTCTTTAAATTTTTAGTACGCTAACCCGACCCGTGTGCAGGGGTAATGATGTTTCTGCCACTCTGTATATACAAAGTGAGCCGTATCTTGAACAGAGATAGAGGTGCCATCTTCGGGAAGGAAGCCGGCTTCGCACCGATACGACTTTGTTAGTTTTCCATCAGGTAAATAAGTTGGGCAGGCAATCGTCCAGTCTAAATCAGATTTCAGGAGCATTTCATACACCCTTGCATGTTCCTCTGCAGCTCTTGTAGAGCGCCGCTTGGATTCGTTTGATTGAAAACGGTAAAGCGAGGGTTCGGATCTTGCCTGCAGAATTCCTGCCGTGCCCACGGTAATGATCCGCTTTATTTTGAACTCGTTTGCAACAGTCAAAATGTTCCTCATGCCAGCTGTTAGAGTGTCGTCACCATCGGTATTCAAACAGCTGATGATTGTGCTGCAGCCTTCAATTGTGCTATGTACATCCTCCGCATTCCTGACGTTTCCTTTGATGATTCTCACCTTGGATTTTGGAGGAAGCTTTTCAGGTGATCTGACCAGTGCTTGAAAAGGTTGTCCAGCTTCAGTTAATAAGGAGGTAAGCTCACGGCCTACTCTGCCTGTGCTGCCAAAAAGCGCGATGTTCATAAATGCCACTTCCTTTTTCCCCATCATACCTTATTGGATAGAAGGAAGGATATTTTACAGTTTTCTTAATATGATAAACCGGTGAAGAAAATCTGTTTCCTGCACGATGAATAAAAAGATAAAGCTGAAAAGACCCCAATCCAGCTGGCCGAACATGAAAAAACTCCTTCCATTAATTTTATTCCATTATATGGAGGAGTTGTTCAATTGGAAACGGCAAAAATAAAAGAAGGGAGATGCGCTGGGCATCCCCCTTCGAATCCATGTTATGAAATTAACGAGCTCCGCCGAAAGACTGTTGAGCCATTTGTACTAGGCGTTTTGTGATTTCTCCGCCTACAGAACCGTTAGCGCGAGCAGTAGTTTCTGCTCCAAGGTTTACTCCAAACTCAGTAGCGATCTCATATTTCATTTGATCGATAGCTTGTTGTGCACCTGGTACTACTAGTTGGTTTGAGCTAGTGTTGTTTGCCATGTTTTTCAACTCCTATGAGTGTATTTTTTGGTTGGACCAGCTGGGCTTGCACCAGCCGGAGAATCAGCGAGTGAACCTCCTGCCTCTATCGGCTTGACCCATCGCGCTTGCTACAGTACGTATTATGTTTCGAATGCGAATTTTTCATCCAAATTTAAATTTGGTAAATTATTCAACGGGCAAAAAAAGGGCACATATTTAATAAACACAGGTGAAAAATACGAACAGAATGACAGGTGAAGGAGTTGGATCTGATGAGCATGTGCCCGCTTTGCAATGGTTTCGAGGCAAGGGAGATTCTCTGTCCCAATTGCGGGACAATCATGACGGATGAAGGCAGAACGACGGATTATTTAGATGATTACAGTGCCTATATGGAAATTGATACAATGAAGCTGTTTGACGGGGTTCTTCATTCCTTGGAACGGCATGAATGTGTTCATGAGTACAGCTGTCCAAATTGTTTGCATGAGGAAAGTGCGGTTATAAAAGAATGAGGGTTCTATGTGAAGGTGTTTTAAAAAAAGAAGGAGCTGTCCAGAAAGTAGTTTTCAAGGCTGCTTTCGCTTTTTGAAACTGGATTGGTTTTGGCTGATCTCCGCTGCAGGCTGCTCTAAGCTGGAGTCGCGCACCTTCCGCTGCAATCAGCCTTACCAATTATGGGTAAAGAACAAAGTAAAAAAACAGAAAACAAAAACCCGGAAATGCTCTGCTGCGTTTCCGGGTTTTCATATTATTGCACTTGGCAAGGCTTTTAAAAAGCCCATTCTTTTTAATTTAAATTATACTAATACAGCTTTCGCTTCACTTGCAGGACGGATTCTGAATTCAGAATCTTTGTCGAAGAAGTGAACTTTGTTCATATCAAATGCAAGCGGAAGAACCTGTCCCGGATCGATATCTGTACGGGAATCGACGCGTGCGATGAATTCCTGGCCTGCTACTTGAGAATAAAGCATTGTTTCAGCCCCCATAAGCTCGGATACTTCGATTTTTGCATCGATTTTAGATCCGATGGAAGCGTCAACGAATACCGGCTCATCATGGATATCTTCAGGACGGATTCCCATGATAATTTCTTTGCCGACATAGCCTTGCTCGCGAAGGAACTTCATTTTTCCTTCAGGAACGGTTACTTTTTCGCCGCTCATTTCAAAGAAGCCGTCTGAAAGTTTCCCTGTCAGGAAGTTCATTGCAGGAGATCCGATGAACCCGCCTACGAATACATTTTCAGGCTTTTCGTAAACTTCTTTCGGAGCTCCAACCTGCTGAATCAGACCGTCCTTCATAACAACAAGGCGCGTTGCCATTGTCATTGCTTCCGTTTGGTCATGCGTTACATAGATTGTCGTTGTTTGAAGACGCTGATGAAGTTTGGAAATTTCTGCGCGCATTTGTACGCGAAGCTTTGCATCAAGGTTGGAAAGCGGCTCATCCATAAGGAAAACTTTTGCATCGCGCACGATCGCACGTCCTAGTGCAACACGCTGGCGCTGACCCCCGGAAAGCGCTTTTGGTTTACGGTCCAGGTACTGTTCAAGACCGAGGATTCTTGCTGCGTCTTTAACGCGGCGATCGATTTCATCCTTAGGGAATTTGCGAAGCTTTAAACCGAATGCCATATTATCGTATACATTCATATGTGGGTAAAGTGCATAGTTCTGGAATACCATCGCGATATCGCGGTCTTTTGGTGCTACATCGTTCATGCGCTTGCCGTCAATCACGAAATCACCTTTGGAAATTTCTTCAAGTCCTGCAATCATTCGAAGAGTCGTAGATTTTCCGCACCCTGACGGTCCTACGAATACGATAAATTCTTTGTCCTTAATGTGAAGGTTAAAATCGCTAACCGCGGTTACTTTATTGTCATAAATTTTATGGATGGAATTCAATACTAATTCTGCCATGTCTCTTCCTCCTATTTTGTGCAGGTTTTTTCTGAAAGTTGAAAGCGTTTTATCTATGCTTTCATTCTAGAAAAAGGAGGTGCAGACGTAAATAGACAAGTTGCACAAAAAAATGAAAGGGCTTTCGTGCAATTTGCCTATTCTGCGGAAGGAAGAGGGTTTTCCCTGTGAATGATCAGCAGATAAACGGCTAAAGCATTGGTGAAATACTTGATATCAATGCCGGTTCTTTCAATGAAACGGTCAATTCGATACTGCAGGCTGTTCCGATGCATATATAGTGCTTTGGAGGCGGAAGACACATTTAAATTGCAGGAAAAAAATACATTTAAGGTCGAAACCAGTTCTTCTTCTTCCAATGTATCAAGCAGCCGATCGGATATAGCATTCCGAACGCTAAAATAGCGCTGACCGGTCAGAAAGAGAGGACAGGCTTCATAAAAGGTTATGACCTTCCCTTTAGGAAGCTTACCGGGATATTCCCTGAACAATTGTCTTTCGGCTTGGAACTTCTCCCTGAGTTTAGGATTACTCTCGTGAATCTGTCCTATAAAAAACGCTGGCTCGATGAAGAAATCGCTTAAAAGGGAGGAGGAGAGAGCTGTAATGGATTCCATATCGAGCAAACCAGAAGGAGCCTTCTCAATGATGACTCCTGATTGATCAGAAAGCCAGATGACAATGGCTTCTTCCATGAATCCCGCCACTGCTTCTAACAAAGCAGGCTTATCCTCGATCCTCTCGCTGAATTCTGCGTGGATAAAGCGGACGGGAAGGTCATCTGGAGGAGAGTCTGCTTTGCCGGTTAAATAATGGAACCAGCTCTTTTCCTTATGGCTGACCCCGGATAAGAAAAGACGGTCTGAAGATGCTGCTTCTGCAAATAGGGCTTGAAGCAATTCTTCTTCATTCTGTGCCAGTCTTGATTTCCGAATCCCAAAGCTTTCTCCATCCGCCGTTTCAAACCATTTATATTCATCCAGCATCCTTGGAGGTCCGGATAAAAAATCATTATGAAAGTAAAGCATCAATTGCTGAAGCATAATCAGACTCCTTTGCCTGGTGATGCTTATATTATAGCAGGTAGTGAGACAGGCATGAAAATTGCGGTTTTCACTTTCAAATGCAAAAAAGAACGGAAGTGCTCCGTCCTTGGTAATAGTTATTCATAAACGTGGAAAAGCATTAGTTCATGAATCTGGGAGACCAGATGCTCCTCTTCATCCCCGGGAGGAATCGCTGTTCCCCACTCCACCTGCCCGTTCTTATGATAGATGCCATCGTAATGAGTTCCTTTAAAGTAGAAAGAAATCCGCCATCCCGGCAAATTTGCCTGCTTGAAAAGAGGTTTCCATTGAAAATGCTGGACCATCTGTTATCACTCCTTGTGTCTCTTATCTGTATTAAAATAAATACGGCATAAAAGAAACAAATCCTCTTGCCAATAAATGGTCAAAAGGATTTGTTTTCCGCTAATTGGATAAAAAGACGGCTAAGTTTGGAAATTCTTGCTTCTTCTATTTCAGGTTCATCAAATTTCATGGGCTTTGAGTTGATTTCATATATATAAAGGTTTCCGTTTTGGTCAACGCCTGCATCGATCGAAAATTCTCCGATAAGCCCGTAGCGATCGGACAACGCTTTGCCGGCGTTTTCCGTGATGAAATGGAGCTGCTCCATATCAATCCGGTTTTCAACGAATCGGAATGGGACCATTTGTCCTCCTGCAGGCACGTGGGTAGTCAAATTCTGTTTTTTCGAAGCGCGCACTCCGGTACCAACCAAAACGTGTGTGGTTCCATCAAAAATCCCCAGCAGGCGCAGGTCATATTTTTTTCCGTTCAGTAAATCGGAATCAATCGACTGCTGAACAATGGCAGGAGTATCAGATATTTGCTTCCACACTTCCCCGATCGTTGATTGATAGGGAGGAGCATCGATGGATTCTGCCATCACATTCTGTCCGCTCATCGCGGTTACTTTCATAATTCCTTTTCCTTGGCATTGGTTCACGGGTTTGATGTAGATCTGGCCAAGCCTTGCTGTCCATTCCATAAGATTCTCCTCGCTTTCAATAAGCGAAGTGATTGGAAGAAAGGGACGCAAAAGGGGTATTTCAGACAGCGTGTTCCAGATTTCCCATTTGTTAAAAAATGAAGGATTAAAGATGGTGACTCGCTTTTCCTTGAGCTTCTTCAGGCAGTCTTCTGCTTTTAATTCTGCAATTCTTGAGGGAATCCGGTTATAAATAACATCGGGGAGGGGTGCTTTAATCAATTGCCATTGATGCTTTTCAGCAAAAAAACTGAAGCCCTCCGCGTATTTTTCCTTTATCCCCTCTGTAGTGACTACGTAGCAGAGGCCCCCCAGCCTTGAGACCTCTCCAATTAACTTTTTAAAATAGAATTCACTTCCATAAAACGTACGGCTTTTTTTCCCTGGAGCTGTTAAAATTGCAATCCGCGGCTGTCCGCTCGTCATTGGACAATATCCTCAGGTGATTCAATCGATTTTTTCATCAGAAACATGGCATAATCTAAAAATTGTCTTCTGGAAAGCAAATCTCCTTCTTTTAGCTTTGGATGGGAGAAAATAGAACGCCCGGGTTTGGAATTGGCTTCAAACAGCCAAATCTTTCCTGCCTGGTCCAGACCAAGGTCAAAGCCAATTTCGCCGATAAATCCGGGAACATTTTCATCAATATATTGGCTGAGGAGAATGGAGGACTCTGTTAAATTATGAAGCACGCGAATCCGTTCCTGCGGATCCTCAAAGAGTTCTTCAAGGGTTTTGACAATCCCCCCGCTGTTCAAGTGGGTGGTCACACTCCCCTTTCCGGCTATCTTAGCAGCAATCGCTGTAACGCTCCATTCGCCCTCTGAATCTTTGTTCGTATGAATGCGGAAATCCACTGCCTGACTATTCTGCCGGAAAAGCTCGATTCCCTGCTGTGCCAAATATGAATCGAGTATTCTTCCATTAAAGGAATGCTTGAAAAAATGTTCAAGCGAAGGATATTTCCGAAGCTTATTTTGAAAGGCTTCATCCCGGTATTTACAGTAGTAGCATTCTTCCTTCCGGCTGTACATGAGCTGAAACACGCCAAGACCAAGACTGCCATTAGCGGGCTTTAAGTAAACACTTTTATAAGAGCTTAGCATTTGCTCGATTTGCTTAAGATCCGGTCCGAGGACGGTTTCAGGTAAAAATTCCTTCGCTTTTGGAATACGGGAAAGTGTTTGATGAATATCCCATTTATTAAAGAATCCCGGATTAAACCATGGAATGCCGTATTCTTCAATCAAACGCCGTTTAACGAGCTTCAATGCGTGATGATTTTCAGCTTTTCGGTTCGGAAGCCGATCGTAAACGACATTCGGGATGGGTACCTCAAGCTCACTCCAGCCTTTTTGGCCATATGTATAGCCAGTGACCGTCCCGTTTTCCCAGTTAATGTGATGTGCTCCAAACACCACTGTGTACATACCGGCTGTCTGATCCATACTCATCATTTTCGCGAAAAATAAAGACCGCTCGCCGATCGGTCTGAGTAAAGAATCGGTAAAACCTGCTGTGAAAATTCCAATTAAAGGGCCTAAATAAAGAATCCCGTCATGTATGAGCACCCGGGTTCTACCTGGAAAGGGAAGCTTGAGCTTTTCTGCCATCGCTGGATGCACTCCGATTTCCCATCCGTTTTGCCCTGTTGCCTGTGAAGTGCATGGAAGGCAAAATGTGCCAAAGGCAGCGTGGCTTACATCTTCAAATACATCATGTCCGGACGGAAAGACAAATTCCGGTCCGTTGTCTTTTTCACTCAGCAAATATAGCGTGTAAATATCGGACATAACGGCATTCAGGCTCCTTTCATTCTATTGCTCTTGTTCCTTTCCGCTGGTTGAATCTTCACGGGCGGTGTTAGCAATCAGGTGCTTGCAGTATGCAAGCGGCGCTTCATATAAATGGTTCTTTTGATCTGGCTGGGTCTGCATGATCAGCTGGCGTCCAGGCTTCGAATTCACTTCCAGAATCCAAATTGACCCGTCTCTTGAATACCCAATATCTATGCCAAGCTCAAATAATGAAGAGAAGGACTGCTCAAGAGCAACCGGCAACCTCGAAAGAATGGTTGAGAGGTCGTCATGGAATAAATAAGCCTGGCGGCGGGATAGTCTTTGGAACCAATCCTCGTAGGATAGTGCCTCACCGCCGCTTCCAAGATTGGAAATGAACGAGCCCTGATAGCCGCGCCTGATTCCGCGTCCGCGTTCTGCCCAATTTCCGTCCCCATCCTTTTGCATTAGAATACGGATATCAAATGGATAGCGGCTCCGGTCTGTGAGCTGAAGCAGAGGCTGAATGAGATAAGGAGAAGGGGATTGCTTGAGAAACAGGTTCATCCATGCTTCAAATTCCTCAATTGAAGAAAATCCTTTAGTCTTCTTATTTGCTCCGTTATGGTATACCGCTTCAATGGTTTTTCCGCTCAATGACAGTGCGATTATTCCGCGTCCTTGTGCACCTTTTACAGGCTTTAACATGCATTGCCTTTCCCTGAAGAGAAGGGGGAGGACGTCTTTAGCTGCTTCAATCTGTGCCGTATCCGGTAAATAAAAGGAGAGAGTCGAATCTTTCATAATCGCCTGATACACTGCCCATTTATCAGGCAGGCCTTTACCGAGGAATACGGTATCCGGTCTGTTTTTCAGCCATTCCGCGATTGGGCGGGATTTGGCTGAACGGTCGCCTTTGCTGTAGAAGCACCGATCATAAATAAAGGCTGGCAGCGGCTGAAGAGAAGGCTTCCATTCTTCATTCTCATAAATGAAGCCTTTTAAAAGAGCAGTGCCGGGCTGAATGTCTGCTGGACAAAACCTGAACACAGTCAGTCCAAACGAATCGGCTCTTTTGGCAATTTCAGTGGAATACGATTTTTCCGCTTCCTGATGAAGCGTCATAAACCCGAGAGTAGACTTCATTCCCTTCACACCCCATTTAGCTTACTTAAATAAATTCCATACTCCACTACCGCTTTGGCAGATGGCCTGACCTTCATCTGCCCAGGGACATACTCGCTGCTTTTGGAAGGCTTTGAATTAATTTCAATCAGCCATAGCCGTTCATCCTGATCCAGTGTTAAATCAATCCCAAGCTCGCCGTAGTAGCCGTTTGAATTCCGTTCGACAGCGAGACAGATTTCCCGGGACAGCTCAGCAAGCATATTCCGGATATTCCGGCCCTTTTTCTCACCATATAATTCTGCAAGAATCTTTTTAACAGGAAATGCAGCACCGCCTTGATAGAGATTTGAAACGAACGTATTTTCCGAAGAAACCCTTGCTGTCATAGAAGTGACGGCCCAATCGTGATCATTTTTTTTATGGCAAAGGATGCGGAAATCCATTGGCTTATGATGATACGTAATGATTCGGATCGTCTCCTGCAGCATATAAGGTTCCTTTGTAAGACGAGGATACATGTGCCTGAACATTTCATCCGTTTCTTTGAACAAAGCAGCAGGGTCAAGCGAAGAGGTATCATCAAGCAAATAGCCAGCATCCGTTTCCCTTATGCGGAATATTTTTTTGCCCTGGCTGCCGTAAATCGGCTTAACAAAAAAATCAGCGTAGGAGGCGGCATACATTTCGTAATCTCTTTTGGACGAAAGCTTTCTTGAAGCCGGGACATAGGGGAGTAAAACGGGATCGGCCTCCAGCCATTGATGAACTTCCCATTTGTTCAAAAAGCGGTGATTAAAATAAGGAATCTCAAGCTGATGAAGGTCCTCCGCGAATGCCGCAAACCGAACGTCGAGCTCGGTTCTTCTTTGGTGCAGGCGGTTATGCACGGCGTTAGGAAACGGCAAATATGTCTTCACCCATTTCTCCTTATGCCGGACCCATCCGCTGACATGGTTATCCGTCCAGTCCTTCAATGAAAAAAGATAAAAAAGATAGCCTTTCTCTTCGCAATAAGCGGCAAGCTCTTTGCAATAATCATCCATATTCCCGAGAGAAATGTTTTCCTTGGCAGACCGGATATCTGTGAGCAGGGCAAATATGGGGCCAATCCAAATCCTTTCAGCTTCGATACTTACTGACCAGCTCTGTCCGCCCATTAGCCAATCCGGAACAAAAGCGTCTTCAAGAGCCTTTATTGAAATGGAAAGAAAAAAATTCTTATCATCTATAATTACGAAGCGGACTTTCACACTATTCCTTCCAATCGAAAGGAAACTCCACCTGGAGTGAGAGGACTGGCCAAATTGATTCAGCAGTCCGCTGCTGATCTTTACGGAAGGGGAAGTATCCTCATGAAGAAAAATATCAGTTTTTATCCATTTCATCGCAATCCCTCATTTGCCGTATGGCGTAACTAGAATTATAATTTGTTCTAGGCAGATGTCCTTATCAGCAGTTTATGGAAAAGATGAAAAGTATGTGAAGATATGGAGTGTTAGAATGAGCGTACTATGGACTTTTATTTTTATGATTGGTATTGGAGCGGCAATTGGCGGAATTACAAACCACCTTGCCATCCAAATGCTGTTCAGGCCGTATAATCCGGTCTATGTATTCGGAAAAAGGCTTCCTTTCACACCAGGTCTCATTCCAAAAAGAAGAGACCAGATGGCTGAGCAGATGGGGAAAATGGTAATTGAGCACCTGCTGACTGCAGAAAGCCTCAAAAAGAAAATAATCGATTCCTCTTTCGGCCAAGCAGTCGAAAACTGGGCAGAAAAAATGGTGTTTGATTGGATGAATCAAAATCAGACCCTCCTGGAGGTCCTTGAAAAAGCAGGGGTCGAACAAGCTGATGAAAAAACGGAACAGCTGATTCTTTCTATGATTGAAAGCAAGTGGAGAGAATTTGAAGCGGAGAACCGGGAAAAAACGCTATCGCAAATGATGCCTCCAGCACTTGAGGCAAAACTCGATGGAAAAGCAAAAGAAATTGCCCATTATATTGTTCTCTCAGGCATCCAGTATTTTGAAAGCTTCGAGGGAAGAAATCGCATTAAAAATATGATCGATGATTTTCTTGCAGAACGCGGCCGCTTAGGCAGCATGATTCAAATGTTTACAGGAAACATGAATCTATCAGACCTTGTTCAGCCTGAGCTGATCAAATTCTTGAAAAACGGCGAAACTGAAGCGTTTATCGGTGACCTCATCACAAATGAATGGGAAAAAGCGAAGCAAATGAAGTTCGGGGAAGTTCAGGAGAAGCTGAATATGAATGAAGCTGCAGCTGAGCTGAAAAACCGTGCCATTCGCTCTCTGGGAATTAAAGACTGGTATGGAAAAACGGTTTATGACATTACAGCTCCATACCACAATTCAATTCGCGAAACCTTCATCCCGAACATGGTTTCCATGGCGATCAGCGGCTTAACAAACAACATGGAGACTCTTATGAATCAGCTCAACATCGAGCAGATCGTCAAAGAACAGGTGGATACATTTTCCACGCAAAGGCTTGAACAAATGGTGTTGTCAATAACAAGCAGTGAACTGAAAATGATTACCTATTTAGGTGCGCTCCTGGGCGGGCTGATTGGGATTTTTCAGGCTTTAATTGCGGTATTTCAAGGCTAAATAGCCAGGCGGACTCCTCCACCCATGAAAAACAGATCGATTTCTGTTATAGTGGGTGGGGGTCCGAAACGAGGACCGAAATCAAAGGAGGGCGATCACATGTCAGAGAACCTGTACAATGAAGCCGGCAACCTGGAAAAAGCACTGCGCGAAAGCACAGAATACAAGCAGCTTAGAGCGCTTTACGATCAAGTGAACGCAGATGAAGCAGCAAAAAATATGTTTGATAACTTCCGCGACATCCAGCTGAACCTTCAGCAAAAGCAAATGTCCGGACAGGAAATCTCACAAGAGGAAGTTGACCAGGCGCAAAAATCGGTTGCACTTGTCCAGCAGCACCCAACCATCGCCCAGCTGATGGAAGCCGAACAGCGCATGAGTATGGTCATCGCCGAACTGAACAAAATCATCATGAAGCCGCTTGAAGACCTTTATGGTGCGGTGGAATAACGAATAGAAAAAATCGCCTTCTTGGGGGCGATTTTTTTGTTGTATGGAGAGGGGATACTGAAAATCCGCCGGCCTCAGCATTAAACCTTGCTGTTTGGTCAAAGTCAGCATATATCGGAAAAAGTCAGCATATATCGGAAAAAGTCAGCAAAAACCCATAAAAAGTCAGCAAAAAGTTCAATGGACCCTGAATTCCGCTCTGACTTGGTCTCCTGATTTCCGAAATCCTCTTACTTTTTATCCATTTTCACCATAATTTCTATTTAATCTCCTCAAAAAGTTCATCCCTCACGTACTCCAGCATTCTCCGCTGCAGGTGCTCAGTCATTTCATGTGCGGTAAAAGGATGGACAGCGAGCTTTTTACGGGATGGGATCCTGTTGTATACAGCAATGATGGTTTCTGGAATGCAGACCGGATCCTTTAATCCCACTTGGATATGTACGGGAACTTTAATAGCCCGGGCATGATTCAGCACATCGAACAGGCTCAGCGTATAAAGGACTTTACTTAGATGCTCCGGGTGTTTGCGGACAAAAAAAGCTGCTTCGCTAAGCGAGCCAGTGGATTTCATTATCCCCAGATCCATGTGGCACATGCCTGGAAAAGCGGCAGATGTAAATTTTAGTTTTTCACCGCATAAGGCAGCCGTCATCAGCGCAAGTCCGCCGCCCTGGCTGAGACCGGCAGTGAACAGTCTGCTGCCGTCCACTCTCGGGTGGGAGGCTGCTGCGTCCACTGCTCTGACAGCATCCAGTACAATCGCTTGAAAGTAAGAATTTTCAGGATCCAAAATTCCTTGTGTGATCCAGCCGGATGCCATTCCATATGTACTCGTTAAATGGTTTCCTGTCTCGCCCCCTTGCCCTCTTACATCCACTGCAAATACTGCTACCCCCATTAAAAGAAGGGCTGCGTGTTTTTCAGGGAAGCCTTTGCTGTCCCCATACCCGTGATAGACAATCGCACAGGGCAGCTGCTCATCTTTTGCAAATCGCGGGATAAGGAGCTGGGCGTGAAGCGGTGTATCATCAGAGCCATAGAAAACAGCAGAATAAATATCAACCGAAGGAAATAGATCAGCAGTCTTTGAAAAACGTACATCTACTGGAATTCCATTAAACTTTGTCAGATTCTTTTTCCAGAAATCAGATAGTTTTTCCGGCGAAATTGTAGGAGCGGCTGAGTAAGCCAAAAGCTGCTCTATCTGTGTTTCCAAAGCGTTCATCGTTTATCACCTTCCTATAACCAAGTTTCTCGCTGAAAACTGAATTTCCTGCTATTTCAGATTGTTTACTTGACGTATCGGAATTATCAACTTTACAATATACCTATAAAATATATGGCTGATCAGAGAACTGAAGGCCCCTGCTTTCACTCGTTTGCAAGCAGGGGGTTTTTGCATTGCGGGTTATGTCCTTTCAGTATAAATCATAAATTGATAGAGAGACAGGCAGTTCTCATCAGAGACACAGGAAGGGGTACATCATGAATTTATTCTGGTTTTTTCCAACAGCTGGAGACGGCCATTATTTAGGAACACGTGCGGGAGAAAGAAAACCTGATATCACCTACCTAAAGCAAATTGCAAGTGCATTGGACAGCCTTGGATATGATGGGGCATTATTGCCGACAGGGGCGAATTGCGAGGATTCCTGGGTAACCGCTTCCTATCTCGCTTCTGTGACAAACAAATTGAAATTTTTAATCGCGCTTAGACCAGGTCTCATGTCTCCAACCCTGTCAGCAAGAATGGCTGCAACCTTCGATCATTTTTCAGGAGGCCGCCTTCTTTTGAATGTTGTGACAGGCGGGGACCCTGCAGAGCAGGCAGCGTTTGGCAGCTATCACAGCCATGATGAACGGTATGAAGTAACGGACGAGTATTTGGATATTTGGAGAAAAGTAATGGAAGGCAACCGGGTAGATCACAAAGGGAAACATCTGGAGGTAACAGGTGCTTACATTCCGGAGCCGCCTGTTCAGGAGCCGTATCCTCCGCTGTATTTTGGCGGATCCTCTCCGGCAGGGAAAGCAGTGGGGGCCAAGCATGCGGATGTTTACCTGCTATGGGGTCAGCCGCCCGCTCAAATTAAAGAAAAAATTCAAGAAATGAAGAAGATGGCAGCTGCTGAAGGGAGAACGCTTACCTTTGGTATTCGCTTGCATGCAATTGTCAGAGAAACTGAACAGGAAGCATGGGATGCGGCTGAACGGTTGATCAGCCATGTAGATGATGCAACCATCCGGGCCTTTGAGGAGCGGCATGCTGCCTTCGATTCGATTGCTCAAAGAACACAATCGTCCTTGCATGGAGGATCCAAAGTTCGTGAAAATCTCGAAATTTCTCCTAATCTATGGGCTGGAATCGGGCTGGCACGCGAAGGAGCGGGAACAGCAATCGTCGGCGACCCTGACATTGCAGCAGAACGGATGAGAGAATATGAGGAGGCTGGAGTGGATACATTTATATTATCCGGTTATCCGCATCTGGAAGAAGCCTATCGATTTGCAGAGCTTGTGTTTCCGAAACTGAATAAATAAAGTGTACGGCTCAAAAACCCGCAGGACTGCGGGTTTTTCTATAGCCTGAATGAGAATGAATCAACATTACAGAAAGCATCTTGTCAAAATCAGGAACGCTTGCGATAATGTATGTAAGTGCTTACATAAGATACCTTGCAAAATTAACTTAATTAACGAAGGGGGAGAGGCGGAATAAACGAAAACGAGTCTTTTAATTGTAGGAGAAATTTCTGCTGTCATAGTTTTGCATCGAAAAAAAGCATTTTCCTTTTGGTGTCAGAACAAGCGGTTAGGTGAGATTTCCACAACACTGTGAGGCACTGGACCCGTTAATCCGAGAGACAGCTTAAAGAAGTCATGAATTAAAATGGCTTTGCAGAGGGGGAAAAGCGGTGGCTAATCATTTAATCGGGAGCTTTCAATTAATGAAATCCCTGAACCGATCCCTGATTCTGAATATTATCCGCTCTTCAGGGACGATATCCAGGGCAGAAATCGCGAAGAAAACGAGGCTTACTCCGCCGACCGTAACAAATATCGTTCATGAACTTCTGAGCGAGGAATTAGTGATAGAAGGTCAGACCGGGCCTTCGAGCGGTGGCCGAAAGCCTATTATGCTGAGGATCAATTCCAGAAACTTTTATATCATCGGGGTGGATGTGGGTGTCAAAAAAGTCCGTTTTGCCGTTACTGATTTAAATGCGGAGATTCTGATGAAAAGCATCGTATCCATTAGCGAGAGAATGACAGAAGAAGAGCTTGTAAAAATGCTGATAAAGCAGATTTATATTCTGAAAAACAAGGCCGCTATTTCTATGGATAAAATTATGGGAATTGGAATCGGCATGCATGGAATTGTTGATGCCGAGCGCGGGATTTCTATTTTTGCTCCCAATCTTCATATGAAGAACATTCCTCTGAAAAGCATGCTGGAATCTGAATTCCTGATTCCTGTAAAGGTAGAAAATGATGTGAGGGCGATGGCTCTTGGCGAAGCATGGTTCGGCAGCGGCATTGGCTTTGAGGATCTCATCTGCATCAACGTTGGATATGGGATTGGGGCAGGAATTATTATGAACAACAAGCTGTTTAGGGGACGTCATGGCCTGGCGGGTGAAATCGGGCATACGGTCGTTGATTTAAATGGACCAAGGTGTACATGCGGAAGCTATGGATGCCTTCAAACCCTTACGGCACACGACGGATTAAAGAATGCAGCCATGAAGGAGATCATTCTTGGGAGGAGGACCCTTATTTCTGAGCTGACAGATGGAGATGTTGATAAAATCAGCGGGAAAATTATACATGAGGCAGCAAAACTGGGAGATGATTTGGGGATTGAAATATTACAGACGGCCGGCAAATATCTTGGGGCAGCCATTTCCAATTTGGTTCACATCTTAAATCCTCCCAAAATCATTATTGGAGGCGGAATTTCAAAGGCAGGTCCTTTTCTATTTGAACCTCTTAAGGAAGTGGTTCTTAAGCGGGCGCTGAGTGATGAGGCAAGGGAAACGATCATCGTCGAATCAGGACTTGGAGACCGTGCGGGACTTGTTGGGGCCGTCACTTTAATTTTAGAGGATATGTTTTCATTAAACTATGAAAATAGAAAACAAACTGTTTGAGAAAGCCCTTACATTTTTAAAAAAAGTGTGCTATTTTAATAGTAGTTCGTTATATTATTTAATTAATTAAGTAACACCTTTTATTTTGGGAGAAATGAAAGCGGATACAAAAAAGGGGGATTTATATGAAAAAGGTTTGGGCATTATTGATGGCTGCAGTCATGACAGTGGGGATGCTGTCTGCATGCAGTTCACAGGGATCAGGCGGTTCCGCTGGGGATGGCGGAAAGCCTAAGGGAGAAATTACCGTTTGGGGCTGGAATGTTGCAGCAAGCTCAATGGAATTGGCTGTAGATAATTTCAAGAAAAAATACCCGGATGTAGAAGTTAAAGTCCAGGATATCGGGCGTTTGGATTTATACGATAAGCTGACAGTCGGGCTTGCTGCCAATGGTGCCGGACTTCCGGATGTACTGATGGTTGAAAGCGACCGTCTGGATAACTATAAAAAGCAGTTCCCGAACGGTTTTATGGATCTTTCTGAAAAAGGGTTTGATAAATATGAAGATAAATTCGGGAAATCAAAGATTGCTACAGCTAAAAACAAAGATGGTAAATTTGTTGCTATGCCTTGGGACATTGGGCCAACCGGCGTTTATTACCGAACTGATATTTTTGAAAAAGCAGGAGTAGATCCTAAATCGATTGAAACGTGGGATGATTTTATCGAAGCGGGGAAAGTGATCAAAGAGAAAACAGGTTCTGCGATGGTTCCGGTGGATATCGCAAAGGATGATGCCCTGTACCGTATGATGCTGAACCAGCAAAGTGCGTTTTACTTTGATGATAAAGGCAACATTGACTTCCAGTCTGACGAATCCGTTAAGGCCATGTCCATGATTCAAAAGCTTCAGGAAAACAAGCTGGTAGCTAATGTGGACGGATGGGATGGAACCGTAACCGCGACTGTAAACGGAACCGTTGCAACCGTTCCGTTCGGCGTTTGGTATACAGGAACAATCATGGAACAGGCAAAGGATCTTGAAGGGAAATGGGATGTAATGAAGCTTCCGGCATTTGAAGCCGGAGGAAACCGCGATGCCAATCTTGGAGGATCGGATATCGTTATACCAGCAGCCTCCAAAAATAAAGACGCCGCATATGCATTTGCTGAATTTTTTACTACAGATAAAGACACACAAGTCAACGTGCTGAAAAAATATGGAATATTCCCGTCGCTGCTTGAAACATACGATGACAAGTACTTTGATGAGCCAGTTGCTTTCTTTAACAATCAGCCAATCTTCCGTATGTTCGCAGACGAAGTGGAAAATATTCCTCCTGCCAATTACACAAATGATTACCCTCGCGGACTGAAATATGCAGCAGACGCTCAGGCTGCGGCTCTTCTTGATAAGAAGGATCCGGCTGAGGCGCTGAAAGCAGCTGCAGATCAGCTTGCAAATGAATCGAAACGCGAAATTAATAAGTAAGTAATAGAAGGGAGGGCTGCTTGTTTAAGGGCAGCCCTCTTCTTTACCCGGTTCCTAAATTTAATTAACAAACGCGTTTCATTCAAGGTCCCGAGAGGAGGATTTCACAATGGCAGAGCTTCAAAAAGAGACCGCTGCCAAGCAGGTCTATGAACCAAAAGCTCATAAGAAAAATTGGATTACACCGAAAAACTTTCCGTATATTCTCATTGCCCCTACCGTGATCCTTTTCTGTTTATTCACGGTATACCCGGTTATCTCATCGTTTATCATGAGCTTTCAAAAAAGTGATGGGGCCGGGATGGCATTTGTCGGCTTAGAAAATTATGTAAGGCTATTTAGGGATCCTCTCTTTTTAACAGCCTTAAAAAATACGTTTTTCATCTTAATCATTCAGGTCCCGATTCAGCTGTTCCTGGCATTGATCCTTGCCGCAGCCCTGAATTCGAAGCTTGTCAAAATGAAAGCTTTTTTCCGGATTTCCTACTTTATGCCGGCCATCACAGCACTCGTTGCTTATTCCATTGTTTTTATGATCATGCTGGATGAAAATTATGGAATTATCAACTACTTTCTTTCCTTGCTTGGAATGGAAAAGGTCGGCTGGCTGACTAGTACGACATGGTCCAAAGTTGCTCTAATGATAGCCATTACATGGAGATGGACAGGCTACAATATGGTGATTTACCTCGCCGGACTTCAAAATGTATCTGAATCCTTATATGAGGCGGCAAGCATTGACGGCGCGGGCAGGATCCGGCAGTTCTTTTACATTACCATCCCGCAGCTGCGTCCGATTATTTTGTTTACATTCGTCCTGTCTACCATCGGAACACTGCAGCTGTTTGATGAACCGTTTATCCTGACAGAAGGCGGACCGAATAACTCCACGTTAACGATTTCGCTGTACTTGTACCAAAACGGTTTTAAATACTTTGATTTTGGCTACGCATCTGCCATTGCTTACGTGCTTGTGATTATGATTGCGATCCTTTCGTGGATTCAAATGAAAGTCGCAGGTGATCAGGACTGATGAAAACACAGAAAAACATTTCAAAAGTATTGCTGTATACCCTGCTAATTGCTGGTGTCATTTGCTCCATCGGCCCGTTTTATTGGATGGTGATCGGAGCTTCCCATACGAGCGGCGAAATTTTTAAAGTTCCTCCGAATTTTCTGCCTGGCAGCGAGCTATGGACCAACCTTAAAAACCTGGATGAATCCATAGGTATTCTAAAGGTTCTGGGTAATTCCTTAACGATAACCCTGATATATACAGCATTGGCCCTGATGATTTGTTCTGCTTCAGGCTATGCTTTTGCCAAGTTCAAGTTTAAAGGAAGAGATGCCATCTTCTTTGTTCTGTTATTAGCTATCATGATTCCGTATCATGTGACGCTGATTCCGCTGTTTAAAATGATGGCTGCTTTAGGCTGGATCAATACTTATCAGGCCGTTATTCTGCCGAATCTGGCCTATCCTTTCGCGATTTTCCTGATGAGGCAAAATATGAAGGCGCTGCCGGACTCGCTGCTTGAGGCAGCTAGAGTGGATGGAGCAGGGGAATTTAAAATCTTCTTTACAATTGTTTTGCCGACAATGAAACCGTCTCTTGCAGCGGTTGCGATCTTCCTATTTATGTTTCAATGGAACAACTTCCTATGGCCGCTTGTTATTTTAAATGAACAAGATATGTACACATTGCCTGTCGCATTATCCAGTCTGATTGGCCTGTCGAAAGTGGATTACGGACAGCTGATGATGGGAACGGCCATTTCGACTCTGCCGATTATGATTTTCTTCCTGCTGCTGCAGCGCCAGTTTATATCCGGGATGCTTGGAAGCTCTGTTAAAGAATAAATCGTAATATCTATAGATCAGAAAGCAATTTTTACATTTTGAAATTTGTGTATGGCTGCAGCAGCTCCAATCAGTCTTCCTTTTAAGCTCTGTTAAACTTGGCTGTTGATTGCAGCTACCAGGCGTGCGCCTTCCGCTCCAATCAACAGGTGTTAAAGAATCAAACACCATGCTTTAACATAGCCTTAAAAATAAACCCGGAAATGCAGCTTTGAGCGTTTCCGGGTTTTCATATTCGTATTTACCTTGCAGTAATCAGCCGCTCTATTTCCGCTCTTAATCTATCTCTCAATTTTTCTAATTCATCTTCCTCAGGCTCTACTTCCTCAGCAAACATATCTTCCCGGTCTACCTACCATACGGGTCCTTTTATAGGGGCATCGTTTTTCTTCCTGGGAAATAAATTCCAATGCATATGAGAATCCCCGTTTCCAAGCAGTTCATAATTCATTTTTTCAGCACCAAAAGCTTTTTGAACCGCTTCTGCAAAGATGCTAGATCCGCTTTGGGCACTTTGCCCCGTTCATAATGTAAATTCAGCTTCTCTTTTTGTTTACAAATATTATAAAAAATAGTTGTTATTGGTATAAGTAAAAGATATTGTAAATGTAAAACCGATTTTTCTAGAATTAAACTTATTATACGGGGGGAGGTTATTTATATGAAATATACTCTTTTAATCGTTCCATATATACAGATCTTACTGAGAATACCCTATTATCTGCAAAATTACGATTATAAATTATTAATGTTTTCTCATTTCATTACCAGCATTATTAACAGTACATTCGTTGCCATATTACTTTTTTTCCTTTTAAAAAACACCAAAATCAATAATTTTTTGAGCATTTTAGTTTTTGGGACTTTCTCATTTTATTTAAATTTCTTATTTACTGGGACTATTGGATTTCCTTTTCATTCAATCGTATTAAATCAAGTACACCCAACATACTTATTTACAGATAAAATGCAACTCCCTATAAACATAGTCCCTATACTCCCCATGATATCCACTTTGAACAATTCACTGGCGTTATTATATCTTTTTTATAATTTGATGTTATTAGCTCCTGCTACATTCACAATTCTTTACTTTGGATGGATAAAAAACATTAAAAAAATACTACTTTTAGCTTTTATTAGTAGTATATTTATAGAACTAATTCAGTTAATTGAAATGGTCATATTATCTTTTTATGAAATAGATGAACTTAGAGCTGCAGATATTAATGATGTTATACTCAATTTCATAAGTGGAGTAATCGGAATAATTGTTTTTAAAGTTTATTTTAAATTTTCTACTAAATTTAAGTCCGACAAAACTTTCTTAGTTTTTTTTAGAAGCTAAAAATCAAAACGCCATTTAAAAGGGGCGTTTGTTTTTTATAAAAGGACCAATAGTATCCGGGTCATTAAAATCTACCTTAAATGAATTAAAACATAAACACCTAATTAAGTCTTGCAAAATATGAAAACGCTTGCCATAATACATGTAAGTGCTTTCGTAAAAACATAATTAAATTAATTAATTTTCTGGAATAGAAAGGAATTAATTGTTTAAGCAGCAGGGAGGATGAATAGATGGCTAGCCATCTTGTCGGAAGCTTTCAACTAATGAAATCGCTTAACCGGTCTTTGATATTAAATATTATTCGGTCAACGGGCGGGATTTCTCGAGCAGAGATCGCAAAGAAAACGAAGCTGACTCCCCCTACCGTAACGAATATCGTCAGTGAATTGCTGAACGACGGACTGGTAGTTGAAGGCCAGCAAGGTCCTTCCAGCGGAGGAAGAAAACCGATTATTCTAAGAATCAATTCCAGGAACTTTTTCGTTGCAGGAATTGATGTAGGAGTAAGTAAAATTCGTTTTGCTCTTACAGATCTGGAAGCGGAAATTGTGATGCAGAATACGATTCCAATTGATGATTCGATGACGGAGGAGGATTTTGTCCAGATTATCATCCGGGAAATTCATCGTCTCGTGAAGACAGCAGCCATCCCAAAAGATAAGCTGATCGGCATCGGTATCGGCATGCACGGTATTGTCAACTCTTCCAAGGGGGTAGCATTGTTTGCGCCTAACCTTAATTTTAAGAACATCCCGCTAAAGGAGAGGCTCGAAGAGGCATTGCTCGTTCCTGTACGAGTGGAAAATGACGCAAGGGCAATGGCTCTTGGCGAGTCCTGGTTTGGAAACGGTGTTGGAGCAGAGGATCTGATTTGCATCAATGTCGGCTACGGAATCGGGGCCGGGATCCTGATGAACAATGAATTATTCAGAGGGCGCCATGGACTGGCAGGGGAAATCGGGCATACGGTCGCAGATTTAAACGGCACGAAATGCACATGCGGCAACTATGGATGCCTGCAAACTGTGGCAGGACATGATGGGCTAAAGCGAGCAGCCATGAAGGAAATCTCCTTCGGCAGAAAGACGATGATTACTGACCTGATCAATGGAGACGAGAACAAGATCAGCGGAGAATTGCTGCACAGAGCTGCACTACAGGGGGATGAGCTGGCGATTGAGATTTTCCGCAATGCCGGGAGATACATCGGTACAGCTGTAACGAATCTGATCCATATTATGAACCCTTCAAAAATTATTATCGGCGGGGGCATTTCTAAAGCAGGACCCTTCTTGCTTGATCCTATCAGGGAAGTAGTAAAACAACGGGCATTGGATGATGAAGCAAAGGAAACACGGATCGTTCAGTCCGGTCTTGGAGACCAGGCAGCCTTGATTGGAGCAGCCACGCTCATACTGGCAGAAATGTTTGCGGTGCAGTACCAAAATCAAAAAGAGATTATATAAGTCTAAATAGTTTGTTTCATAAATTAATTAAGTAACTAGATAGCCAGAATAATAAGGAGGGAAATCATGAAAAGAAAATTGAGCATGTTACTGTGCCTCGTTTTAGGAATCGGACTGCTGGGAGGATGTTCAGGTAAGGCTGATAATCCAAATAAATTAACAGCCTGGGTCTGGAATGTTAACGTCCCGGTATTGGAGGCTGCTGAAAAGCGATATCAGGAAGATCATCCTGAATTTGATCTTGAGATTGTTGAAATGGGTACAAGCGATGTTTATCAGAAACTGACCACGGGCCTGCTTGCAGGCGGACAGGGCCTTCCGGATATTGTTCTTGTGGAGGATGACCGTATACAAGGCTACATCGATTCCTTTCCGGATGCATTCCTGAACTTATCAAAACACGGATTTGATGAAAAGAAAGAATCCATGTTTCCCGAGTTTAAAAGAGATTTAGTTTCAAAGGACGGAGATATGTATGCGTTTCCTTTTGATGCGGGTCCTACCGGGGTCTTTTATCGAAAAGATATATTCGATAAAGCCGGCGTAAACGCAGAAGATATGAAAACATGGGCTGATTTTATTGAAGCTGGAAAAACAATTAAAGAGAAGACAGGCAAGGATATGATCGGACTCGATTTAAACGGGGATGACGGTCTCTACCGTATGATGCTGAATCAGCAAGGAACCTTTTATTTTGATGAAAATGAAAAGCCGAATCTGACTTCACCAGAGTCAGTTAAAGCCATGAAGGTTCATAAGCAGCTGAAGGAAGCGGATCTTGTGAAAAATACGGTTGGCTGGGACGCTTGGATCAGCTCCATGGTTCAGGGGGACGTAGCGACAGCTCCTTCGGGTGCGTGGCTTGCAGGCTCGATTACCCAGCAGGGGAAAGATTCGGCTGGCAAATGGGGAGTCATTCCTTTACCGGCATTTGAGGAGGGCGCAAACCGTGCCTCAAACCTTGGCGGGAGCAACTATACGATCATGAAATCATCTGAAAATGCGGAAATGGCGTATGACTTCCTGGAGTACTTTTCAACAGATGAACAAACACAGATTGAAGCAATGAACGGAGGGCTCTTTCCTTCACTGACCACCATTTATGATGAAGATGTGTTCACTAATGGAGTAGATTTCTTTGGCGGACAGGCTGTATGGAAAACGCTTGCCGATCAGATGACAGACATTCCTTCGGTTAACTATACCGGCGATTTTCCGTATGCCAAGGACGAAGCGGTGAAAGCGCAATCCCAGGCAATGGGAGGAAAGCTTACGATCGAAGAAGCATTTAAAGCAGCTCAAAAGCGTTTGAAGAATAGAATGCTTTAGAGTAAAAAATCCGGAAAGAGCTGGAGGGATTTAGCTCTTTCTCTACTAAAGGCGGGATTGCAGATGAGTCGTTCACGATTGTTTCCTTATTGGTTTTTAGCTCCGGCACTGGTTTTGTTTCTCATATTTACCGTATACCCTGTCGCTGCTTCATTTATTTTAAGCTTTCAGAAGTTTGAGGCAGGATCTTATGCATTTAACGGATTAAACAACTATATTCGTCTCTTTAATGACGAGATTTTTTGGACAGCACTGAAGAATACGTTTATCATTTTCGTTTTTCAGGTGCCGATCATGCTGCTGCTCGCCATAGTCTTAGCAGGAGCATTGAACAGCCAGCTATTAAAGCTGAAAGGATTTTTTAGGGTTTCCTTTTTCCTTCCAGCTGTAACCTCTCTTGTTGCCTATTCCATCCTTTTCTCGATCATGCTTCAGGAGGAAGGGATTATCAACAACGCGTTGAGCTATCTTGGAATTGCAGCCGTCCCCTGGCTTTCGGATGGGTTTTGGGCAAAGGCATCGATTATTCTTGCGATGACATGGAGATGGACGGGCTACAACATGGTCATTTTCCTTGCTGCTCTTCAAAATATTCCTGAGGAAATTTATGAAGCAGCCTCATTGGATGGTGCAGGAAAGATCCGTCAATTCTTTCATATCACCATCCCTCAGTTAAAGCCCGTCATCCTGTTTGCCGGTACATTGAGCACGATTGGAACACTGCAATTGTTCGATGAGCCATTTAACCTGACTAAAGGGGGACCGGCAGATTCAACGATGACGCTGGGACTTTACATTTATCAGAACGGTTTTGAATATTTCCAATTTGGCTATGCATCCGCCATTGCTTATGTGGTAGTTGTACTAGTAGCAATCTTGACCTTCATCCAATTTAAAGTGGCAGGTGATCGATAATGGAAGCAGTAAAAAGTGTACCTATGACACAGGAAAAAAAGAACAGGAAGCTTCCGCAAAAAATAGGCATGTATGCAATGCTGGGAATTTTTCTAGTCGTCTCTATTTTTCCTTTCTACTGGATGTTCATCGGGTCTACAAATGAATCCGGGAAAATGTTTACGAATCCTCCAACGCTGCTTCCCGGAACGAAGCTCGTGGAAAACTATCAGAACCTGAATTCCGCTATTGATGTATCAAGAGTGTTATTTAACTCATTGTTTGTTTCCCTGCTGTATGTCGTTTCCGCATTGATTGTATGTTCTCTCGCTGCTTATGCACTGGCGAAGTTAGAATTTAAAGGGAAAAATCTGATCTTTACAGCTTTTCTGCTTTCCATGATGATTCCTTATCAGGCAACCTTGATTCCGCTCTTTCAAATGATGTCTTCGGCAGGATGGCTGAATACGTATTTTGCGGTCATTGCTCCGCAAATCTGTTATCCTTTTGCCATTTTTCTGCTGCGGCAGAATTTCCTGGCTTTTCCGACTGAGCTGATTGAAGCGGCGCGTCTTGATGGGGCGAGTGAATTAAAGATTTTCGCAAAAGTCGTCATGCCGGCTATGAGGCCATCTCTTGCGGCTGCATCCATTTTCTTATTCATGACTCAGTGGAATAACTTCCTATGGCCGCTCGTTGTATTGAATGATTCATCTATGCATACTTTCCCTGTAGCTCTTTCCAGTTTAATGGGATTATCGTACATTGATTATGGACAAGTGATGATGGGTGTTTCCATAGCGACCATTCCAATCATTATCTTCTTCCTTGTTCTACAGAAACAATTTATATCAGGAATGCTTGGAAGTGCTGTTAAATAAGGAGGGTTTCTATGCTGACAGCAAAGGACGGACAATTTTTTCTGAACGAAGAACCTTTTCAAATCCTATCAGGAAGCATCCATTATTTTCGAGTGGTGCCGGAATACTGGGAAGACCGATTGAAAAAGTTGAAGATGCTCGGTTTGAATACGGTTGAAACGTATATTCCATGGAATGTGCATGAGCCGAAAAAAGGAGATTTCCAGTTTGAAGGAATGGCAGACTTGGAAAGATTTATTCAGACAGCGGATAAATTGGGTCTGCATGTGATCCTGCGGCCAGCGCCATATATTTGCGCGGAGTGGGAATTCGGCGGTCTGCCTGCCTGGCTGCTGAAGGGACAGGATATGGAGCTTCGAAGCTCCGATCCTGCGTTTTTGAATCACTTGACCGAATATTTTCACGTTCTCCTGCCGAAGCTGGTGCCTTATTTATCTGGAAATGGCGGACCGGTCATCGCGATGCAAATTGAAAATGAATATGGAGCCTATGGAAATGATCAGCAATATTTGAAATATTTAAGGAAGCTTTATCAGCAGGAGGGAATAGATGTCCTGCTCTTTACTTCTGATGGTCCCGAGTTTATCCAGCATGGTTCGCTGGAGGAAGCGGTAACTACGCTGAACTTTGGCTCCAGGCCGGAGGAAGCGTTCAGCGCGCTGGAAAGGTTCAGGCCGGGCTCGCCTCTAATGTGTGCGGAGTTTTGGATCGGCTGGTTTGACCACTGGGGCGGTGAGCACCACAGAAGGGACGCAGCGGAAATGACGGCTGTATATGAAACCATCCTTTCCAAAGGGGCATCCGTTAACTTTTATATGTTCCATGGAGGAACGAACTTCGGCTTTATGAATGGAGCCAACCATTACGAAACGTATACTCCGACGATCACAAGCTATGATTATGACGCATTGCTGACAGAATGGGGAGATCCCTCAGATAAATATTTTGCAGTGAAAGAGATATTGACCAGGTATAAGGAGGTTCCTGAAGAGGATCCGGAGCCCGGTGAGAAAAAAACATACGGCAAGGTGGCATTATCGGAAAGCACCAGCCTGTTTGATGGGATTCAAAATCTATCGACTCTTAAAGCCATTGCTCCCAGAGCAATGGAAGAGTTTGATCAAAGCTATGGAATGATTCTTTATCGTACTAAGGTAGAGAAGCAGGGAGAGCTGGAGATGGATATTTCGCCGATCAGAGACCGGGCGCTTATCTATATAAATGGAAAGCATGTGAAGACCATCTATCGGAATGATACGGAGAAAATGATTACGCTGCCCTTTGATCAGTCCATAAATGTCCTTGAAATTCTGGTGGAAAATATGGGCCGGGTAAACTACGGCAAGCATTTAAAAGACCGGAAAGGCATTATTCAAAACCTATGGATCGGCCAGCAGTACTGGTTTAATTGGGAAGTAATTCCGATTGAACTGAACCCTGAGCAAGTTGATTGGCTTCAGGGAACAGATACAAGGTTTCCGCGATTTTACAAAGGTACCTTTAAGGCAAAAGAATGTGCGGATACATTCGTCGATTTAGCCGGATGGACAAAAGGATATGTATGGGTGAACGGCTTCAACCTGGGCCGCTATTGGCAAACAGAAGGGCCTCAAGTAAGCCTTTACATACCGGCGCCCCTTTTAAGAGAGGGAGAAAACGAAATACTTGTGCTGGAGCTTGAAGAGACTTCATCGAGCATGGTTGAATTGTCAGATCAACCCGATATCGGATAAGAGGAGGAACCCCCATGCCAATCCATACCAACGAATCAACAAAGCAATTTCACTTAACGAACGGACAGATCAGCTATATTTTTCACGTGATGAAAAACGGGGAGCTTGGCCATTTATACTATGGAAAAGCGCTGAAGCACCAGGAGGATTTTTCCCATTTTCAGAATGCGTTTGTTCCCACAGCGGCTAGCTGCCATGTTGAAAAAAACGACCCTGCCTTTTCCCTGGAAACATTAAGACAGGAATATCCGGGCTACGGAACTACAGACTTCCGGGAGCCGGCTCTTTCGATTAGAAGAGAAAACGGAAGCTCTGTCCACCGCTTTGAATACGAGGCATATGCCATTACGGATGGGAAGGAACGAATTCCAGGCATGCCAGCTACCTTTGCGGAGCAAGGGGAAGCGAAGAATCTCGCTATTACTCTGATCGACCGGACAGCCGGACTGAAGCTGATCTTGAACTACACCCTATTCGAGCATCTTCCTGTTATTGCAAGGAGGACGACAGTAGAAAATATCGGCACTGAAAACGTTCAGCTTGAACGGGTGATGAGTCTGTCGCTTGATTTAAATGACCGTGACTATACGATGATGCATCTTTCCGGGACCTGGTCAAGGGAGCGCCATCTGAAGGAGCGTGTGCTTGAGACCGGCATTCAGTCCATTTCAAGTGCAAGAGGAGCGAGCTCGCACCACCATAACCCATTTATAGCACTTCGCCGCCAGGAAACAACCGAGACACTGGGAGAAGCAATTGGCGCTCATTTCATTTACAGCGGAAATTTTCTCGCCCAGGCCGAGGTAGACCATTACGACACGACGAGAATCACAATGGGAATTCATCCCTTCCAATTTAATTGGAACCTGAATCCAGGTGCGGTTTTCCACTCTCCTGAGGCTGTATTGACCTATTCGGATCAAGGGCTGAACGGATTAACAAAAAGTGTGCATGATTTATTCCGGAAACATTTGATTTCGCCAAACTGGCGCGATAAAGAAAGACCGGTTCTCATTAATAATTGGGAAGCTACGTATTTTGACTTTAGTGCAGAGAAGATTACGCAAATTGCGAGAAGGGCAAAAGAACTTGGAATCGAACTTTTCGTTCTCGATGACGGGTGGTTTGGAAAACGGAATGATGACACATCTTCACTTGGAGATTGGTATGTGGATGAAAACAAGCTGCCGGAAGGAATAGAAGCCCTTTCCAAATCGATACGCGGAGAAGGTCTGCAGTTTGGTTTATGGTTTGAGCCGGAGATGGTTAATGAGGAAAGCGATTTATTTGAGAAGCACCCGGATTGGGTGGTTCATGATCCCGAGCGTCCTAAATCCTATGGACGAAATCAATGGGTGCTCGATTATACCCGCAAGGAAGTCGTTGACTATTTGTATGAACGGATGTCTTTCTTTATCCGCTCTGCCAAACTCAGCTACATCAAATGGGATATGAATCGGAATATTACAGAAGCTTATTCTGCTTCTTTGGGCAGGGATCGGCAGGGTGAGTTTTTTCATCGCTATATTTTAGGCGTTTATGATCTGTACGAACGGCTCACCTCAGAATTCCCGGACGTCCTCTTTGAATCATGTGCGGGAGGAGGAGGCCGCTTCGATGCCGGCATGCTTTACTACGCTCCTCAGGCATGGACGAGCGATGATACGGATGCAGCTGAAAGAATGAAGATTCAATACGGTTCTTCTTTTGTGTATCCTATCTACAGCATGGGCTCTCACGTATCGGATATTCCGAATCATCAGACCATGAGAAAGACATCGCTTAAAACACGGGGAGATGTCGCGTATTTTGGAACGTTCGGCTATGAACTGGATCCCAATCGCATGACAGAGGAAGAGAAGGAAGAAGTGAAAGGGCAGATTGCGCAATACAAGCAGCTTCGCACCCTGATCCGGGACGGAGATTTTTACAGACTGATCAGTCCGTTCACATCGAACGAATTGCTTTGGATGATTGTGGCGAAGGATCAGTCTGCAGCCATCGCCGGCTGGTATAAAACACTGGCTGTTCCGAATCCGAAAAAAGAGCAGGTGATTAAGCTGACCGGGCTTAATCCTCAAGCAGCCTATTCGATTGAGGGCCGTTCCAGGACCTATATGGGTGATGAACTAATGAGTAGAGGACTGAACTTATCGACTGAATTCAACGGAGTCAATGCCAAGCACGCTGAAAGAGGCGGAGACTTCCAATCAGAAGTCTTTCTTTTGAAAAAAGTCTGACGCGGGCAAGCCGTCTTGTTCTACCCTCATAATCCTCTTCATACGCTGATAAGGGAACAACTTCAGACATCAAGAGAGGGGGAGCCTGCGTGGTTTACCGCATGCTTGCATTGAACATAGACGGAACGCTGCTTCGCTCAAATGGCCGCCTTCATCAGGCGACAAGAGAAGCCATTGAATTTGTGCAGAAAAAAGGTGTGTACGTCTCGCTTGTAACAAACCGCCATTTCCAGTCCGCCAGAAAACTTGCGAGAGCCTTAAAACTAGAATCGTTTTTGGTTACTCACAGCGGCGCCTTTATCGCAGAAAAAATAGATGAGCCGCTTTTTGAAAGAAGACTTGGAGAAACGCTGACGTATAGCCTTGTTCAGGTGCTCGAAAACTATGAATGCCATATCCGGATCATTCATGAGCGCTACAGCATCGGGAACAGGGTTAAGGTCACGCCTCATATGACAGGCAGTACGGTCATCCAGTCCTCTGAACCGCTTTTCTATCCGAACCAGTATGTAGAATCACTTGGTGATGCATTAAGAGATGAACCAATTGATGCTCCAAAGCTGGAAGTGCTTTTTCAGAGCAAAAGGGAGAAAGAGGCGGCTGCTGCTTTTCTGAATGAAACTTTTAATGAGGTGACCATTTCAGACCGGAATGCACTCCGCTTTGATCTAATGGCTAAAGGAGTGACCAAAGCAACCGGACTGGAGCTTCTTTGCAGCCATCTTAAGATACCGATGAGCGAAGTTGTCGCGATTGGAGACAGCTCGGATGACAGGGATATGATTGCAAATGCCGGACTTGGTGTCGCTATGGGCCAGGCGCCGTTTGAAGTTAAGCAGGCGGCCGACTGGGTCACACGCTCCAATGAAGATTCCGGAGTTGCCTACATGATCAAAGAACATTTCAGAAAACAGTACCGGCTTGGATACTTGGACAAAATTAAGCTGGACCAATAAGAGAAAGGCTGACCCTGAGGGGTTGGCCTTTTTTGGGGGTACAGACCATGGGGAAGGGGGGGAGACGAGAACGTTTTGCCAGGGTCAGGATCCATAATGTATGGCCTCTGCATAAGAACTTATGAAGGTCGAACACCTGGTTCAAGAATGGTGAAGGTATTAGCAGATGTATTTAAATTTGCGCGGGCCCCGATTGGAATGGCTGCCTTATAATATCCGTGTGCCGTCGTTACGTTTGTCATAAGCGGTTTTCCAAGAGGAATAAAAAATTCATTGATAAGGTCTTCATAGGATTTTCCGTATGCAGTTTCGCATTTTGTGCATTCACCGAGAACAATTCCGGCACAATCTTCTAGTTTTCCTGCAAGCTTAAGATGGTTAACATATCGGTAGATTTTATTAATGGGTTCTTCCGTCTCCTCAATAATGAGAATCTTTCCATTTGTATCAATGTCATAAATCGTTCCAAGCACATCCGTAAAGGAAGTTAGGTTCCCCCCAACCGTTTGGCCTGTTACATTTCCAGGTATTCTGCTGACCTGAGGAATCCCGGGAGGATTTGTAATTTGACGAGGGGATTGGAGGGTAGCCGTGGCGGCAAAAAACTGCTGAAAATTATAGGCCGGGGTTTCCGGCACAAAATCAAGCAGCAGCAGACTCTGAAACGTAATTAAATCTGCATATTGGAATAAGACATTTTGCAATACCGTAATGTCACTGTAGCCGCTCAGTATTTTTGGATTTTGACGGATAATTGAATAATCAAGATAAGGAAGAATTCCGGCAACACCCACCCCGCCTCTTGTCGGCAGGATCATTTTAACTTCCGGATTGGAAAACATCTTCATTAAATCCGCTGCCCTCTGTTCATCGGTTCCGCCCAGAAAACCGTTTACAGTGTATACGTAGTCACCAAGGACAACCTTAAATCCCATGCCTCTTAAAGTTGCAATCCCCTGGTTGATTTTTGCCTCATCAAGCGGACTGCCAAGTGTAACGATTCCGATGGTATCACCCTGCTGTAAAATAGGCGGTCTTTCTGCCATATCCTTCACTCCTTCAATCCAAATCATGCTGTAACATGTATATGTGGCAGTGATGCGAAAAAGAAGAGCCTTTATCCTGAAGTGCATTGCGTAGGTTTTTCATTGACCAGAAGTTCAATCATAAGATAGGATGGACATGTCAGATAAATTAGGAGGGCTTATATGGATTTGCATGCCGAAGTTCAAGGCAGCGGCCGCCCCGTTATTCTCATTCACGGGCCTGGAACGGATTTGCGTGAATGGGTTTTCATCATCCCTTATCTTCTTAAAACGTGCCAAGTCATTGCTTATGACGTCAGAGGGTCAGGAAAGTCTCCGTCTCCGGTTGAACCGATGAACTTAGTCGACGATTTAAGAATGCTTATGGACGGTCTTCACATTGAAAAAGCCACATTGGTCGGGCATTCAAGAGGCGGGCAGGTAGCTGCAGATTTTGCATTAACAGATCCTTCACGCATTGAGAAGCTCATCTTAATTTCTCCCTCATTAACCGGTTATGAATATTCACAGCAGTATAACTTTTGGATGAACAAAATAAATTCAGCACCCCGCGATATCAACGGCATTGCTGAACATATTATGAACGGCCCCCATCACTCAATCATTAAAACTTCCGAGCATTTTGCTCTTTTTGGAGAAATGATGAGGACGTATGTAAGAAAAGCTCTTACCGAATGGAAAAGTTACGAAATCATTTGGCCCGAGCCTCCGGCGATTCAAAGACTTAAAGAAATGCAAGCCGCTACTCTTTTTATTCAGGGAACGAAGGAATTTGAAGATATGTATCAAATAAGAGAACATTATGACAAAATTCCGTCCATTGAATTTGTCATTATCCCCCGTGCCGATCATATGTCCACCTTGACTCATCCTGAAGAAATTGCCGAAAATATTTTAGAGTTTATAAAGGAGGAAGCTAAACACTAATGCCGCGCACCCCTGAAGCTTATGAGAAGATAAGAAAGCAAAGCAGCGAAAGATTATTAACTGCTGCTTTAGACCTCTTCATAAAAAAGGGATATCACTCCACCTCTATTGAAGAAGTGACTAAACTTGCCCAAGTCTCAAAAGGGCTGCTTTATCATTATTACCAAGGCAAGGAAGGCCTCCTTGAGGCAATGATCCAGATGAGGATTGAAAACCTTCGGGCTGTGATGGATGGTGCCCTCACCAAAAGGACACCTAAAGAAAAGCTTTGCCACATAGCGGAAGGAACGCTGGATAACGTGTTTCAGAATCCTGAGCTTTACCGTTTTTATATGAATCTTCAAACCCAGCCCCATCAGGATCAGGTACTCGCAAAATATGCGGATATCCTGAAGAAGGAGTTTGAAAGAAATTTTGAAATTCAGAGCAGGATTTTCGAAATGCTAGGTATTCAAGACCCGAGGAAACGTTCCCTGCTTTTTTCCTCCACTCTCAATGGCATTATGCTGATGATTTGCAGCTATCCGGATCACTTTCCGATTGAAGAAATGAAGTCCCAGGTGATTGAGGAGTTTTGCAAGTAAGCCCTTATTGTGTTCGCATCCCCCATCATGTACACTAAGGACAGTTTTTAAATTTTTCCTAAAAGGTGATTATGTTGCGTATATATATAAAAGGAAATCAGGATGAACGGTTTCATCGGCCGCTTAGACTGATTTCCAATTTGTTTTTTGAAGAGACAGAACTTTTGTTTGAAGAAGGTGAAGCAGATTTAACCGCGTCTATTGTGATTGAAGACCGCGGACAATCAGTTCTCGTTTCCGGAATCGCGGAAGCAGGCTGCCGCACCTATACGGCAAGCCACGAAAAGGATCTGACTGCTTTCTCTATAGAAAAGGAACGGTTTAAACAGATTAAAAACACATTGGCCCGCGTATACCTCATGCTGCTTCAAGAGCATACCGGCATTATTCAGCAGTGGGGCATCCTGACAGGAATGCGCCCGGTCAAACTGCTTCACAAAATGCTGCAGGACGGCATGACGAAAGAAGCAGCCCACCATAAGCTGCGGGAAGAATATTTAATTACCGAACAAAAAATACAGCTCATGCAAAGCATTGTGGACCGTCAATTAAAGGTGATTCCCGATCTCTATGACCTCGGCAGGGAAATCAGCATTTACATCGGAATTCCATTTTGCCCGACTAAATGCGCTTACTGCACATTCCCTGCGTTCGCTATGAATGGAAAACAAGGCAGAGTCGATTCGTTCCTTGGAGGTCTCCACTACGAAATGGAAGAGATCGGAAAGTACCTGAAGGAAAGCGGCATCAAAATTACGACTGTCTATTACGGCGGAGGAACGCCAACAAGTATTTCTGCAGAGGAAATGGACATGCTGTACGAACGCATGATGGAAGTCTTCCCCGATGTGAAGAACATCCGGGAAGTGACCGTTGAAGCAGGACGCCCTGATACGATCACACCTGAAAAGCTGGATGTCCTGAAGAAATACAGCATTGACCGCATCAGCATCAATCCGCAGTCCTATACACAGGAAACACTAAAGGCAATCGGACGCCACCATACTGTGGAAGAAACGATTGAAAAGTTCCATCTTGCCCGCAAACACGGCATGAACAATATCAACATGGACCTGATCATTGGACTGCCAAATGAAGGGGTGGAGGAAATGGCGCACTCTCTTGCTGAAACGGAAAAGCTTATGCCTGAATCGCTCACCGTTCATACGCTCTCATTCAAACGCGCATCCGAAATGACCCAGAACAAAAAGCGCTATAAGGTGGCGAGCCGAGAAGAGACAAGCGACATGATGGGACTGGCTGTTGACTGGACTGCGAAAAACGGATATGAGCCGTATTACCTTTACCGTCAAAAGAATATCCTCGGGAATCTGGAGAACGTAGGATATGCGCTTGAAGGACAGGACTCCCTTTACAACATCATGATTATGGAAGAACAGCAGACCATACTCGGACTTGGCTGCGGAGCCGCCAGTAAATTCCGCGATCCTGAAACGGGAAAGATCTCACACTTCAACAACCCGAAGGATCCAAAATCGTATAATGATGGGTATAAGCATTATACAGAAGAGAAAATTCGGATTATGAGGGAACTGTTTGGTGTTAAGGAAGAGGTATAAGGTTTTTGGAAAGCCCGGCCGGAGAGCCGGGCTTTTTTCAGTTGTGCAGGATTGATGGTAGCGGGGGAGATATGTTTGGGGAGGTGAAAAAAGGATGAGGCTTTGAAAAGATAATAGTGAATCAGATTGGGTAAGCGGGCGTTATAATGATGGTCGGCGGGGCAAAAACCTGTGTGGAGTGCGGCTGTATAGTTTAAGTTTGCTACTGGATCGGAATCCGGCAGGTCGAAACGTCCCGAATCGAAAATATATTGAAGTTTTCGATCATAAAGGACGCGATGCCAGGCAATGCGGACCGGACCCAGGTACTGATTTGGTTTATGATGAAAAATTTTCGGTTTATGATGAATTTTTTTGGTTTATGATGAAATTCCTCCGGGTTATGATGAATTTTTCCAGATTATGATGAAATTCTGAAATATATGATGAAATTGCAAATTATATGCTGAAAACGCATTACCCAGGCATCATGCAGTAAGTAGTCCAAATACTGCGAACCGCGTTCAGACCTGCTGAACTGCATCCAGCCAATCTCTTCATTTCTCACAATCTGTAACTTTACATCCCCCGATACGTCTTTTAAAATAGAATTTCCTATAGGTTTTGCTTTAGGACAGGAGGATCTTATTATGTTTGAGATAAAACCAATTCAATCAATGGAAGCGATTCCGCTTCGCCAGATGGTGATTTCACCGGACTCGCCATTGGAAGAGAGCAAGTATACCGGAGATGAAAACGAAGATACCATACATATTGGAGCGTTTGCGAAGGATCAGCTTGTCGGGGCAGCCTCTTTTTATAAGGAGCAGCATGCTAAATTAAGCGGTAAAAGCATGTACCGCCTTAGAGGGCTTGCAATTGATCCCGGTCACCGCAATGAGTTAAGAGGGCAGACACTTATTCTGTTCGGTGAGAACCTTTTAGCACAAAATGGAATTGATGTGCTTTGGTGCACGACAAAGCTGTCAAATCTGCCATACTATCAGCATCTTGGATTCCAGGAGACAGAGCATACCTTCAATGAAGGAGAAAAAGGTCTTCAGGTTTTGATGGTTAAGCATATATGATTATTTCAGCCGAGCGGGCATGATTGAATGCCCGCTCATTTTTTATGGCGCAAAAGAAGGATTTTACCAGAATGATAGGAAAGTATATAGAGAGACATTCATTTTTACAGAAAAAATGAAAGCGATTCCAAATTTGGAGGGGATACGATGTATTCATCAATCGGGAAGCTTTTTGATTTAGCGGCGGAAAAGGGCAGGGATAAAGAGGCGCTTGCTGATGTTTCTCGCGGTATAAGAAGGACTTTCAGCGAATGGAAGACAGATGTGAATCAATGTGCAAATGCTCTTCATGAAGCTGGGGTGAAAAAGGGAGACCGTGTTTCCACTTTCCTTTTTAACTGTGCGGAGCTTGCGACGGTGTTCTTTGCCTGTGCAAAGATTGGGGCAGTGCTGAACCCGATTAATTTTCGCTTGAAATCACAGGAAGTAGCATTTATTTTAACGGACTGTTCTCCGAAGCTCGTACTGTTTGAGAAAGCTCTCACACCTGAAATTGATGCGCTGCATGAGCAATTCCCCTATACGCTTTTCTGGTCCATTGATTCGGCTCCTCCATCGTATGCGTCCTATTATCATGACAAGGTGAAATCCGCTCCTGTTCATGATGTGCAGACAGAGGTTGCTGAGGATGATTTGTATGCCATTATGTACACGAGCGGGACAACGGGCCGTCCAAAAGGCGTGCTTCACAGGCACCGTGACATGATTGATCAGGCGATGGTTTGCGCTATGGCACTTCGGCTCACTCCAAATGACTGCGGTCTGACAGCCGCTCCGATGTTTCACTGTGCCGAGCTTCATTGCTGCTTCCTTCCAAGAGTATTGATTGGGGCTAAAAATGTAATTCTGCACCATTTTGATCCTAAGCAGGTCCTGGATGTTATAGAAAAAGATCAGGTTACTATTATGTTCGGAGCCCCGACGATGTGGAATATGCTCCTGCAGGAAGACTTGGGGTTAGCTGACTTCAGCAGTATGAGGGTTGGTCTTTATGGTGCTGCCCCAATGGCTCCTGCTTTAGTAAAAGCCCTAAAAGAGGCGGTTGGTATTGATCTGGTTCAGGCATATGGCATGACGGAGATGGGTCCGGCTGTGACCTTCCTTGCTGAGGATGAACAGCTGACAAAGGCCGGTTCTGCAGGAAGAGTATGCTTTGGGCATGAACTGATTATCGCACGTCCGAATGAAGAGGGACCGGCCGAACCGGATGACCGGCTCAAGCCTTATGAGGTGGGGGAAATTCTCGTTAAGGGCCCATCCGTAATGGCAGGCTATCATCAAAGACCGGAGGCGAGTGAGAAGGCTTTGTATAAAGGGTGGTATCACTCTGGAGACCTCGGTTATTTGGATAAAGACGGCTATTTGTTCGTTGCAGACCGTGTGGATGACATGATAATCAGCGGCGGAGAAAACGTATATCCGCGCGAGGTGGAAGACGCTCTGTATGAGCATGAAGGTGTTCTTGACGCAGCCGTTCTCGGAGAGCCGGATGAAAAATGGGGCGAAACCGTGGTGGCGTATATTGTAAAGAAAAATCCAGAATTGACAGAGGATGATCTTGAAATTTTTTGCAAGGAAGGAAGCCGGTTAGCGGCCTATAAGCGACCGCGAAAATATATTTTTACTGAACAGCTGCCAAGAAATGCAAGCGGGAAAATCCAGAAGTTCCTGCTGAGGGAGCAGCTTGCCGCACATACACAAGCGTAACGGGAAGGATGAAGCAGCAATGACAGCAGCCGTCTATGTAAAAGAAGAGCATGCCATTTTCAGAAGTTCTTTGAGGAAGTTTTTGCAGAAGGAAGCCGTGCCTTTTTATGAGAAATGGGAAAAGGACCGTCTTATTCCAAGAGATTTTTGGATCAAAGCGGGGAAGGAAGGTTATTTATGTCCATGGGTCGATGAAGAATACGGCGGACTGAATGCAGATTTTGGCTATTCCGTCATCTTGAATGAAGAAATGGAGAAGGTCGGCTCAAGTCTGATCGGTTTCGGACTTCATAGCGATATCACCGTCCCATATATTCATGAATTCGGAACAACAGAGCAAAAGCAGCGCTGGCTGCCCGGCTGTGTAACCGGCGACTTGATTACCGCCATTGCCATGACCGAACCCGGAGCAGGTTCGGATTTAGCGGGGATCAAGACCACTGCGGTGAAAGAGGGCAATTCCTACAGGCTGAATGGTTCGAAAACGTTCATTACGAACGGTATACATGCGGACCTTGTGATCGTCGTCTGTAAAACAGATCCGAAGGCGGTTCCTGCGCATAAAGGAATCAGCCTGATTGCTGTAGAGAAAGAAACCATCGGTTTTCACAAAGGGAAAAAGCTCGACAAGGTGGGGCTGCATGCCCAGGATACAGCTGAGCTGTATTTTGAAGATGCGATCGTACCTGCAGAGAACCTGCTTGGGGAAGAAGGAAAAGGCTTCTACTATCTCATGCAGATGCTTCAGCAGGAGCGGCTGCTTGTCGGAATTTGTGCGCAGGCTTCTGCGGAACGGATTTTGGAACTTACGACCGATTATGTGAAGGACCGTGAAGCCTTTGGAAAATCAATCAGCAAGCTCCAAACCGTTCAATTCCGTCTTGCTGAAATGGCGACCGAAGTGCAAATTGGCCGTTCATTTTTAAATGAAGCCATTCAGGAGCATATGGAAGGAAAGGATGCCGTTCAAAAGGTATCAATGGCTAAATGGTGGCTCACTGACATGGCAAAGCGCATAGCCGCAGAAGGAATACAGCTGCATGGCGGGTATGGATACATGGAGGAATACGAGGTTGCCAGACGGTACCGTGATATTCCGGTTATGGCCATTTACGCCGGCACAAACGAAATCATGAAAACGATTATTGCGAAAAAGATGGGACTTTAAATAGGGGGAGAAGCTTATGGGCCTTACAAAAATAGCGGTGATCGGGGCAGGGTTAATGGGAAGCGGCATTGCCCAGTCGCTTGCAATGGGAGGGAAACGGGTCAAACTCTATGATTCCTCCAAACAGTCTCTGAAAAGGGCAGAAGACTCTATTGAAAAAAGCCTGCAGCGCTTCGTTAAAGCAGGGACAATGAATGAAGAGGCTGTTTTCACGGTTATGGAGCATATTCATCCCGTTCATGATGTGTGGGAAGCCGTAAAGGATGCAGAGCTTGTCATAGAGGCGGTTCCGGAATCACTCTCATTAAAAAAACTAGTATTTGAGGAAATCGACCGGCTGGCGCCGGAGGAAGCCATTTTGGCCACAAATACATCTGAATTAAGTGTTACAGCGATTGCGGCTGCGACAAGCCGGCCGGATAAAGTACTCGGTATGCACTGGTTCAATCCTGCGCCGGTCATGAGGCTGATTGAAATTGTGCAGGGCGAGGATACATCACCTGAAACCATTAAAGCCGTTGAAGAGGTTTCACAGGAAATAGGGAAGGAAACGGTTCTCGTCAAGGATCGGCAGGGCTTTGTCACGACAAGGGCTCTTACTGCACATCTGCTGGAATGCATAAGGATGCATGAAGAAGGGGTGGCAAATGCCAAAGATATTGATAAAGCCATCCGATTGGGTCTGAACTATCCAATGGGACCGCTGGAGCTTGCCGATCTTATAGGACTTGATACGATGCTGTTCGTCAGCGAAGGAATGACCGCTGCCTACGGCGATCGCTTTTTGCCCCCTCAGAGTTTGAGAAAAATGGTTGAAGCAGGTCATTTTGGACGAAAAACGGGAAAAGGTTTTTATACTTATACTGTTCAAAGGGAGACGAGTAAGCAATGAGCAGAGAAGCCGTCATCATTGAAGCGGTCCGCACACCCGCAGGCAAGAGAAAGGGAGTCTGCCGCGAAACGCATCCGGTGCATCTGGCTTCTGGAATCCTTAAAGAATTGACTCGGCGTTCGGGATTAGATCCAAGCCTAATCGAAGATGTGGTCATGGGATGTGTCAGTTCTATCGGGGAACAGGGCTTAAACATTGGCCGCCTGGCTTCTCTGGATGCTGGTTTTCCAGTAACCGTGCCATCTGTTCAGCTGAATCGGATGTGCGGTTCAGGATTGCAGGCGATCCAGTTTGCCTGCCAGGAAATTACGTCCGGAGATATGGACATTACGGTCGCCGCAGGAGTGGAGAGCATGACTAAGGTGCCGATTTTGAGCGATGGAAATGATCAAACCATTCCCCCTTCTTTAAAGGGAAAATATGACTTTGTTCATCAGGGAGTATCGGCCGAACTTATTGCAGAAAAATACAACCTTACACGGGAAGAACTGGATCAATTTTCATTTGAAAGCCACCAGAAGGCGCTTGCGGCTCAGAAAAATGGAAGATTCGATGCGGAAATTTTCCCTGTAACAGGAATTGACCGTGACGGAAATACTATCACAGTAGCACAGGACGAAGGACCTCGTGCTGATACATCAGTGGAAGCCCTGGCAGCATTGAAGCCTGTTTTTAAAGAAAATGGTGTCATTACAGCGGGAAATGCCAGCCAGATGAGTGACGGGGCTGCGGCTGTGCTGCTGATGGAAAAAAACAAAGCGCTAGAAATGGGATTCAAGCCCCGCGCGAGAATTGTCGCAAATACAATCGTTGGGTCAGATCCGATTTTAATGCTGGATGGAGTTATCCCAGCGACGAAAAAAGTGCTCGGTAAAGCCGGGCTGAAGATTGAAGACATCGATCTGTTTGAAATAAACGAAGCCTTCGCGCCTGTCGTTTTAGCCTGGATGAAGGAATTGGGACCGGACAGAGCGAAAGTAAATGTAAACGGAGGGGCCATAGCACTCGGTCATCCGCTTGGAGCAACTGGCGTTAAACTAATGACGACACTGCTTCATGAACTGGAACGCAGAAACGGCCGCTATGGACTTTTGACCATCTGCATCGGCCACGGAATGGCTGTCGCAACCATCATTGAACGATTAAACTAAAGGGGATGAAGCAATGAACACAGTAAATGTAGTGTATGAGGGAAGAGTTGCAAAAGTCGAAATGAGCAGACCGGACGTACTGAATGCGATGGACAGTGAGATGCTGAGTGAGCTTCTTGCAGCATTTAAAGAAGTGCGCGATAGTGAAGCCGATATTTTAGTGATTTCAGGAGCGGGAAGAGGATTTTCTTCTGGCGGTGATATTAAGTCGATGCTTTCGGATATGGATGAGTCCGCATTTTCATCCGTCATGTATACCATCTCGCAAATGATTACGGAGCTATATACGATGCCGAAACTCACCATCAGTGCCATTCACGGTGCGGCGGCGGGACTTGGTTTCAGCCTGGCACTTGCATGTGACCATGTAATCGCGCATGAAACGGCGATTCTCTCTATGAACTTCATCGGAATCGGTCTGATTCCAGACGGCGGCGGCCACTTCTTTATGGAAAAACGTTTAGGCGAAACGAAAGCGAAGCAGATGATCTGGGAGGGAAGAAGACTCTCAAGCGAAGATGCGAAGCAAGCAGGCCTTATCGATCAAATGGTGGCAGGGGATATGAAAGCGGCAGTTGAAGAGAAAATCTCTGAATGGCTTGAAAAACCAATTGCTGCCATGATTGAGACAAAACGCATTTACACATCCAGAAGTGCAGCAGATCTTGAATCCATTTTAAGTCTAGAAACCTCTTCTCAATATAAGATGAGACAAACAAATGATCACAGAGAAGGAATTTCTTCTTTCTTAGAAAAAAGACAGCCTCAGTTTTCAGGTAAGTAATTCAAATGCTATAGAATAGGCAAACACACAAAAGAGGTGCATATAGCACCTCTTTTCCTAACGCTCAAATAACACCATCTTGCCGGCCGCATTCACACAGCGGTGCGTTTTCTTTGTATAATTTTTTTCCTCGAGTTTTTGAATTCCGAGATCCTTTGCTTCCTGCTCGCTGGCTGCCTCGAAGCTTTCATCCAGCAGCTTTTCCCCATTTTTTTCAAATACTGTTAAGTAGTACTTTCCCATCGCTGTCTCCCCTTTGCATCATTAAAATCGTCATCTATTATTATTTCGGAAACGAATTCCGAAAATCCTTCTTCTAACTTCAGTTTTAATCATTTAAGATAAAATTGAAACTTTTTACCAGCAGGCACGTAACTAATCATTAGAGGAGGGATACTTATGGCTTTGATGTTAAATAAAGTAACGAAGAATTTCGGTGCACATACAGCTGTCAATCAGCTGAATCTTGAAATACCAGAGAAAGAGATTTTCGGCTTTTTAGGAGCGAATGGTGCGGGAAAAACGACCACATTCAGAATGGTTCTTGGGCTTCTGCATCCAAGCGGCGGTGAAATCAGCTGGCAGGGAGAGCCCATTAATTACAAGACCACTGATCAAATCGGCTATTTGCCAGAGGAGAGAGGCCTTTACCCGAAACTTAAGGTGAAGGACCAGCTTGTATATTTGGCTAAATTAAAAGGTATGAACAAAAACGAATCAGAAAAAGAACTGATTAGATGGCTTGATCGCTTTAAGGTGCCAGAGTACTTGAATAAAAAAGTAGAAGAGCTGTCTAAAGGAAATCAGCAGAAAATCCAATTTATCACGGCAGTGCTTCACAAGCCGAAGCTGCTAATTTTGGATGAACCTTTCTCAGGGCTTGATCCGGTGAACGTTGAGCTTTTGAAAGAGGCGGTTGAAGAATTGAGGGAGCAGGGTACGTCGATCGTTTTCTCAAGCCACCGAATGGAGCATGTTGAGGAGATGTGCAACCATTTATGCATAATGCATAAAGGAAAGCCGGTTGTTCATGGCGGACTAAAGGATATCAAACGGTCCTTTGGAAAGAAAAATGTAATCATTCATGCTGATTTTGATTTAGCTTATCTCAGTGATGTTCCAGGTGTAATCAAGCATAAGAAAACGTCGGAAGGCATCAGGCTCCAGGTAACCGGCGAGGAAGTGTCCCAGGATGTGCTGGCAGCCATTCAAAATAAAGGATTTATCCGGAAATTCGTCTTGGAAGAACCGTCTTTAAATGATATTTTCATTGAGAAGGTAGGTGCATCCTATGAGTAAATTTTGGGTTGTTATGATGTATACATACCAAAACAAAATTAAGTCAAAATCTTTTCTGATTACAACCGGTATTTCCCTTCTTTTAATATTCGGCATTTCCAATCTGCAGAATGTAATGGAGATGTTCAATAAAAACGAACCGAAAAAAATTGCTGTAATTGACGAAAGCGGCTCACTTTTCGAGCCGTTCCGCCAAAATGCAGAAGCACTTGATAAGGATTTGGAGATTAAGCCATCATCAGAAAATGAAGCCACTCTCAAAAAACAGGTGCTTGACGGAAAGCTAGATGCTTATGTGGTGCTGAAAATTGATGCAGAAGGCTTGCCGGAGGGAACCTTTAACGCTGAATCTGTCGTTGATACCGGTTTCGCGTACAGTCTTGATCAGTCGCTGCAGCAGACAAAGGTGGCGATAGGTACAGAAAAACTCGGTGTGGATACTGCTCAGATTTCAAAGCTTCTTGCTCCAGTGGAAATGGAAAAGATCGCACTTCAGGAAAATGCAAAGTCTGAGGAAGAATTGAATCAGGCCCGCGGACTTGTTTATGTCATGCTGTTTGTCATTTATTTCTCTGTCATTACGTATGCGAGCATGATTGCCATGGAGGTAGCAACGGAAAAATCCTCCAGAGTAATGGAAATCCTGATCTCAAGCATCTCGCCGATTCAGCAGATGTTCGCTAAAATTTTGGGAATTGCTCTTGTCAGCTTAACGCAGCTTGCGATCATGATTGGTGTCGGATTCCTTGCTGTCAAAGATAAAATGGCTCAAATTGATGCGATGAGCGGCGGGGTAATGGGCATTTCAAATACATCTCCTGCAACCATTGCGTATTGCTTCATTTTTTTCCTTCTTGGCTATTTCCTTTTTGCTACACTGGCGGCGTTCCTTGGCTCGCTGGTAAGCAGAATCGAAGACGTTCAGCAGATGATTACCCCGATGATATTCATCGTCGTTGCCGGCTTCATGATTGCGATGTTCAATCTTGGCAACCCGGATAATACGTTTGTTACGGTAACATCCTTTATACCATTTTTCGCTCCGATGATTATGTTCCTAAGGGTAGGGATGCTGGATGTTCCGTTCTGGGAGGTTGGACTGTCAATCTTTATTTTGATTGTTTCCATTTATCTGCTTGCTTATTTCGGTTCGCGTGTATACAAAGGCGGGGTGCTCATGTATGGAAGTTCAAGCTCGCTGAAGGATATAAAGAAAGCGATTAGCCTCGGAAGGGATCACTAAATAGAGAGCCCAGGTGTGAAGTCGGGCTCTTTTTTCTATACGGGATGATAATTAAAAGAACGGTACCGGCAGAAAACTCAAAGGTTACGAAGGGGCTGAAATCTAAAAAAACCTGCTTCATGAAAGCAGGCCTGTGCTTATTTCATTTCATGCACCTGTACAGATTGAACCTTTTTGCTTCCCGTTTTGTAATGAATCACAACAATCACTTGAATTGTTCTCTGTCCTTCTGCAAGTGTCAGATGATACTGTTTCAGCGATTGGTCTTTTTTTGTCTGCTCGAAAATTTGTTTCGCCATAATGACCTGGCTTAACGGATAAACTTTTACCGCTTCTTTTTTCGCTGCAGCCGTGAAATCAGGGGTTTTCGCTGCTTGTGCTGAATAACTGGAAAATGAAACCTTTTCCAGGTTCCAGCCGTATATAATTACAAGGGAAGCAAAAAGGGAAATCCACCACTTTTTCATTTTTATCACCTTCCTGCTGGATAGTCTTCCCTTATATCTGGTTGATATTCTATTAAATTGGAGGATCCGGACATGGAGGTTCGGGCGGTGGATTTTAATCGGAGAATACTAAAAGATTGGGGGAATCGTCATATGGCATGGATAGGTTTGGCTATTATAGCGGGAATAACATTTATCATTTATAAAGCGATTAAGGGAACGAAAAATCATCAGGGAAACAGAAACAGCAGCAGCTCAGGTTTTACCCCGTTTTTTTACTCAGGTGACTCAGGTGACTCGTCATCAGACGGCGGAGGCTTTGACTGCGGCGGGGGCGGAGATGGCGGAGGCGGTGGTGGAGGCGATTGACGCTTCCTCTTTTTATTCCCTTTTTTCAATAGTGTTCTTAAAGGATTTCCAGTACCTCACAGAGAATGACTAAAACAGACAAAAGGGGGACAATCATGCTTTCAGAAGAACAATTGTCAGATATAAAAAAGCTTCAAGCGGTATGTGAAGAAGCGGATGGAATTCAGTTAAAGCTCAACTGGGACATGCTGGAGTACCGGGAAAACGGAGTAAAGCAGGACTTCTTTCATTATGAAACAGATGGATTAGCGGCTTTCATAGGATTATATGGATTCGGCAATAAAGTCGAGGTGTGCGGGATGGTGAATCCAGGGTACCGCCGTAAAGGCCTGTTTTCTGCAATGTTTAAGGAAGCCCTGGAAGAAGCACGAAGTCAGGGATATCACACAATCCTGTTAAATGCGCCTTCTAACTCCAAATCGGCAAAAGGTTTCTTAGATGAGATCCAGGCCCCTTTTGCTTTTTCCGAGCATCAGATGAAATGGATGGGCGGGCCGCTTCCAGTTTCAGAGGACGTCATTCTCCGAACGTCGGAAAAAGAGGATTTTGCACTGGAGGTTCAGCTAGAAGCAGACTGCTTTGGATTCTCGTTTGAAGAAGCAGAAGCGTTCACAAAGCAGAGGAAACAGGAGCAGGACCATGAGTTCTGGATAATTGAGTACAATGGAAAAGCGGTTGGAAAAGTGCGGGTCGCAGGTGAAAAAGGAGAAGCGTGGATTTATGGGTTTGCTGTTTCTCCGGAGCATCAGAAAAAAGGGATTGGCCGAAAAACACTGTTCCGCATCCTGAAAGAGGAAACAGCTAAAGGCAATTCTGTTTTTCTAGAGGTGGAGGCAAAAAACACCCGCGCATTGAAGCTGTATGAATCGTGCGGATTCAGGGCTTATTATGCACAGGATTATTATTTATCGAAATAATCGTAAACGGAACTTCCTTAAGTGGAGGTTCTTTTTACTATTATGTAAGGAAATGTATAAGAACGTGCATTCGCCTTCCTGTGATGATAGAATATATGCAAAGGTCTAAAGAGAGTAGGAATTACCATGCCACCTATTAAATTTATTCATGCCGCTGATTTGCATCTGGATAGTCCATTCGCCGGGCTTAACCATCTGCCTGAATCCATTCTGCACCGGCTGAAGGAAAGCACGTTTGCAAGCTTTTCAAATCTGGTGTCATTCACAATAGAAGAAAAAGCAGATTTCCTTCTTTTAGCCGGAGATTTATTCGATGGAGAAAATCGGAGTTTAAAAGCGCAGCTCAGGCTAAAAAGAGAGTTTGAGAAATTGAACGAGTTTGGAATTCCGGTATATGTTATACACGGTAATCATGACCATTTAGGCGGAAAATGGCTTCAAATAGAGTGGCCCCAAAATGTCCATGTTTTCAGTCATGAACAGGTAGAGTGCCTGCCATTTTATAAAAACAAAGAACTGGCTGCACATCTTTATGGGTACAGCTATCCGGAGCGCTCAGTTACAAAAAACCTTACATCGCACTACATAAAACAGTCTGGGGCACCCTTTAATATCGGACTCCTCCATGGTTCGCTTGAAGGAGGAACGGAGGAGCATGATGTATACAGCCCCTTTACTATCCGTGAACTGGAGTCAGCCGGTTTTGATTACTGGGCACTTGGCCATATCCACAAAAGAGCCATTCTCCCTTCACACGAAACCACAATTGTTTATCCGGGAAACCTTCAGGGCAGACACCGGAAGGAAACGGGAGAAAAAGGGTGCTATACAGTCACAATAAATGAACCAGGTGTGAATACTGCTTTTTCGCCGCTCCATGATGTACTGTGGCTGGAACGTACCATCATTTTAGATGAAACGGAAACAGCGGATCAGCTATTGGAACTCATCAAAACAGAAAAAGAAGCCCTCCGGAAAGAGGGGTGTCCGGTTATCTTAACCATTAACCTGTCAGGAAAAACACAGCTTGCAGCAGATTTAAAGCGGGCCGAAACAGCAATAGACTTGCTTGCTGCGATTAATGAGGGCGAGGAAGATCGCCGCGAATTTGTTTGGACTGGAAAAATAACTGACAATACGGTCATTCATGCGGATAAAGAAAAACTTAAGCAGGATTCCGTTTTTTACAGGGACTTTTTGAACGTTACAGAACAATACGAATCCTTTGCAGAAGCGGCTGCACCTTTGTACGGAAATGCATTGGTTCGAAAATACTTAGAAGCGTTTTCGGAGGAAGAGCAGCAGGAAATGATCCGGGAAGCGGAGTCTCTCGTTTTAGCAGAGCTTTTGAAGGAGGGAGAGCTTCATAAATGAAAATCCGCGAGCTTAGAATTTATGGATATGGCCAGTTTACCAATCGGCACATCGTACTGGAGAATGCTCCGGCTGCTTTGTTTTACGGGCAAAATGAAGCGGGTAAGTCTACGATTATGTCCTTTATACATAGTATTCTTTTCGGGCTGCCTCAAAAACTGCAGACTGACAGCAAATACGAACCGAAAGATGGGCAGGTTTTCGGCGGGGCTATTATCGCTGAAGTGAGCGGTTCAGGCCTTGTGAAAATAGAACGTGTCCGCGGCCGCTCAGGAGGAGAGGCAAGAATTGATCTCCCGGACGGCAAGACAGCGGGTGAAGCCTTGCTGCGCGAGTGGACAGGGGGGATGGATAAAGCGTTCTTCCAATCTGTTTTTTCATTTGATCTGCATGGCCTTCAGCAAATTGAACGGCTCAACGAAGAGGAGATAGGCAAATTCCTTTATGTAACGAGCATGGTAGGGACAGATGCTATTTACAAGCTTGAGCAGAGGCTCGGCAAAGAACAGGATCGGTTATTCAAGCCCAATGGCAAGAAGCCTGTTCTAAATGAGAAGCTGGCAAAAGTGAAGAAAACGGCAGACGCAGTAAAAGCAGCTGCTCAGGCAGCCAGTGAATATCAGCCTTTGATAAAGCAGAAGGAAGATGCCGAGAAGGAAGTTCTTCAGCTGGAGTTTGATTTAAGAGAAGGCAGAAAAAAGCATTCTTATTTAAGCAGAGCAGTTTCTTATTTGCCGCTACTAAGGGATCAGAAAGTTTTAGGGGAAGAGCTTGAATCTTTGCCGGACACGAGCCGCTTTCCGGCAGATGGGATGAATAGACTTGAAAAACTATTAACAGAGATTGAACCCCTTAAAGCCCAAACTGAACGATTGAGGGAACAAATTCAGCAGCTGAAGGAAAAATCCGAAGCTTTTAAAGCGAATGGGAACATTCTTGAAAAAGAAGCACATATAGTTGAATTGAAAGAGCAGTCGGGCAGGTATCAGGCTCTGATAGACGAGCGTTCAGCACTGGAATCAGCCATTCAGGTTTTGGATGAGGAGCTGGCTGTTCTCGCAGGGCAAGTGTATGAAAACCCTCCAAGTCAGGAAGAAATATGCCGAATTGATACGACGATAAAAATGAAATCCGCCATAGCTGATTTAACGGAAGAAGCCAAAACTTTGTCCATGCAAAAAAAACAGCTGGATGAGCAGTTTGACCGGGCTAAAGAGGCGCTTGATATAAGTGAAAACCGCCATGCTTCCCTTTTAGAAAAAGGGATGGATCAGGATGAGCGGACTGCTTTGGAACAGGAGCTTTCTAATTTAGAAAAGGCGGATAACCACCAGCAGACCGGGCAGCTCAAAAAGGAACTTGAGAATATGAAGCTGGAGCTTGAAAACCAGCGGAAACGATCAGATAATAGCAAAAAACGAAGCTCTGCAAGCCTGATGTTCGTTTTACTTATTGCGGCTGCCGGCTGTATATGGTCGGTTATCCAGCAGCAATGGGTATTGGGAGGCCTTCTTTTTACAGGTTTGGCTGCTGGAGTGCTTTTTTTCCGAAGCTTACAAACTGACAGAGATCCGCTTCTTGAGCATTTGCGGAAAAGAAAGCGGGATTTGGAGCAGGAGCTGCAGGAACAAACAGATCCATCCCCTATTGTTTTACAGCGGCTGGAAGAGCTTAGGGGCATTCTGTGGAAGGATGAGCAAATAAAGCAAATGGCGGAGCTTGAGAAACTTAGAACAGAGCAGGAGACAAGAGTCTGTGACCGGGTCATTGCAAAGTACGAAGAATGGGAAAAGGAGCGTTTTCAGCTTGATCATAAGGTGAAGCCGGTTCTAAAAGCATTCTATTTACCTGAAACAGCCCCAGCTTCTTCTCTGGCGGAGTCACTTGCCATTCTTGAAAAATACAAAGAGAAGATATCAGAAAAACGCAGGAAAGAGGAACATAAACAATCAGGTTTATCGGATACCGCACAGTATGAGCAAAAAGCAGCCAGTTCCCTCAATCTTGCTGGAGCTTCCGGCAATGGCCTTCTCATACAGATCGATGAGCTCTATTCTGATCTAATACAGGAGAGAGAGAAAGCAAGAAAGCTTGAGGATCTGGATCTTCGCTTAAATGAGCTATCAGGAGAGTATGAAGAAAGGCTTCTGCTTCTCAATAATAAGAACGAAGCTTACCGAAAGCTTTTAGAAATGGCTTCTGCTTCAGATGAAGAAGCATTCAGAAGCATAGCTATTCAGCATGGGAAACGGGAAGAAATCAAAAAGCAATTAACGTGGACCTCCAGACAGCTTCAGACAAGTAACATCACTCAAAGTCTGGCAGAGGACTGGACCACGCTTGAAGACGAACTGGCTAAAGTCACGCTGCATATCGAAGAGCTGGAAAAACAGCTGAAATCCCGGCAGGAACAGGTGTCTTTTTTACAGGCAAAGCTTGAGGCACTGGAAGCAGATGGAAGCTATTCGGACCATTTGCATTTGCATGAACTGCAAAAGGAAGAGGCAAGACGAACAGCGAGAGAATGGATGATTCATACTCTTGCAAGGGATTTTCTGCTGCGGACGATTGATTATCATCGGACAGTTCGGATGCCCAAACTGCTGGAAAAGACCGTTCATTTCTTTACAAGCATAACTGACGGACGCTATGTGAATGTTTACCTGCCTGATCATGAACAGACGTTTATAGCAGAAAGGGCGGATGGACAAAGGTTTAATGCGGGTGAACTAAGTCAGGCTACCTCGGAACAGCTTTATCTTTCGCTAAGGCTTGCTCTTATTTCAAGCTTAAACGAGTCATTGAATATGCCGGTTCTGATTGATGACGGGTTTGTGCATTTTGATGCAAAACGAACCGATAAGATGCTTGGCATTTTAAGAGACATATCGGTTGAACAGCAGGTGCTGATGTTTACATGCCAGACGCAGCTGGCTAATCAGTTCTTAGGGCCAGTTACGGTTTTAGAGCGGCAGGGCCTTCTAGGTGAGAGGAAAGAAACCGTATAGAAAGGCAGACGGTTTAAAGGTTATGGTATACTTATTCACAGATAAAAACAGGGAGGAATCAGCATGTCTAAAGGAGTTATGCATTTTGATGTAGGGGAGCAGGTTGAACTTTATCTGCTCATTAAATCATCCACCAAGGGGGTAGCAAGCAACGGGAAACCCTTTTTGACCCTCATCCTCCAGGATCAAAGCGGAGAAATCGAAGCGAAGCTCTGGGATGCAAGCCAGGGGGACGAACAAATTTATGGAGCTCAGGGCATTGTGAAAATCGCAGGGGATATCCATCATTACAGAGGAAGAAACCAGCTGAAAATCAAAAACATCCGTCCGCTTCATGACCATGAAACGTTTGACGTATCGGACTTTTTGGAAACAGCCCCTCTGAAAAAAGAAGACATGATGGATACCATCACTCAATATATTTTTGAAATGAAAAATCCAAGTGTCCAGCGCATCACAAGACACCTTGTGAAGCAGCACCAGCAGGCATTTCTGGAATATCCGGCCGCGACGAAAAATCACCATGAATTCGTATCCGGTCTTGCATACCATGTAGTATCCATGCTGAACCTGGCTAAATCCATTGCAGCACTTTATCCGTCCCTCGACACTGACTTGCTCTATGCAGGCGTAATACTTCATGACCTTGGAAAAGTAACTGAGCTAAGCGGACCAATCAGTACAACCTATACGGTAGAAGGCAACCTGCTTGGCCACATTTCCATTATGGTTAATGAAATAGCGCAGGCAGCAAAAGAATTGGGAATTGAATCTGAGGAAGTAGTCGTTTTGCAGCATCTTATTCTCTCCCATCATGGAAAAGCAGAATGGGGAAGTCCGAAGCCCCCAATGATTAAGGAAGCGGAAATCCTTCATTATATTGATAACCTTGATGCGAAAATGAACATGCTTGACCGTGCGCTCGAACGAGTAAAACCCGGCGAGTTTTCCGAACGGGTCTTTGCCCTTGAAAATCGTTCCTTTTACAAGCCGGTTTTTCACAACTAGCATAAAGCTTTCTCCTTCAGCATAAGCATGAGATAAAGGCTTGGGCTAATGAAGGAGGAATATTTGGATGCTGACGTTGCCGTGGTGGATTTATCTTTGCATGGGCGGAGTGCTTTTCAGCGGTTTTAAATTTGTAACACTCACGAGAGAAGATATACGAACAGATGAGGAATTCATTGAACAGGAAGGACAAATTTATTTGGAGCGGATCAAAGCGGAAAGAGAGCGGAGAAAAGCTGAAAAGATGACTGTCTGAATCGTAAAGCTATTCCTTAAATGCAAAAAAAGACTCCTGCTTGCAGGAGTCTTTTTATATGGGTAAAACTTATGCTTTTTCTACGTTAGCAGCTTGGTCGCCACGGTTACCTTGAACGATTTCAAATGTAACTTTTTGGCCTTCTTCTAGAGTTTTGAATCCGTCGCCTTGGATAGCGGAGAAATGTACGAATACGTCGTCGCCATCTTCGCGCTCGATGAAACCGAAACCTTTTTCTGCATTAAACCACTTAACTGTACCTTCTAACATTTTGTTACCTCCTAGTGCATGACGCACAAACGTGTTACTATTCTTGCTCTAAAAATATCAAGCTGAAACGTATTCGATCTTAATATCCGAACAAAAATAATTCTTAATAAGGATAACAGGTACAGCAATAAATAGCAAGTGTCTAAAGCCGGGTGGAAAGAAAACGGTCCGGATCGGGACCAAAAAAGAGAGGAAGCCCAAATGGCTCCCTCTCTTTAATGAACTCTATTATTGAGCCGGCTGAGCAGGCATTGCTGGCTGTTCAGGGGCTTTAAAGGTATCTTTAAGCTGTTTGTCTTTTACTTCAACCTTAGCGTTTTTTAGCGCTTTATCGATTGCAGCCTGCATCGCTGCAGGGTCCTGGGTTTTTTGCTCTTTTACTTCAGCTTCCAGGCTTTTCTTCATTTGATCATACGATTTGTATGTTTCATCAATACGGATAATGTGGAAACCGTATTCTGTTTTAACAGGCTGACTGACTTCGCCTTCTTTAAGTTTAAAAGCAGCTGCTTCAAATTCCTTTACCATTTGGCCTTTACCGAACCATCCTAAAGATCCGCCGGTTTGTGCAGATGGATCCTGGGAGTATTCCTTAGCAAGGTCTTCGAATTTAGCTCCGCCATCCAGTTTAGTTTTAACTTCTTTAGCTGTTTTCTCATCCTTAACAAGGATATGGCTTGCTTTCACTTTGTCTTTTAAGCTTTCATGGTACTTTTTAATGTCTTCATCTGTCACTTTTGATTCAGCTTCTGCAGCTTTTTTACGCAAAAGTTCAGTTTTTACCATATTGTCCACTGCGGCTTGACCTTGCTTTTTAACTAGCATGTCAATTTGCTCAGCGCCATATTGAGCTTTAATGGATTCAAGCTCTTTTTTAATCTCATCTTTGGAAACTTTGTATTTTTCACCCAGCACTTTGTTATGAACTAATTCAGTCAATACTTGTTCACCTGCGCGGGATTTCATAGCCTCGTAAAGCTCGTCCTTCGTAACGTTACCAGCTTTCGTCTCAGCCACAACATCAGAACCGCCTGCTGCTCCGTTGCTGCATGCGCCAAGTGTGAAAAGGCTCGTAGCTGTAATAGCCGCAATAGCCATTTTTTTCATTAGTCGATACAACTCCTGCCCTAATAGTGTTTGTACTAAATACTATAAAACATTGTGCCATGTTCAGGGGACTTTTGCAACCTAATCTGAAAAGAGGAGAGGGAAGAGTGGAAAAAGATCATAAACACTTGAAAACCCCGATGCAAAGGGATTCTAGACAAGCTCTGTGTTTTCTGGGTTTTTTCATATAAGAACGGCAGTAATCTTACCGTGAAAATCCTAATATGTGAAATTATGTGAAATTCATGGGATATGCAAGAAAGTTTTTTGGATGTGGGCGAAAGGCCCAATCAAGCAAATTCCGTCTTCATATAATGAGTTGACTGCGAAAGGAGGCTATACGTCATGGGAGGATATAATTCCGGCTTTGCGTTGATTGTTGTTTTGTTTATTTTGCTGATTATTGTGGGTGCAGCTTATATTTGCTAGTCAATAAGGGCTGCTGATAACTGCAATATGCAGGATGAACGCCCATTCGCAATACAAGAAAATTGCATAGTATATCTTAACCATCAGTAAGGAGGTGTGTTCAATGGGCGGTTCTTACGGCGGAGGTTTCGCGTTAATCGTTGTACTATTCATTTTGTTGATCATCGTTGGTGCAGCTTGGCTATAAGAAAAGTGTAAGGCGCTTGCTCAGCCCTGAAAGACGGTGGAGCTTCTGACAGAAGGGCGCTTTTTGCCCTGACAGAAGAAGCGAAGCGGCCGAAGGGCTAGCGCCTGGAACTAGACACCAGTTCCAGGTGAAAAATGAACAGCTTTACATGAACAGAGCGCTCCTAATTGGGGGTGCTTTTTCCTTTGGTAATGACCTCGAGGGGCGAGCCGCAGCAGTGGTATTTAGCACCCAGCCAATAAATGCGGCGCTCCCAATCCGGGGTGCTGCTTCTAATGAAATATTGCTAAAAGAGGGGCGTGATGCCGTGCCGCAGAATGATCTTTGCACTGACCTTCAGTGCATCACCGCATCGGGGGAATAAGGAACAGACCGAATATTGCATGAGGCTCATAGGTTTTCAAGAAAGGGGGACGGAGATTTAGTGCTTTAGCAAAGCGGGGGTCAGTGCTAAAACTAATCCCAAACAAAAAAACCGACCACCAAGTGGCCGGCTTTTCTGTGTATAACTCGATCGGAGCTGCAGATTCCGAGTTCTATGTATAAAGAATTTCAATATACGAAGAGATCAGCAGAATCGTAACAAGGACATTAATCATACGAAACACTCTCGTTTGACGGTCTTCAGGAATCTCACGAACTAAACAAAGCCTGTTCGTTAAAGTGTTGATGTAAAACAGAATGAAGACAGCAAAGAAAATGAACAAGATGATCACATGAGATCCCCCTTTCCTTACTGATACATATAAGATTACCAAATATTCGCTGAAAAAGATAGGAAAAAGCCGGCTCATGCATGCGTTCTTCCTAAAGAAAAGAAGGAACCGTTATTACAGGGTTTCCTTCTCATTTCAAATCTTATTTTCTATTAATATCTCCAAAGCATTCCGGTCCTCTTCAACAATGCAGGTTCTTGGTGCGGCAATAATTAGACGGGCGTAAATCAAATCAGGAACACACCAGCCGATATGGAGGGCTGCAGCCATGCAGAAGTAGTGAACGTATTCCGGCATTAGTATGCTGGCCTGAATGCTGATTGCCGTAAATATGAGAAATGGAGAAAGCAGTGTTGCAAGCATTACTTGCTTTGTAATTCCCGCACATGGTTTGAGACGGATAATTGGAATCATTGCTGCATATTCCATTTTCATTTTTGGCATTTTACCGCAAAGCATTAGCGGAAGGGCATGAAGAATTTTATGCAAGGGCAAAATCACAAGCAAAATCGCTAATAGGTAAAGAACGTGTCCTGCATCAAGCTTGCGGCTGGAGTCTACCAACGACAGAGGAAGGTAGAGGATAATAAAAGCCGTAATCGATGCTAAGACAAAATATAAAAAGAGACGCTGAAACCCATAATCTTTTGATAGGTCGATGGTTTTCCAGCAGTTCATAAACGATCACCGTCCATAGAAAAATAAATCCTTACCTACTGTACTGCCGGCCGGTAAAAAAATCAACACGTTAGAAGGGAATGTAAGCGATTTAAATAAAAAAATGCTCAAAATCTTTTTCTGAGGGAGCACATCCGCTAAAATATGAGTATGAAAGAGAGAGAAAGAAGGGGTTTGCGTGGACTCATTTGAAGAAAGGCTGAATCGGATGGAATTTCAGATTCGTCTTTTGGCCTCATTGATTACCAAGGATGAGCATCCATATATGTATATGATTATTGAAAAACAGCTGTCTGAAAAGGAACATCAGCAGGTTATGGAATTGTGCGGCCGGCTGGAACAGCTTCACCAAAAACAAAAAGCGCAGGGATTTGTCCATTTTGAAGGACTCCTTACGCTTTTTGTTCAGGAATTAAATGAAAATCTGGAGGTTAAGGAAACGGCTCAAGCCCTTTTCAAACAGGGATTGTTTCCTCAGCTGATGAGTGATTTCCTGGTCATGCTGGACGATTATTGATTAGCTGCAGCTTTAGGCTGCTCCTCTTCAGTAATTTTCTTTAAGCGTCCATTCTCTTCGCCGAATTCCTTTTCGATGTTGCTGAAAGAACGTTCAAATATCTCCATAAAATCATCACCGTAAATGTTTCGGATGATGGCCATCATTTCGATAATCTCAGGAAATTTTCCGTACAGATTCTGCAGAGGCATGGCGCCTTTAAATACCGCATTTCGGGTAGGATCATAGTCCTCCATGAGCTGAAGAAGGATTCCCTCTCCTTTAGGAGTCAGCTCAATATACGTATTCCGTTTGTCATCCAGCTTTTTGGAAAATTCCAGATAGCCTCTTTCCTCGAGCTTTTTTGAAAAGTTGAAAGCTGTCGAGACATGCATCACTCCGAATTTAGCAATCTCGGAAATGGATGCTCCTTTCAGGTGGTAAGCAATCCAAAGAATGTGATGTTCGTTTATGTTCAAATCATAAGGCTTGATCCATTGCTGCCAGTCTTTTTCGATTGATTTCCACAAGGCTTTGCTTAACTGAGCGATTCTCTGGCTGAAGAGCAATGCCTCTTTTACAGTGTAATCCTTTTCATTTTTCTTCAAATTCACTCACCTACTTTTCCGCATTTCTAATATTCTCTATTATCCCAAAAAAGTAAAGATTAATAAAGATGTAAATTAACAAAATTTTTAAAAAAATATTTTGAATCCAGTATTGTTATAAAAAAATACGGAAAAAAGGTGCTAAACCGACAAAGTTTGAGCACCTTTTTGTTACAGATATTTCTTATATGGAAATATTCATCAATTTTTAATCGTATCTTCTAATTGTTTGATTTTTTCTTCAATTGCTTCAATCTCTTTTTGGAGGTTCTCGCGGTGGGGCTCTATTTCCTCCTGAAATTCTTTCAGAGAGGTTTGAAGTTCTGTAGACACCTCTTTAATAACGTCTGCACTTTCCTTAGCAGCCTGAACTACCTGCTCCTTGAGCGCAATGCTTTCTTGTTTTAGCTGATTGATGGTATCCAGCATGCGGTCTTTGCTGTCTTTAATTTGTCCTCTTAAATCTCTGCCGGAAGATGGGGCTGAAAGCAAAGCTGCTGCGCCTCCAGCAACGGTTCCGGCTAGAATTCCAAGTAAAATGGATTTGGCTTTTGACATTAACTCATCACTCCCGTTCTCCGTTCTCTTTACACATTCAACATCATCATGAAAAATTCCTTCTTTACATGATACCCCTCATACGGTGACTTAAACGGAAATTCATACAATGAAGAAACGCAGATTTGTCTTCCAAAACCAAACATGTCTCATAGCGCGGATTTTATGGCATATACATAAGCGTAAAAGGAGGAGAATGGGATGTATGCTAGGGATACTATTCTACTTAATTAGTCTTGTTTTCTTATTGGTTTCTTTGCATTATATAAGACAGGCGCAGCAGGCCGCTTCCTATCCGCCTAAATGGATTCTCAAGCAACGGGCTATGATTATGGCCGGCGGGGCCGGGGTCACGCTGCTGATTGGGATCATGCTGTCTTTTCTGCATTGACATAAAGAAAGGGACTGGCCGCAATGGGTCAGTCCCTTTAAGTTTAAGCTGAAATTGGTTTTGATCGTCTGTGAATGGATGTAACAATCGGATAAATCAAACTGATTCCAATCGTATTAAGAGCTGTTGTAGGAAGAACAACTGCAATAAACAGAGCTGTAAATCCGCCAGGAAGCCCAACAATCAGCAGCGCGCTTCCAAGAAAAATTACTCCTGAAATGATTGTTCCGGCTGCAGTAAGGATGGATACTGTTACAAGTTTAGATGCCAGTTTGCCAGCCAGCGTCAGCAGCAGGAAGAATGCTAGTGCTGTAATCGGCTTGTCAATGATGTTCGGCAGCTGTCCGCCTGGGAATCCAGTCGTCAAGGCTGATAATATACCCGTTAGTACTCCCAATAGCAGTGTGTTTTTAAGCGTTGGAAAAAGGGCAATTCCCAAAAACATCATCGTCAGCATCATGTCCGGCTTCATTCCAAGGAATATAGGCGGGATAATACTGTGCAAAGCAAGACCAATGGCAACAAACAGCGACATTGTAACAAGTTCTCTCGTTTTCATAACTCAACTCTCCTCTTCTTGGCTCAAAAGTATGCTTTCCAATGGTGAACTATTTTCCCATTGCAAAAGCGGTTAAATAGATTATAACAGGGGCCGCACTTATTGAAAAGTAAAAGAACGGGCCGGATGATTTTTCCTGTAGCTGTTCATAAATTCGGCCAGTTTCTCACATGCTTCATATGGGACTGCATTATAGATGGAGGCGCGGCAGCCTCCGATACTGCGGTGACCGTTCAAACCGATAAATCCATGTTCGGAAGCTTTTGCAAGAAAATCCTTTTCAAGATCTTGATCGGGAAGGGTAAAGGTCACGTTCATATGACTCTCGCTTTCTTTTAGGGCATGCCCGCTGTAAAAGCCTTCACTGCTCTCAATTGAATCATAAAGAAGAGCCGATTTTTCCTTGTTCTTCCTTTCGAGACCTGCGGTGCCGCCTTGTTCCTCTGCCCATTCCAGTACAAGCCCGAGCATATAAATCGCAAAAGTCGGCGGTGTATTATAAAGAGAATCAGCGGAAGCGTGAGTGTTGTAATCCAGGAATTTAGACAGGCTGTTTGTGCTCTGGCTCAGCCACTGTTTATTCGCGATTATGACGGTCACTCCAGAAGGACCCAGATTTTTTTGAGCACCGGCGTAGATGAGTCCGAATTTTCCAATGTCGAGCGGTCGGGACATGATATCGCTGGACATATCCGCAACAAGAGGAACATCTGTGTCAGGGAACTCATGCCATTGCGTTCCATAAATAGTGTTGTTGGATGTAATGTGGAGGTAGGCAAGACCTTTCTCGTCACTCCACTCAGAACGGGAAGGGATGGAACGGTACAGACCTTCTTTTGAAGAAGCGATCACTTTTGTCCGGCCAATCCTCTCTGCTTCTTTCAATGCTTTTTCCGACCATGAACCAGTCAAAATGTAGCCGGCGGTCTCATTCTCTTTTAGAAAATTAATCGGAACCATTGAGAATTGAAGACTTGCTCCCCCTTGGAGGAACAGGATCTCATGTGAATCAGGAACTTCCATCAGTTTTTTAAATCGTGCTTTAGCCCCGCTATGGACTGCATCATAATGCTTGCCTCTGTGGCTCATTTCCATGATCGACATACCGGTGCCTTGGTAATTAACGAATTCCTTTTGTGCTTTTTCTAGTACTGGCAGCGGCAAGGCAGCAGGTCCTGCGCTGAAATTCAAAGCTCTCACCATGTTTATAGCCCCCTAAAGCGTTAATTGAATAAATTAGTTTCATGGTAACACAAATAACTGAGAGTTTTGAATATTAATTGTTTTTTAGCACCATGTTGAGTTGCATTCAGCACAATTTACGAAAACAGCCTAAAAAAATAAACAGCCCATTGAAGAGCTGTTTGATAAGTTAAATGTGAATTCCATCACGGATTTGGGAGGCAATTTCCTGAAGCTTTTCAGGAGTATAATCATTTGTATGAGTTTTCCATACTGCCCCAAAACCATCGCCTTTACCATAGCGCGGGAGGATGTGCATGTGATAGTGAAAGACGGACTGTCCAGCAGCTTCACCGTTATTGTTAAGCAAATTTAATCCTTCAGGCTGAAATTGTTCTTTAATGGAGCGTGTAATAGCAGGGATTGCTTCAAAGAAATGACGGGAAATTTCAGGTGTCATTTCATAAATGTTTTCTTTATGTACTTTAGGAACAACAAGAGTGTGACCTTTCGTCACCTGGCTGATATCCAGAAAAGCAAGAACATGTTCATTTTCAAAAACTTTCGCTCCGGGAATTTCTCCATTAATAATTTTGCAGAAAATACAGCTCATCGAATCATTCCTTCCATAGGACTTGTTTAGGGGTATTTTACCATAATGAATAGATAGAATGAAACTTCAGCGGAAGTTCAGCGTATAAAGTCAAAGCAGGGAATTGGGCAGCAAAAACTACCAAGGCTATCCTGGAAAAGAGTAAAACGGTAACGGCAGTACGAGTTTGAAAAATGACCTGTTAAAGCACTATATGAAAATTACGGGGTTAAGAAGAAAGGGGAACACCCGGCCTGAGGATTATTAAATACGTGCACAATAGGAAAAGCAGGGCCAAGCCGATCAGCTAGCCCTGCTTAAGAAGAAGGGAAGGACTCATTTATTACGGTAACATGTCTTCGACAAACACCTCATTTACAGAAGTGACTGGCTTAAATTCGTTTCAATCAGAAATCTTGCCTTTAACAAACACCTCATTTTTAAGCGATGTGCTCGCGGATAAAATCCATGACTTTCCCTCTGGTGAATAAGTTTAAGCTAATACGTCTTTGACAAACACCTCATTCGCAAAAGTAAATGAACTTCCTTCTTCCTTAACTAGAATGTGCAGTTATCATAATGGTTATGCTTGGATTATTTTAGCAATAATCTGGCCAGCAGCAAGACATGAGTCCTTCTGTTTTGATATGATGGGAACACAAAGTCTTATATATAGAAAGGAATAACGAGATGACACTTTTACATGTAGATGGCATAACGGGTGGATATACCCGGAATCCAGTTTTAAAGGATGTTTCGTTTACCTTGGAAAAAGGCCAAATCGTCGGACTGATTGGCTTAAACGGAGCTGGAAAGAGTACAGCGATCAAGCACATAATCGGATTGATGGAGCCCAGGAAAGGCAAAATTTCCATTAATGGGCAAACGTTTGATGTAAATCATGAAGCTTACAGGCAGCAATTTACATTTATCCCTGAAACGCCGATTCTTTATGAAGAAATGACGCTGCATGAGCACCTTGAACTCACGGCCATGGCATACGGTCTTTCTAAAACGGAATTTGAAGCAAGACTCACGCCGCTAATCAAAGAATTCAGGATGGAAAAAAGGCTGAAATGGTTTCCGGCTCACTTTTCAAAAGGAATGAAGCAGAAGGTAATGATCATGTGTGCCTTCCTGGTAGAGCCTGAGCTCTATATAATCGACGAGCCGTTTGTTGGTCTGGATCCGCTCGCAATCAATTCATTGCTTGAGCAGATGAACACGGCTAAAAAAAGGGGAGCGGGCATCCTCATGTCCACACATATTCTGGCAACAGCAGAACGATACTGTGATGCCTTTATTATTTTACATAACGGAAAAGTCCGTGCAAAAGGGACGCTTAGTGATTTGCAGAGAGAGTTTGGAATGACGGGAGCCAATCTTGATGATTTATACATTCAGCTGACAAAGGAAGAAGAATATGAAGAACGTTCTTGACCTTTGGGGAGCCCGTCTTAAGGAGCATATTAAAGAAATCCGCTCTTATCTAAAATACATGCTGAACGATCATCTGCTAATTGTTATGATTTTCCTTCTGGCTGGCGGGGCTCTTGGCTATCAATCATGGCTGAAGCAGCTTCCTGACGATTTTCCGGCTGAGATCATCATATCAATTGTATTCGGGGCATTGCTGGTTCTCTCCAGCGTGAGGACGCTCTTCAAGGAAGCGGATCTTGTTTTCCTGCTCCCGCTTGAAAAGGAGATGGGAAAATATATAAAGAAGGCGAAGCAGTTCAGTTATTTTCAGTCACTTCTTCCGCTGATTGTTTTATATCTCCTGCTTGGTCCGCTTTATCTGTCTGTATCAAATGATGGGACGGTTTATATGTACACAGGGGTTCTGCTCCTCGTCCTGAATTATGTGAATATGGAATGTGATTGGTATGTTTCCTTTTCCCAAGAGAATTCCTCCGGCCTTTGGGATCGTGCCGTACGGTTTGCGTTGAATACTGTGCTGCTGTTTTTCGCGCTCTCTCACATGCTTTTATATGCATTGATTATAGCCGTGCTGATTGGTCTGTTTGTGCTCTATTTCAAACGGATTTCAAAAGGGAAAGGTCTTAAATGGGATCGCCTCATCCGTTCTGAAAACCGGAAAAAGCAATCATTCTACAGGCTTGCCAATCTTTTCACAGATGTTCCAAAACTGAAAAAAGAAGCCCATAGAAGAGCGTATCTGGATTGGATATTACAAAATATTCGCTATGGAAAAGAACATGTATATATGTACATGTTTGCCAGAGCTTTTATTAGAGGCACCGACTATCTGGGAATCTTTTTCAGGCTAACGGTTATAGCCGGTCTTATTTTGGGCTTTGTGGAAATGAGCGAAACCGGGGCTGTCCTTCTAACAGCTGGAACGATTTTTTTAACAGGTGTTCAGCTGATTGTGCTCGTCCGGCATTTTGATATGCTATCTCTGCCGGATCTATATCCGGTTGCAGAGGATAGCAAAAATAAAAGCTTCCTTGCTTTGCTGCGAAATATCCTGTTTGTACAGGGCTTTATTCTGGGAGTCATTCTTTTATTGAAAATGGAATGGATCCAGGGAGCGGCTGCGATTGGAGGAGCCATCGTTTTCGTCTTTATTTTCGTAAACGCTTATGCGAAGAAACGAATAGATAAGATGAACAGGGGGTAATTCATGAGCTATGAAAAAGAAGTGCTGGAGGAAGTTTTACTCTGGAAAAAGAGATTTTCGAAGCGTCCGGCAAAATGGCAAAGAAAATCAAAGGACATTCAAGCATTCATGACTGACCGAATACCCGGAAAAGTCCATGATGCTCTAACGGAAAGTATCCGGCTCATGACGGAGATGACGATTAAAGGATCCCAGTGGACCAATATGGCAGTGACGGACCTGGAAACTCTTAAGGAAAAAGATGTAGCCGTCCGATCGCTTCTATCCACTTATAAAAAAGCAGCGGCACTTGAAGGAGCAGCAACAGGTGCAGGAGGATTCGCAGCGGGTATGGCCGATTTTCCTCTGCTGCTGGGCATAAAAATGAAATTTTTATTCGAAACAGCGGGCATCTATGGTTTTTCCCCAAAAAGCTTACAGGAGAGAGTTTATATCTTAATGATTTTTCAGCTCGCCTTTTCAAGTGAACCTGTAAAGGGGAAAACGCTCAGCATTTTGGAACAATGGGAAACGCAGCCTCTGCCTATCGGGGATATGAACTGGCGGGAATTTCAGCAAGAATACCGGGATCATATTGATTTGGTTAAAATGCTTCAGCTCGTTCCGGGAATCGGAGCGGCTGTTGGAGGTACAGTAAATTACAGACTGCTAGACAAGCTCGGAGAAACCGCGATGAAGGTTTACCAGATGAGAATCCTGACCAATGGAGATTTTGATTAATCGAATAAAATTAAAGCGCCTGCCACATTCCGGCAGGCGCTTTCGTTTAATTTACTGCTGCGTTTTCAGTAGTAGTCTGATCGGCTCCGGCATGCTCATAATTCACAAACAGAGAGGCAAAGGTCTTCGCTGCAATCAGCATGGCCTTTTCATCAAAATCAAATTTGGGGTGATGGTGAGGCTGGGCTGCTTCTGGATCCGCGGGCATTGCTCCTGTGAAGAAGAAGCTGCCTTTCCGCTCCTGAAGATAGTAAGCAAAATCCTCTCCTCCCATTTGAAGCGGACTTTCCTCGACAGTGGCTACACCCGGAATGCTGCCTGCGATTTCTTTTAAAAAAAGAGTTTCTTTTTCATGATTCACGACAGCCGGATATCCCCGGTCATAGAGGCAGGTATACTCCGCATCATAAAGCAGGCACGCCGCCTTTACTGCACGTTCAACCTCCAGCTCTGCCTGGTCTCTTACTTCTCCCTTAAAGGTTCTGGCTGTACCAATTAATTTTGCTGTGTCCGCTATTACGTTAAAGGCATTTTCCGCTTTAAAAGTACCCACTGAAACAACTGCCGCTTCCACAGGATCCACTTTTCTGCTGACAATCTGCTGCAGGTTCGAGATTACCTGAGAACCAATCACAATCGCATCTTTTGTTAGGTGGGGCTGTGCGCCGTGACCGCCTTTTCCTTTTATGACAATTTCAAAACGGTCAGCAGCGGCCATAATGGGTCCAGTACGATATTGAATGGTTCCAAGAGGGGCTATGGACCAAAGGTGAGTGCCAAACACAGCATCTGCACCTTCCAGGCATCCCGCTTCCACCATGCTTTTTGCTCCGCCTGGCGCATATTCCTCTGCATGCTGATGGATGAGAAGGATATTCCCGCTAAGCTGTTCCTGATGCTTCAGCATGACCTTTGCAAAAACAAGCAGCAGTGCGGTATGTCCGTCATGGCCGCAAGCATGCATGACACCTGGAACTGTGGATTTATAAGGAACCGATTTTTCATCCTGAATAGGAAGAGCATCAAAGTCTGCACGGAAAGCTACCGTTTTACCTGGTTTGCTTCCCTTAATTACCGCAGTGAGGCCGTTGCCCCCGACTTTGTCTTTTACTTCAACCCCCAGGTTCTCGTAATACTCCTTAATAAAAGCGGCCGTTTTCCATTCCTGAAAGGAAAGCTCAGGATGCTGGTGCAAATGCCTGCGGATCTCGACCATTTCTTCATAAGAACGGTCTAGTTCCTCGTAGATCTCTGTAAGCATAAAACTCCCCCTATGTAAGATTTTACTATTCATGTTATAGGTAAATTCGGAAAATTACAACAATAAAGAAGGGGCTATATATGCCCCCTGGTTTACAGCATGAATATAGCCGTTATTGTAGCTGCAGCAAGCCCAAGCAAAACTGGAATCAGATTTCGGCGCGCAAGCTCGAAAGGATCGACTCCGCATATGGCAGCAGCAGGGATAAGGGCCCATGGCACGAGTGTGCCGCCTCCAACCCAAATGGCTGAAATCTGTCCAAGGGCTGTCAATACAGCTGTATGGCTGTCTGATTCCCCGAAAATCTGAGCCACTGAGCCAACAAGAGAAATGCCGGAAAAACCGGAGCCATCCAAGCCGGTTATAGCCCCGATACCCGCAACAGCAAGCGCACCTGTCTGAGCGGCGATTGGCACGGCAGAGGCAAGGGCTGCTCCGAGATCATTCACAATCCCATGGGAAGCATGAGGGAGGTAATCACCAATGATTTTTCCAAATCCCGCATCCCCAAGATAAAAAAAGGCAGCAATCGGTATGACAGGAGCGAATACTCTAAACCCGAATTGAAAACCTTCGATTAAATAGGCTGTTGTTTTTTCAAATCCTTTTCCTTTATGGGTAATTAAAGAAAAAATCAACAGAAGTAGAATCGCCGTACCGCCAATAAGGGCAGTAGCATCCCCTCCTTGAAGCTTGAAATGAAACATAATGGCTACATCGCACGTAAAAACAAGCAGAACGGTAAGGGCAAGCCATTTTCTCATGATGCCGGTAAGGATTCCTTCCTCAGCTGCAGCGGTTTTTTCCTCTAGGACCGGAAATGGACGTTCTAGCTTCATATCTTTTCTCAAGAAAAGAAAAGCAGAGATGGTTGTTACGGCACCCATTACGATGACGAGGGGAATACTTGCCTGGATAACCGTTTCTACTGGAAGACCGGCTGCATCTGCAGTAAGTTTAGGTGCACCCTGAATAATGAAATCGCTGGAAAGCGCGATACCATGGCCGAAAAGATTCATCGCCATCGCAGCACCAAGCGCAGGCAATCCTGCTCTGATGGCTGCAGGCATGAGGACTGCACCAACTAAAGCAACAGCAGGGGATGGCCAGAAAAACCAGGAAATCACCATCATGAATAATCCAATGATCCAAAAAGCAAGACCAGGACCCTTTATTAATTTTGCAAATGGAGCAACCATTGCTTGATTAATTCCTGCAGCAGAGAGAATTTTACTCATCGAAACAATGATGGATATGATGAGGATGGTCGGAAGCAATTCCGAAATAGCATATATAAAACTGTTAAACAGACTGCTGATGGCCAGTGTAAAGGAAGTGGTAGCTACGAGGGCAAGGATGAAGATACCGGCAATGCAAACAATAGATGTGTCTCTTCTGGCAATCATGAAAAAAATGATGGAACCTATGACAAGCACGTACAAACCGTGCAGAAGCGTGAGCTCTACCCCAATACAATCAACTCCTGGAATACGTATTAATATAGTTTACGCCCGCAGTGAAATTGGGTGAATTTCTATCCTGGGTTATGAAAATATGGCCAAAATTTGTCATTTCCCAGGGAATATCATGGTGAACCAGAAGTCATATACTGTCAAAATAACGCCGTCGTGGTATATTGTTTCTTATTAAACAGAAAAAAAGATCCGCATGAGCGGACCCTTCACCGTTATTTTAGTACTTGATAGGTTGTGACATAGGATGGACGAGGAAAGATTGATTTTTGGTCCACTCCATCGGATGTGCCTCTTTTTTTATGAGCATGTTCATAAGCTTTAGATTGCTGCCAATTTTTGAAGGATGCTTCATCCTCCCACAATGTCAGGATCACGTAAGTGTCATCGCGCAGAGGTCGTAGAACCCTGATTGCCGCAAAGCCCGGCTCGTTTTCAATCATTCTTGCTCTTTCGCTAAATCGCTGTTCAAAGAGCGGTTTCCCTTCTTCCGTAACAGGAATGTTGTTCAGTACTGCAAAACCTGCCTGTTCGAAGGAACCGGAAGAATCCAGAACCTCATACTTTTTAGGTTCCTTCAGCACTGTCTCTCCGTCCGTTTCGTGAATCAGCATCGCATTGTCATCTGTATGCATTAGCAGCATGGTTTCATTCGAATTCGATTTTACGATTCCTTCTAAATAATCAGCCGTTCCAAACGTCATGTACAAGTTCATCTGAATCACCTCGTTATTAATTATATACTTTTAATGGGGTTTGAAAACAAATATGCCATGCAGGAAAATGCTGTCCAGTTCCATCCGCGGGGTTTTATTTGAAAGCGGCAATCTTGCAGGACTGTATAAATCGGTTCAGCTTTTCCGCGTACATATTAATACCTTTAATTAACAATCCTAAAACATAACAGATTGGCCACATAATGAATCGGGGTGAAATGATGAAAAGTCTAATTGTAAGGGCAGGTAGTGCAGCAGCCATTTTAATTGTTATTTCCATCGCCGGATACTTATTTATCCTGCTCGCCGGCAGTGCAATGATTGACGAGAAGAAACTGGTTCTTCCATCAGCTACGAGGCTTGTAGATAAGAATGGAAAGGAAATCACCCGGCTGTATGAGCAGAATCGGGAAATTGTCTCCATTAAAAAGGTTCCGGAGCATGTTCAGCAGGCTTTTATTGCCGTAGAGGACCGCAGATTTTATGAGCATAGCGGAATTGATTTGAAATCAATCGGACGAGCTGTTTACAAGGATCTTACCGCTGGAAGCAAGGTAGAGGGCGGAAGTACGATAACACAGCAGCTCGCTAAAAATAGTTTTTTATCAAGCGAAAAGTCCTGGCTTCGTAAAACGAAAGAAGCGATGATCGCCATTAATCTCGAAAACAAATACAGCAAGGAAAAGCTGCTGGAAATGTATTTAAATCAGCTGTATTTCGGTCACGGAGCCTATGGTGTCGAAGCCGCTTCCCAGTATTTTTTCCAGAAGAACGTGTCCGAGCTGACCGTTGCCGAAGGAGCCATGCTCGCCTCCCTTCCGAAGGCACCGTCCTCTTATTCTCCCATTTTGCACCCCGTAAAATCGAAGGAACGAAGAGATACGGTTCTTTCATTAATGCAGGAACAAGGTTATTTGTCAGCTGAGGATACAGTCAGACTTCAAGGAAAGACCCTTGCACTCAACCTCAGCAAAAAAATGGATCATCCCTGGCTTTACAGTTATGTCGACCTCGTCATGGATGAAGCAGAAAATTTGTACTCTCTCTCCAATCAGGAGCTTTTAAGAGGAGGGTATACCATCCAGGTTCCCTTGCAGCAGGATATCCAAAAAAGAGCGTATGACATGTTTCAATCAAACAGCTATTTCCCGGGAACCGATCAGCATGCACAAGGATCATTCGTCTTGCTGGATAACCGTTCAGGAGGTGTCATGGCGGCAATTGGCGGAAGGGATTATACGCCTAAAGGCTATAACAGGGTAACGTCGAAAAGGCAGCCAGGCTCTACCTTCAAGCCGCTCGCGGTCTACGGTCCGGCAATGGAGGAAAAGCTTTATGAACCCTATTCGCTGCTCTCTGATTCCTATCAAACCTATGCTGGAAGCTATGCTCCGGAAAACAATGACGACCGCTATTCAGGTCAGGTTACGATGTATGATGCATTAATCAAGTCCAAAAATGCTCCTGCCGTATGGGCTATGAATGAGCTTGGTGTGGAAAAGAGCAAATCCTACCTTGAAAAACAGGGGCTTCCTGTTCCGGATAAAGGGCTGGCCATTGCTCTCGGAGGGCTGAAGGAAGGAGTCAATCCTTTGCAGCTCGCTAACGCATACCGGATTTTTCCGGAGGCAGGGGTTTATTCTGAGCCTTATTTTATTGAAAAAATAGAAGACCGTGACAACAAAGTGATTGCTGAGAAGCCGCAGAAAGAAGTAAGAGTATACTCTGCTCAGACTGCCTGGAACATGACAAGAATGCTGCAGCATGTTATCTCGGAAGGGACAGCTAAAAGCGGCAGTTACCCTGGAGAATTGGCAGGTAAAACAGGGACAACCTCTTATCCTGAAAAAGAAGGGGCGGTCATGGATGCCTGGTTTGCAGGGTATACGCCGGACGTAACCGGTGCTTTATGGATGGGCTACGATCAAACCTCCAAGGATCAGCATCTTACTGGTGGAAGTGCCTATCCGGCCAGGCTGTTTAAAAAAATCCTGAGCGAATCGGAAACCGTACGAAAAACGGCGTTTGCCGTTCCTAAGGGAGCAGATGATCTCGAAAGTCCGATCCGATTAAAGCCGCTGGAACAGGTAGACGCGGATTATGCATTTGATCCGCTGGGACTCATAACGGTTTCGTTAAAATGGAAAAAGCAGGAGGACCCGCGTGTAGAATACAGAATCTATGAAAAATCCGGAGAAAACGAGAAGCTGATTGGAAAAGTCAAAAATGACAGCACCTATGAAATCCCATTCAGCAATGTCTTCTCATCAGCATCCTATAAAGTCGTCCCGTTTAATGAGCAGACCAAACAAGAGGGGAAAGGAACCCCATACGCAGAACCTAAAATCTTTTCAGGCCGATAAAACAGGAGCTTCCGGGCTCCTGTTTTTACGGCGATTTTTTGACAATTACAGTCATCTGCTATACTAATGGAACGATAAAGTTTATATTGATAACAAATACATACGAGATCAAGTAAGGTGGGAGAATCATGGAGTCTAAACAATTCAATGATGCTTTTTTAAAGGCATGCAGAGGGGAAAAAACAGATCACGTGCCGCTATGGTTTATGAGGCAGGCAGGACGCTCCCAGCCGGAGTACCGCAAGATAAAGGAAAAGTACGGCTTGTTTGAAATCACTCATCAGCCTGAGCTGTCAGCTTATGTGACGAGGCTGCCAGTTGAGCAATATAATACAGATGCAGCCATCCTGTATAAAGATATTATGACGCCGCTTCCTGCAATCGGTGTAGATGTAGAAATCAAGACAGGCATCGGTCCGGTAATCAGCAATCCAATCCGAAGCCTTCATGATGTTGAAAAGCTTGGAGAGATTCATCCGGAGCAGGACATCCCCTATATTCTTGAAACCATCCGGATCCTCACTCAGGAACAGCTGAGTGTGCCGCTTATCGGCTTTGCAGGAGCGCCATTTACCCTTGCCAGCTACATGATTGAGGGCGGTCCATCGAAAAATTACAATAAAACGAAAGCGTTCATGTACGCAGAACCGAAAGCATGGTTCGCTCTGATGGACAAGCTTGCTGATACGATGGTTACCTATGTGGAGTCACAGGTGAAAGCAGGAGCAAAAGCGATCCAGATCTTTGATTCCTGGGTTGGCGCCTTGAATGTTCAGGATTACCGCACCTTTATTAAACCAGTGATGAATCGGATCTTTACAAGCCTGGCACCTCTAAATGTTCCGCTTATCATGTTCGGCGTCGGCGCGAGTCATTTAGCGAAGGAATGGCATGATCTGCCGCTCGATGTAGTGGGTCTTGACTGGAGATTGCCGATCAGTGACGCGCGTGCGATGGGTCTGACGAAGACACTTCAGGGCAATCTCGATCCTGCCATATTGCTTGCTCCGTGGCATGTCATTGAGGAACGTTTGAAGGAAATCCTGGATGAGGGAATGAAATCCGACAGCTATGTGTTTAACCTAGGGCACGGCGTATTCCCGGAAGTTCAGCCGGCAACGTTAAAAAAAGTAGCCTCCTTTGTTCATGAATATTCCGCTTCAAATAAATGATTGAAAAACATTCCAAGAGCATCCCGCTTGGAATGTTTCCGTCTGAAATGGCAAAATGGATTACATAGGGAAAAGGATTGTGTTTCTTTTCACAAAACAGAAGAGGTGCATGAATGATGAAAAAGAAGATGGGACTTCTTGTGATGGCTTACGGAACTCCATATAAAGAAGAGGATATTGAGCGCTATTATACGCACATCCGCCGCGGCAGACCGCCTGCTCCTGAAATGCTGCAGGATTTAAAAGACCGCTATGAAGCAATTGGAGGCATCTCTCCTCTTGCTAAAATTACTCAGGATCAGGCAGAAAAGCTTGAGCAGCACTTAAACAGCATCCAGGATACTATTGAATTTAAAATGTATCTTGGCTTGAAGCATATTGAACCTTTCGTCGAAGATGCAGTGAAGCAAATGCATGAGGACGGCATAACAGAGGCTGTCAGCATTGTTCTTGCTCCGCATTATTCTACCTTCAGCATCAAATCCTATAATGGACGCGCACAGGAAGAGGCCGAAAAACTTGGCGGGCTGACCATTACTTCTGTTGAAAGCTGGTATCAGGAGCCGAAGTTTATCCGCTATTGGTCGAACAGAGTTAAAGAAACCTTCAATTCCATGTCCGAAGAAGAACGGGCAAAAGCAGTCTTAATCGTTTCAGCCCACAGTCTTCCGGAGAAAATCATTGCAGCAGGCGACCCTTATCCGGATCAGCTCCAAGAGACAGCTGAGCTAATTACAGAGGCAGCCGGCGTCAAAAATTATGCCATTGGCTGGCAGAGTGCAGGAAATACCCCGGATCCTTGGATTGGTCCGGATGTTCAGGATTTAACACGCGAGCTTTATGAGGAAAAAGGCTTCCGCAGCTTTGTCTATACTCCTGTCGGATTCGTTGCGGATCACCTCGAAGTTCTTTTTGATAATGATTACGAATGCAAAGTTGTAACAGACGAACTTGGTGCAGCCTACTACCGTCCTGAAATGCCGAATGATCAGGCTGAATTTATCGATTGCCTGGCAACAGTCATAATGAAGCATCTTCAAATGTAATGTAAAGAAGGCGAAATGATGGAAAAGAAAAAAAGAGTGGCAATCCTCGGCGGAGGTCTAACCGGTTTATCCGCGGCTTACTATCTTCAAAAAGAGCTGCAAGAGGACGTAGAAATCACACTAATTGAAGCTAGTCCGCGGCTTGGAGGCAAAATTCAGACGGTCCGGAAAAATGGATGCATCATTGAAAAAGGACCTGATTCTTTTCTTGAGCGAAAGGCGAGTGCTCCGCAGCTTGTGCGGGAACTCGGTCTTGAAAACCAGCTGGTAAACAACTCTACCGGCCGTTCGTTTGTCCTGTTAAAAGACGGTCTTCATCCCATTCCGGGGGGAGCTGTTATGGGGATCCCTACTCAGGTTCGCCCATTCGTCACATCAGGTTTGTTTTCGTTCTCCGGGAAACTGCGTGCAGCTGGAGACTTTGTTCTTCCTAAGGGAGAGCGTAAAGGCGATCAATCGCTCGGCCAGTTTTTCAGAAGAAGACTTGGAGATGAGGTCGTTGAAAATCTGATTGAGCCGCTCCTCTCAGGCATCTATGCCGGAGACATAGATAAGCTTAGCCTGATGTCTACATTTCCGCAGTTTTATAAAACTGAACAGGAGCATAGAAGCCTGATTTTAGGAATGAAAAAATCATTGCCTCCAACGAGTCAGAAGCATGATCCTTCTAAAAAAGGAATATTTCAAACTCTGACCGGAGGACTTCAGACACTAATTGAGGCTCTTGAAAAAAATCTCAGTTCGGTCAAAGTGACGAAGGGCACAAAGGTCACGGGTCTTCAGAAGAAGCCGTCAGGGACGTATTCATTAGAACTAAGCGGGGGGACCATGATGGAAGCGGATGCGGTTATTATGACAATCCCGCATGCGTCCGCCGGCAGTCTCTTGAAGGAGAGCGAGTTTGATTATTTCAGGACAATGGAATCTACGTCGGTTGCAAACGTAGCGATGATTTTCCCCAAAGAGAACGTTCGAATGCTAAAAGAGGGAACTGGCTTTGTCATATCGAGAAACGGCGGGTATTCAATCACTGCCTGCACATGGACGAATAAAAAATGGCCGCATACAGCACCTGCTGATAAAGTGATTTTGCGGGCGTATGTCGGCAAAGCAGGAGAAGAAACCATCGTTGATCAAACAGATGAACAGCTCGTGAAAATTGTTCTGGAAGATTTTAAAAAAGCAATGGAAATTACCGGATTGCCGGAAGACTATGTTGTAAGCCGCTGGAAAAAGGCGATGCCTCAGTACAATGTCGGCCACATGGAAAATGTTCGGAGAATCTATAGCTTTGTCAGCAAACAATACCCTGGTCTTTTCCTTGCAGGAGCCTCGTTTGAAGGAGTGGGACTGCCAGATTGTATTGATCAGGGAAAAGCCAGCGTTGAACAAGTAAGGCAATATTTGCATTTGTAGAGCCAGCTGAAAAAGCGGCTCTTTTTTTCTTGCATTGTTTGCTTAAGGCGTGTATATTAAAAGTACTAACTGACTAAAATGTTCATTTGGTCATTTTTAGGAGTGGAACTGAAGTGAGTGTAGACCGGAAGCAATTAATTATCGAGGCGGCAAAGAAATCCTTTACGCAGTTTGGATACAAAGCAACGACGATGGACATTGTAGCAAAGCATGCAAATGTAGCAAAAGGGACGATTTATACATTCTTTAAAAACAAGGAAGAACTGTTTGGTGAAATCATTACGACTCTTTTAGCCGAAATCAAGCATGCAGCTGATGACGCAATCAGTCCGGAATGCAGCTTTTTTGAAAATGTTCACCGTGCACTGTACAGCGTGCTTGAATATCGGAAAAAGCATCAGCTTACCATCAAGATCTTTCAGGAGAGCACCGAGCTCGGTACTCCTGCCGTCCAGGAAGTTGTAGCCCGTCTCGAAGGAATGGTGATCGGCTACATTAAGCAAAAGATTCATAAAGCAATAGCTAAAGGAGAAATCCGCCCATGCGATCCGGAGCTGACCTCGTTCCTCATGCTGAAGCTTTACATTTCTCTTATTTTTGATTGGGAAAAACATCACGATCCGCTTCCTAAAGAAAAAATAGCTGAACTATTTGAACTTTATTTTCTAAAGGGATTATCCGCTTAGGATAGCCTATCTTTTTTGGTGAAAAATGACTAAATGAACAATATAGTCAGATGTACATTTACAGGAGGTTTTATACATGTCACTGCTCGCAAAAGAGTGGAAGGCGCTAGTTACAAACAAGAAAATTTTGATTCCCGTCATAGCGGTTCTCTTTATCCCTGTATTATATGCAGGAATGTTCTTATGGGCATTCTGGGATCCATATGAGAATCTTGAAGATCTTCCGGTAGCCGTTGTCAACCAGGATAATGGCGCTGAATATGAAGGAGAAAATCTGCAGGTAGGGAAAGAGCTTGTGGATAATCTAAGGGATAATCCAGAGTTTAAGTGGAAATTTGTTGATGAAAAAACAGCAGATCAAGGTCTTAAAGATCAAAAATACTATATGAAAATTGAAATTCCAGAGAATTTTTCAGCAAATGCAACAACCCTGCTGGATGATCAGCCGAAAGAGCTTGAAATGAAGTATGTTCCAAATGAAGGATTTAACTTCCTTTCTGCTCAAATTGGTAATACGGCAGTCGAACAAATTAAAGAAGAAGTGGCAAATGAAGTAACTAAAACGTACGCAGAAAGCATCTTTGGTAAAATTGGAGAGGTTGCAGACGGCTTGGGTGAAGCAAGTGATGGCGCAGCTGAAATCGATTCCGGAACTGGAAAGCTTAAAGATGGATCAGGAAAATTGAAGGAAAATCTGGCTAAGCTTGCAGAGAGCTCAGTTACCTTTAAGGAAGGTCTTCAATCAGCTTCTGACGGTACAACCCAGCTTTCTAAAGGAGCTGCAGATCTTGATAAGGGACTTGGCCAATTAAACCAAGGATATACAAAGGTTGAAGATGGCTCAAAGGCTCTTGCAGATGGGAATGCTAAGCTGGCAGCCGGTTCGAATGAACTGTACAGCAAAATGCAGGAACTAAACCAAGGTGTGCCTCAGCTTACGGATGGAACGAAAAAAGTAAGTGAAGGAGCCACTGCCCTTAACCAGGGATTGACACAATTTGATGCAGGCCAGCAGGATGCCAAAAAAGGTGCAGAGCAGCTTGCAGCCGGCATCGATCAGCTTCAGGCAAATATGAAGCAGCTGGAACCTGTACTTGCAGCTCTTCCGGAAGAAAAGCGTAACGAATTGACCGCTGCTCTTGAACAGCTCAACCAGGGCAGTGATAACCTATCAGCCGGAGTCGGCAAACTTGCTGAAAATTCAACGGTCATTGCCGGAAAATCAGGTGAGCTTGCTCAGGGAGCTACTGCTGTTTATGAAAACCAGCAAAAGGTTCAAAACGGCGTCAGCCAGCTAACCGAGGGCCAGAAAAAACTAAACACTGGTTTGAATGATGCTTCCAAAGGGGCTAATGAATTCAGCCAGGGCGTAGCGTTATTCGGCACGAAACTAGGTGAAGCAAAAGAAGGTTCCGCGCAATTGGCAAGTGGGAGCACGGAACTGAATTCCGGAATTTCCAAGCTTTCAGATGGATCTGGCCAACTTGAATCCGGAGCAGGCAAGCTTGCAAATGGAGCCGCTGATTTAGATAAAGGGGTCGGCGAACTTTCCGGCGGTACTTCCGAGCTCAGCTCTGCACTTGCAGATGCTGCAGATCAAACAAAAGAAACAAAAGGGTCTGACCCGCTTTATGACATGATGGCTAAGCCTGTTGATGTTAAAAATGAAAAAATTAATGAAGTGCCGAACTATGGTACAGGGTTTACGCCTTACTTCCTTTCACTGGGATTATTTGTAGGAGCATTGCTGATCTCTATCGTTTACCCTCTTAAACAGTCGGTGGGAGAACCTAAATCAGCGCTCTCATGGTTCTTTAGTAAATTTGGCGTATTGCTTGCCGTGGGAATAATTCAGTCCTTAGTGGCAGACGCGGTTCTGCTGATGGGCCTTCAAATTGAAGTCCAGAATGTCGGTTTGTTCATCCTGTTCAGTATTCTGACAAGCTTAACATTCCTTGCACTGATTCAATTCTTTGTAACTTCCCTCGGCGATCCGGGACGATTTGTAGCTATTGTTATTTTGATTTTGCAGCTGACAACCTCAGCAGGAACTTTCCCGCTTGAGCTTATACCGGAGCCTCTGCAAATCTTTAACTACTGGCTGCCGATGACGTACTCTGTTGCCGGATTTAAAGCCGTTATTTCAAGCGGCGACTACGGTTATCTGGGTACCCAATCCCTTGTCTTAGCCGGTATGATGCTGCTCATGATCATTGGGACCATCACGTATATGTTTTTCCAGGTTCGGAAAAACAAGCAAGAAGTTTCTGAAGAAGCACTTTAATAGAAAGCAAAACCCGGCTCCTTTATAGGACCGGGTTTTTGTATGTGTAAAATCATCCTCATCGCAACAGTGGATGAAGCAGAAATCAGCGGCAGCGGGGAAGAAGTCAGCAGAAAAAGTATTCTCTATGAATCTTTTATTGAAATTATGAAAGCATTTTCATATAATGGAAAATGTAAGCGCTTGCTTATGTTGGGGAGAGGTGGGAGAGAAATGGCAACGATCGAAGACGTGGCAAGAAGGGCAGGGCTTTCCCGGACAACTGTGTCAAGGGTAATTAATGAACACCCCTATGTATCAATTACGAAAAAAAAGAAGGTAATGGAAGCCATGGAGGAGCTTGGGTATGTTCCTAACTCGGCAGCGAGGAGTTTAAGAAACCAGCGGACAGGTGTTATTGCCGTTCTGATTCCACGGGTGATGAATCCTTTTTTCAGCCAGCTCATTGAGACACTGGAGCACGCAGCATCCGAAAGCTTCCACCAGCTCATTATATGTCAAACACAATATTCCGCTAAAAAGGAATTAACGTATTTAAATCTGCTGAAAACAAAGCAAGTGGATGGAGTCATCCTCACATCAGCCGAGAATGACTGGAGTGTTATTGAGGAATACCTCGATTACGGACCAATTGTTCTGTGCAATGAATTCGAAGAGAGAGCCAATGTTCCGATGGTTTTTATGGATCAAAAGGAAGCAGGCTACAAGGCAACGAAACACCTGATTGAAATGGGGCACCGGAAAATTGCCTACTGCTGTGGAAGGTACCGAAGCAACGTTGCGAGTGCCCGCGAGGAAGGCTTTAGTAAAGCGCTGGCAGAAGCAGGACTTGTTTTCGATGAACGAGATGCATTTCGTGAAGCAATAACTAGTGAAGATGGAATCGATATTTTCAATAGCATTCGAACAAGAGGCTCTAACAGGCCAACCGCTATCTTTACAGGCTCTGACGAGGTTGCAGCCGGCATCGTATCAGAAGCGGCCCGCAGCAATTGGAGCATCCCGCGCGACCTTGCCGTAACAGGCTTCGACAATCAGGTGATCACTGAACTGATGAATCCAAGAATTACGACTGTAGAACAGCCTGTTTGCGAGATGGCTCTGAAAACGATGGAAGTCATGATGGCTAGAATCAGATTGAGGCAATTCACAGGCAGGGAAATGCACAAGTTTTATATGAAGCTGATCATACGTGAATCAACGAAAATGCAGGCTGAACTGGCAAGGATTCCATATTAAATGGAGGAAGCCGGTTTGGCTCTTTTTATTAGGGCAGTGAGGGAATGAAACAAACAAAAAAAGAGCCTCGCCGGCTCTTTTTTCATTTACAGATCCTGTACATTCATACAATTGCTGCAGGTATTTCCATAGCATTCATGCTGCTCTTCAATTTCTTTTCCACATTCTGCACATTGTTTACCGGGCAAATTTCTGAAAAATTCAGTCAAATTAACTAACATGTTATCCCCTCCATGTTGTTTTGATATTTATATTGTATTATAACAGAAACAAAAGGTCAACTCCTGTTTTGTAACAAACTGCAAAAATAGCAAAAATGGGCAGATGGTCTTCTCAGAATAATTTATCGCACAGAACAGAAATGCTTTCAGCTTGCGGTTCCACGGATGTATTGGGTATATTGAAGGGTAGGAAATCATTTAGGAAGCAGGAGAGTGAACGATGAAATTAACCATAATCGGACACTGGGGCGGTTTTCCCGGCCCAGGAGAAGCCTCATCCGGGTATTTGCTGCAAAAGAACGGTTTCAATTTGCTGATCGATTGCGGAAGTGCTGTATTATCACAGCTGCAGTTTTATATGCCTTTGAAAGAGCTGGATGCTGTTCTGATTTCCCATTATCACCATGATCACGTTGCAGACATTGGCCCGCTTCAATACGGACGGCTTGTTGCCGGTTTTCTGGAAGAGGACATTCCCGTTTTGCCGATTTATGGACATAATGGAGATAAAGAGGGGTTCAGCAGGCTAACCTATAAACATACGACGCTTGGGAATGCTTATAATCCAGATGAAACACTTGAAATTGGACCCTTTCAAATAAGCTTCCTAAAAACAAATCATCCCGTGGAATGCTACGCGTTCCGGATTACAGATGGAGAGTCTGTCATTGTTTATACGGCAGATTCAAGCTTTAAAGAGGAATTTATTCCTTTCGCTGAAGGGGCTGACCTGCTGATTTCCGAGTGCAATTTCTATGCAGGGCAGGATGGAAAAAGCGCTGGACATATGAACAGCCTCGATGCTGCGGCTATTGCGAGAGATGCCGGTGTAAAACAGTGCATCCTGACCCATTTGCCGCATTTTGGGAATCATGAAGAGTTACTTGCAGAAGCAAAGACCCTTTACAAAGGTTCGCTGTCTTTAGCATCAAAAGGTTTAACATGGTACCGAGACGAAGGAGGAAAAGCGAATGGCCCAAATGCTGTTTATTGATAATAACCATATTACGGATCCAAGAATGAATCTGGCAATCGAGGAGTACTGCCTCAAAAATTTAGACCCCGAACAATCCTATCTGCTGTTTTACATAAATGAACCTTCCATCATCATTGGGAAAAATCAGAATACGATTGAAGAAATTAACACGAAATATGTGGAGGAACAGGGACTTCATGTAGTAAGAAGGCTCTCAGGCGGAGGCGCGGTATATCATGACCTTGGCAACCTGAACTTCAGCTTTATCACGAAGGATGATGGTGACAGCTTTCATAACTTCAAGAAATTCACCGAACCGGTGATTGAAGCGCTGAAGAAACTTGGTGTTAACGCAGAACTCAGCGGACGGAATGATATCCTCGCTGAAGGCAGGAAAATCTCAGGCAATGCCCAGTTCACAACGCGAGGAAGAATGTTCAGTCATGGAACGCTCCTGTTCGATTCTGAAATGGAGAATGTCGTGTCTGCCCTCGTCGTGAAAAAAGATAAGATTGAATCAAAAGGGATAAAATCGATACGCAGCCGCGTTGCAAACATCAGTGAGTTTTTGGAAAAGAAAATCACAATCGAAGAATTCAGATCGCTCTTGCTCAGCTATATTTTTGATACAAACGGGGAAGTCCCTCAATATGTCTTAACAGAAGATGATTGGGACAAGATCCGCAAACTTTCAGAAGAACGCTATCAAAATTGGGAGTGGAATTACGGAAAGTCTCCGAAGTTCAATCTTCAGCACTCCCATCGCTTCCCAGTCGGACAAATTGATGTCCGGATGGAAGTAAGCAAAGGAATCATCCATGAGTGCAAAATCTACGGGGATTTCTTCGGCGTAGGCGATGTTGCTGAAATTGAGGAGCTGTTGACGGGAGCCCGCTATGAAAAATCCGAGCTTGATAAGCTGATGAGACCAGTCAATGTCCAGCAGTATTTCGGAAATGTATCGAAGGAACAGTTTTTAGATTTGCTTTATTAAACGGGTGACTGGCGTAAAAGGGATTCCTTTTACGGCAGTTTTTTTGTGAGGAAAGGTGAGGTGGTGCCTGACCCGCGATTCTTCACCGCAATGGGGGACAGAGACAGAGGCTATTGAACCCTTGTGTATCAACAGATTGAAGAGAGCGGTGCCAGAGCTTTAGTACGGTGAAATTTTTGGGGACTGACACGGTGCCAGTCCCGTTCTTCTTCACCGCAGCGGGGGACAGAGACGCAGGCCGCTGAATCCTTACGTATCAACAGTTTGAAGTGGGTGGTGCCAGAGCTTTAGTACGGTAAAATATTTGGGGACTGGCACCACCACCGCCACTGTCATCAAATAATTCTTTCCTCTGCGTTCTAATCAATAATTTTCAGCAACTCGTCTTACCGTTTCCTGCTGTGACTTGTTAAGCTTCCGCCTTCCTTACTTAGATTCAAAATTCTCGAAGCGGGTATTGAAGAAAGTAAGCTTTCTCGATATAGAAAGGGATGAAATATCATGGCGAGAACTGGGGAAATCATGGCTGAGATCCTGGAAAAGTGGGAAATCGACCACCTTTACGGAATGCCGGGGGATTCCATTAATGAGTTTGTAGAAGAATTAAGAAAAGCGAAAAACGAATTGCGATTTTATCAGGTTAGGCATGAAGAGGTGGGGGCCCTTGCAGCGTCTGCCTATGCAAAGCTCACAGGAAAAATTGGAGTCTGTCTTTCTATTGCAGGGCCAGGAGCCATTCATTTGCTTAACGGACTATATGATGCAAAAGCCGACGGCGCTCCTGTATTGGTATTGGCAGGGCAGGTACATAGCACACAGGTAGGAACCGACGCCTTTCAGGAAGTCAATTTGGAGCGTATGTTTGATGATGTCGCCGTATATAACAAGCGTGCCGAATCCCACGAGCAGCTGCCGGATATGCTGAATCAGGCAATCCGAACAGCTTATGCTGAAAATGGGGTGGCTGTTTTAATTGTGCCGGACGATCTGTTTGCTGAAAAAGCGGAATGGGATCAGCCCTTAACTTCAGATATATTAGCAGATACAACCGGATTCCCTGATCAAAAAGACATGAAGCTTGCTGCAGAAATGATTGAGCGGGCCAAGCGTCCTGTTATTCTCGCAGGAAAAGGCGCGCTCGGGGCAAAAGAGGAATTGGCCTTATTTGCCGAAAAAATCGGCGCACCTGTCGCCGTTTCCCTTCCAGGGAAAGGCGCGATTCCTGATTTGCATCCGCATTGCCTTGGGCATATTGGCCAGCTTGGGACAAAGCAATCCTATCAGGCGATGCAGGAAACCGATTTGCTGATTATGATCGGAACGTCTTATCCTTACCGGGAGTTTTTGCCGGACAGGGCGGACGCGATTCAGATTGATCGTGAGACAAAGTTTATTGGCAAGCGGTATCCGGTTGCCTGCGGGCTAAATGGTGATTCCAAACGAGTCTTGGAGGCGCTGACGGCAACCGTTTCTTATAAAGAGGACCGGAAGTTTCTCGAAGAAAGTCAAAAGAGGATGAAAAGCTGGAGGAAGGAAATCGAAAAAGATAAATCAGAAAAAACCGATCAGCTCATGCCCCCGCAGGTCATGGCAGAAGTTCAGCAGGTTCTTGATGACGACGCGATTCTGTCCGTTGACGTCGGAAATGTTACAGTCTGGGCGGCGCGGTATCTTGACCTCGATCGTCAAAAAATGGTCATTTCAAGCTGGCTTGCAACCATGGGCTGCGGTCTTCCGGGTGCAATAGCTGCCAAGATTGCCGAACCGGATAAGCAGGTTTGGGCGTTCTGCGGAGATGGCGGTTTTTCAATGGTCATGCATGATTTTGTAACAGCCGTCCGCTACAAACTGCCCATCGTCATCGTTATTTTCAATAACCAGAAGCTCGGTATGATTCATTACGAGCAGCAGGAAATGGGCCACATTGAATATGGAACCGAGCTCGGCAGCATAGATTTCGCAAAGTTCGCGGAGGCATGCGGCGGAATCGGGGCCCGCATCCAAAACCGCGAGGAAATGAGGCTGGCTCTCAAGCAGGCGCTCAAAGCTGATAAACCTGTGATTCTGGATGTTCAAGTTGAAGAAGAACCGCCTCTTCCGGGAAATATATCATACGGTCAAGCTATTCATTACACTGAATATATGGTGAAGAAATTCTTTTCCGATAAAAGTGTGACGATTCCTCCCATTGGTAAAAGCATCAAGAGGTTGTTTTAAAGAAAAGCCTGCGGGTTTTTCTTTTTTGTTTTATGAGATTTTCGCAAACTATGTGCTTTGAATAGATAGGCTAAACAATTTTGTCAAATAATCAATTTTAAAGAATCTTTTATACAAGAAGGATTATTTTTGAAAAATTCCGCCTTTTTCCATGTTAAAATGGAATTATCAAGAAATCGGGAGGCGGAAAATGACATTTTTAACATGGATAGGTATGTTATTGCTTGCTGTGCTGATCTTTATGGTTATCAGGCTTCATGAATCGGTTAGAAGAAAAATTGCCATTGGAGCCGCTGGAATTCTTGCTGTTTTTTTCCTCATGCTCGACCAGCCGGCGACAAGCAGACAAGCCTCTGTGATAGAGGAAACGCCGGTAAAGACAGATCCCTCTTCTGACGAAGAAATTCAGAAGCTAAAGCAGCAGCTGGAGGAGGCTGAGAGCAAGAAAAAGGAAAATGAACAAGTCGCTGAAACGCTGAAGCAGCAGCTGGCTGATGCAGAAGCGAAAAAAACGGAGGACATTCAGGCAGCCGTTAAAGCAGCGGAAGAGAAAATGGCTAAAGCTCATCAGGAAGAGATGAAGCAGGTTCTGGATCATGCCTTCAAGCAGTCAAATGAAAAAGCAGAGCCTGTCCAAGCCTATGATGACAGTACCGGTGATCCTGAAACACCGTCGGATAAGCCTTCCGAATTCGATCCTTTTGGGCCTGATTTGGATTGCGGAGACTTTCCGTCACAGGCGGATGCACAGTCTGTTTATGAGACTGCCGGAGGGCCGGGGAAGGATCCGCATGATTTGGACCGCGATAATGATGGAATGGCTTGTGATGTCAACTAAGCTCTCCATTTTTAGGAATATAGTCGGTTTTATCCCTTGTTCAATTCGTTTTCTTTTAATATAATATATTTAGAATTTTTTTAAAATATAATGAATGACTATTCATTCATTGTTAGGGGTTGGGAGAATGAATGTAAGTTCACGGTTATCTGAAACAGCTGGGCAATATGGGGAAAAGCCAGCTTATTATTTTGAAGGGCAAGCTGTTTCTTACAGTCAGCTTGATGGGATGGTCAGCCAGTTTGCAGCCAGTCTGCAATCGATGGGTATTGAAAAAGGAGATCATGTAGCGTTATTGCTTGGAAATTCTCCATATTTTGTTATTGGTATGTATGGGGCATTAAGAGCAGGTGCAACCGTTATTCCGGTGAATCCGATTTATACGCCGGCTGAGATTGGGTATATCCTGAGCAATGGAGATGTTAAAGGGGTCATTGCACTGGATTTGCTGCTGCCGATGTTTGAGCAAATGGATGCGCAGCTCCCTGTACTTGAGCATATTATTGTTTGTGAAACTCCTCCATCAGAGAATAAGCAATTTAATCTGGAGAACGCATCGATTCGGCCAAAAATGAAATCGTTTACAAGTATGCTGTCAGCTAGCAGTACGGGTTATAGCCATCCAGAGCTTGAGCCAGAGGATCTTGCAGTTATTTTATATACATCGGGTACAACTGGGAAACCGAAGGGCGCGATGCTAACTCATAAAAATATTTACAGCAACGCATCAGATGTTGCCGCGTATTTAAAAATGAATGACCAAGACAAAGTCGTTGCAACTCTGCCGATGTTTCATGTCTTTTGCCTGACAGTGTCCTTAAATGCTCCGCTAATGAACGGTGCTTCGCTCATTATTGTGCCGCGGTTCAGCCCTAAAGAGGTCTTCAGGCTGATCAAGGAGTATAAGGCAACCGTGTTTGCGGGAGTGCCGACCATGTATAACTTTATGCTCCAATATGAAAATGGACTTCAGGAAGATGTTGAGTCATTAAGGCTGTGCATTTCCGGAGGAGCCTCCATGCCCGTTGCGCTCCTGAAGGGCTTCGAACAAAAATTCAAAGTCGTTATTTCAGAGGGATACGGATTATCTGAGGCATCACCGGTAACGTGCTTTAATCCTCTGGACCGTCCGCGAAAAGCCGGTTCAATCGGAATGAATATCCTAAACGTTGAGAACAAAGTGGTGAACGAACTTGGCGAGGAACTCCCTCCGAATCAAGTGGGAGAACTGATTGTGAAAGGGCCCAATATTATGAAGGGCTATTATAAAATGCCCGAGGAAACCGCCCACACCATTCGTGACGGGTGGCTCTATACGGGTGACCTTGCCAGAATGGATGAGGAAGGCTACTTCTACATCGTCGACCGCAAAAAGGACATGATTATTGTCGGCGGGTATAATGTATATCCGCGCGAGGTAGAAGAGGTGTATTACAACCATCCTGAAATTACAGAGGCTGCGGTGCTTGGAATACCGGACCCAGAGCAGGGGGAAGCGGTTCTGTGCTACATAGTGACGACCAATCCGGATTTAACAGGAGAGGCCCTGATCGAGTATGGAAAGGGCCAGCTTGCCAAATACAAAGTTCCGTCCGTCATCGAATTTTTGGATGAACTGCCTAAAAATACAACCGGAAAAATCCTCCGCCGTGCACTCAAGGAGCAAGTGGCAGAGCGATCGCGATTATGAGTCTGATTGATTTTTCAAAGGTAAATGGTATAGCCCATATCACCATTAATCGTCCGGACGTACTGAACTGTTTCAGCTACCAGACGCTGCTTGATCTGGAACAGGCAGTGGAAGAAATCCGGATTGACCGGGAAATTCGAACAGTCATTATCAGAGGCGCCGGAGAAAAAGCGTTTAGTGCAGGAGCGGATCTGAAGGAAAGAAAGACACTCACAGATGAACAGGTGAAACGGAATCTGTTTAAAATGGGCGAAGTGCTGACTAAAATAGAACAGCTTCCTCAGCCTGTCATTGCGGCTATTAACGGCTTTGCATTCGGCGGAGGACTGGAGCTTGCATTAGCCTGCGATTTCCGGATTATGTCTGATCATACGCAAATTGGCCTTACCGAAACAGGACTTGGAATTATACCAGGAGCTGGCGGAACACAGCGCCTGCCGAGATTGATCGGTACGTCCAAAGCACTCGAACTAATTGTAAAAGCGAAAAAATTGAATGCAGCGGATGCGCTTGCTTACGGTTTAATTAATGAAGCCGTTCCATCTGAGCAGCTGATGGATACGTGCATGGATTGGTCCGCAGCTATCGCCCAAAACGCGCCTATTGCGGTGCAGCAGGCTAAGTTCGCTGTGAAAAATGGAATGAATACTGATTTGCAGACAGGCATGCAGATTGAACGGAAGGCATACGAAGTAACAATTCCAACGGAGGACCGGTTAGAAGCGCTTCAGGCATTCAGCGAGAAACGCAAACCGGAGTTTAAAGGAAAATAATGAAGGAACGGCTGGCTTAAAAAGGGGTAACGGTGCCTCTTTTTGGGGCAGCTTTTTTGTGCGGGGGCGGTGTGCAGTACATAGACCTTAGGGTTTCGCCGCTCAATCGGTGTGAGGTGCCAGACCCGTCATGCTTCACCGCATCAGGGGACAGAGGCACCATCCGATAAACCCTTGTGGCTCAATGGCTTTCGGAGGAGGTGCCGGAGCTTTAGTTCTGTAAAAACTTTGGGGACTGGCACGGTGCCAGTCCCCTAATCCTTCACCGCAGCGGGGGACAGAGGCATCAGCCGATAAACCCTTATAGCCCAACGGTTTTCAAAGGAAGTACCAGAGCTTTAGTACGGTAAAATACTGGGGGACTGGCACCACTTCTTTGAGCTCCGACTTCCATCCTCTTTTCATTCCTCATTTCCCCCAAGCCTCATCTGCAATAGATGCAACATCAGGATCAGAATGAAAGTTGTAGTCTTTTATACGGCTGGTATCAAAAAACAGGGTCTCCTTTTTTCCTTCAAAAAGCTTGATTGAATAAGCATATCCGGCCCCTTTTTCCTGGTTTTTATCCGTTATGAATTTTACGTTTTTCAGTTTGGCAAGGAAATCTTTTACCTTTGATTTGTCCTTGATGTCCTTTGTTGTGCCATCTCCTTTTGTAAGGTAAACCGCGGTCACCTTATTCAAATCCTTCCCGTAAATTTCAGAAAATGTTTCGGTCTGAGGCTTACAGCCGGCTGCAATGCCTGCAAACAGAATCGCCGATATAAGAATTTTTCTCATGAATCTCCCCCCCTAATAATCAAACTTGTTCGAAAAATCAAACAAATGTATACTATATAAAACATTGTGAAGGAGCAGAGATGATCGATATTCAAAAGCAGATTTCGATGAATCTAAAACGGATCCGTAAGATGAGGGGCTTGAGTCTGGACAGGGTTTCTGCCCTTTCCGGGGTGAGCAAAGGGATGCTCTCCCAAATTGAAAATGGGGATTCGAGCCCGACCGTGTCCACTCTTTGGAAAATTGCCAATTGTCTGGAAGTCTCCTTTTCTTCTTTAGTCGAAGAAAAAGAGAGTGAGGTTTCAGTTGTTAGGGGGATAGAAGCGGCGGCGATCAAAGGAAATGAAGATTTGTATCAAGTATTCTCCTATTTTCCTTACGAGGAATCCCGCCGTTTTGAAATTTACCGTATGGAGCTGCTGCCAGGCTGCCGTCAGGTATCAGAACCGCACCATGGAGGAGCAGAGGAATATTTGTATTCGGCAGAAGGCAGTATTTCGGTTACAATTGGAAGCCGGGTAATCACCCTGGATAAAGGGGATGCGTTGAGATTCAGGGCTCACGAGAATCATATTTATGAAAATATTACCAATTACAAGGCGGTTTGTCATCTGCTAATTTATTATCCATGATAGGAGGGGATCGTATGCAGCCAGCTGCTGCATATGAAAGAAAATCATCGTTCGGAGAGGGTATGCAAGCGGGCATTTCGATTGCGGTCGGATATATGCCGGTTGCCCTGACGTTTGGGTTAATTGCCAAATCAACCGGCTTAAGTCTTGGTGAAGCGGTGATGATGAGCTTGTTTGTTTTTGCAGGAGCCGCTCAGTACATATCATTAAATCTGATTGCAGCGGGTACGGGTGCTTTTGAGATTGTTTTTACGACATTTATTATGAACATCCGCCATTTCCTTATGGCTGCATCTCTAAATGAGCGGGCGGAGGACGCACCTTCGTGGAAAAAAGCTTTATACGCATTCGGGATAACGGATGAGACGTTTTCGGTTGCATCCTTGAAACAGGGCAGGCTCACCGCAGGCTACTTGTTTGGATTAATTTTCATCTCTTATTCGAGCTGGGTTGTGTTTACCGGGATTGGCCACTGGGCAGGGAATCTGCTCCCCGTTCTTCTGCAGGAGAGCATGTCGATTGCTTTGTACGCCCTCTTTATTGGTCTCCTTGTGCCTTCACTGAAGGGACAGCGCAAAGTCATGGTCCTTGCGGCAAGTGCGGCTGTCATCAATACCCTCTTTGTTCTATCCGGCTATTTATCGGCAGGCTGGTCGATTGTGCTTGCCACGCTTATCTCCTCTGTCGGGATTGAATTGATCTGGAGAGGGAGAAAGGAGGAGGCGTCAATTGAATGAATCCATGATCCTCCTAATTGCGGGAATGGCTGTTGTAACCTACATTCCAAGGATGGTTCCCTTCCTTGTTTTCAGAGTTGCGGTTCTTCCTGATTTCCTTCAGAGTGTATTGAAAAATGTGCCTTACGCCATCCTCGGGGCTTTGATTGTTCCCGCCATTTTCATGACGGATGGGGGATTCATGTTCGGTGCGGTGGGAGCGGCAGCCGCATTGGCAGCCGGGTATTTTGGATGGAATGTTATTTTCGTTGTGCTTGCTTCGATTCTAGCTGTGATGGGATATGGCTACTTTTTTAGCTGAGCAGTTCTATTTAGGCCCTGTTTGTCTTACACTAGTACAAACAGGGCTTGGTTCATGAGGAGGACGGCAGCATGCGAAGATGGCTGACTGCAGCGGTACTGGGTTATTTTTTATACGGCCTTTTTATTTATTGGTATTTATTTATGACGTCAGACGGAGCTCTCCCGCAGCATCTGGAAGGGACCCCCGCTGATCCGAAAACCTTTATGAACGGCAGGGAGCTTCTGCTTTCTGAACAATATTCGAAAATAAAAGACTTTCTCTTTTTTGTGACAGCGCCATTTGAATGGTTTTTGTTTTTAGTCATGCTCATAACCGGACTTGCGCGGAAGTTTCAGCATTGGGCAGAGGGAACATCCCGTTTTTTTGCAGTGAGAACAGCCATCTTCTGGTTCTGGGTTTCGCTTGTCATAAGTGCGGTTTCTCTGCCGGTTGAATACATCAGTTATCATTTGTCCAAATCCTATCACATTTCCACACAGACATTCCCGAGCTGGATGAAGGATCAGCTCATTGATTTCTGGACGAATTACGCCATTATGGTTCTCATTGTGGGAGTGCTTGTTTTTCTGATCCGCAAATTTAAAAAGCGCTGGTGGCTGGCAGCCTGGGGGCTGTCTGTGCCGTTTACCTTGTTTCTTATGTTCCTTCAGCCGGTCGTCCTTGACCCGCTTTACAATGATTTCTATCCGCTGAAAAATAAAGAGCTTGAGACGAAAATCCTTGAAGTGGCAAAGCGGGCTGATATTCCAGCCGAGCATGTGTATGAAGTGAATATGTCGGAGAAAACGAATTCGATGAATGCATACGTTACAGGAATCGGATCGAACTCAAGAATTGTCTTATGGGATACAACGCTTAAAAAGCTTGATGAAAAGGAAATTCTGTTCATCATGGCTCATGAAATGGGTCACTACGTAATGAAGCACATTTACGTAGGGATTGGAGGATATCTGCTGCTTTCGCTTGCCGGATTGTACCTCGTAAAACAGCTGATGGATTGGCTGATCCGCCAAAGAGGAAAAAGGCTGAATATCGAGTCCCCCAAGGAACTTGCGGCCATGCCTCTTTTCTTTCTGCTGATTGGTGTGCTTTCTTTTGCATCCAGTCCGCTTACTAACGCGGTTTCCCGCATGCAGGAAAAATCTGCGGATATGTACGCGATTGAAATGACCAGGGATAAAGAATCCGCAGTGCGGAGCTTCCAGGAGCTATCACGGAGCGGATTAAGCCGGGTCAATCCTCCGGAACTGGTCAAGCAATTCCGCTACACCCATCCTACGATGGCCGAACGGATTACGTATATGGATGAACTGGTTATCCTGGAAAATAAAAAGTAGCATCGCCGAGTGTTCAATCCTTTTAGGGTTGGCACTCTTTTTCATATGAAAGGAAAAAAGGGAATGGGAGAGGAGATGAAGAAGGTAGTAAGGTAGATCATTCGAATGGGGGGATGGAATGAGGACATCTAACGCATCACAAATATTTTTGAATTTCTCAGCAAACGAATGCAAAGGCTCGAGCAGGCTGTACGAAATCCTGTCAAAAGAGATGGCTCAAGACAGGGAATTGCTTGAGCTTTCATTAAAAGCCAGAGCGGGGCAGCCCCTTCCGAACCTGTTTTTTGGAGCAGTCCATTACCTGCTGCTGAAAGGCACAGATAACAGGCTATCTGAGATTTATCAAAATTCTGTAAATGAGGAGAGCTGGTTTCCGGCGTTTAAGGAGTTTTGTCAGGAACATAAAGATGAAATTGTCTTCCTGCTTAAGACGAAGCTTGTCCAGACGAACGAAGTCAGAAGATGTGCTTACCTTTTTCCTGTTTTTCAATACATATATGAATTGACGAACAAACCGCTTGCCTTGCTTGAGATAGGGACGAGCGCCGGGCTGCAGCTGCTTTGGGATCAGTATGCCTATTCGTATGGAACGGAAGATGTGTATGGAAACCCCTCATCCGATTTTCAGATCCAGTCGGAATGGATTGGGAACAAAGAGCCTCCTTTGAAAAAGTACGTTCCTCCCGTCTCTGTAAGAATGGGATTTGATTTAAATATTGTGGACGTAAAGGATCAAGAGGAGTACTTGTGGATGAAGGCGCTCATTTGGCCCGAACACAAAGAGCGCCTTGCAATGTTTGAGCGGGCAGCAAGCTTAGCGGGCTCGCAGCCTGTCCAATTTTTTGAAGGGGACGGGACGGCGCTGCTGGCATCCGCTGCTGAAGCCGTTCCAGCTGATTCCGTCATCTGTGTGTTCCATACACACGTTGCCAATCAGATGCCTGACGAAGCAATAGAGCGGCTGCTTTCAAGCATACAGGAAATAGGACGTAGACGAGATGTGTTCCACCTCTACAATAATATAGAGGATCGTCTTCTGCATTTGGATTATCGATTGGAAGGGAAAGCGTATACGGAAACAATAGCGGAAACCGATGGCCATGGGCGCTGGTTTAAATGGCTGCTGGAAAAATAGCTAACTATAGGAGGCATGCATAATGAACGTTATTCAGCTAGGAAAAGAATGGTTCAAGGAAGCAACGAAGCTATCAGAATATGCATTTATTTATAAGGTTCCTGAATCTGAATTGGAAGAAAGACTGCAAGTAATGGAAAGGCATCATCAGCTATTTGGAATTTTAGAGATGGAGGAGCTTGCCGCAAAGTTCCATTTCCTGACCCATGATATATATTTTAATGGACAGAAATTGAAAATGGGCGGCTTGGCCGGTGTAGCGACCTATCCTGAATACAGAAGACAGGGGCATGTAAGGGAAATGCTGACGTTTGTCCTTGAAAAAATGAAGAGTGAAAATGTGACGGTATCCATGCTTCATCCGTTTAACGTTGCGTTTTATAGAAAATACGGATGGGAGCTGTTCAGCAGCCGCCAAAAGACCACGCTATCGGCAGGTGACCTGAAAATCCAGAAGCATGTCGGCGGTACGGTTAAGCGTTATAACAAAGAGACACATAATGAAGATATTGAGCAAATTTATGAGTCCTTCGCATCCCGCTACACCGGAATGCTCGTCCGCGACCGTGAGTGGTGGATGCGTGCCATTTATGATGAGGAAACAACAGCCGTTTATTATAATGAAAATGGAGAGCCGACCGGATACATCCTTTATCAGTTTAAGGAAAAGAAACTCCTTGTAGATGAATTTGTCCCGCTCGATCCAGAGGCAAGACACGGCCTTTGGAATTTCATTTGCCAGCATGATTCCATGGTTAAAGAAGTAGAAATGGACACCCATGAAGCGGAGCCGCTCTTTTTTGCCCTGCCTGAGCCACGACTAAAAACCGAGCGCAGACCATACTTTATGGCGAGGATTGTAGATGCGGAAGCGTTTCTTGCAAACTATGCATTTACACCTGGAACAGAGGTGCTGGTTCATGTGACCGACCATCATGCACATTGGAATAACGGATCATACTTAATTGGACAAAACGGAGCGGCAAAAAAAATATCAGATGCCGAAGCAGTAGCATCGGACCTTGAGGGGGTAGATCTTTCCATTAACGCACTGACAGCCATTCTCTTTGGCTATAAAACCCCTTCAGAGCTTTTTCAGCTTGGAATGGCAGGAGGCAGCGCCGAAGAAATCATGCTGATGGAAAAAGCTGTGCCTAAGCATGAGCCATTCTTTTATGACTTTTTTTAAATGATGATGAAATAGCAGGAGGATTCCTACATGATAACAGGCAAAAAGATTTATCTTAGATTTTTTACGCTCGAAGATGCCTCTGAAAGACTTCGTCTGCAGCAGGAGAACAGAGCTTTTTTTGAAAAGTTCTCTATGGAGCGGCAGGAAAGCTTTTATACATTGGAAGCCCAGGAACAAGCTATTGCCAATCAGATAGAAGGCAAGGAAAATGATGAGGAATACCAATTTGGTATTTTTACAAAAGACGATGTTCTTATTGGAACCATCAATCTATTCTTCGTTGCGCGCGGAGCGATTCAGAGCGGATTCATCGGTTATTTTATGGATGAACGGTATAACGGCAGAGGGTATACAACAGAAGCAGTAAATTTGCTTGTTCAATACGCATTTGAAGAATTAAAGCTTCACCGTATTGAGGCGGGAGTGATGCCTCACAATATCGGTTCCATTAAGGTCTTGACCAAGGCCGGCTTTCATAAAGAAGGTCTGGCGAGAAAAAATGTGAAAATCAATGGCAGGTGGGAGGATCATGAGCTGCTGGCGATTGTGAATCCGAAGGACTGAAAAAAGTACTAAGATTAGCAGCGCAACCCAAGGACATGGATTGTGCTGCTATTTTTATGAAAAGGTAGAGATTAGGCTGTGACAGCCCCTGAACTTTGAGTTCGCATTAAAAACAGACATGCTTAAACACCTTCGCAAAATAAAGGTACATTGCTGCCGCTATTTTTCGGAGGTTTTTTTGCGTGGGCAAACAACTATAGTACTGCGTGAAACCCTCTAATTCTCTCATCATTTTCCCATTATTAGGTTTTAACAAGATCAACTTTTAAAAAATAATTCTACAAAATTATCAAAAAAGTGTTTCTTTTTCAAATTATCTGTTATATATTAATCTTAGATTTTTAAATCTGTATTATAACAATTTGGAGAGGTGATTTCGTGGCAACCCAAACAGCAGGTATTCGAGTCATTGGAGAATGGGAAGATGCGTACAAGGATTTGCTCACACCTGAAGCTCTTGCATTTATAGGGCAGCTTGAGGAAAAATTCGGGCCCAGGCGCAGAGAACTGCTTCAAAAAAGACAGGAACGTCAGACTCAGCTTCAAGCAGGAAAACCATTCGATTTTTTGAAGGAAACCGAAGATATTCGAAACGGACAGTGGACCATTGCTCCGCTGCCGGCCGATCTCCTGGACAGACGGGTTGAAATAACAGGCCCTGTCGACCGAAAAATGATCATTAATGCCCTAAACTCAGGTGCGAAAGTCTTTATGGCGGATTTTGAAGATGCAACTGCGCCTGTCTGGAGCAACCTAATGGATGGTCAGGTGAACTTAAGGGATGCCATAAGAAGAACAATCCGTCTTGAACAGGCGGACGGAAAAGTTTACAAACTAAACCCGAAGCCTGCTGTCCTGAAGGTCCGTCCAAGGGGCTGGCATTTGGAGGAAAAGCATGTCCTGCTTCATGACGAGAGGATTTCGGCAAGTCTGTTCGATTTCGGATTGTATTTCTTTCATAATGCACGGACACTCATTGAAAATGGAAGCGGTCCTTATTTTTACCTTCCAAAGCTTGAAAGCCGCCTTGAAGCAAGGCTTTGGAACGATGTGTTTATTTTTGCACAGAAAGAGCTTGGAATTCCGAACGGTACAATTAAGGCAACGGTGCTGATAGAAACGATACCGGCAGCGTTTGAAATGGATGAAATTCTCTATGAACTGAAGGAGCATTCAGCGGGACTTAACTGCGGGAGATGGGATTATATCTTCAGTTATTTAAAAAAACACCGCAGCCAATCGAATGTGATTTTGCCAGACCGGGTTCAGGTGACCATGACATCTCCATTCATGAGAGCGTATTCACTGCTCGCCATTAAAACGTGTCACAAACGAAATGCTCCGGCAATCGGGGGAATGGCTGCACAAATTCCCATCAAGGACAATCCGGAGGCAAACGAAGCAGCGATGAATAAGGTCAAAGCTGACAAACTCCGCGAAGCAAGCGACGGGCATGATGGCACATGGGTTGCCCATCCGGCACTCGTTACTGTTGCAATGGATGTGTTCAATGAATACATGCCTGGAAAAAATCAGATTGAAAAGCAGCTTGACGAAATGGAAGTAACGGCAGCTGATTTGCTTGAAGTGCCCGACGGTACGATAACAGAAGCAGGTCTCAGGATGAATATTGACGTTGGCATCCGCTATCTGGCTTCCTGGCTTTCCGGCAGAGGAGCCGCCCCGATTCATCATTTGATGGAGGATGCGGCCACAGCTGAAATTTCCAGAGCCCAGGTTTGGCAGTGGATCCGGCATGATAAAGGGATTCTGGATGATGGAAGACCGGTAACGATGGAGCTTTATGACCAGCTTAAGCGTGAAGAAACGGCGAAAATTGCGGAAGAACTCGGGGATAAGTTCTATGCGCAAATGAAGTTTCCTGAAGCCGCTGACGTATTTGACGAATTAGTAAAGAACGATGAATTTACCGATTTTCTGACATTGCCAATCTACGAAAAAATCTAACGAAAACAAAGGGGATGGATTTACATGGAGAGAAATGAACGGATCAATAAGCTGAACGAACAATGGGAAATGGACAGCCGCTGGAAGGGCGTTACCCGCACATATACAGCAGAGGAAGTAATCAGGCTCCGCGGCTCACTGGATGTGGAGCATACATTGGCGAGACGCGGATCTGAAAAGCTATGGGACTTGCTTCATAAGGAAGACTATGTTCATGCGCTTGGAGCCCTGACAGGAAATCAGGCAGTGCAGCAGGTGAAAGCGGGTTTGAAGGCGATCTACCTGAGCGGATGGCAGGTGGCAGCCGACGCCAATCTTTCCGGCCATATGTATCCGGATCAAAGTCTGTATCCGGCCAACAGCGTGCCAAGCGTTGTGAAGCGAATCAATCAGGCGCTGCAGCGCGCAGATCAGATTCAGTACTTGGAGGAAGATGGAGAGATTGACTGGTTCGCACCGATTGTGGCTGATGCGGAAGCAGGCTTCGGCGGGCAGCTGAATGTGTTTGAGCTTATGAAAGGCATGATTGAAGCGGGAGCGGCAGCTGTTCACTTTGAAGACCAGCTTTCCTCTGAAAAAAAATGCGGCCACTTGGGTGGGAAGGTTTTGCTTCCAACCCAGACAGCCGTTAAGAATCTTATTTCCGCTAGACTCGCAGCTGATGTGATGGGTGTACCAACCTTGATCATTGCGCGTACGGATGCGGACGCGGCTGACTTGATTACAAGCGATGTGGATCCTGCTGATCACCCGTTCATCACAGGTGAACGCACGCCGGAAGGATTTTTCCGCACAAAATCAGGCATTGAGCAAGCAATCGCACGAGGACTTTCCTATGCGCCTTATGCCGACCTGATCTGGTGCGAAACAAGTGAACCAAACCTTGAACAGGCTCAAAAGTTTGCGGACGCCATTCACGAAAAATTCCCGGGCAAGCTGCTTGCCTATAACTGTTCCCCATCCTTTAACTGGAAGAAAAAACTGGACGAAGCCACAATCGCAAGCTTTCAAAAAGAACTTGCTAAGATGGGCTACAAATTCCAATTCGTTACACTTGCCGGCTTCCACGCCCTGAACCATGGCATGTTCGAGCTTGCGCGTAAATACAGAGACCACGGCATGGCCGCTTACTCCGAGCTGCAGCAGGCTGAATTCGGCAGCGAGCAGTACGGCTACACTGCAACCCGCCATCAGCGCGAGGTTGGCACCGGCTATTTTGATGAAGTATCGCAAACGGTAAGCGGAGGAACCTCCTCTACCACAGCTCTGAAAGGATCAACAGAAGCAGAGCAGTTTACGTCGGAAACGACGACAGTATGACGACAGTATAAGGAAGGAAAGCGGGCTGAGGCCCGCTTTTTTGTGTGTTTTGGAAGTACTTAGCGGGACGGGGAGATGCAAGTCGATTGCAGGCCGTACTTTGCCGCTTATGGGCAGGTTCGTGTCGATAACGGGCAGGTTCGTGTCGATAACGGGCAGGTTCGTGTCGATAACGGGCAGGTTCGTGTCGATAACGGGCAGGTTCGTGTCGATAGCGGCCAGGTTCGTGTCGATAGCGGGCAGGTTCGTGTCGATAGCGGGCAAAACGGCCATGATCACCCAATAAAAAAGCCAATCCAAAAGGATTGGCTTCGTTATTGTAGACACTGAATCACGTTGGCGTATTGCTTGGATAAATCCATAAATAATGGCTTGTTTCTTTGGTCAAGAGCATCATTGATTTGAGTTTCGAGGAGCGCCAGTTTTCGTTTCAGTCCTGCTTCGTCCAGAATCATTTGAATGTAGATATCCAGCATTGTCGCGGCTTCTGCTTCGTTCTTCATTGTGTGACGGGACTTCATAAGCTCTGCATACGATTTTTTATTTTTCATAGGATCACCCCTGATGCCTTTTTCTTATTATATGGACTGAGTGGAAGAAAATCAACTAAATATTTATAATTTTTAGACAATTAATACTGCGGGTTATATTTGCAGTAGATAAGCATTAAAAACACAATTCGAAATGAGTTTTTGTTAAAATATTACACTTATGTGGGTTTTGTGTAAATTTGTGGATCCGTGTGATGGTTGCGTGTTAAATTTTTCTTGGTTAAATATACCTAACAAATTTGAGGTGAATCAATCATGGAAAAAATCAGTCAATATGAGGCAAATCGGTTAACGATGGCAATTTTAAGCAGTGAAGCGTGCGGGACTCTATCCTCCTTTGTAATGGAGGTAGAAAAGGAATACGAGGTTTCCATGAAGCCTCTGGACATCGTTGATCGAAGCTGCCGTTATTTCGGTTCAAGCTATCAGGGGAGAAAGACTGGCACGAAGGACACGATCGGCATCACCCATAAGCCTCCGATTGTTGTAGACGCAGGAAACTCCATCTATCTTTTCCCGACAGCCGCATCTTCCAGACCGCATTGCTCATGGATTTCGCACCAGCACATTGAAGATTTTTCACCTGCCGGGGAAGCGGAAACGCTGGTGACGTTCTCGAACAGGAAATCGCTTACCCTCCCAGTATCCATCCATTCTTTTGAAAATCAGCTTTACCGGACTGCCCAGCTTCGCGCGGTGATTACATCCAGGGTGGAAAATGAAAAGCGGATATTCACCCAGCTTTTATACAGCAGAAGTCCAGGTGAAACGTTTCATACTTAAACCTTAACCAAATATTCCTGCAGCAGCTCGCACACTTTATTGCGGATGCGCGGATTAAAATAGTTGTGCTGTTCCTCATACCCCTGGTAGAGGAAGGAATACATCGTAAACGCTTCGTCATGCTTAATTTTGCTGACTTTGATTTTCTGGCGGTGAAGCTCCCGTTTGACCTGCTGGAGATCTTTTTGGGCAAGCTTGAGTGATTCTTCAATCAGGTGGAGGTACGGCTGCTTCAGTTTAAATGGACTTTTTTCAACGACGGAGAGATCGCGGTTCAAGATCGAGATGGTCATGGGCAGGTAGATGGCCTGGTCGATCATATCTCTCACTTCTTCAGGTATTCTTGTCATATTCATTGGCCTCGCTTTATCCTCTGTTTTTTCCTCTTTGACAGGCGGACATGTCACCTGATGCAGATTTTCTGGACAGAGAAGTTCTATCTTCTATTATAGAACGTTTGTTCGTAATTTATTCTATTCCGATTCGAAAAAAAATTCAAGAGGGATTTCTTTTCCAGCACCTGCTTATTTAAGTTTTCCCCGAAAAACGGTAAAATAGGAGGATACATAAATCTTAAGGAGCTTGGAATGGACCTGCATACGCTGTTTGATTCGTTTACTTTAGAAAAAATGATGAAAATCTTTGAACAGTACCGCTCATTCGGGCCCCTCCTTGGAATTGGCCTGCCGATGCTGGAAGCATTTTTGCCCTTCCTTCCGCTTGTCGTTTTTATTGTGGCAAATGTGAATTCATTCGGATTTGGACTTGGCTTTCTGTTATCGTGGCTTGGGGCTTCGGCGGGTGCTTTTATTGTTTTCCTGCTGGTCAGGAAATTTGGACAGGAGCGCTTTTTCCATTTTTTAAGCCGGCATAAAGGAATCAGCCGGATGGTCAGCTGGGTAGAAGAAAAAGGATTTGGGCCGCTGTTCATTTTGCTGTGCTTTCCGTTTACTCCCTCTGCCGCGGTGAATGTGGTCGCCGGATTATCGAGAATCAGCATCTGGAATTTTATGCTCGCTGTTTTTACCGGGAAGCTGGTCATGATTTTCATCGTGAGCTACGTGGGGCAGGATCTGCACGCGCTGATCACAGATCCGATGAAATCTATAACGGCCGGCGCTGTTCTCCTGGTTATGTGGATCATTGGCAAGATTCTTGAGAAAAGACTGAACGCAAAAATGGGTCGGAAATTGGACAAGCGGTAAGCTCGGATGATTATAAGTCCGGGCTTTTTATATCCCGGTGCTGTCCAATAATAAGCTGCAGATAATTGAACAGATAAGACGCTATTACACTGCATACAGTGCATTTGTCCATTTATTTGGAAGATGAAAACGAACGTGTATTCGTATATAATGAATACAACTATTGAAAAGGGGGCTTTTTTATGACGATCCGGTTTATGGCGGGACGCTCCGGCAGCGGCAAAACCACGATGATTCTAAATGAAATTAGAGAGAAGCTGAAAGAGCAGCCTGACGGTCCGCCGATCCTTTTCCTTGTACCTGATCAGATGACATTTGCCATGGAGTATGAGCTTGCCCGGACTCCTGGTTTGAGCGGCATGATCCGGGCTCAGGTATTCAGTTTTTCACGGCTCAGTTTAAGAATTCTTCAGGAAACGTCAGGCGCGGCCAGACAGCCGATTACTTCAACTGGTGTCCAGATGATGCTGAGGAAAATAATTGAAGATGAGAAACAAAACTTTAAGGTTTATGGAAAAGCCGGTGACAAGATCGGATTCATTCAGCATGCAGAAGCGATGATTACGGAATTCAAGCGATACAATTTAAATCCGGCTGATTTGCTTGAGCAGATTGAAGCGGTACGAAAACAGATGAACGAAAAGGAAAGGGTTCTTTCAGGGAAGCTTGAGGACCTGCATGCCATTTATGAACGGCTTGAAGAAGCGCTTGCCGGCCGGTATGTGGACGCAGAAGATACGCTAAGAATGCTCTCGGAACGAATTCCAGAATCCTCATATCTTGAAAAAGCAGAGGTCTACATAGACGGTTTCCACCATTTCGCTCCAATGGAACTGGAGGCAGTGAAAAGCCTCCTTGGAAAAGCGGCACGGGTAACGGTCACTATAACGGCAGATAAACTGTTTGACAGGCATTTGCCGCATGAACTGCATTTATTCCGGATGACAGGCATGACCTACACACAATTTAAGAAAATGGCCGAAGAGCTTCACATTGAAACCGAGGAGCCGGTCCTGCTGAATGAGCTTCCGAGATTCACCGGCTCGCCTTCCCTTCAGCACTTGGAGCAAAATTACGATTCAAGGCCATCGCAGCCATTTAAAGGGCTGACGGATATCTCTATCTGCCAGGCGGCAAGCCACCGTGCGGAAATAGAAGGAATTGCGCGCCGGATTCAGGAGCACGTCAGGAAAAGGGGAGCACGTTTCAGGGATACGGCGATTTTGCTGCGCAATCCATCCAGCTACCATGATTTGATTGAACAGGTATTTACGGATTATGAGATTCCTTTTTTCATAGATCAGAAGCGTTCGATGCTCCATCACCCTCTCGTAGAATTGATTCGATCTTCTCTGGAGGCTGTTACAGGAAGCTTTCGATACGAAGCCATGTTCCGGACGATTAAAACGGATTTGCTGTTTCCGGCGGGAGCTGATAAACCTTCCTTAAGAGAAGAAATGGATCTTCTGGAAAACTACGTGCTTGCGCATGGAATAAGCGGGTCAAGATGGACATCCGAAAAAAGGTGGATTTACAGAAGGTTCCGCTCCTTGGAGGGCGGAAACGCAGTAACGGATGAAGAACTGAACAAGGAAGAACAAATCAACCGGCTAAAGGAGCTTGCAGCGAAACCGGTGAAAGATCTGGCTGCGGGCCTTAAAAAAGCGAAAACAGGAATACAAAAGGCCGGGGCATTGTATCTGTTCCTTGAAAATCTTGAGATTCCTGCGAAGCTCGAGGAACTTAAACAGGAGGCGGAATCAGCCGGCCGTCTTATCGAGGGCCGTGAGCATTCCCAAGTCTGGGATGCTGTTATAGGCCTGCTGGATGAATTTGCGGAAATGATCGGGAATCACCCCGTCTCTTCCGAGCAATTTACGGAGATGATTGATACCGGCCTGGAGAGTCTGAAGTTCTCCCTTGTACCGCCGGCGATTGATCAGGTACTGATCGGAGATATGGAACGTTCCCGTTTTTATGGTCTGAAGCATACATACGTGGCCGGAGCAAATGATGGAGTTATTCCGGCAAGACCGATGGAGGATGGCATCCTTTCTGATGAAGACCGCGAGCTGCTTGAACAGAACGGGGTCCAAATGGCGCCGTCTGCAAGACAGCAGCTTCTGGATGAGAATTTCGTGATTTATATGGCGCTCGCGAGCGGTTCGGAGCACTTGTCTGTTTCTTATCCATCAGCCGATCCGGAAGGGAAGTCCCTGCTGCCGTCTATTTTAATCAGCCGTCTTGAGGAACTCTTTCCGGATGCGGTTAAAGAGTGGTTCGTGAATGAACCGGAGTCACTGGAGGAGCATGAACAAATTTCCTTTATGCCGAATAAATCTGTTGCACTTACGTACTTAAGCTCCCAGCTGCAGACGTGGAAAAAGCAATACCCGGTGCATGACAGCTGGTGGGATGCTTACAATTATTTGATTGAGCATGATCAGAGCGGCAATGTGGAAATGGTGATCGGGAGTCTGTTTTATAAGAATCAGGCAAAACCTCTTAAGCAGGCTGTCACAAAAGAGCTTTATGGCCAGCATATCTTAGGTAGCGTATCCAGGATGGAGCAATTCAGAAGCTGTCCGTTCTCCCATTTTGCGAGCCACGGACTGAAGCTTAGAGAACGCGAGCAGTTCCGTCTTGAAGCTCCGGATGTGGGCCAGCTGTTCCACTCGGCGCTCAAAATGATCTCTGACAGGCTCGTGGAAATGAACGTATCCTGGCGGGATGTAACGAAGGATCAATGCAGGTCCCTCTCCAGCGAAGCGGTAAACCGCCTCGCTCCCATGCTTCAAAAAGAAGTGCTAATGAGCTCGAACCGTCATCAGTATTTGAAACGCAAGCTTGAAAAGATTATTGCCAGAGCGGCCGGGGTGATTGCCGAACAGGCAAAGGCTTCGCTATTCACGCCAATTGGACTGGAGCTTGGCTTTGGAAAGGGCGGTCCGCTGCCGCCGATGAGATTTAAGCTCGACAACGGCTATACGATGGAGCTGACCGGAAGGATCGACCGTGTGGATTCCGCGGAAAGCTCCAGAGGGCTTCTGCTCCGCATCGTGGATTATAAATCAAGCGACCGCGCTCTGAATCTAAGCGAGGTCTACTATGGAATCGCCCTCCAGATGCTCACTTATTTGGACGTCATTATTTCCTATTCCAAAACGTGGCTGGGAGTGGAGGCGAGTCCGGCGGGCGTCCTCTATTTCCACGTTCATGATCCGATGATTCAGACAGGCGCCAAACTCAGCCTTGAGGATCTGGAAGAAGAAATCTTTAAAAAGTTTAAGATGAAGGGTCTGCTTCTTGGAGAACAGGAGACGATCCAGCTCATGGATCAGACGCTTGAAAGCGGTTCGTCCAATATTGTGGCAGCCGGGTTCAAAAAAAGCGGCGGCTTCAGCTCAAGCTCTTCGATTGCGAGCAATGAAGAGTTTGATATGCTGCGCCGGCATGTGCGAAGTGAATTTAAGCAGATAGGAACGGAAATTACCAATGGGGTGACCGACATCAGCCCATACCGGATGAAGGATAAAGTGCCATGCACATTTTGTCCGTATAAAGGAGTCTGCCAGTTCGACCAATCCCTTAAGGACAATGATTACCGGATTTTGAGAGAAGAGAAAAATGAGCAGATATTTATGCGCCTGAAAGAGGAGGCAGACAATGAATAATCATATTCCCAAACCGGCGGATAGCCAATGGACGGATGACCAGTGGTCGGCGATTGCTTCGTCCGGACAGGATATTCTTGTAGCGGCAGCAGCAGGATCCGGTAAAACGGCGGTTCTTGTAGAGCGCATGATCCGAAAGATTACAAGCCGGGATAATCCAGCCGATGTCGACCGGCTCTTAGTGGTGACGTTCACCAATGCATCGGCTGCTGAAATGAAAAACCGGATTGGCGAGGCGCTAGAGGAAGCACTGAAAAGCAACCCGGCTTCGCTTCACTTGAGAAGACAGATTACCTTGCTGAACCGGGCATCCATTTCAACGCTCCATTCCTTTTGCCTGAATATGATCCGGAAATATTACTACATGATTGACCTTGATCCCGGTTTCCGGATTGCGGATCAGACAGAGGGAGCACTCATGATGGATGAGGTGCTCGATGATTTATTTGAAGAAGAGTATGGAAAAGAGGATAACGAAGCGTTTATTGATCTGGCAGACCGCTATTCTTCAGACCGGAGCGATCTAGCGCTGCAGGACTTAATCCGAACGCTTTATGATTTTTCAAGATCAAATCCGAATCCTGATGAGTGGCTTAGCCAGCTATCAAGCCTTTACGATGTGAACGAGAATTCAAGATTGGAAGACCAGCCGTATTTCCCTATCATTAAAGAAGACATTGCGATTAATATAGGTCTTGCAAAGGAAAGGCTTGAGCAGGCGATGATACTGATCCGGACGCCTGGGGGCCCAGCTCCAAGAGCCGATGATGTTTCCGATTATCTGAATCAGGTAAACAGCCTCCTGGAAAAGGAATTTTCATGGGAGGAGCTTGCAGCAGGCATTTCCTCTCTAAAGCCGAAGCGGGCCAAGCCTGTAAAGGGAGAAGAATACGATCCGGTTCTGGCTGAAGAAGTAAAAACGTTGAGAGACAGCGCTAAGAAGCAGCTTGAAAAAGTGGAAGAGGACTGGTTTAAACGCGATATCCGCCGTTCACTGAAGGACCTTGGCGAACTGAAACCCGTCATTGATACGCTTGTTCAGTTTGTTAAAAGGTTTGGAGAGCATTTTCAGCAAAAGAAAAAAGAAAAAGGACTGGTGGATTTTTCTGATCTTGAGCACCTGTGCCTTTCCATCCTTTCAGTAAAAGATGAGAATGGCCGCCTTCTTCCGGCGGAACCGGCTTTAGCGTGCCGCCAGCAGTTTACGGAAGTTATGGTGGATGAATATCAGGATACGAATCTGGTGCAGGAAGCGATTCTCCAGCTGGTTAAAAAAGAATCGGAAGAAGCAGGGAATCTGTTTATGGTAGGAGATGTTAAACAGTCCATTTACCGCTTCCGTCTTGCGGAACCGATGCTGTTTTTAAATAAATACAAACGGTTTACACCTGACGCTGAAAACACGGGACAGCGCATCGATTTAAATAAAAACTTCAGGAGCCGTTCAGAGGTGCTGGACGGCACAAACTTTCTTTTTAAACAGCTGATGGGCGAAAAGGTAGGGGAGATCCATTATGATGACCAGGCAGAGCTGAAGCTTGGTGCAGCCTATCCGGAAAGTGAAGGTATGGAAACCGAGCTTCTTCTTGCCAATCGGACCGGCCTTGAAGAACTGGAAGACCAGCCGGGAGGCAATGCCCTGAATGAACCTGAAGCTGATACCGTTCAGCTTGAATCCAGGCTGATAGCCAAAAAAATCCGGGAGCTCGTGGACAGCCGGTCCCCTATTTATGACCGGAAAAAGAACGGAACCCGCGGTGTCATGTACCGGGATATTGTCATCCTGCTCCGTTCCATGCCATGGGCGCCTCAAATAATGGAAGAATTGAAAAAGCAGGGGATCCCGGTGTATGCAAACCTTTCGGGAGGATATTTTGAAGCGACCGAGGTCGCAATTATGATGTCGCTCCTGAAAGCCATCGACAATCCGTCACAGGATATTCCGCTTGCAGCGGTTTTAAGGTCGCCAATCGTCGGTTTGAATGAGACCGAAATGGCGGCAATTCGTACGTACGATAAAAAAGGAACCTACTACGAAGCGTGCAAAGCAGCGCTGGCGCATCCAGTTTCTTCAGACCGGACACTTGCTGAGAAGCTGCTCCGTTTTTTCACCCGCTTAAATGAGTGGAGAAGCGCAGCGAGAAAAGGTGCGGTATCCGATTTGATCTGGAGAATTTACAGGGAAAGCAAATTTTTTGATTTTGCAGGCGGGATGCCCGGAGGAAAGCAGCGGCAGGCCAACCTCCGTGCTCTCTACGACAGAGCCCGTCAATATGAGGCGACTTCCTTCCGGGGCCTGTTCCGTTTCTTGCGCTTTATAGAAAGAATGCAGGAAAGAGGGGACGACCTTGGGGCTGCGAGAGCGCTTGGCGAACAGGAGGATGTTGTGCGGATCATGACAATCCACAGCAGCAAGGGGCTTGAATTCCCGGTTGTTTTTACTGCGGGACTTGCCAGGCAGTTTAACATGATGGATATGAATAAAAGCTTCTTGCTGGATAAGCATCTCGGGTTCGGAACGAAGTACATTCATCCCGAATTGCGTTTCAGCTATCCGGCACTTCCGCTTCTGGCCATGAAAAAGAAGCTGAAAATCGAGCTGCTTTCCGAGGAACTGAGGGTCCTGTATGTCGCCTTGACGAGAGCGAAGGAGAAGCTGTTTCTTGTCGGAACGGTGAAGGACCGGGAAAAAGCATTGGTCAGCTGGAAAAGATCCCTTTCCCATCAGGCATGGCTGCTTCCGGACGGGGACCGTCTTCAAGCAAAATCCTATCTGGACTGGATTGGCCCTGCCCTGACACGCCACCGTGACGCCATTGAGCTTCACGAGGGCGAAGCACCAGTGTCTGAACTGGCCGGGCACCCCTCCAAATGGAAGGTTCAGTTCATTCATCAAAGCAAACTGCTCGAGCCGGATGCGCAGCGTGAGGAAATGGAACTTAAAATTATGGAGGCTCTTTCGGAAAGAAAGCCCATTCCGCTTACGACTCCCTGGAGTGAGGAAGTGGAAAAGGAGCTGTCCTGGGTATACCCTCATCTGGCTGCCTCTCTTCAAAGCTCAAAACAGTCAGTTTCTGAGATTAAGAGAATGCAATCCTATAACGATGAATTTTCCGAGCATCTGCCTCCTAAGGAAGGAACCGTTATTTATGACCGTCCGAAATTCCTTCAGCAGAAGACGCTGACAGCAGCAGAACGGGGAACGGCCATGCATGCGGTCATGCAGCATATACCGCTTGAAGAACCTGTCACCAGTGAAATCATTCTATCAACGGTTGAGGATATGAGAAGGAGAGAGCTGCTGACGGAAGAACAGGCGGGCATTATTGATTCTGATGCCATCGTATCCTTTTACTCATCTGAAATAGGCCTGAAAATTCAGCATGCAAAACGGGTGCTGAGAGAGGTGCCATTCAGTTACGCCCGTACTCCGGAACATACTTCCGCCGAGGACAAGGTGCTTGTGCAGGGAGTCATCGACTGCCTGATTGAGGATGAGCAAGGACTGACAATAGTAGACTACAAGACGGATTCCATTAAAGGGAGATTTCCTGGCGGGTTTTCAGAAGCAGAAAGCACGATGCGAAGCCGCTATGAAATTCAGCTCCAGATTTACAGTGAAGCCGTTGAATCCATTTTTAAAAAGCCGGTAACACGAAGAGTGCTCTATTTCTTCGATGCGAACCAGCTATTGGACGTATAAAAGCAGAAAGGGGACGGAAGATGAGAATTTTGCATACAGCCGACTGGCATCTGGGAAAAACTCTGGAGGGCCGCAGCAGGCTCCCTGAACAAGCCGCTTTTTTGGACGAGCTTGCCGACATTGTGGAAAAAGAGAAGATAGACACGGTCATTATGGCAGGAGACGTGTTTGATACCGTCAATCCCCCATCCGCAGCAGAAAAATTATTTTATGAGAGTCTAAGCAAACTTTCAGACAAAGGTAAAAGACCGGTTGTTGTGATTGCAGGGAACCATGACAATCCTGAAAGGCTCGCAGCGGCTTCCCCTCTTGCAGGGGACCATCGTATTCATTTAATCGGCTATCCGGCGGATCACCTTTTAAAGGTGGATGTTCCGCTTGCAGGCCAGACGATGAATATTGCTGCGCTTGCCTATCCGTCAGAATCACGGCTGGAACAGGTTTTATCGGAGAACTTTGATGAACTCTTGATGAGAAACCACTATGATGCAAAAATTAAAAGTCTTTTTGAGAGCATGTGCCGGGGATTCGGACCAGATACGGTGAATGTGGCAATGAGCCATCTTCACGTAGCGGGAGGCAGCACCTCAGATTCCGAACGGCCGATCGAGGTAGGAGGAGCATATACAGTCGCAGCCGACAGCCTCCCTGCTGCTGCGCAGTATGTGGCGCTTGGCCACCTTCATCGCCCGCAGACAATTAAAAGGGCTTTGACTCAGGCTCGCTATTCCGGCTCTCCGCTTGCATACAGCTTCTCAGAAGCGGGCTATGCGAAATCAGTGACGGTCATTGATTTAGTTCCGGGGGGAGAAGCTCAGGTGGAGGAGATATTCCTTTCCAGCGGCAAGCCTTTAGTGCAGTGGAAGGCGGCCGGCGGAATTTCGCAGGTACATGAATGGCTTGAGCAGGGCAAAGACGTGAACGCTTGGATAGACCTTGAAATTCATCTTACAGATGCTCTTTCCATCGAAGATATTCAGAAGGTGAGAAAGTGGCATCCCGGGATTGTGCATATCCGTCCGGTATTCCAGTCAGAAGGTGCAGTCCTTCAGCCTGAGTCCAGATCGACCGTTCCGATTGACGAGCTTTTTGCCAGGTTTTACGAAAGGCAGACAGGGGGAGCCAAGCCGGATGAGAAGCTGATCCGGCTGTTCAGGGAACTCGTCAGCGAAGAAGACACGGAGGAGGGAGAAGGCGCATGAAACCGATCGAGCTGACCATATCCGGTCTTCATAGTTTCAGAGAGAAGCAGACAATTGATTTTGAAGGGTTATGCGATGGAGGGGTGTTCGGTATTTTCGGTCCGACGGGGAGCGGCAAATCCTCGATATTGGATGCGATTACCCTTGCCTTGTACGGAAAAGTGGAACGGGCCGCAAACAATACCCACGGCATCCTGAATCATGCCGAGGACCAGCTTTCTGTTTCTTATACGTTTGAACTTCAAAATGGAACATCTGTCAAACGGTACAAAGTGGAAAGAACCTATAAAAGAACGGATGAGCACCGTGTTAAAGGCTCCATCTCCAGGCTGGTGGATTTACAGGCGGAGCCGGTTGTTTTAGCTGATAAAGCAAGTGAAGTAAATGAGAAGGTTCACGAATTGCTTGGACTGACCATTGACGATTTTACAAGGGCCGTTGTACTGCCACAGGGCAAATTTGCTGAGTTTTTATCACTGAAAGGTTCCGAACGCAGACAAATGCTGCAGCGGCTGTTTCATCTTGAGCAATATGGAGATGAACTTTTAAAGAAGCTTCGGGGCAGGCTTTCCAATGCGAAGTATCGGCTTGGTGAAACAGAAGCAGAGCAGGCAGGCCTCGGTGATGCTTCAAAAGCCGCTTTAAAAGCGGCGGAAACGGAATGGCAGTCAAGCTCAATTCTGCTTGAGAAACGGCTTGCTGAACGGAAAACAGTCAGAGATGCATATGATGAACAGAAAAAAGTGTGGGAGCTTCAGCAGGAACGCAAGCAGCTGGAGGAAAAAGAAGCGAAGCTTGAGCAGCAGACAGAAGAAATGGAAAGCATAGAGAACCGTTTGAAAACTGCTGACCAGGCTGAGCGGCTGAAGCCGTATGCCGATCAGCTTGAATCGTCTGAAAAAAGACATGCTGTTCTTTTAGATGAAGAAAAGAAATGGTCTGCGGAATGGGAGAAACAAAAACAAAGTACGGCGGAAGCGAAACAGGCATTTGAAGAAGCAAGGAAGCAAAAGGAAATGAATGAGCCTGTTCTGGCGGTTAAAAAAGAGCGTCTGACCCAGCTGCTTGAAGTAGAAAAAGAGCGGGATTTGCGCATAATCGAGACCGAAAAGCTGATTAAAGAACTCGAGCGTCTTGAGCACGCCGGTCAGAAGGCGAAACAGGAGTTTGATCACGCTGGGCAGCAGCTGGAAAAAGCAAAGGCCAAGCAGCAGCAGCTAAAGCTCGAGCTCGAAAAACTTGCGGTTTCTCCGGTTTACAGGCGGAGCATACAGGCTGCTTCCGATTTGCAGAAGGAATGGAAGTATGCGGAAGAACAAAAGAAGGAAGCGGAACAGTTTCACTCACAGTTGCTTCAGCAGCAGAAAAGTTTAGAAAAGGATATGCAAGACCGTAGAGGCAAAAGGGAGCTGGAAAGTGAAAAGCTCGTGTTCGTCTACAGCGGACTCCTTCGCACATTTGAACGGACGAGCGAGCTGAAAAGCAGGCTGGAAAAAAGCATCGCCAGGAGCAAGGAAAGGGCAGCGGATGCTAAAGTGATGCTTGAAAAGGAACGAGTCCATTCGATTGCACGCCAGTTATCCGCTTCCCTTCAGGAAGGAGAGGCTTGCCCCGTTTGCGGATCAACAAGCCATCCTATGCCTGTTCATGGCGAGCTGGAGGAAGGAAGCCGGGTGCAGCTTGAACAATTGGAAAAAGAACTGGAACACAATCGGGTGCTGCTTCAGGAAGCGGAGCTTTTAAGGGTCAAAATGGAAGAACTCTCGACCTATCTTATCGGCGAATTCAGCTGGATAGCGGAAGGAAGCGTTCATTCAGAAAGTGCGGCCGCTCTTGAACCTGCTGAAGAGGACTCCCTCACTGAAATGAAGGCTTTAAAACAGGATCTGCTTCACATAAGGGAGAAGGCTTCAGCAAGTGTGAAAATGATTCAGCAGCTGAAGAATGAGGAACAGCAATCCGTCCAGTTCATGGAGAGATGTAAACTGGATCTCCAGGATGCATTGGCTAAACTTCAACAGCTGAATGAAAAAGATCAGGCGTTTAAAAGGCAGTGGGCTGAAGCTTATCCGGATATGAAGCAGGAAGATGTACAGGATCGAATGAAGGAGATAGATGAGAAGGACACGCAATTTGAAGCACTTCAAACGAGGGTAAATAAAAGCGTAGAGTATATAGAGGAGCAGGAAAAGCTTAGGCAGGCTGCCCAGGAAAAACTGGCAGAGCTCGATAGACTCCAGATTCAAACAAAAGAGAAAAAACAAGCTTCACAGGAAAGACTGGATGAAAAAGAGCGGGTGCTTGAAAAAGAAAATCAAAATGGCACCATTCCAGCTCAGCTTGAAGGGATTGAAAAACAGCTATCACAATTAGCAGCCCGTGAGAAACAGCATCGCTCCCGTTATGATGAAATGGACAAGCATCTTCAAGAGGCGGAAAAGGAACTGGCAGCGGCAGGAAAAGGTCTGATTAATGCCGCAAAATCTGTTGAGGAAGCAAGAAACAGCTGGCAGAGACAATTAAAACAAACGGCTCTTCGTACGATTGGAGAAGTTCATTCAAGCCTGCTTAATCAGCAAGAGAAGGAAAGCATTGCTTCGAGACTGGAAGCATTCCGGGATAATTGGAAGCAATGCAAGGCAGACTTAAAACGACTGAACGAACAGCTTTTAGACCGGAAGCTGGATGAAGAAACGTGGCAGAAAACGAAGGAGCTCATCTCGGAATGCGAGGCACTCGTCAGCGAGGCAGAAGGTTTGAAAGGAGCGGCAGCTAAAGCACTCGAGCTGCTCAAGGAAAAGCATGAGCGCTTTGAGAAGCTTGAAGAGCAGCGCCTTGATCTATCCGGTAAAATTGCTGATCTTGAAAAATTGCAGGCTGTTTTTAAGGGGAACAGCTTCGTCGAATATATTGCAGAAGAACAGCTTCATCATGTAACAAGAGCTGCTTCGGAGCGTCTCGGACTGCTTACAAGGCAGCGCTACGCTATTGAAGTGGATTCCCAAGGCGGCTTTATTATGAGAGATGATGCGAATGGAGGAGTCAGAAGACCTGTATCAAGTCTTTCCGGCGGAGAAACGTTCTTAACCTCCTTAGCACTGGCATTATCGCTTTCCACTCAAATTCAGCTGCGGGGAGAATACCCGCTGCAATTTTTCTTCCTTGATGAAGGATTCGGAACGCTTGATGCCGACCTGCTTGATACGGTTGTGACCGCCCTTGAAAAGCTGCAGTCCAATAACCTTTCTGTCGGTGTAATCAGCCATGTTCCGGAGCTCCGGGCAAGGCTTTCAAAAAAGCTGGTAGTAACACCTGCTGATCCGGCAGGGAGGGGAACGGCGGTCGCACTGGAAACTTTGTAAACGAGGTGACTGGATGTGGGGAAAAAACTCGTAGGGAAATGCAGGCTGTGCCGCAGAAATGACGTGGAAATAACCATTCATCACCTCATTCCGAAAGAAATGGGGGGAGCTTTTTTAGAAACCGCCAATTTGTGCATCCCATGCCATAAACAGATTCATGCTCTTTACACAAACGAAGAGCTGGCAGCCAGACTTTCAACAATTGAAGATCTCCAGAGAGATGAGAAGCTTTCCAGGTTTATTAAATGGATTCGCAAACAGCCATCCACTAAGCTTATTCAGACTAGAAAATCAAATGAACGGAAAAAAAAGAGGTAACTCTGGCGGAGTTTCCTAAAGGCAGGATTCCGATTCAAATACACTGAAAAAGAAAGAGCACCAGCAGCGGTGCTCTTTTTTTCAGTTATTCGCAACAATATTCTGATCTGCCACATCCGGATCAATCATATTGGTTGCACTGATTCCGTTATTTAAAATCCAGAAGTCACCCGTGTTTCCTCCGCCAGAGCCTGCAGCTGATTTGGAAGAACTTTTTGGAGATAAATAGAACGTATCACCAAAGTTCACGACTCCGCCGGAAACGGTATTGATCTTGATAGGGCCGACGATGGCTGGCATGGCAAACACCCTTTATTATCTAAGTCATATGACTAGTATATTCAGTCTTCGCCGGATTGTTCTTCAGGATCCAAAGCGCCGCTCGGCCGGAAGAGCTGGCGGGTGTGCTTAACGCGTGCTTCCATGTCAATCAGATCGGTTGAACCGATATGAAAAACAGCGGACGTTGAGACGGCTATTATTTTTACAAATTTGGTGCGGATAAACGGTTTTTCATGAATATAGGAGGTCACAACATTCTCTGACTTGATGGGCCTGGGGATAGGCAGCTGAAAAAGATCGTACTTACTGAAGTCCCCCTCATTATCATAAAACACTTCCGCTTCCCGCTGTACAGCAAATACGTTTGCTTTTGGCAAAATCTCTCTGGAATCTCCTATATTAAATATAGAGGAAAACCCAAGAATGTTTACATAGGCGGCATCAACGATTGAGTTTCGATTGTACATAAATTACTGCGGCGCCAAAGGAACGAATGGTCCGATAATCAATGATTCCGGAGGAGTATCAAACACGGCAGAAGCACCAACATTATTCACATCTCCAATTAAAAAAACGGAAGAAGTGGCGACAGCGGTCACCCGGCAAAACACAACGTTGATATCCTTGTTTATAACCGTAAAATTCATGGCTGTTCTCCTTTCACTTCTACAGGAAGATATTTAATAAAGTGGTCAACGGATTGCGCAATTTCCTCTTTTACCCTTTGAGTAATTTGATCAGCTTGAGAATCCGGATCGCCCTCATGGAAATTTGCGGTTTTCATATAATACTGAACCCTGGTATCGATCTGTTTGCGGATGTCTTCGATAACCATTTTTCTCTGTTCATCATTCAGCTTTCTTGAGTGACGCTGCTCCTGGGCTTCGAGCATGTTAAGGCACTCTTCGCTTAAGTACGTATTCAGCTGGTCAAGCGCAAGCGCATAGGTTTCGCCGTTATATTCACGTTCGAGCTTCCCTACCTGTTGGCCTTTTTGAATAACTTCAAAGTTTTCAATCGGTTCAGGATCTGTTGGGTTTAATCCGATATTCAATGTTCCTTCCAATGTTTCCACTTTCAGCTGGTCAAATTTATATTCGATTTTTTCGATGGTAGTGGACGGTTTATCCTTCAATGCCTGGAGGTCGGTGGACATTTGCTGAATCATCGATTCAAGCTGCTGAATTTTGTTCTGCTGTGATTGAATACAAGCACACAGCTGCTGCAAATAAGTCCCGACATCATTTCCGTAGTACAAGACAAACACCTCGCAATCCCGATCTATCGTTACTGCATCCTATGACGGAATGACAAATTGGGTGAATGCCTATTTTTATCTGGATGGCGGAGGAGCGAGCGGGACAACCGGGCGTGAAAGAGCCTGAGATAATTCAGCCCGCCGTGTTGCGGGAGGTGCCGCTTCAAAAAATCCGCCTGTATTGTATAAATTCGAAAGAGATTTTATATACCCGGCACTGCCGATTTGAAGGACGGAGGAGTTATTGACGGCGCCAACGCGAAGATAGTTGATACATATGGTTTGATTGATATAAAAATTCATGAAGTCCCCCCTATGCATTTCCGGCAATCGGCTGATCTACGATATCCTGGTCAAACGTGTTCGTCACACTGTTCTGATTGAAGATGGTCATCCCATCGCCTGTATTAAACGAACCGGCTCCGGAAAAGGTTTTAACACTGCTGACAGGAGCAATTGTAAATACGTCTCCGATATGAAGAACACTGCTTGTTCCGACACTGTTGACTTTAAATACACCGACAATTGCTGGCATGGCTAACATCCTTTTCATTTTCTTGAAGGGTTGCAGGCGTACATGTAGAATTTCATGGAGTACGAATTTAATTCATCATATGACAGCGGCGGAATCTTGTGATAAACGCGGAGGAGGAACCTAATTTGACGAATATGAAAGCAGCCTCCATTTCAAAGGGCGAGCGGATTCAATCGCTGGACGTTCTGAGAGGATTTGCTCTATTAGGTATATTAATGGTGAACATTTTTGATTTTTCAGGACCGCAGCTTTATCGCTCCTCATTGGTTCAGAGCAGCGGGGGTCTGGACAGGCTCGTTGAAATTCTCGTCTTTGTCCTGGCGCAGGCAAGTTTCTACCCTCTTTTTTCATTTCTCTTTGGTGCAGGGGGAGTTATGTTTTACAAACGGATCGGAGGGAAGGGGCTGTCTCCGGAGAGGTTTTTTGCCAGAAGGATGACGGCGCTTCTGTTTATAGGGGTGCTGCATGCGTTCTTTATATGGCACGGGGATATTCTTATCAGTTATGCTTTGATCGGTTTTTTATTTATGCTTTTTATTGGGAAGTCCGCTAAGGCGCTCGCTGTATGGAGCTTGTCGCTTATTTTTATTCCGAACATCCTTTTTAGCCTTTTGCTTGCTGGATCGGGAAATGTTCCTGAAACAGATATGAATACCGAAAGAATAACAGCTGTATACCAAAATGGAAGTTTTTCAGAACTTATGGTTCAGAGAGCGGCAGACTGGTTTTATGTAAATAATCCGATTATGGCCCCATTCCTGGTCCTCTCTATTTTGCCGATGTTCCTGCTTGGCGGCTATGCAATGAAACGTGGATGGTTTGAACGGAGTCCATCTGAGGAAACCATAAAGAAGTGGTTAGTTACTGCGGTCATTACAGGTCCATCCGGGATCCTTTTGAAACTGATGCCTGTTCTCTTTCCTCAGTCTGGATTATGGAGCTATCTTCATCAGTCAATTGGCGGCCCGTTGCTCACGATGTTTTACATTACAGCTATTCTGGCTATGGTTCATAAATTTGGATTTAAAAAGGTTTACAGCCCTTTTGCTTATGCAGGGAGGGCGTCGATGTCTAATTACCTGCTGCAGTCACTGATCTGCACCTTGCTTTTTTATTCATATGGATTTGGATTATACGGTACTGTGACTTCTTTCCAGGCAATTTTAATCGGTGCCGGGGTTTATATCATCCTTATGACGGCCAGTTATTTTTGGTTTAAGCGGTTTGAGCAGGGGCCGGCAGAAAGATGGTGGAGATGGTTCGTGTATCGGAAATCATGAACAGGAAAGTACATTGCCATCATTAAGAGAAAACTTTCAGCGTGCTTGAGATTTCCGGTGACCGCTTCGCTGAAGGTTCGAGTGCCGCTGTTTGATTTCCTGCAAAAGAAGATGATCGAGCTCTTGACTGCATTTAAGCGTCACATCGGAATTCAGTCCAAACTTTTGAGCAAGGTCAATTAATGTTTTTCTTTTGGATTCAATTTCATTAAAGGCCATTTCGTCTCCAACTTTCAAAGGTACTTTTCCGTTTATTCCAAAGCTGCTGGCAAGCCGTCCTTTTAAAAGCAGGGAAACCGGTTGCAGAAACGTCATTTCATGACCAAACAGCCTGTCCTAAAAAATGGATAAGCCTATTATACAATGGAAAATGAATAAGGGGTCAGTTTCGATAAAAAAACATAAAATGTTACAAAAATTTACAAGGAGGTCTTGAATGTGCATCTTTCATCAAAGACTCCTAAATCGTTTTTAACGAAGACCGGGGGATTCTTAAAGGACTATGACTATTCGTTAAATCCTTATACGGGCTGTGCGTTTGGCTGCTCTTATTGCTATGTAAGAAGACTGCCGGTTTCCTTATTCAGAAAAGAAGAATGGGGTACGTGGGTGGATGTAAAAAAGGCAGGCAGGGAGAGTTTTGCCAAAGAGCTGAAAAGGGCTAAGAGCAAAGGGCCCGTCCGGATTTTTATGTCATCCAGCACAGACCCCTATCAGGGGGAAGAAGCGAAAGAGGAAATAACGAGAACACTGCTTTCGGCGATGGCTGATGAGAAACCGGACTTTTTATTTGTTCAGACGAGAAGTCCGCTTGTGACGAGGGACATTGATTTGTTCCAAGAGCTTAAATCCCGCATACTGGTCAGCATAACCATCGAAACAGACAGGGATGAGATTCGTAAAGCATTTGCCCCCTCTTCACCTCCTTTGGCAGCCAGGCTGAAGGCGCTCAAGCAATTATCGGATGCAGGAATACCCGCTCAGGCCGCCGTTGCTCCGATGCTTCCCTTTACTGATCGTTTTCCTGATAGGGTAAAGCAAGTAACAGGCCTTGTAACGCTTGACGATTTTTTCCAGGGTGATGGTGCAGGGGGGAAACGTTCAGCCTCTCTGGGTGCGCGAGACATCCTGGTTCAGCTGGGGGAAGAGGATTGGTTTGATCCAGAGCGGATTGAAATGGAACGGAAAAAGTTTGAGGGGGTTTTCGGCAAAAAGAACGTGCGGATCAGCCAGGATGGGTTCGCGCCGTTCCGCTGAAGCTTGACTGAAATAGTTTCTCACCTTCTTTATAAAAGACGTCTGTTAGAAAGCAGGAAGGATTCAAGCTAAGGAATGTCGAAATGGTAATAAAGAATGAATAATATGTCTGCTGAAACAAATGTCAGCTAACTAAAATTTGTGTTCGCGGGATAGTGGATTTTGAGAAGAAAGAATGGCAATGGGGGGTTTTTATAATGAAATTTGCAGCAGCCAGACTGAATGGCAGAACGTTTATCGGGCTAATCCGGGAAGAGAATCAAATTTTTGATCTCCAAAGAGCAGAAAAGAAATTTTTTGAAATGGAAACCATCCCTGCAAATCTCGAAGACTGTATTAAGGAAGGGGACAAATTCATCAGTCAGGTTCAGCATTTGGAACAAAGACTTCAGAAGTCTGAAGATCATCAGGAGCTTGTTTATTCTCTGTCTGATGTAGACTTGCTTCCTCCTATACCGCGCCCGAAGAAAAATGTCTTTTGCGTTGGGAAAAATTACAGAGACCACGCAGTAGAGATGGGAAGCGAAGCAGATATTCCGAAATTTGTGATGCTCTTCTCTAAAGCGCCTACATCTGTAATCGGACATGGAGATTTAGTCGATCCGCATATCCATCTCACTCAGGAACTTGACTATGAAGGTGAGCTCGCTGTGATTATCGGGAAAAAAGGAAAACAGATTCCGGTTGAAGAGGCGCTTGATTATGTATTTGGCTACTCCATTGTGAACGATATTACGGCTAGAGATTTGCAGGCCAATCATAAGCAATTCCTGCTCGGCAAAAGTCTGGATACATCGTGTCCTTTTGGACCATTCGCTGTACATAAATCAGCTATACCGGATCCTCATGATCTTCAGATTGAAACGCGCGTTAACGGGGAAGTCCGTCAAACCGGACATACCGGAGATATGATTTTTTCCATCGCATCCATCATCTCTACCATATCCCAGGGGACGACGCTTGAACCTGGAGATATCATTGCTACCGGTACACCGAGCGGAGTGGGCAAAGGATTTAATCCGCCGAAATTCCTGAAGTCAGGCGATATGATTGAAATTTCCATCAGCGGCATCGGAACGTTGCAAAATGGTGTGAATTAATTAGAAAACTCCCTCGTGGCACAAAGCCTAAGAGGGAGTTTTTCATTTTGAACAAGCTCCCCGGTGCCGGAGAGCTTCGCCTATTAGGAAAGAACGTTGAATACCTTTTCGATTGCCCAATCCAAATCTTCTTTAGAAATGGTAAGAGGAGGGGCAAAGCGGATGACAGTGTCATGCGTTTCTTTGCAAAGGAGGCCTTCTTCCTTCAGTTTTTCGCAATAAGGACGCGCTTCTTCATGAAGTTCCACGCCGATGAAAAGTCCTTTGCCGCGTACATCTTTAATAAGAGGGTTTTTAATCTCGCGTAATTTTTCCTGGAAATAGTTTCCTAGTTCAAGAGACCGGTCAGCGAGCTTTTCGTCGATCAATACGTCAAGGGCTGCTATGGAGACTGCGCAGGCAAGCGGGTTGCCTCCGAATGTAGAGCCATGGGAACCAGGATTGAAAACACCAAGAATGTCCTTATTAGCTGCAACACAGGAAATAGGGAAAACCCCTCCGCCTAATGCTTTACCGAGAATATACATATCCGGCTCGATTTGTTCCCAATTGCACGTGAACATTTTTCCTGAACGGCCCAGACCGCACTGGATTTCATCTGCCACAAACAAAACGTTGCTTTCTTTGCAGATCTGCAGCGCTTTTGTAAGGAAGCCCTCTTCCGGAATATTGATCCCAGCCTCACCTTGAATCGGCTCAATGATGAAGGCTGCCGTATTTGGAGTGATAGCTGCTTCAAGAGCATCCAAATCGCCGTAAGGAATAACCTTAATTCCTGGAAGCATCGGTCCGAACCCGCGCTTATATTCCTCGCTTGAGGACATGGAAACAGCAGCCATTGTCCGGCCGTGGAAATTATCTTCGCAGACGATGATTTCAGCTTGATCTGTAACGACGCCTTTTACATCATATGCCCAGCGGCGTGCTGTTTTAACAGCTGTTTCGACCGCTTCCGCTCCTGTATTCATTGGCAGGACCATATCTTTTCCTGTAAGCTGAGCTACTTTCTCATACCAGGGTCCGAGCTGATCATTATGGAAGGCGCGGGATGTTAGAGTAATGCGGTCAGCCTGATCCTTCAGTGCCTGAATGATTTTCGGATGGCGGTGCCCCTGGTTAACGGCAGAATAAGCACTTAGCATGTCCATATATTTATTGCCTTCAGGATCCTCAACCCAAACACCTTCTGCTTTTGATATGACGATCGGAAGCGGATGGTAGTTGTTGGCTCCAAATTTTTCGGTTTGTTCAATTACATGTGAAGTTTTAGTCGTCATGAGTTTCCCTCCGTTTTGTAAGAATAGAAGTTACAGCGCTTTCAATTATTAGAAAATTACTATCTATCTATACAATATCTTAGTAGTGGCTGGATGACAATAGACGTGATTTTCGAGCAAATAAAGCCATTCAGCAGGATTGAATAATTATCCGATTTATCCCTTAATTATTGCTGGTTTACAGTTCGTTGGTCGAATATTTATCCAATTTTGATGCCAAGGACTTTTTCAATCTGATAGTATTTAATATAGAATAGAAGACATTTTTATCCTGATTATCAAGTGCTTCTTTGCCTGTATGTTTCATGGTAAAATAAAAAGTGTAGAATTTTGACAGAACAGGAGGGGATTAGAATGATTCATTTGCACATTACATCGTGGATACTTGGACTCGTTTTATTTTTTGCGGCTTACTTTTTACATACTTCCGGAAGCGCGAAGCCATTTAAAATCGTTCATATGATTTTAAGAGTGTTCTATATTTTGATTATTATTTCCGGAGTGACAGTCCTTTTAAGTGTATCGGTACTGAATGCGGAATACATCATTAAGGGGCTATCCGGGCTATGGCTTATTGCTTCGATGGAAATGATCCTTGTGCGCTTAAACAAAGGCAAGCCTGTCCGCGGATTTTGGATTCAATTCATCATTGCGCTTGTACTTGTTCTGCTGCTTGGCTGGCGTCTGCCTCTTGGCTTTCTTCATATGTAAAATAAAAAGTCTGCTCCTGCAAAATCCAGGGGGCAGACTTTTTATTTTTTTAGCATTAAGATTGATCGCTTTCCGTGGCTGGTTGTAAATTCGAACCTGTCCAAAATTTCGTCAGTGGGCATACAATGATGCTGGACACCGCAGATGCTGTCTTCGTTATCAAATTGATAAAAAGAGGTACAGGCGGTTTTCAATTTCTTGTTCGTAAACAGCAGATGATTATAACAGTATATACAATCATATATAGAGTAGCCGAGCTGGTTCAGTTCACCTGTAAACCGAATGAACGAGTCATCGTCAAGCGAACGCAGCAGTTGTTCAAAAGCAAATGGCAGTCTGCGTCTAATCCGGATCATGTGGCTGTCCGTTAAATATAATTCCTCAGTTTCAGCCTTTATTTTTCCCTCTGAAAGCCAGATCGCCTGTGTCCATTTCCCATCATGAAATACGTGCATTTCACTTAAATCCATTACATCGACAAGCTTGCCTTCATCTGCGTCTTCTTCGAAAAACAGCCATTCTCCTTCAAAGCAGCAGATGGTGCCGGTCATACAAGACCTTTCCTGTGTATGGAGCAGTTTTTTTCTTAATGAAGAAGCCACTTCGTTACCTCCAAGAGCATAATATCTTTCCCGCATTAACGGGCAGTAAAAATCCATAGACCTTAAAAAACCAAGAGGGACAGGTGATAAACTGCCCGTAAAAGCCCGATTGGTTCAACTAACCATGAGGGGGATAAAGAAAATCCCCCTCATGGAAGTTTCACTGTATCCCGCATTAACGGGCAGTAAAAATCCATAGACCTTAAAAAACCAAGAGGGAAAGGTGATAAACTGCCCGTAAAAGCCCGATTGGTTCAACTAACCATGAGGGGGATAAAGAAAATCCCCCCTCATGGAAGTTTCACTGTATGTACTAACCTTTTTACCCTTATTCGGCTATCTTTATGCAACAAGTTCTTCATGAGGACAATTCAATCATTCATACACTGTGAATAGAATAGGTACATCGCAGAAGCAATCAGTGAAAAATGCTTGGAGGAGATGACGGATATGTGCGGTATTACGGGTTGGGCTGATCAGAAAAATAGTCTTGCAGGGGAACGAAGTGTTGTATCGGCCATGACGGAAACTCTCTCAAAAAGAGGGCCGGATGACACGAATTTATGGTGGCAGCCGAATATATGGTTTGGTCATAAACGGCTGACCGTAGTGGATCCCGCGAGCGGTGTCCAGCCAATGAGCAAGGAAAGGGACGGGAAAGAGTACACCATCTGCTACAACGGTGAGCTATATAATACAGAAGATATCCGCAAGGTTTTGCTCAGCAAAGGCTATACATTCAGAGGGCACTCCGACACAGAGGTTTTACTTGCTTCCTATATGGAATGGGAGGAAAACTGTTTAGAGTATCTTAATGGTATTTTTGCTTTCGGTATATGGGATACAACAAAAAACCGTCTTTTTCTCGCAAGGGACCGTATGGGGGTTAAACCGCTTTTTTACAGATATGAAGACGGTTCGCTTCAGTTTGGATCTGAATTAAAAGCGATTCTTGCCCACCCTGATGTGAAAGCTTCTATTAATAGGGAGGGACTCTCGGAAATAATGGGACTTGGTCCATCGAGGACGCCCGGGCATGGGGTTTATGAAGGAATTAAAGAACTAAGACCTGCCCATGCAATTGTTTACAGCCGGGATGGATTGAAAACCTGGCGCTACTGGAACGTGAAAAGCAAGCCGCATACTGATTCTTTTGGGGAAACCGTTGAAAAGGTAAGGTTCCTTTTGACTGACGCTGTTACCCGCCAGCTTGTATCCGATGTTCCGCTATGCACGTTTTTGTCGGGAGGACTGGATTCAAGTGCGATAACAGCCATTGCAGCGGAATCCTATAAAAAAGAAGGAAAAGGCCGGCTTCATACATTTTCTATTGATTACGAGGAAAACGAGAAATTTTTTAAAGCCAATGATTTTCAGCCAAATTCAGATGGTCCATGGATTCAAAAAATGACCGATACGTTTCATACGGAGCATCACCGCAGCGTGATCAGTCAGGAAACGCTGGCTCACTTTTTAACGGAAGCGGTAGAGGTAAGGGATTTGCCTGGAATGGCAGATATTGATTCCTCGCTTCTCTGGTTCTGCAGAGAGATTAAAAGTGATTTTACGGTGGGCCTTTCCGGAGAATGTGCAGATGAAATTTTTGGAGGGTACCCATGGTTTCACCGGCCTGGAGAATCCGATGTGTTTCCGTGGATGAGATCCACTGCGGCAAGAACGGATTTGCTCAATGATAAATGGAAAAACAAGCTCAATCTTGCTGAGTACGTGAAAGCAAGATTTGATGAGACCGTCGCTGAAACACCTGCACTTGAAGGAGAGAGTGAAACGGACGCGAAACGGCGCGAGTTATTTTACTTAAATATGCTATGGTTTATGACCACTCTGCTTGATCGCAAGGACCGGATGAGCATGGGAGCAAGCCTTGAAGTGAGGGTACCGTTCGCGGACCACAGGCTTGTGGAGTATGTGTGGAATATCCCATGGGAAATGAAAATGCACGGGGACCGGGAAAAGGGAATTTTAAGAAAAGCACTTGAGGGGGTGCTGCCGGAAGAGGTTCTGTACCGGAAGAAAAGCCCGTATCCGAAAACATACCACCCTGCCTATACAAAAGCAGTCCGAAACATGCTTGAAGAGAGCTTGAAGCATAAGAATTCAATCCTGCACGAATTGTTCCAAAGAGAGAAGCTCGACAGGCTAATTGAAACAAACGGGAGCGACTTTGGCACACCTTGGTTCGGCCAGCTGATGAGCGGACCCCAGCTTCTTGCACACCTTGGGCAGATTCATGTATGGGCAGAACGGTATAGAGTGAATATTAACGTATAGATTCAATTGAAACGCCTTGCCGGTCTCTCAGCATGGCGTTTTTTTGTTTCTAAATCAGTTATCTAATGCAAATTCTTCCATATTTATAACATTTAAAGGTACATTCACCTGAATGCACTCAATTGTGCAAGGGAAGCATGGTACTGGATGGATATTCGTTGTGTTTTTTTGGGTTAATTCGTATAATGTTTGTATAACTAATGTACAATTCAGGGGGACGACCCATAATGGCTAGGAAAATCATCGTAATCGGCGCAGGTCCAGGCGGAATGGCTGCCGCTCTTCAGCTGGCAGGAAGAGGCTATGACGTTCATGTTTACGAGAAGCAAAAATACATAGGAGGCCGCAACTCATCATTTGAAATGAATGGGTTCACCTTCGATTTGGGACCAACCTTTTTAAGCATGGTACACCTCGCAGAAGAAATATTCGAAGAGTCGGGAAAGAATTTATATGACTATCTTGATCTTAAAGAGATCGATGATATGTATGAACTGATATTTGATGACAAGAGCCTCCATATGACAAGGAATCCTGAGGAAATGAAGCGCAGAATTGAGGCTTTTGCTCCTGGAGACGGGGACGGCTATCTTTCCTTTATAAAGGATACGGAAAAAAAGATGGACCGGCTCACACCTATTTTGCAAAGCAGGATGGACCGCTTCCGTCATTATTTGAGCTGGAGAGTTCTGAGAGCGATTCCGAAATTGACGCTGACCAAAAGTCTGTATGATGTACTCTCTAAATACTTTCATGATGAAAGGGTGAAGCTTGCCTTTACCTTTCAGTCCAAATATTTAGGCATGTCGCCGTGGGAATGTCCCGGAGCATTCTCCATCCTTTCTTATATGGAGCATGCCTATGGAGTTTTTCATCCGATCGGCGGTGTGAATCAGCTTCCAAAGGCAATGGCAAAAGCATTTGAAGAGCTCGGCGGAACGATCCATCTAGGGCAGGGAGTTGACAAGCTCATGATGGACGGCCGCAAAGTAAAAGGAGTGAAGCTCCAATCGGGTGAAGAAGTTCCGGCGGATGAAGTGGTGATTAACGGAGATTTCGGCCACGCGGTTACAAACTTAGTGGAAGAAGGGTCTTTGAAAAAATATGCGAGACAAAAGCTCGATAAAAAGAAATTCTCTTGTTCTACTTTTATGATCTACCTTGGAGTGGATAAGAAATTTGATCTTCCGCATCATACGATTCTTTTTTCGGAAGACTATAAGAAATATGTAGAAGAAATAACCAAAAGCTATTCGCTGCCTGAGGATCTTTCCATCTACGTCCAGAACGCGAGCGTAACGGACCCAACCCTTGCTCCTGAAGGTAAATCTGCTCTTTATATTCTTGCCCCTGTTCCAAGCAACATGAGCGGAATCGACTGGGATAAAGAGAAAGGGGCATTCCGGGATCTTATGCTGAAAACCCTGCATGAGCGGACGGAATTTAAGAATTTGGAAATGCATATTGAAGCGGAAAGAATTCTGACTCCGAAGGATTGGGAGAACGAAATTTTTGTATATAAAGGAGCAACCTTTAATCTGGCTCATAATTTGACTCAAATGATGGTTTTAAGACCACACAATGAGTTTGAAGAGCTTGAGCACGCCTGGCTGGTAGGAGGCGGGACCCATCCGGGAAGCGGTCTTCCAACCATTCTGGAATCGGCAAGAATAACCGCAAACATGATTCATAAAAAGCATGGAGGAAAACCGGTTTCCTTCAAATCTGAGAAAAGGCTGGGGAAAGCACTATGAAGGCAGCAATAGCAGGCGGCGGCATAGGCGGCCTCATAACAGCTTTATTGATGAAAAAGAACGGGTTTAATGTTACTATATTTGAAAAGAGTGACAGGCTTGGAGGCAGGCTCGCCTATGTAAGAGAAGGAGAGTACAAGGTGGATGAAGGACCAACGATTGTTCTTCTGCCTGAAATGCTTCAAAGCATTCTCAGGGAAGCGGGCATAACCGATCAGGAGTATGAGCTTGTTTCGCTCGATCCTCTTTATAAACTCCATTTCGCAGACGGAAGCACCTACTCAAAATTTTCAGATTTCGAAAAACAGATGACGGAATTAAAAACGAACTTTCCAGGAGAAGAAAATGGCTTCAGACGGTTCATGCAGGACATGGATACCCGATTCCGGCTTGGCCAGGATCAATTTCTTGAAAAAACGTTTGTGGACCGCCGATCCTTTTGGACTCAAAATAACGTTCGAACACTTGTAAAGCTGAAGGCTTACCGGAATGTTCATCAGTCTTTGAAGGCGTATTATTCGGATGAACGGCTGAGACAAGCCTACTCTCTGCAAACCTTATATATCGGAGGGAATCCGTTTGATACACCAGCGATCTATTCGCTCGTTTCCTACAGTGAGCATAAACACGGTGTGTATTATATGAAGGGCGGATATGCACGCCTTGTTGAGGTGCTGGAAGAGGCACTAATTCGAACAGGAGTAATCATACGGAAAAATGCACTTGTGCAGTCCGTGAAGTCTAACGGTGTGAGAGCTGAAGGCCTATACGTGAATGGGGAATTCCATGAAGCAGACTACTTGATCATGAATGGGGATTTTCCTTCCATATCCCATATGCTCGAGCCTCATACTCCAAAAAAAGACTATGTCCCATCTTCCGGATGTCTGCTCCTTTACATGGGTCTGGACAAAGTATATACCGAAGCGAATGTTCATCAGTTTTTCATGGGTTCGGATTTTCAGGAGCATATGCGCCAGATTTTCGTTTCGAAAGAAGTGCCTTCTGATCCGTCGATTTATGCGTTCCATCCTTCTATTATCGATCCAACTCTTGCACCAGAAGGGAAAAGCGTTCTGTACGCTTTGATTCCTGTTCCATCAGGGGGCCATATTGACTGGGAGCAGCAAACTGAATTCACGGAAAGCATCATCCAAAAGCTGGAGGCAAGAGGGTTTCCTGGATTAAGAAATCATATAGTCTGGAAGAAAGTAAAGACTCCGAATGACGCGAAAAGAGAAGGACTGTTTGAAGGCGGCAGCTTTGGGCTTGCTCCATCACTTTTCCAGTCTGGCGTATTCAGGCCTCAGGTCAAGCCTTCCAAATTGGAAAATGTGTACGCAGCAGGCGCTTCCATTCACCCGGGGGGAGGCATACCGCTCGTCATGCAGGGAGCAAAAATGATGGTCTCCGTATTATTAGAGGATGCGAACAAACATAAAGGGGTGAACTTAAGTGGAAAAGCTGAAAGCAGCGTACGCACAATGTGAAGAACTCATAAAGATTCATTCCAAATCTTTTCATAAAGCATTTTCTCTGCTCCCCGCAGAAAAGAAAAAAGCGGTCTGGGCTGTTTATGCTTTTTGCAGGACGGTTGATGACATCGTTGACGAAGGAACAGAACCTGAAAAAGAACTTCTTGCCTTTGAAGAAGATTTTAAACGCTTTTTAAATGGCGAGCATGACCGCAGCCACTACATATGGCTTGCTCTCGAAGATACGTTCAGCCGTTTTGATATGGATGAAGAAGCATTCTGGGACATGATCAAAGGGCAGCGGATGGATTTAACGAAGACACGATATGAAACACTTGAGGAAGTATTTCAGTATTCCTATCATGTAGCAAGTACAGTCGGTCTCATGATTTTACCGATTATTGCCCCAAGAAAAAAGAGCACGCTTCGTAACGGTGCAATCGCTCTTGGAATAGCAATGCAGCTGACCAATATTCTAAGGGACATCGGAGAAGACCTCGATCGCGACCGCATTTATCTCCCGAAGGAAGTAATGGATCAGTTCGGCTATACGAAAGCTGAATTGGAGTCCGGTGTCATTAATGAATCCTTCATATCTGTATGGGAGTATCTTGCGTTTGAAGCGGAAGCCTATTATGAGGAAGCAATGGACACAATTGATGAGTATCCGCTTCATTCCAGAACACCGGTTAAAGCAGCGGCTTTCTTCTACAGAGCTATTTTGAACAAGGTGCGCAGCAATAACTACAGGGTGTTTGGAGAGCGCAACTACGTTACACAGGATGAGAAAATCTCCATATTGTCACAAATGTAAAGGAAGCGTACAGGAGACGCTTCCTTTTCTGTGCTAAAATCAAACGGATTATATTGGCTGCAGGAGGTATCTTTCATGACCCACTATCACATTACGAGCTGGCTGATTGCTGTGCTTCTCTTTTTTGCTGTCTATTATTTACATAAGCATGGCAAGGTTAAACTTGCGTCCATCCTGCATGTATTTCTAAGAATCACATACTTCTTTGTACTTGCAACCGGATTTTTTCTGGTGTCGCAAATCAGTATTTCTTTCGGTCATCTGGTGAAAACGGCAATTGGCGCCCTGACTGTCGGCTTCATGGAAATCATTCTTGTTCACCAGAAAAAAGGAGAGACGTATAAACCGCTTTGGGTAATCTGTATGTTTCTGCTAGGGGCAGCTTTGCTGCTTGGATTTTATTTGCCGCTTGGAATTCATTTGTAGCCTCTTCCAATGCTATGGGATTAAAACCTAATAAAAACAAAGGAATAATCAATCTAACGACAGAATATGAAAATTTAAGAAGAATAAAGGGGGCTGCATATATGATCCGCAATAAATCCAGCTGCTGATTTTGACCCTATTCGCGCGGTCCGCCTTAATCCTCCTTGTAATAAGGAAAAAAAGAGGAGGGCGGAGCGATGAAAAATACCGGAAAACTGCTTGCTGTTTCGATTTGCGAGGGACTGGTTTTTGCCTATGTAATTGAGCGGCTTTTTGCCGAGTCACGGGGATTGTCCGTTCTGGAAATGCAAAACCTGATTATATTTTACGCGGTAATCAGTGCATTGCTGGAAATACCGTGCGGAGCTTTAGCGGATATTTGGAAAAAGAAGTATGTGCTCGCAGCCGGTCTTTTTATCTGCTATTTTGAGTTTGTGGCTTCTATTTTTGCATATGATCTATTCGGGTTCAGCTTAGCTTACTTAGCAGCTGCAATTGGCGGTTCTCTAAAGTCAGGGGTCATGGAGTCTATTCTTTACATGTCATTGAAGGAACATGGCAGGGAAGAGGAGTATGTGAAGTGGAACGGCCGCTATCAATTTGCGGGAAACACCGTTCTTGGTTTTTCGGGAATAGCTGGAGGCTACTTAGCTTATTATACATCGTATGAAATAACATACTGGCTATCCCTAATCAGCTTTCCGCTTTGTATATATTATGCACTCACTTTGGATGAACCCAAAAATGAGCGGACAGATGAAAAACCGATTCGTCAAGATATTTGGATTCACCTGAAAGCTGGAATTTCCTATACGTTTAAAAGCAGGCGTCTGCTGGTGATTTTGCTTGTCAGCGGTATTTCCGGCACGGTGCTGCACAGTGAGCTCTATGAAATGAGCATGCTTGTTTATCCGGAGATCGGTATTTCGGTTATTTATTTCGGGTACATCAGTTTTGCGATTACCGGCTCAAGTGCAACGGCTAATCTATTGGCTGAAACCTATCAAAAAAATGGATTTGGATTGAAACCAGTTTTTGCTGCTGCGGCTCTTGCTATATTTCTTTTTGGATTTGTAGAGCATTGGAGTGCTGTCGTGTTAGTCATAGCTGCAATTTCGATATTGGAATTGGCAAGCCCAATTCTATCCGGAATGGTTCAGAGCCGAGCAGCTGATGAGTTCAGGGTGACTATTACATCCATAGATGCATTTGTCTGCAATATGCTGAGCATAGCAATCGGCCTGGGGTTTGGCTATGCTGCGGAGTTCTATGGTATTGGGATTGCTTTTCAGTTTTTATCTGTCACTTTGCTTATGCTGCTCATTTTTAAGGTTGAACCCTAGAACAGCTGATTTTCGCTGCATGGTGCGTGCTTTAAGCCTTTCGCAAAAGCCTGAGTTTAAGGCTTTGACTTTCACGCTCTGCTGCGTATTTTACTGTTGATTGCAGCTAGCAGGCGTTCTCTTATACTTGGGCGGGCTGATTGAGCCTCCTCGCCGCTTTGCGCATGCCGGGTCTCACTGTCCCGCTACTCCAATCAACAGGTGTTAAAAATCCACACCAGGCTTTAACAGAGCCAAAATCAAAAAAATAACCCAAGTGCACTTATACCTCGAGTGTTCTTGGGTTATGTATGTAAGCTCATTTCTAATTAGAGAGTAAATCTGTACCGTATGAATTATCAATGGCACAAAGCCATTCAGCATTTGAATTTTTCTTAAAAACATAGGTTGCCTTTCGCTCCATGGAAAATTCCGAGTCCTCTTTATCGGCATCAAGCAGGGTTTGGGAGAGGACTAACGCCGTGTCTCCAGCTTCCAGAATAATCATTTCCCCCTGTGCGGGCACGATACTATTGTTGAAATATTTGGAAATCTCAATAAAGGCTTTTTTAATCTCGTTTTTTCCCCGTGCAATTCTACCGGGCTTCACTACAAGAATGGCATCCTCCGTATAATAATTCATCAAAGTATCAAAGTCTTCCTCTTTTATAGCAGTATCACATTTTTTGATGATTTCTTTTAATTCATGTTCCATTTTATCGTCTCCTCATTTCCTCTTTGCAATCTCTTCAGCAACGTTCATTCCGCTGATGGTTACCATCGGCGAACCGCCTCCTGGATGGGTGCTGCCTCCTGCAAAGGAAAGGTTCTGAATATCAGCCGGGAAGTTGCCCGGCCTCATAAAGGCATCCCACTTTTTATTAGCGGAAATGCCGTATAAAGCACCGCGGTAGGCACCGAACTGATCCTGAATATCGATAGGTGTGAAGAGCTGTTCCTCTTTAATTTTTCCAGATAGAGATATGCCGGCCTCCTCTAATTTTTTATAAATAAGAGCTTTATAGGCTTGCGGCGAAATCTTCAGCCTGCCATCTTCGGTAAGAGGCGGTGCATTTACAAGGATAAATAGATTGCTTCCATCTGGAGCTTGAGATGGGTCCGTCATGGAAGAATTGCTTATATAGATGGTTGGATCCTCACTGTAGTCCTGATTTTTGAAAATCTCTTCAAATTCTTTACGGTAGTTTTTTGAAAAAAAGACACTATGATGTGCGAGCGTTTCGATTTTTCCTTCTATTCCAGCAAGGATCACAAATGCTGAGATGGAGGGAGCATATCCATTTCGTTTTTTATCAGGAAAATGAGGACGTTCAGTTTCGGCTACAAGCTCTGGAAAAGCCTTTAGCAGATCAGCATTTAATATAACCTCATCAGCTGTCAGCTCCTGGCCGTTTTCAAGCAGCACCGTATTAATGCGTTTGTTCGAAATCTGCAGCTCCTGAACCTTTGTATTCATCATAAACTGTACGCCCATTTCCTGGGCAATTTCATAAAAGGCTTCTGCAATTTTTGTATTTCCGCCTTTAACATAAAATACTCCTTGCACAAGCTCCAGATAAGCAATCATCGCAAACGTTGCGGGAGATTGATAGGGCGATGAACCGATATAGGTCGCATACCTGTTAAATGCCTGTATCACCTGTTCATTGCCGAAGTATCTTCTGAAAAAATGGTCCATCGTCTCAAGTGGACGGACCCGCACGAACGCATAGCTGAGGCTTGGTGAGGTGTAATCCAGCACACTTTTAAACATTCTGGGGAAAAAGTGCTTTTCTGATAAGTGGTACAATCTTGAAATCTCCGCAATGAACCGATCGTAATTCCTGTAACCCTTTGGATCCAGATTAAGAAGCTGCTGCTTCATGGCCGTTCTATCACTGCTTAGGAAAAAGGCGGTCCCATCCGAAAAGTAATTTATGGTGTGTTTTTGCAGCTTCACCATGTCCAAGTAATCTTGCATTTTTTTGCCGGCCTTATGAAAAACCTCTTCAAAAACCTGAGGCATTGTAATTGTATTCGGTCCAAAATCAAAGTGGAACGATCCAAGTTTCACCGGCATCATTTTTCCGCCCGGATGACTGTTTTTTTCAGCCACGGTGACGTCCCAGCCTTTACTGGCAAGGGTGATTGCTGCAGAAAGACCGCCAAGGCCCGCTCCGATCACTACGGCTTTTTTCATCGCTTTCCTTCTCCTTTAAAGAACGTTTAGAAAATCGTTTGTATCACGCGAAATGACCTTTCTTTTCAGCTCGTCAAGCCCAGCGGTAAACAGATCTTCAAGAATTCTTGTTTTTTCTTTCCGGCTGCCGCCCAAATCTAAATAGGAAATCGGCTCGCCGATGGCAATATAAAGCTCCTGTTTCTTTTCGGATCCAAATGAATAGTAAAGGGCAATCGGCAGAATCGGTGTTTCCGGACTGATCTCAGCCATGGCTATGATACCTGATAGGAATTCTAAAGGCCGCTGTTCTAGATGTCTTTCGTCTCCCTGCGGGAAAATGGCGACACTCTTGCCCTCTTTAAGGAGCGATCCTCCATATTTAATTGATTGAATAATATCTCTCGGGTTTTCCCGGTTCACAGAAAACGCTCCTAGCCGGCGGAAGTAGGGGAAATCCTTAAGGCCCTTCTCATGCATCATTATATTGAAATCCTGTCTAAGCACCGTCCTGTTTATATAATGAAGGACAAGGCCATCCCACCAGGTGCTGTGATTTGCACACCACAGTGCTTTCAAGGGCAGGTTTTCTTCAGTATGTATATAGATTCCTTTAAAATGATGTTTGAACAGCCTTTTGGTATATTGGGAAAATCCAAAATCAAACCACTTGCTTTTGCTGGCTTCGATCATGTGAACCCCTCTTTACTGAGAAAATATAGCATGCCAGTACAAGTACTGCAGGAATCATGGAGAAGCCGACAGCAAGCCAGAGGGAATGAAGCGCCGCCAGCAGTACGAACATAAACAGCACTAAAAAGTACACAGCCGTAATCCGGTTTTGCCATAGCGGAACGTGTGTGTATCGCTCTTTTTCCGCCAGCCCAATAATCAAATGGAGAACAAACGCCGTAATGAACCATCCTGAAAAATTTGAAAACGGGATGTTGTAATAAAAACTTTCCGCTGTCCAAACCCAGTATTCCTTTACTTCAGCTGCGACGGGGTCGATGATTAAGTCAATCATTACTGCCAGCAGCCCGCCGATTGCACTGAAAACGATTATGGGAGCATGGGGGAAAAAGGCTTTTAAAATAGCATGTGAACCGCCAATCACCATGAGCCATGCAAAGCCGATCGCAATGGGAACACCCAGAATTTGAGGACCGAAATCCTTTGTATAATAGTAGTCGCCGAAAAGGATTCCGTATTCCACACCCAGATGCTCAGCGAAAATAGAAAGAAGGATGACCGTCAATGATAAGCCAATCCCCATTTTCGGGCCGTATGTATGATAGAAATATACTCCTCCAAGAATTCCGGCCACTATGAGAAAAACAACGTTGGCCCATTCCAGCCAAACTGGCAGAATGTCAAACCCAAGCAAAATAACACCGCAGCCGTACCAAATAAGAAAAAAAACATAAAGCCAATGATCCGCCTTCAAATTCTTCACCTCTTTATCGTCATTATAGGCAAAGGGAGGCAGACTGCACAAGAAAAGAGTGGTTGCATGGCTGATTTTGAAACTTTTACCATCCGAAGTCGACTAATTTGATAATGTAACGCTTTTTCCATACCCCTGTTGCTGCTATGGAAGGGATTCGACTACTAAATAAGGGAGAGAATTCATGAAGCTAAAAAAAATCATGGCATTTTTCATGCTCGCAGCATTGGCACTTTCCGCTTGTTCAAAAGAGGAAGCTCAAACATCAGGTTATGCTGATGGCGAGCTGCCTTCTCAAATCGGAGCTCCAGGCAAGGAAGATGAATATTTTGTATGGCCGTTAAACATTCACAAGCAAACAGAATATAGTCCCCATACGGGAAAGTATTTCAAGAGAAGGGGAGGCTTCCACTTTGATACCTCAGGGTACTATATGTCTGCGAAATCCCCTGTACATGCTGTGATAAAAGTGGCTTCTGCTGAGAAAACCATCCGCTATCAGCTGACAGAAAGAGACCGCCATTACAAAAAACTGAAACTGGTTGCGGAAAAGACGGCAAAAATGGAAAACTTCTCTGCGGTTTTGCCTGATAAAGAAAATGCTCTGTATTTGATTAGCATTGAAATTCTGGATGAAGCCGGACAGGTAGAGGATACAGCCGTTGAGCTCATTTACGTTCCAACAGCTGAAATTAACGCAAAGGTATATCTAAATAAAAACAAGATATCAAAATCGGACAGTCTTCAACTAACGCTGGAAAATTACGGTCCTCAGGAATTATTAACCGGAGAATCGTATCATTTCGAAAAATGGACGGCAGGTAAATGGAAACAGTTAAATCTGGATATGGCATTTAAGAGTATAGGAATTACCGTACTTCCTGGAAAATCCCAAACATTAAAGCTTGATACATCGAGATTACATTCCGGAAAATACAGAGTTGTAAAGGACGTTCATAATGAATTAAGAATGAAGACTGATCTGGCAGCAGAATTTGAAATAAAATAATATGGTATTAGTAAAGAGAGCATCTCCTCCTGATGCTCTTTTTTATTGATCAGCCAGTGCGCCCTCTGAAGGAATCTCATTTTCCTCAATTGATTGAACTCCGTATAGATCCGAGATCTCCTTTTCTACAGCGTCTAAGAATTCATCAGTTAATAACGGTTTCTTTTCTTTTAACATGGTCTTTCCTCCAATCTTTTTATGATTTATTGTTTCCGATTCGGAACGATTTTATCTCTATTTAGCCATTCGAAAATAAAGCGAAAATTTTTATTTACATTTCCTATTGAGGGGAGTATGATAATCAACGGTTTCATGTTTCTAAATCGCTTAAATCGTGTGATACGGGGGACCCGTTAGAAATGGATTTTTACATAATGAATCCTTGGGGTGAATCCTTAACAGGTAGGGCTACTCAATGGCCCGAATCCGGCAGCTAACCTCGTCAGCGTTATATGAGAAGGAAGGTGGAGCTTGTGAGACAGGAATTTACATGTCTGCAAGTCTGTTAAACATGACTTGCAGGCATTTTTATTGTTAGGATTTTAATTTTTACGGGTAAAAAAGGGCAACTTAAGTTTACTACTATATGGCGGTGAAAAATTTGATTCATTCATTAAAAAGGCTTCTAATCGGGCGGCCATTAAAGTCAGGTGAGCTCGGTGAACAGAAGCTTAACAAAAAGAAGGCGCTGGCCATCCTCTCCTCTGATGCACTGTCCTCGGTTGCATATGGTCCGGAGCAGATCTTAATTGTCCTGGTGACAATTAGCGCGGCAGCTTTCTGGTATTCGATTCCGATTGCATTGGGCGTATTGGTGCTGCTGACAGCTCTTATATTATCCTATCGTCAAATTATATTCGCGTATCCTCACGGAGGAGGAGCATACGTTGTTTCGAAAAACAACCTTGGTGTCAATCCGGGGTTGATTGCCGGCGGTTCCTTGCTGGTTGATTATATATTAACGGTTGCGGTAAGTGTCTCTGCAGGTACGGATGCCATTACATCTGCGTTTCCAGCTTTGCATCCCTACAATGTTGAGATTGCCATTGTCTTTGTGATCCTTTTGACTATTTTAAACTTAAGGGGAGTAACGGAGTCTGCTTCTGTTTTGGCTTATCCTGTTTATTTGTTCGTTTTTGCCTTATTCATTTTGATTGGCGCTGGAATATACAATATATTAACAGGTCATGTATCACCTGATCTCCATACACCGGTCGGTACTCCTGTTGCAGGGATCAGTTTATTCATTTTATTAAGAGCATTCGCATCAGGAAGTTCAGCCCTGACAGGGGTTGAAGCAATTTCCAATGCGATTCCCAATTTTAAGAATCCGGCGCCTAATAATGCGGCTAAAACTCTCATAGCTATGGGAACCCTGCTCGCTATTCTGTTTACTGGAATTGTGTATCTGGCCTACTACTATGGAATTATTCCAAATGCAGAGGTAACGGTCGTATCTCAAATTGCGGAAGAAACCTTCGGCCGGAACTTCATGTATTACTTTATTCAGGGGACAACTGCCCTGATCTTAATTTTAGCGGCGAATACGGGCTACACCGCTTTCCCGCTTCTTGCAGTGAATCTTGCGAAGGATAAGTTTATCCCTAGAATGTTTACGGTTCGCGGTGACCGGTTAGGGTATTCAAATGGAATTATCATTCTGTCCATTTTGTCTATTATCCTTATTATCGCATTTAAAGGGCAGACAGAGCACCTGATTCCGCTTTATGCAGTTGGAGTATTTATTCCATTTACTCTTTCCCAAACAGGAATGATGGTAAAATGGCTGCGTGAAAAACCGGCAGGCTGGATGCCTAAATTTATTATCAATACAACGGGGGCAGTGATCTGCTTCATTGTAACCATCATATTCTTTTTAACAAAATTCGGGCAGGTTTGGTCCATCTTGGTCTTCCTGCCAATCATTATTGTGCTGTTTCACCAGATCAGGAAGCATTATGACGCAGTCGGAGATCAGCTTAGAATTACGACATGCGAGCCGGCAATTCCGATTGAAGGAAACGTCATCATCGTACCTGTTGCGGGTATTACACACGTCGTCGAAAATTCATTAAACTATGCTAAATCTCTCTCACCTGATCAAATCATTGCTGTTTATATTTCATTTGAACGCGAGGATGAGAGGAAGTTTGAAGAAAAATGGAAAAAATGGCAGCCGGATGTTCGGATTGTTACCCTGCAATCCCATTACCGCAGCATCATTAATCCATTAACGAAATTCGTCGATACGGTGGAGAAAAAAGCGAGGGAATCCAACTACAAGGTTACAGTGGTCATCCCGCAATTTATCCCGAAAAAAGGCTGGCACAATATTCTTCACAATCAATCCAGCTTATTGATTCGTGCATTCCTCCTTTATAGAAGGAACGTAATTATTACAACCGTACCTTATCATTTGAAAAAATAAAGAGGAAAGGGCCGATTAGGAACAATGATCGGCTCTTTGCTTTTTAAGAGGAGAGGCTTCAATGCTGGCAACTGTTCAGGGGCATTACAATATAGGCGATATTATTTTTCAGCTTGCTGCCTTTTTAATCCTTATCGTTTTCGCTGCAGCTGTCATTGTGTTTGCAGTAAAGGGTGTTAAAGGAATGAAAAGCAGAAATGTTAGACTTCAGAGGATAGAAGAGAAGGTAGATGAATTGGCACCAGAGAGCAATGAACCAGTGGGATTTTGGTAAAGCCGGGTTTCAATTAGTATTGGCGCTGGCTGATTGGAACTGCAGCTTGCTCACGCAGGAGTCGCGCAGATTCCGCTCCAATCAGCCTAACCATAATTGTTCAAAGTACCTATATAAAAAATACCCCCCTGGAATCTATCATTGCCTCAGGGGGGAGGGGGTCAATCTAGATGCACTTATTCTCAGCAAGTCTGCTAGACAGCCAATATCTATTTGTTAGGCAGAAATCCGTGCCTTCCTGCTAACCCTGCAAACAAGACGCATTAGGGATGTATGTGCAGCAGGGAAAAGGGTGAAGAAGATATCCAATGTTTTTCTAAGGGGCAAGGGGCAAATAATCGGCTTATTCTTGTGTATACCTCTTAAAGCAATTTTTGCAAATTTTTCAGGGGACATCATTTTTTGTTTTTTGAACTGCTCCATGATGATGGATTTATCCAGATTAACAGCTTCTGCTTTGCTGAGAATTGGGGTGTCCACAAAGGCGGGGCAGAGGGTGGTCACCTTCACTCCGAAGGCTGCAGCTTCATAATGCAGCGAAGTCGTTAATCCTACAACGGTATGCTTGGTTGCCGAATAAACAGCTGAAACAGGGGATGGACCGAGTCCTGCAGCGGAAGCTGTGTTTGCGATATGGCCGAATCCCTGTTTTTTCATTATGGCATACGCAATCTGTGTTCCGTGTATCACTCCCCATACATTCACGTTCATTGTTTTCTTCCAGTGGTCAAGGTTCATATCCGAGAACTCCCCATACAGGGCAATTCCTGCATTATTAAATAAGTAGTCAAGTTTTCCATATTCCGTACATACTCCATTAATAATTTGCTCCATGCTGCTGAAATCGGTTACGTCGCAATAAACAAATGCCGAATGGGGTATTGATGCTTGAGCGGCCATTCCCTCCTCTTCATTAATATCTGCAATAATGACAGCAGCTCCTTGCCTGGATAATTCCATGCATAGTGCTTTTCCAATTCCCGAGGCTCCGCCGGTTACAATTGCGACCTTTTTGTCTTCCATCCCATCATCCCCTGACTGAAAGAGTTATAATGCTGCCTTCTTATTTTCCGTTTCGATAAGTTGTGCATATTCACTGGCAGCGATTTGGGCACCTAGGCTGTTCAAATGTACGCCATCCAGCGTTAAATGGAGACCTCTTTTTTTGGATAGTTCATCAATTCTTGAAGGTTTTCTGTAAAAAAGAGCATCCGCCATAATCCGAGTAACCTTCACAGAGATATAATCTGAGCTTGTTGTATGGGCAAGGTGGTTTTTAAAAATTGTGTGCAGGTCTAGACAGAGGAGTTTTGGATGATTTTCTGCTGTTGACAGGATGATGGAGGATAAAGCTCTAAGCTGCTTGTTTGCCTGATTGTCAACATGTTCACCAATTAGGGCTGGTGTGGCAAGAACAACCCGTTTCGATGAGGCAAGTATGATTTCCACGCATTTTTTGTACACCTCCTCAAATTCCTTCTCATCTTTGGCAGGAATCTGAGCTTGGGCATTCAGCATTTTCGTGTATACATCGTTCACACCAATCCAAAGAAAGGTGAGATCATATGGAGCGGGAAGCTTCTTTTTGGATAGTCTGGCATACAGGCTCAAGACTGTGTCTCCTCCTTTTCCCAGGTTATCAAACCGGAAACCGGGAAACTGTTCTTTTAACAGCCGGGAAAAAGGAATACCGGGTCTTCCTTCAGTTAAACTGTCGCCGATCAGTGCGATGTTCATCTTTTTTCCTCCTAACTGGATTGGATGGACTTTAGAAATATCGATGTTGCTTCATGAAATAACGGTTCCAGGGAAGCTGGCTCCTGAGTGTTTGTAAGCTGGCACAGTCCACCGAGCCAGGTTCCGTAAAGAGCCGTCCATTGGTCTGCGCTCCCATGAGCAGCAAATTCCCCATTTTTGATTCCCTCTGTGAAAATAGCCCTGTAGGCAGCCATGGGGACCACTGCTAATTCGTATAGCTGTTTAACAGATTCAGGGCTGGACTGCGGATTGGATGCAAGCTCCTGTCCGGAACGGAGCAGCGGAGTTTGGTAATGATAAAGCACGTGTTTAGCCATTCCGTAAAGCTTTTCGCTGGCAGTTTGATAGATTTGTTCTTTTTTCATCCACTTATCATTCCATTCCTTCATCGTTCTCTGTGCAAGCAGCACAAAAAGCTTTTCTTTATTTTCAAAATGATAATAAATGTGCCCTTTGCTGTAGCCGGATGCTTTGGCTAAATCAGCAACTGATGTTTGATTATAGCCTTTTTGAGAAAATAAGGTTCGAGCATGCTCTAAGATTTCTTTTCTCGTATTCCCGCTGTCATAGCGGCGTGTGCCTGGCATGAAATGAAATCTCCTCTCTTGAATTGAACGGCCGTTCTATTTTTATTATACATAAATTTCCTTTAGTAAGTCAGCATTTTTGAAGTGTTCATTAAATTGTAAAGAAGATTTTTATCGGTATTGGGAATAAGAGGTTAATCAGAACGGAGACAGAGAAAGGCAATGGTATTTAAGTAGAAGAGAAAGGACTATCAGGTCCTATCCATTTCTGTTCAATCTATTTATGTATATGGATACATTATGATGTTTTAATTATTGATTCGAAGGAAGGCGTTAAAAGGATGAAGAAGAACCAAAAGTCTTTCAAAATGCTTATCGGGATTGTCAGTTCTTAAACGTTTGCCGGGGATTCTGGCACATCATGTTTATACAAGAAGTATCTAATAAAAAGGCTCTGTTAAAGCCCGGTATTGATTTTTAACACCTGTTGATTGGAGTGGAAGGCGCGAGACTCCGAGCTTAGAGCAGCGGGACAGGTGAGACCCCGCAGTCGCGAAGCGAGGAGGAGGCTCACCGCCCGCCCCGCGGAAAGCGAGCGCCTGCTAGCTGCAATCAACAACCAAGTTTAACAGAGGTAATAAAAAAGTAAAAAAGCGCCGGCATCAACCGGCGCTCTCCCTGTTAAACCGTCTGCTCCTGCAAGGCGGTTTTTTCCTTTTCTACAAATCCTTTTGATACCCACTTCCTTGATTTCCATCTGATGTACATCATAATTCCTCTTGTCCACTCATCGAGAATAAAGGCAATCCATACGCCTGCAAGACCGTATCCGAAGTGAACACCAAGCAGGTAGGCGACAGGGACGCTGATCCCCCACATTGAAATCAGCCCCATATAAACAGGGAATTTCACATCCCCGGCTGCTCTAAGTGCTCCAATGATCACGAGATTAAAGGCTCTTCCGGGCTCAAGTAAAATGGTTAGCAGAATCAGCATACTGCCGGTTTGAATGATTTGCTCGTTGTTCGTGAATAAATCAAACAGGTTATCCGAGAAGGTGCTTACAATGACTGCCATCAATAAAGATGCGCCAATCGCAAGATAAAGACTTTTCATGCAGCGATTAAATGCTTCTTCATATTTCTTTGCTCCCACCATCCGGCCAACAAGGATTTGCGTACCCTGGCTGACGGAGATGCTGAAGAGGAAGATAAACATCATTAAGTTTTGAGCATAGATTTTGGTAGTTAGTGCTTCAGTCCCAATCATAGCCACAAAGAAGGTGATGGCCATCTGGGACATGTTATAGGCAAGCTGTTCCCCTGCTGAGGGAATGCCTATTTTTAGCAGATTTTTCAGGTGGATCCACTTAAGGTCCATGATTGTTTTTAGAGCCGGAATCCGTTTTACAAGGAGAATTCCCACAGCCATCAGCCCTAAAACCCTTGAAAACACGGTTGAAACGGCTGCCCCTTGAATCCCCATTTCAGGAAAGCCAAAAGCTCCAAAAATCAGTAAATAGTTCCCGAAAATATTCAGTACATTCATGCAGACTGTAACGAACATGGTATCTTTCGTATAGCCGTAGCTCCGCAGGATAGAGGAGCCTGTCATGATCAAAGCTTGAATAAAGATAAAGGTGCCGACAATTCCTAAATATTTGTTTCCTTCTTCCAAGAGGGAAGGGGAAAGGTTCATGATTTGAAGAATGGGTTTACTAAACGCAAAAAGAACGACGCTGACCAGCAGTCCTATCATTAAATTGGCAATTACCGACATGATCGCCACATCTTTAGCAGCTTGTTCTTTCCCTGCTCCAATATTCTGTGTTATTAAGATGACTGACCCTGTTGCAATAAATCCGAACATGACAATCACCAGGTTTAAAATCTGATTAGCCACGCCCGCTGCTGCCACTGAATCATCTGTATATTGGCTGAGCATAAATGTGTCGGCGTTTCCCATTAGCATATGAAGAAAAATTTCAATGAAAATCGGCCATGTTAAAGCAAATAAAGTTAATTGTTTTTTATCTATATTTTTAGTCAATCTGTATTCCTCCCCTGCTGTATGTAATACAGCGATTCCTAGTTTACAGCGGCTGGATTATAATAGAAAGAGAGCAAACCGATTAAACTTGGAAAAATACGACCTGAGAGGGGCTTGCTATTGTATGTCTTTTCTGACTTTTCATGTTCCGCCATTCCCAACCTTTATTAAAGGGGGCCAATTTTCTTTTAAAGCAGGAAACCGCCATTTTAAAAGAACATTCAGTGTATTTGACATGCTGTATGTGAAGCGGGGTGAACTGTATATGACGGAAAACGGAGTTCCGTATAGTGTGAGGGATGGAGAATACTTAATGCTGATACCGGGCCGGGAGCATTATGGCCATCGGGAAAGTACAGTGAATACGGAGGTTTTTTGGCTGCATTTTAAAGCCGAAGGGGAATTTGGTGTCCACACTGAGGGGCACGACAACTGGCTTGATGCACAAAAAAAAGAGGCTGATTTTGAACAGCCTGCTGAATATCAATTTCGGATTAGACAAAAAGCTCGGCTTGAGCATCCGATGGCAGCGGAAAAATTACTTGAAAACCTGCTGAGTATTACAAGCCAGTCAGCTGATTTCCCTCTAAGACAGCAGCTGTATTTTCAGGAATTGATGGTTCATCTGCAAAAAGAGGCACTCAATATCCCTACTGCTGCTGAACAGGTGACAAATGAAGCCATTCGGTTTTTACAGGCACATTATCATGAGGAAATCAGGATGGAGGACCTGTCGAGGAACATTCTTTTTCATCAGGATTACATCACTCGCTGCATGCAAAAAACTCTTGGGCTTACTCCGTCACAGTATTTAAACCAATACCGGCTTTCACAGGCCAAGAGGCTTTTAGCTACCACAGATGATAAAATTGCATTCATTGCAGCAGAAACGGGAATCAATGATGCTACCTATTTTTCAAAGCTGTTTCGCAAAACGGAGGGCATGACACCGAATGAGTATCGAAAGGTGATAAACAGGCTGCGTGATTGAGAGTTCATACACTGTCGAGGAATCGAGACTGCAGGAGAAACGCCGATCCCGCAAATATCAGTGGATTGATAATTCAAAAATAAAAAACGCCCGGACAATGGTTTAGTCCGGGCGTTTTCTATTTACACCAGTTCAACCAGGTGTTTTTTCGGTTCATAAGGGGTTAATTCTTTTCCTTCTTTTACTTTTTGCAAGTAATCAGGGTTGGCGATCAGCGGGCGTCCAAATGCTGCAACATCCATAACGCCTTTTTCAAGCATTGCTTCTGCTTTATCAGCATTGAGGCTGCCGACTCCGATGATTGGACCGTCCCAATATTTTCTGGCCAAGTCATACAGTGTTTGATTTTCTGCGATGTGTTCTTCTGCATCCATAATAGATGGGTGAATGATTTGAATGCCCGTTTCTTTGAAAGCCTCGGTATACGTTCTCATCGCTTCATCTGCGTCTTCCCAGCGATAGTCGGGAGCGTCTACTTTATGAGCGGAGAAGCGGATAATGGTGCGGTCCGCACCAACTTCATCAATAACAGCACGGATGACCTGTTTCATGAATGAAAGCCTTTGTGCAAGCTCTCCGCCGTATTCGTCATCACGCTTATTGGATTGATAGCTATTGAACTGATCAATCAGATAACCGTGGGCTCCATGAATTTCAACTCCGTCAAAGCCCGCTTCTATCGCATTGCGCGCTGCTTGCGCATATTGTCCAATGACCTTTTGAACATCGTCCTTTGACAGTTCTTCAGGAACAGCATATGGCTTGCGGAAGCGAGGTACCTGACCTTCAGCAGCAATCGCTGATGGAGCTTCAGGAGTTTGGCCGACGATTAGCTCTGGATGGCTAAGGCGTCCAACGTGCCAGATTTGGGCAGCGATTGTTCCGCCCTCTTTATGAACGGCTTCCGTTACTTTTTTCCAGCCTTCGATTTGTTCTTGAGTAAAGATTCCTGGTACGCCGGGGTTCCCCTTTGCACGGCTGCTGATCACAACGCCTTCTGTAATGATAAGGCCAATGCCGTCTTCTGCACGTTTTCGGTAATATTCCGCTACTTCCGGACCCGGCACCCCAGTTTCATCATCAGAGAAAGAACGGGTCATCGGTGCCATAGCGGAGCGGGTTTTTAATTCAAATGCTCCAATTTTTACAGGTTCGAACAATTTATTATAAGAAGCCATTAATATTACATCTCCCTTTTAAAAAGAATTACTCAATTAGTGTAGCAGGGAGATATCTCTAATCCAAATATTTTGATTTTAGAGGGAACATCGGGGAGGCTGGAGAAATAAAGGGGGAGGTGATGGATCATGATTGCTGCAGGGAAAAAAGTAAAGCTTAGCTGGATTGACGAACAGGATTATGAAGAGCTGTATCTTTTAAAATATGGGGAAGCGAATCCTGAATGGAAGAAGTGGGATGCACCGTATTTTCACCTTGAAAGAAAAACATTTGAGGTTTATAAACGGAAAATGGCTGAAAAGCCTGCAGGTATGGAAGCTAAAATAACAGCAGACATGCAGCTGATAGGAACTGTAGCATACTATTGGGAGTATGAGCCTTCAAATTGGCTGGAGGCTGGTATTGTTATCTATCATCCGGATTTCTGGAGCGGAGGGTACGGATCGGAAGCTTTAGCCCTTTGGATTGAACATTTATTTACATCAATGCCGATTCCAAGGGTCGGTATCACGACGTGGTCAGGCAACGAACGCATGATGCGCACCGCTGCCAAACAGGGGATGAAGCTAGAGGGCAGGATGAGAAAATGCAGACTGTATAATGGCGAATATTACGATTCCATTAGAATGGGTATATTAAGAGAGGAATGGGACGTCAGAAAAAGCAGAAGTCTTCCATAGGCTTCTTTTTTTCTATTATTCTGGAATAACCTTGCAAGGAAGGAGCATCACATCTTCAATTATCCATAAATGTCCAGATGGCGCACCTGAATGACTGAATAGAAATGGGGTTGAGTCTGTTTTTGGAAAAAAATAAATTTTCATATAATACTAAATAATGATAAAATAGGAGAGATTTATTTAGAATGTTATCGCTTACATAGAAGGAGGATCCCATGTCAGAACAGCGTCATGAACTAAAAAAAGAATTAAAAGACAGACATATTTTAATGATTGCCCTTGGAGGGGTAATCGGTACAGGATTATTCTTGAGTACCGGCTTTACAATTGGCGAGGCTGGTCCCGGTGGAGCTATTCTTGCTTACCTGATTGGCGGATTTGTCATGTACTTGACAATGCTTTGCCTTGGTGAATTGGCGGTTGCACTTCCCCATGTTGGATCCTATCAAAAATATGCAACAAAGTTTATATCACCCGGAGCAGGCTATGTAGTGGGATGGATGGGCTGGCTGAACTGGTCGGTCACCGTCGGTTTAGAATTGCTTACCGTGAGTATATTAATGAAACGGTGGTTTCCGGATGTTCCGGCATGGATTTGGTGCGTCGTATTTGCTGTGCTGCTATTTAGCATTAACGCCTTATCCTCAAAAAGCTTTGCAGAAGTAGAATTCTGGTTTGCAAGTATTAAAGTCATAACTGTTCTTGCATTTATTTTGTTAGGCGGAGCCGCTATGTTTGGATTGCTTCAGATGGGGGGCGGCAATCCTGCACCATTTTTCAGCAATTATACCGGCCAAGGGGGGCTCTTTCCGAACGGATTGACCGCCGTTTTAATCACCATGATCAGTGTTAACTTTGCCTTTCAGGGCACTGAGCTCGTGGGGATTGCAGCGGGAGAAAGTGAAAATCCAGAAAAAACGATCCCAAAAGCTATTAATAACACAGCATGGAGGATCTTGATATTCTTTATTCTTTCTGTTTTTGTATTGGCAGGACTGTTTCCGTGGAAAGAAGCAGGCGTTATGGAAAGCCCGTTTGTCGTTGTATTTGATAAAATCGGGATCCCATATGCTGCCGATATTATGAACTTTGTTATTATTACCGCTGTCTTATCAGTTGCAAATTCCGGATTATATGCCACATCACGTATGCTTTGGTCAATGTCCCAAGAAGGGATGATCAATAAAAGATTCGGGAAACTGAGTAAAAGAGGAGTTCCAATCAATGCTTTGATTGCAAGCATGGTAGTTGGCTGTCTATGCCTGCTATGCGGATTTTTTGCAGAAGATACGGTGTACTTGTGGCTGCTATCAATAGCAGGATTTGGAGCGGTATTTGTTTGGGCATCGATTGCGCTTTCCAATTACATGGGAAGAAAATCATTTTTAAAAAAAGGCGGGAATATTGAGGATTTAAAATTCAAAACCCCACTATATCCAATTGTTCCGCTGACAGCACTCGCAGCGAATGTTCTAGTCATGATCAGTCTTGCCTTTATCCCTGATCAAAGAATGGCTCTTTACTGCGGAATTCCTTTCTTAGTCGCCTGTGCATTATATTATCGTTTTTACGCAAAGGGCAAAATGGAGAGGAAAGGTTTCGGAGAAGGAGAAAATCTATAGAATAAAAGCCCTGATGGAAGAAGGTGCTTCTCTATCAATAAGATTCTATTGGCTGTATCCATAGCAGTAATCGGCTTGGCAATTTCACCGCGCCGGAGAAACAGCAAAAGCTTCGGACAAACTGTCTATAAGCCAACCGGAATACAAACGAAATTTACTCTTATCGATTTAGAAAAGCAGCAGGCTGCAGGAATAGGAACCTGCAAAGGGAAAAGGGTTCTTACGGTTCATGTTGACTTAATCGCGGACAAGGTAAAGACAAAAGAGCGGATTAGCAGAAAAATCGAACGAAAAGCTGGCGGGACGGATGCTTTGCTGAACTTTATTAGAATTTAAGCCGAATTTTTAATTATCAACCGCATTTCCGATCCAGAAGCATTTTACCGCTCAATATCATAAATAAAGGAAAAAGGACCCATCGTGGGTCCTTTTTCCTTTAATCAAACAAATACCCCAAAATCTTAGGAAGCCTTGCTCTCCAGGCAGATTCATGATGAATCCCGTCATGAATAAGCTCAAACCGGCAATCTCTTACTTTCCTCTTCATGATTTCATAAACCGGAATGCTTGAATCTATATAGGTTTGAGCGTTAATAATCGATGTTTCTTCAGCTGTTCCAACGTCCATATAAAATTTTTCTGCGGCGCTTAAATCGCTGCTGCGGATTTTTTCTTCCATCTCAGGCTGGTTAAACCAATAAGCAGAGGAGAGGGAAGCCGCTCTTTTGAAAATTTCCGGATACTCGCAAATGGCATAAGTTGTAATGTGACCGCCCATTGAGCTTCCCATCATGATGGATTCTTCCGGAATCGTTGGATAGTTCGCATCAATCATCGGCTTGAATTCTTCAGCTAAAAACCGAATATACTCCTTGCCTTCTCCACCCAGCTCTTCATCTAACTTAAACAGGCGCTGACCAAGACCAGGGCTGACCCACGGACCGTATTCATTAAACCGTCCAAAGCGTTCCTCATTGCAGTCGATTCCAGCTACGATGATCTCCAGACCTATTTCAGCGAGCACATCAGCCATTCCCCATGACACACCATACCCTGCATCCTCATCCCGGAACAGATTTTGCCCGTCATGCATATACAGCACAGGATAACTTTTACCGGATGTCTTGCAGTCATCAGGCAAATACATACGAACCTTTCTTTTTCTATTAAAGGGAGTGAGGGTAATTTCAAATGTTTCGAGCATCACTTATCCCTCCTTGCTGAATAAGAAAAATTGAGTGCTCATCGGTTCTGCATGGATGGAATCGGCCGTCAGCGCTGTGCCTTTCAGCAGATCCTCAGCTTCTTTTCCTGCAAGTTCAGCAGGGAATGAAATGGCTAAAGGAACTTCGGATTGATTGACAACTGCAGCCAGAAGCTGCTTGTCATTTTCCTTCGCGTAAATCAGTGTATTATCTTCACTTTTTGCTTGCAAAATCCTAAATTCACCATCATTCGCAAAAAGAGGATAGGTTTTGCGGAGCTCAAGCAATTTTTTTACAAAACGATGCAGCTCTCTGTCCTGTTCATTCTCATCCCACACCATGCATGCGCGGCAGCCGGGATCGTTCCCGCCGGCCATGCCGATTTCATCTCCATAGTAGATACATGGAGACCCCCCGAAGCTAAGCTGAAAAGCGAAAAGCTGCTTAACTCGGTCCTTGCTTTCGCCGGCCAAAGTTAGAATGCGGTCTGTGTCATGGCTGCCAAGCAGATTAAAGGCAACTTCGTTTATATTTTTAGGATAAGCATGCAGTCCGTTCACGATGACGGATGCAAATTCTTCAGCACGTATTTTGCCTTTAGCAAAGAAATTCAGGGCACCGTTTGTAAACGGGTAGTTCATCACGGCGTCAAACTGGTCTCCTAAAAGCCACGGCATGCTGTCGTGCCAGATTTCTCCTAATATATAGACATCTTCTTTCACTTCTTTTACAGCTGTTCTGAAGTCTCTCCAAAATGCATGATCTACTTCATTGGCAACATCTAAGCGCCAGCCGTCAATATCAAATTCTTTAATCCAATATTGGCCGACATCAAGTAAATATTTTTTCACGTCCGGATGCTGGGTGTTCAGCTTCGGCATGCTCTTTTCATAAGCGAATGTATCATAGCCTGGAGGATTCTCCTTGATCGGAAGCTCATATATATGGAACCAATCTTTAAACTGAGAAGCCTCGCCTTTTTCTATGACATCCTGGAAGGGGCCGAATAAATAGCCGCTGTGATTGAAAACTGCGTCCAGCATCACTTTGATTCCTTTTGCGTGAGCTTCCTTCACGAGACGGCGGAACGTTTCTTTGTCACCAAATTGGGGGTCAATCTCCATATAATCAATCGTATCGTATTTATGATTCGAGAAGGCTCTAAAAATAGGAGTGAAGTAAATGCCGGTAATACCAAGGTCCTTTAAATAATCAAGATGCTCAATGACCCCTTCAAAATCTCCTCCAAAAAAATTGGAAGGAGTCGGGTCCGCGCTGCCCCAGGGAAGAGCACCTTCCGGATCGATATTCGGATTGCCGTTGCCAAACCGTTCAGGGAATATTTGATACCAAACCGTATCCTTTACCCAATCAGGTGCTTTAAAGCGGTCTGCTGCATGCAAATACGGGAAACAAAAGAAGTTTGCAATATCCTCTAACGGAGCTTCTTCAAAGAATCCTTTTTCAGCATAAATTAATTTTTCGGCACCAGAAACAATTTCAAATCCATATCGCATGCGGCGGAAGGGTGGCTGAACGGCAATAAACCAGTAATCGAACAGCTGATCACTCCCCGACTTTTCCATTGGGCTTAAAGAAGCAATCCATTTTCCGTCTTTCCAGTCATAAGGATCTCCGTGTATTAGTCTGACTGCTTCTGCATCGTCTTTTTTAGTCCGCATCCGGATATGTAAGGTTTGATCATCATAAATGTAGGCAAATTCATTTTTGGGCCGGTGATAGATGGCTTCTTTTAGCATAAAAGACTCACTCCTATATTCATAGAACGCAAACGTTTGCATTCATTTAAGATATTTAAAGAGTAGGTGAAAGCGTTATTAAAGTCAATGATGCGATTTTTTCAAAATGTGCAAAAATATCAAAAAAAATGCTTGTCAAAACACAAATAGGCGCTATAATAAGATTTAGGTTGTGCAATCGTTTTCACAGAAATGCAAGCGCTTAAGTGAAAGCGTTATATTTTGAACAGTCCGTGCAAACGCTTGTACATACTGCTACTACTTTTTTACTAGACAACAATATTAGGAGGGGTCAGAATGAAGAAAGTCATGTCCTTATTCATGATGGTAATTCTTCTTATCGGCGTATTGGCTGCATGCGGACCAGACGCGAAAAAGGGAGCATCAACTGATGGAAGTAACGAGAAATCCGGAGAAGCAGCAAAACCGGAAAAACTAATTGTTTGGGAAGATAAAGATAAATCCAAATGGCTAGAAAAAGCCGCTGCTGACTTTGAAAAAGAAAACGGTATCAAAATTGAGTTTAAAGAAGTTGAAATGGCAACAAAAATGCGTGATCAGCTTCGTCTTGACGGACCGGCTGGAACAGGTCCGGACGTAGTAACACTTCCGCATGACCAAATCGGCCAGGTTGCAATCGAAGGTCTGATTGCAGAACTTAAAGTTGACAAAGCAGTAACAGATACATTCACTGAATCTTCAATTGAATCTCAAACATACGACGGCAAGCTATACGGACTTCCAAAGTCTACTGAAACGCCTGTCCTTATTTATAACAAAGCTCTAGCAACAGAAGTTCCAGCTACAATGGAAGATCTTCAAGCAAAAGCAAAAGAACTTACAACTGGCGGCAAATACGGCTTCCTTGCTCTATTCGATAACTTCTACTTTGCAAACGCTGTTATCGGCGGTATGGGCGGCTATGTATTCGGTGATGAAGGCGGCAAGCCAAATCCGAAAGATCTTGGACTTAACAATGATGGCGCTGTCAAAGGTGCAGAATTCATTCAAACTTTCTACAAAGACGGTCTTTTCCCTAAAGGAATCATCGGTGAAAACGGCGGATCTGCTATGGACGGACTTTTCAATGAAGGCAAAGCAGCTTACGTTATGAACGGACCATGGGCTTTCCAATCTTATAAAGATGCTGGAATTGATATTGGTGTAGCACCGCTTCCTAAATTCGCAAACGGCGAAGCAATGAAAACATTCGTTGGAGTTAAAGGATGGCATGTAAGTGCATTCTCTAAAAACCAGGAATGGGCAACTAAATTTGTTGAGTATGTAACAAGCGAAGACGTTGCAAAAGCACGTTATGAGCAAACATTTGAAATTCCACCGGTAAAAGCTCTTGCTGAGGATCCAATCATTGCTGAAAATCCGGAAGCAAAAGCAGTAGCAGAACAATCTGCTGTAGGTATCCCAATGCCGAACATCCCTGAAATGGGTGAAGTATGGAAGCCTATGGCTGACAACCTTCAAACACTTGTAACAGGCAAAACAGAGCCTAAAGCTTCTCTTGATGCTGCAACAAAAGCAATCGAGCAGAACATTACAGCTAACCACTCTAAATAAGAACTACCTGTGAAGTAGTACCTCTAATAAGGGGTACTGCTTCCTTTCCTAAAAAGGATATTGAAAGCGGAGCAGGCTTTTAAGAAGCGGTAAATCAGCAAGGATTACTGTTTCCTAAGAGCCTGGCTCTTCCAAAGAATGATCAGTCAGCAGCAGGCAACCGTGTTCTGCTAGAAAGAAAGGGGAATACCGACATGGCAGATTTAGCTTACAAGCCAAACCAAGAACCAGCAGAGCTCGTTCATCAGTCCAGCCACAGAAAAAAAGCAGCAGCCCTTTCCATCATCCCTGGATTAGGTCAAGTTTATAACAAGCAATATGTGAAAGCGGCAGCGTTCCTGGTGATTGCGGCATCCTTCCTATTTGTGACATGGGATATGCTCGACATTGGAGTATGGGGCCTCATGACCCTTGGAACGGAAACACCGAGAGATCATTCTATTTTCCTGTTAGTCTACGGAATCATCGCTCTTTTTATCTTAGCGTTTGGATTAGCATTTTATTTTATCAATATACGCGATGCTTATAAAAATGGAGAGAAGAGGGACCTGAATATTCCTTTAAGCTCCATTAAAGAACAGTATAGAAATCTTGTAGATAACGGATTTCCATATTTAATTATGACACCCGGCTTTATGCTTCTCGCCTTTGTGGTCATTCTGCCGATCATTTTCATCGTTCTGCTTTCCTTTACAAACTATGATCTTTACCACTCTCCGCCCGCTAAGCTTGTAGACTGGGTTGGATTCCAGAACTTTGTCGATATTTTCAAAATTGATATTTGGCGTCAGACCTTCTTCTCCGTATTTGCATGGACGATTGTCTGGACTTTCGGTGCAACCACATTGCAAGTAGCGCTCGGTATTTTCCTCGCTATTCTTGTAAACCAAAAGGATTTAAAAGGAAAAGCAATTATCCGTACTGTTTTCATTTTGCCTTGGGCAGTACCATCATTCGTTTCAATCCTAATCTTTGCAGGCCTGTTCAATGAGTCATTCGGAGCAATCAATGTAGATATCCTATCAATGTTTGGAATCGATCCCATTCCTTGGATGACAGAGCCGATGTACGCAAGAATCGCTCTGATCTTCATTCAGTGCTGGCTTGGATTCCCATTCATCTTCGCTATGACGACAGGGGTTCTTCAATCCATACCGGATGAGCTTTATGAAGCAGCAACAGTAGATGGAGCCAACACTTGGCAGAAGTTCAAAGGCATTACACTTCCGCTTGTGTTATTCTCAACGGCACCAATCATCATCACTCAATACACGTTTAACTTTAATAACTTTAACGTAATCTATCTATTCAATGGCGGGGGACCTGCAGTAGCTGAACAAAATGCGGGATCAACCGATATCCTGATTTCATGGATCTACCGCTTGACGATGTCATCTGCCCAGTATTCAAAAGCAGCTGCTATTACTTTAATGCTTTCAGCCATTGTAATAATTGTAGCCATCTGGCAATTTAGAAGAACGAAATCATTCCAAGAGGAGGATATGATGTAATGAGCTCAAAACAGCAGAAATTAGTCAGATTAACATTATCCTACCTCGTCATCCTGTTTATGTTTGCGGTCATTCTTTATCCTGTAGCTTGGGTAGTTGGTTCTTCCTTCAACCCGGGTAACAGCTTATCGGGGTCAACGATTATCCCGAAAAATCCTTCTTTGAAACATTATCAATTCCTGTTTGATATAAAAGAGAGCAACTATTTGTTTTGGTACTGGAACTCATTGAAAATCAGCGTGCTCACTATGCTTTTGACGCTCATTATGGTTTCCTTAACTGCCTATTCTTTTTCCCGCTACCGCTTCGTCGGCCGGAAAAATGGATTAATGACGTTCCTTATTCTTCAAATGATTCCAAACTTCGCAGCACTTATTGCGATTTACGTGCTTGCTCTTGTTACAGGACTTCTTGATTCCCACTTTGGTTTAATTCTTGTGTATGTGGGCGGTCAAATTCCGATGAATACGTATTTGATGAAGGGATATCTTGATACAATCCCGAAAGAATTAGATGAGTCAGCAAGAATGGACGGCGCTGGCCACCTTCGGATCTTCTTCCAGATTGTCATGCCGCTTGCAAAGCCAATCATAGCGGTTGTCGGATTATTCTCATTCATCGCACCGCTGACAGATTTTATTATTGCGAGCGTGCTGCTTCGTTCAGAGAAAAACTTTACATTGGCAGTCGGACTTTATGACATGGTTGCAAAGCAATTTGGAGCAGAATTCACAAAGTTCGCAGCAGGTTCTGTGTTAATTGCCGTACCAATCGCCATTCTGTTCCTGTCATTGCAAAGATTTTTCGTTTCCGGACTTACAGCTGGAGGAACAAAAGGATAAGCATTTAAAGAAAGGTTCGGAGAAAAGGGCGCAGGCCCGTGCTTTCCCCGAGCCTTTTTTTGAAGAAAAAACAAAGGGGTAAGGCATGTTTATGATGAAAAAGCAGATAATTCTATGCTTCGCACTGCTGCTGATTCTGCCGTTTCAAACGGTTTCTGCGGCAGACAGCAATGCTTCAGGCTGGCAGGATGAACGGATTTATTTTCTCATGGTAGACCGGTTTGCAAATGGAGATCCGGCAAATGATCTCGACGCGGACCGCAGTAATCCATCTGCCTATCATGGGGGAGACTTTAAAGGAATTACAAATAAACTCGACTATTTGAAAGAGATGGGGTTTACGGCTATCTGGCTCACTCCTGTGTTTGAGAACGAAGGACAGGGCTACCACGGCTACTGGATTTCTGATTTCAGAAACACGGAAGAGCATTTCGGAACGATGGAAGAGTTTAAAACCCTTGTGAAGGAAGCCCATAAAAGGGACATAAAGGTTTTGCTCGATTTTGTCGTCAACCATACAGGCTATCAGCATGAATGGCTAAACGATCCGAAAAAGAAAAACTGGTTCCATGAAAAACAGGAACTAACCAACTGGGAAAGCCAGAAGGATCTCGAAAACAATTGGCTCTATGGGCTTCCGGATTTAAATCAGGAAAATCCCGAAACGAGAAAGTACCTTCTTGATACGGCAAAATGGTGGATAAATGAGACAGACATTGATGGATACCGACTGGACACGGTCCGCCACGTACCAAAAGACTTTTGGACTGATTTTGCGGAAGAGGTGAAATCAGTAAAAAAGGATTTCTTCCTGCTCGGTGAGGTATGGTCGGATGATCCAGCCTATTTAGCAGAATATGAAAAGACAGGGATTGATTCATTCGTTGACTATCCGTTCTACGAAGAAGCCTCTGAAATTTTCTCGAAATCCGGTCAATCAGCAGCTCCTCTAATTGATGTATGGAAACGGAATGAGCATTATTATCAATCTCCCTATCTGCTCGGTACCTTCCTCGACAATCATGATAACATTCGATTTACGAGAAAAGCGCTGATTAATCAGGAACCCCCAGGCGTCAGATGGAAGCTTGGACTAACTTATTTGTTCACAGCACCAGGGATACCAATCGTTTATTACGGCAGTGAAATTGCCCTTGACGGAGCAGCGGATCCGGACAATCGCAGAATGATGGATTTCAGGGCAGATAAAGAACTGATAACGTATATAACGAAGCTAAACAGCATCCGCGGTCATGAATCTGCACTCTTAAAAGGAAACATGGAAAAACTGTATGATGATAAGGGGCTGACAGTCTTCAAACGTTCCTACAAGGGAGACACCGTTGTTGTAGCCATTAACAATTCAGACAAAACAGGTAAGGCAACTCTCTCAGCAGATGTTCTGGCAAAAGGGAAAGAGCTGAATGGATATCTGACTGGTGAAGCGGTGAAGGAATCAGACGGCGGATACGAGCTTGTCCTTGATCGAGAGACATCCGAAATTTATAAGCTTGAGGAGAAATCGGGTCCTCATTGGGGATTAATCAGTGCAACTGTATTTGTACCAGTCCTGTTTGCTGGATTTATTTATGGGGCAGGCAGAAGAAGAAAGGCAAATTCATAAGCGCTTTTGTTTCTCTGGGCTGAATATGATATAACAAAATGATAGAGTCATGTACGGAACAATAGAATGTAAGCATTTTCTTTTTGTTGAAATGGATTGGGTGGGAGAGAGGAAGTGGGAAAATGGCGACAATTAAAGACGTGGCAAAACTGGCAAAAGTGGCGCCATCTACAGTGTCGAGGGTCATTGCGAACAACCCTCGCATCAGTGACCGAACGAAAGAACGCGTACGCGAGGCAATGAAAAACCTTGGGTATCATCCGAATTTTATTGCAAGAAGCCTTGCAAATCAGTCTACGCAGGCAATTGGCATCGTGCTGCCAAGCTCTGCAGACAAAGCATTTCAAAATCCATTTTTTCCGGAAGTCATCAGAGGAATAAGCAAAGCTGCTCATCAAAAGCAGTATGCCCTATATATGTCAACAGGTGAAACAGAAGAAGAAATATATGAAGGCGTTGTCCATATGGTTGAAGGGAAAAGAGTAGATGGAATTGTTCTGCTTTATTCCAGCGTCAATGATAAGCTCACTCATTTTCTCAGGAAAAAAGAGTTTCCTTTCGTTATAGTCGGCAAGCCCTTCAAGGATGTCAATGAAATCACCCATGTTGATAATGACAACTATCGTGCTTCTAAAGAAGTAACCGAGCACTTAATTGAGATAGGCCATGAGCAAATTGCCTTTATCGGAGGAGATTTGAACCTGGTGGTCACCATTGATCGCTTGCTGGGCTATGAAAAAGCCGTTCGAAACGCCGGACTGCCATATAAAGATGAATACATTGTCCACGAGGAATTTCTGAAAGAAGGCGGACAGGAAGCGGTTAAGGAGCTGTTCGGACTGAACGAACCGCCAACAGCCCTGGTCGTGGCCGATGACCTCATGGCAGTCGGCGTCCTGAAAATGCTTTTCAAAATGGGAATCCGCGTACCTGAAGATGTATCCGTCGTCTCATTCAATAACATCATGATGGCCGAGCTGTCGCAGCCGCCGCTTACTACCGTAGACATTAACATCTTCCAGCTCGGGTGCGAATCAGCAAGAAGCATCATTCAAACGATTGAGCATCCGATGGAACCGGCAAGACGAATTATCATTCCGCATAAAGTCATCAAACGCCAATCCTGTAAAGCCAAGGATACGGCAGAATTGAAGGAAGCTTAATAAGGAAAAGCCCGCTGCAGTTATAGTACAGCGGGCTTATTGTGTGCGCACTCAGAAGCAGGAGATTGACTGGGTACATACAGGGTAACTAATGGGGAGAAACAGACAAACAATGGAACGGACAAATTCTGGTCTTGATCGGCTAAAAAAGGGGGAGAAACAGCTAAAATGTAAAGCAGAACGGCTAGATTAAATGCACGGCCGGACAAATAAATTAAGATTCCAGGCAACAAAAAATTCTCCCGCTGCTCAGAGCGGAAGAATTTTCTAAGTTTTTATCCGTTTACAACTTTCCCGCCATTTACATGCAGGACTTGTCCCGTTACATAAGTAGAGTCTGCGCTTGCAAGGTATACATAGCTTGGTGCCAATTCTTCAGGCTGTCCTGGTCTTTGCATTGGAGTATCCGCACCGAACTCGGCAACTTTATCTTCCGGGAAAGTGGATGGAATCAGCGGCGTCCATATTGGACCCGGTGCAACGCCGTTCACGCGGATCCCTTTTTTTATCAGGTTACCTGATAAGGATCGGGTAAAGGAAGTGATGGCCCCTTTAGTTGCGGAATAGTCGATTAGCCCTGGGGAGCCGGCATATGCTGTAATCGATGTTGTATTTATGATGGAGCTGCCTTCCTTCAGATGCGGAAGGGCTGCCTTTGTTAGATGAAACATAGAGAAAATGTTTGTTTTGAAGGTCCGCTCAAGCTGCCCGGCTGTAATGTCTTCGAAGTTTTCCTGTGGATGCTGTTCTGCTGCATTGTTTACGAGAATATCGAGTTTGCCGAACTTGACGATTGTCTCTCGGACAACCTGTTTGCAAAACCCTTCATCGCCTATATCTCCGGCAATCAGAAAGCAGCTGCGGCCTTCTTTCTCCACTAATCGCTTCGTTTCGGATGCATCATCATGTTCATTTAAGTAAGCGATGGTGACGTCAGCGCCTTCTCTTGCAAAAAAGACGGCCACGGCGCGTCCGATTCCGCTGTCTCCGCCAGTAATAATAGCTGTTTTTCCTTCCAGCTTCCCGCTGCCTTTATAGAAATCACCTGCAAATTTGGGTGCTGGATTCATCAAGGTTTCCTGCCCCGGCTGTACATCCTGTTCCTGTGCCGGCATCGTTTGCTTTTGTTCATTTTGTCCGCTCATATTTTCCACTCCTGACTTATCATTAATTCGCTCATACTTGATGATTCCCCAAGAATGGAAAATAAAACATACTAGGACTGACAAAAACAGAACCGGCAAATGCCGGCTCTGTTACATCACATTGAAATATCTTGCATCGGGATGGGAGACGACGATCGCTGAAACGGACGCTTCCGGTTCCATCATAAATCCGTCTGTCAACTCTATGCCTATCGTTTCAGGGCGTATCAGTCTGAATAGTTTAGCCTGATCATCTAGATCCGGGCAGGCAGGATAGCCGAATGAGTAGCGCTGTCCCTGATACTTGGCGGAGAACCGCTGATCCATTGTAAAGTCCGTTGCGTCCGGGAACCCCCATCGGTCACGGATGAGCTGATGAGTGCGCTCAGCGAGGCCCTCTGCCATTTCAAGCGCCAGTGCCTGGACCGCATGGCTCTTCAGGTAATCACCCTGTTCTTTAAAGCGATTTGCTGCTTCGCGAACATTTCGTCCCGCTGTAACGGCAAAGAAGGATACATAATCCTCACCCTCGCTTTCTTCGCGGACGTAGTCCGATATACAGCGGTTTGGAAGCTTGGCCTGACGCGGGAAATCAAAGGTTTCGAGCGGAGCGCCGACTCCTTCAGAAAAAATGTGGAGCTTGTTGCCTTCGCTTTGAGCCCTGAAAAACTGGTACACAAATGCGGGTTCAAACCAATTTTCTTTTTTTCCCTGAACAATCAGGTCTTCAATCAGCTGCTTCAGCGCCAGCGTTTTTTCATCTTTACTCGCAATAAGTTCTTTAATCTTTCCTTTTACCCCCAGATGGTGGCCAAGGAGCATCTGCATGTTAATGTACGGCAGGATATGCTCAAGACTGATGGATTTTACCACATGCCGTTTACAGTCGGCCGGCTTGAGAAGCTCCGCCGCCGTAATGGTTTTTCTTTTTTCCAGAAGTGTTGCCACTGCGGAGGATGGCTCTCTTGTAACCGTAATGGTTTCCGGAATTTCTTTTTTAACAAATTGAGCAGGGTCTTGTCTCAGTCTGTTAGCCAGAGAGAGGCCATCCATGGCATCTTTTGCATACAGCACGGTACCTTGATATTCAGGAGAAATTTTATAATCTGTGAATTTTCTTGATAGAGCCGCACCACCGACCATAATCGGAGTTTCAATTTCAGCCTGCTTTAAATCCTGTGCCGTCAAAACCATTTGCTGGGCTGATTTAACAAGAAGGCCGGACAATCCGATTACATCTGGTTTTTCCCTGCGGACGGCTTCGATGATTTCCTGCGGTGTGACTTTGATACCGAGATCGACAACTCGAAACCCGTTATTGCTTAAAATAATCTCCACTAGATTTTTGCCGATATCATGAACATCGCCTTTTACGGTGGCCAGCAGGATTTTTCCTTTCCCGCTGTCATCCTTGATTTCCATATGCGGCTCAAGGTAGGAGACGGACGTCTTCATAACCTCTGCACTTTGCAGAACCTCGGCGACAATGAGCTGATTCGTGTTAAACAGCACGCCAACCTCCGCCATTCCATCCATTAGCGGGCCGTTAATAATATCAAGTGGGTCCGGATATTTCTGAAGAGCTTTTTCCAAATCCGGAATCAGTCCTTCTTTTGTTCCTTCTACTACATAAGTTGCAAGCCGCTCTTCAAGTGTCAGTGTTTCAGCCGGTTTTTTGACCGTTTTTTTCTTTTCTCTGTAAAAATTTGTGAACAAAGCCAGGTTTTCATCGGTTGTATGGAAAAGCAGGTCTTCAGCCATTTTAATTTCCTCTGCCGGAATGCTTGCGAAACGCTCCAGTTTTTCTGTATTCACGATCGCGTAGTCGAGACCTGCCTTTGTACAGTAATACAGGTAGACGGCGTTTAATATTTCTCTTCCGACCGGAGGGAGACCGAAAGATACGTTGCTGACACCTAGGATGGTCAAACAATCAGGCAATTCTTTTTTTATCAGTTCAAGGCCCTTAACTGTCTCAGCAGCTGAGCCGATGTATTGTTCATCCCCTGTTCCAACTGGGAAAACAAGCGGATCGAAAATGATGTCAGAGGATTTCAATCCATGCTTGTTCACTAGCAGGTCGTGAGAACGTTTGGCGATTTCAAGTTTCTTTTCTGCTGTTGTAGCCATGCCAATCTCATCAATTGTACCAACTACAATGGCAGCGCCGTATTTTTTAACGAGAGGAAGGACGGCTTCAAACCGTTCCTCTCCATCCTCAAGATTGATGGAGTTAATGATGGCTTTCCCCTGTGAATATTTCAAAGCCGTCTCAATGACGATATGATCGGTTGAATCGATTACGAGCGGCACTTTAACCTTCTTCGTGATTTCCTGGATAAACTGCTCCATATCCTCGTTTTCTTCCCTGTCCGGATCAGCGAGACAAATATCAATGACGTGGGCTCCATTTTTTACTTGAAGACGGGCAATTTCAGCGGCCTCTTCAAATTTCTGTTCGGAGATGAGGCGCTTAAATTTACGTGAACCGATCACATTTGTTCGTTCTCCAACAAACAGCGGTCTCATGGAATCGTCATAAACGAGCGGCTCAATCCCGGAAACGGTATGCTGCTTAAGCTGCTCCCTTACTGGACGAGGCGGAAGGTCTTTAACGGCTTCAGCTAATGCTTCAATATGTGCGGGGGTTGTTCCGCAGCAGCCTCCGACAATGTTCAGCCAGCCTTTTTCCGCAAATCCCCTGATTTTAGCTGCAAGGGTGGAAGGGGATTCGTGATAATTGCCTTCTTCATCAGGAAGCCCGGCGTTTGGGTAACAGCTGACCGCCGTTCCCGCCATATCCGAGAGAGTACGAATGTGATCGGTCATGAATTCCGGTCCTGTTGCACAGTTCAGACCGACAGAGATTGGATTCATGTGCTCTAATGAGATATAGAAGGAATCGATTGTCTGGCCGGCAAGCGTGGTACCCATTGGTTCGATGGTTCCGGATACCATCAGCGGAATCTCCTTGCCTGTTTTCGCAAAGGCTTCTTTAATTCCAAGAAAGCCCGCTTTCACATTGAGCATATCCTGGCTCGTTTCAAGCAAAAGCAAATCTGAGCCGCCGTCAATCAGTCCCCGCGCCTGTTCTTCATAATTGTCGATTAACCGGTCAAACGTCGTGCCTCCTGTGACGGATAATGTTTTGGTCGTCGGTCCCATGGAGCCGGCGACATACCGCGGACGCTCATCTGTCGAAAAAGCTTCCGCAGCCTGTTTGGCAAGCTGTGCCCCCTTGAAATTGATTTCATAGGCAAGGTGCCCGAGCTCGTATTCATCTAAAACAATGGCGGTTCCGCCGAAGGTATTCGTTTCAATAATATCGGCCCCAGCCTGCAAATACGTTTCATGGATTCGGGAAATGACGTCAGGCATGGTTAAGGTCAAATATTCATTACACCCGTCATAAGCCTCTCCGCCAAAATCATCTGCCGTTAAATTAGCGTCTTGAATCATCGTTCCCATTGCGCCGTCTAGTACTAGAATTCTTTTTGCGATTTGTTCACGAATGCTGGACATGTGAAAACTCCCTTTCTGAACGCTGCTTCTCTTTTTCCCGGATGTACTCTGCCAGTTCGACTGAGTATTCGTATTTTAAAAACGGCGTAATCAGATAAATGCCGTTAAATAAGTCAAATGCCGCATCAATCAGGTCTTTTGCAATCGCAATGCCTTCTTTTTTTGATTGAATAGGATCCCCGCCCGCTTTTGCCATCGTTTCACGAATGCTGTCAGAAAGCTTGATGCCTGGGATTTCATGATGAATAAATTCTGCGTTCCGGCTGCTTGTCAGCGGCATGATGCCGATATACAGCGGTGCAGTCAGATGCTTGACCGCTTCATGCACCTCTTCCATCTGCTGGATGGAATAAATCGGCTGAGAGATAAAATAATCCGCTCCGCAGGCAATTTTTTTCTCCAGGCGTTCGGCCGCTTTATTTAAATGCCGGACATTTGGATTGAATGCTCCTGCCACAGTGAAATTCGTTTTGCCGCCAAGTGCTTTTCCTGAGTAGGATAACCCTTCATTGAACTGCTTGATCAGTGAAATCAAGTCGAAGGAGGACAGGTCATACACGGAGGTAGCACCTGGGAAATCGCCAATTTTAGAGGGATCACCTGTAATCGCCAGCACGTCCGTCAATCCAAGGGAATGAAGTCCCATTAGATGAGATTGAAGGCCAATCAAATTCCGGTCGCGGCAGGTGAGGTGAATAAGCGGCCTCATATCATGTTTTTCCTTCAGCTGGGTTCCGACAGCTGCATTGCTTACTCTCGGTGAAGCGAGAGAGTTGTCAGCAAGCGTGATGCTGTCAATACCGGTCTTTTTCAGTTCTTCGGCCCCTTTAAAAAACTTTTCCAAACCGAGCGTTTTTGGGGGATCCAGTTCGACAATAACGGACCTGCGCTCCTTAACAATTTGGTGGAGCGGGGGATAGGCAGGCTCGAGCCGTTCATGAACGGTGACGGGCTTTCGCTGCTTTACGGATTTTTCCTTGATTGGTGCAAGTCCTCTTAATGCATCAGCCATTGCCTTTATGTGTTTAGGCGTCGTCCCGCAGCAGCCGCCGATCAGCCTGGCACCTTGATTGCGGAAGGCTAGGGCGCTCTCTGCAAAGTACCCTTCATCCGATTCATACACAAGTCTTCCTTCTTCAACAGATGGAAGACTGCCATTTGGATAGACAGAGAGAAATGCTTTTTCAAGCAGCGGAACCTCTTCAAGCGATTCGAGCATGTGATACGGGCCAAGCCGGCAGTTCAGGCCGACAACATCTGCGCCGAGTGCTTCTAAGTCCTTTAAGCCTTTTTCAAGAGGTGTCCCATCCTGCAGCACACCGGTTTCATGCAGCGACACATTGGCGACAATCGGCTTATTGGTTTCTTTTCTCGCTATCTCAAGAATTGTTTTCAGCTCTTCCAAATCGTAAAATGTTTCGAGCAGAAGTCCATCGATGTCTTCATTAAGGAGTACATAAAGCTGCTCGCGGAAGCTGCGTTTCAGCTCATCCAGCGTGTGAGAGCTTTTTTTGAAAGCACGGACTCCGCCCATTGTGGCAAGAACATAAGCCTGGCTGCCTGCAGCTTTTCTCGCAAGCCGTGCCGCTTTCGAATTGATAGCCCGGATATCATCTTCCAGTCCATAGCGGGACAGTTTAATATGATTTCCGCCATATGTGTTCGTTTGAATAACCCGTGCACCAGCGTTAATGTATGCCTCATGAATGCTCTGGACCTGATCAGGGTTTGACAGATTCAACTCTTCAAAACATCGGTCAATGCCATGGGAGTATAAAAGTGTCCCCATTGCCCCGTCTGCTATTAAAATTTCATTTTGTAAATCTTCTAGAAAGCCCACCTGCTGATCCCCCCTCTAAAAAATAAAAAGCCTTCTTGTAGAAGAAGGCTTTAACATTCGGACTTCTTCTTATCTTCCAAGCACAATGCTTAGCTGGATTTAGCACCTTGGCACGCGCACTTGCATGACCGGTTGCTGAAGCGTCATCGGGCCAGTCCCTCAGCTTCTCTTGATAAGAACGATATGGAGTTGTTTAAAAATAGATTACTCCCAATTTACCTAATTTTTCGAAAACATTCAAGGGGGAAGGGGAGGTTTTTTACAATGGTACACTCATTTTCTAGGCTGAGAGCCTTCGTGAATGGCTGTTTATCAATTTATGCGTACACTTTCCAGTTTTATGATGAATTTTTGACGTTTATGATGAATTTTTCCAACTTATGATGAATTTTAGAGATATATGATGAATTTTAGAGATATATGATGAAAATTTAGAATTTATGCTGAATTGGAGGACAGTTCCGAAAAAAGACCGCTCACCCAAAGCGGTCCACGACAAAAATTATCGGTAATTAATAAATTGCACATCGATTGGAAGTTCAGCCTGTCTGATCGCCGCGATCACCTGCTGCAAATCATCACGGTTTTTTCCGGTGACGCGCACCTGGTCATCCTGAACCTGGGATTTCACTTTCAAGCCGGAGTTTTTAATTATCGTGTTAATACGCTTTGCATTGTCCTTATCGATCCCTTGAACGAGCTTGCCGCGCTGGCGTACTGTGCCGCCTGATGCACCTTCTACTTTTCCATACTGAATGTTCTTTACCGGTACTTCACGGCGAATCAGTTTGCTGATTAGCACATCTTTCAGCTGTTCAAGTTTATAATCATCGTCAGATACAAGAACAAGCTCTTCTTTTTCAAGTTTAATGTCGCTTTTGCTTCCTTTGAAGTCATAGCGGTTCTGAACTTCCTTTAACGCCACCACGATTGCATTCTGCACTTCCGGCAATTCGACCTTTGAAACGATGTCAAATGAGTTCTCCTTAGACATGTCATTCCTCCCGCGTTTTCATACTTGCACTTTACTCCACTAACCTTAAGCGAGATTCCCCTGCTGAAGGAAGTTTCACTTTATCCCGCACTAACGGGCAGTAGGGGACCGAGCCTTGGACTGGTTCACCTGCCAAATATGGAGCGTTCAATCTCATAACTGCCCGTAAGTGCCCGATTCTGTTCCACTAACCTTCAGCGAACCCCCCCGCTGAAGGAAGTTTCACTTTATCCCGCACTAACGGGCAGTAGGGGACCGAGCCTTGGACTGGTTCACCTACCAAATATGGAGCGTTCAATCTCATAACTGCCCGTAAGTGCCCGATTCTGTTCCACTAACCTTCAGCGAACCCCCCACTGAAGGAAGTTTCACTTTATCCCGCACTAACGGGCAGTAGGGGACCGAGCCTTGGACTGGTTCACCTGCCAAATATGGAGCGTTCAATCTCATAACTGCCCGTAAGTGCCCGATTCTGTTCCACTAACCTTCAGCGAACCCCCCCGCTGAAGGAAGTTTCACTTTATCCTTTGATTATAGTAGAATTAAACATGCCATACAACATGTACGCGGTACAGAAAGGTTAGGTGACTTGTGAGAGCAGGCACGTATGAACGACTGGAAATTGATGAGCGTTTGGAATTTGGCTATTTCCTGACGGATGGGGAGACGAGAGTTCTTCTTCATGACAGTGAAATAACGGAGCCAATTGAAGATAAAGAGTTTGTAGATGTTTTCCTTTACCTGGATTATGAGAGCAGATTGGCTGCAACAATGAAAATGCCGACTCTACGGGAAGGAGAATACGGCTGGGTGGAAGCGATGGATGCGGTTGATCACATGGGTGTATTTGTGAATATTGGTCTTTCCAAGGATGCCCTTATCGCAAATGATATTCTGCCTGAAGATCGGCTGATTTGGCCTGAAAAGGGAGATCAGCTCTACTGTACGATGAGAATTACTGAAAATGGCCGCTTTTTTGCTAGACTGGCATCAGAGGATATCATTAGCGAAAAATTTGTGCCGGCGACACGCGAGGTGTTTAATAAAAGTGTTTCTGGGCATGTATACCGCCATATCGAAGCGGGGTGTTTCTTTATTTCGGTAGAAGGCTATAAAGGGTTTATTCACTCCAGCCAGATGACAAGGGAACCCCGTCTTGGAGAACTCGTCGAAGGCAGAGTAATTGATGTAAAAGAAGATGGGTCCATTAACGTTTCTCTTCTTCCGAGGAAGCAGGATGCGATGAGTGCGGATGCAGAAAAAATTCTGGATTATATGGGTCTTCGAAACGGTGCTATGCCTTATTGGGATAAATCAGATCCAGAGGATATTAAAGAACGGTTTGGAATGAGCAAGGCTGCATTTAAACGGGCACTTGGACATCTTATGAAGGAAAGAAGAGCCTATCAGGAGAATGGATGGACGTATTTCACGAAAGAGCAATAAGCCGACCCGGCTTTTGCTCTTTTTATTGTACATATTAATTCCTGTTTAAAATCGCCGATAAAGAAGGTGTAGTCATAAATAGATAAAAGGGGAGTACCATTTTGAGAAAATATATATCCATCCTCTTTAGCCTGATCCTTCTGGCGGGATGCATGCAGCAGCCTGTTCAAAGTACTCAGGAAAAGAAAACGAAAGTGGGAATCATGCTATCAGATGTGGGGCTTGGAGATCAATCTTTCAGTGACTCTGCGTTCAGAGGGCTGCAGAAATCAAGAGATGAGCTCGGCATTCAGTTTGATTATAAGGAATTAAAAGATTCGAAAACCTATGAAAAAGGTATCGAGGACTTAGTTAAAGCAGGAAATGATGTGGTGGTCGGTCTAGGGTTTATGGTCCAGGAGGATCTGGAAAAAGTGGCTAAGAAGTATCCGAAACAGCGCTTTATTCTGATTGATGCGGTATCGGAGCTGAAAAATATTACTTCCCTTACATTTAAGGAAGATGAGGGAAGCTATTTAGCCGGAGCGCTTGCAGCCATGAAATCTAAGTCTGCTGTAATTGGCTTCGTTGGAGGAGCGGATGTGCCGCTGATCCGAAAGTTTTTGGATGGTTTTCAAAAAGGAGCCCTGGCGATTAATCCGGAAGTTCAAGTGAAATCCGTTTTTGCTGAAAATTTCGGGGACGATAAACTAGGAGCAGAGCTTGCTTCAAATCTGATTAAAGAGGATGCAGATCTATTGTATGCTGCCGCTGGATTTACAGGGGTAGGGGTGCTGAAAGAGGCACAAAAGCAAGGCGTTTATGGAATCGGAGTGGACAGTGATCAATATTTCTATGCAGAAAAAGCAGTCATTACCTCGATGCTGAAAAACGTGGATGTTGCCCTTTATGAAATCGTAAAGGATTACAAAAAAAGCGGGAAACTGCCTGAGGGACATGTAGAATTCGGCATAGCGGAAAATGGTGTCGCACTTGCTCCAGTTCGTATTTTGGAACTCTCTCCGGATGAACAAAGCAAGCTTGACAGCATGATTAAAGAATTCGGAGGGACAGCGAAATGACCATACGCAAACGTTTGCTTATCAATATTTTGGGCATGATGGGTCTTGCTGCCGGCCTGATCATGTTCATTATCATTAGTATGCTTTCCATTCAATCCTCCAACCAGGATTATGTTCCGATTATGATGGATGTTCAGCAGCTCGATGCCGATATGAACGGTCTAAAGCAAAGCATCAGCAACTTTTCGTTTTCTTTAACAGATGCGCAAAAGGATGAATCAATATTGGGAATGAAAAATGTAGAAAATCGAATTTCAAGCTTGGACAAAAGACTGGGGAAGAATGCAGACGCAGTATTTTTCGCCCGTGCCAAGCAAAAATATGAAGCATGGAAGCCGGAAGCAATGGCGGCGCTTGAATCCAGGAATTCAGCTGAGGCCAAGCGCCAATCCATCCGGATTGAAGGAATTCAAAATGACGTCTATATGCTGAATGATCAATCCAAAGCTTATTATGATACTCTTCAAACAGAATTGAAGAACCAAATTACGTTCGTTATTTTTTCAGGCATTGCCGGGAGTCTTCTTCTTTTAATTGTTTCGGTGGTAATTGCCATCCGGATTACTTCCCGGATTACGAAGCCGCTTAAAAAGCTTTCAGAAAATGCGAAGCAGATTACAGAAGGAAATCTTTTAGTGGAAGAGGTTTCATACAAAGGGAAGGATGAAATTGGCGTTTTAAACGAGGCGTTTGGCCAAATGACCAATCAGCTAAAAGCACTCCTTTTTTCAATCGACAGTGTCAGCAAGGATGTCGAGGGGTTTGCGAAGCAGCTTGAGACAGATAACCGTTCCCTCACCGAAATCAGCAACCAGGTGGCGGTGTCTACGGATGAACTGTCTGCAGGCTCGCAATCCATTTCTGAGGATCTGCAGGATGCTGTAAATCTGATTGATGAAATGGACCGCAGTTTCCAAAAGAACGTAGAGACAAGCGGTCAAGTGCTTAATCATGGAAAGCTTGCACAGGCAGCCGTACACGGAGGAAAGGCAGCCCTTGAAAATCAGAAATCCCTTATTAAGAGCAATTTGGAAGCAAGTGAATACATCCAGAAAACCACAATGGACTTTGCAGGCTACACAGCAAAAATTGAAGACATGGCGAAAATTGTATCAGGCATTGCCGATCAGACCAATCTGCTTGCCCTGAATGCAGCCATCGAAGCAGCAAGAGCGGGTGAAGCTGGAAAAGGCTTTGCTGTCGTGGCAGAAGAGGTGAGGAAGCTCGCTGAACAATCTGCCAACTCGACTCATCATATTTTTGATATGGCAGCGATGATTAAAAGAGGAATCACTGAAGTTTCAGCAGCTGTAGACAGAGGCATGAATCTTGCACACAAGCAGGAGGATTCCATGATGGAGACAACCCAGACCTTTATGGATATCGAAAAGGCTATGAATGATATATCCGAAGAGCTGAATGTTCTAAGCACAGGTCTGGTGAATTCAAAGGATTTGGGCGGAAAAGTGCTGTACAATGTTGAAAGCATCAGTGCGGTTGTAGAGGAGACAGCAGCGGGCAGCGAGGAAATTTCCGCTTCCACTACAGAACAGCTTGCGGCTTTTGAAAAACTGACGGCAAAAGTAACTGAGCTTAGAGTGCTGACAGATGATCTGAATGTTACACTTGCTCAATTTACGATTAAATAAGTATGAGAGCTCTCCTTTTTGGGGGGGCTTTTTTTGTCGGAAACCCTCTAATTCCCAGATTAACAAGGTTGAATTCAGGGAAAAAGTATCGATATCTGCATCTTAAGGAGATGTCCAACTGTGTTGATCAACTTTATTCTTGGCATCGCATCAAAAGCTCTAAGCAAACTGTTCAGCTTTGCGACTGCCTCTTTTCTTGGCAGGGTACCTTCAAAAGACGATTCCAAAGTGAGCCTAATTGGAGTGCTCTCTTTTTATTGGCTGCTGGTCGCTATCACATTTATTTTTCCGAAAGCATCCCGAAGCCTTATTCCGCTTGCACCCGATGATCCCAACCTAGTACGGCTTATGGCCGCCGTTCTGCTGATTGGCATCCCGTTTTTCAATGGCTGGCTGACTACTAGGGTTGAAAATTATTCGAGTAATCAGCGTTCCTTCTTCATGCAATTGCTAATGGGATTCCCTGTTACCATAATTATGAGTTTTTTGGTGGTTTCGCTTGTCATAACGATTCCCATTATAAAAGCACCTTATTTTATCAACATGTATTATCTGGACACCATTAAAATCATGATTAAAAAGGGCCAATTCGATCACGTGTATGACCAAATGAAAGAGAGTTTGTCTGATTTCACTTATAAAGAAGAAGATCCTCCAAAAATTATGCAATATCAATTCAACTTTTTAACATGGGTTCAAAGCAAAATTTTTCATAAGCATATGTCAAAGGATATGCGGGTTTTAAAGGGAGAGGATGATGGTGAGCATTTTCAGATAATCCTTCATGCTACGGATATTGCGATTACGGCTAAAAGAAAAACGGCGACGAAGCTCCGTTCGATTCTTGCTGAAAGCTTAAATGAAGAGTATGTATACTTCTCATGGGACGATCCTTCCCATGAAATTGAGGACGAGATCCTTGAATATAAGCATATGCTTACAAACAACGAACACGTCAGCGAAGAGAACATTACGCGTTTAGCGGAGAAAATTAAAGAAACTGGCCTTTCCCAGGAGGAATGGAACTCGATCCGCAGACAGATTTATAAGCTGCAAATCGCGTATTATGACCGGAACACCGGTGATTTGCCCAGCCAGATTACCGTTGTACCTGATTACTTAATGGCATCAAAAGAGCGATAAAAAAGAGACAGCGGATGAATTCCCGCTGTCTCTTTTATAAATGATCCGTTTTTTTGGAAAACTGTTTTTTCCCGGCCTTGCGGTTTTGATCTTCGAGCATATTTTTTTTATGCTCTTTTGCGTTATTATCTTTAGCCTTTTTATCGTTATCGCTTGTATGCGGCATCTGTCATCCCGCTCCTTTCGAATGGAGATGGTGTTAGGATAACCGCCAGGCTTTCAGATTATGTCACAGATCCTTGTTTAAGAAAAAGAGTGCAATCGTTCCCGGGCCTGAATGGGATCCGACAGCTGAACCAATCATATTGATAACGACTTCCTTTGGGGAAAACTCCTCCAGGATCATGGCCTTCAGCTCTTCAGCGGTTTCGAGGTCATCTCCATGGCTTATTGCAATGACTTGGTTATCAATTCCCTGGCCCCGTTCTTTCATGAGCTCCACCATCCGGCGGAAAACCTTTTTGCGCCCTCTTATTTTTTCAATTGGGATGAGTTTGCCGTCCTCAACATGCAGAAGCGGCTTAATATTCAGCAGGCCGCCGACAAACGCAGAAGCCTTGCTTACCCGTCCGCCTCGTGCCAAATACTCAAGGTCATCTACTGTAAAAAGGTGTTCCATATGCTCGGCATAGTTTTTTACAGAGGCCTCAATTTCTTCAAGAGAGTGACCATCATTGGAAAGCTCAAGTGCCCGCCTTACAGCAAGTCCGCATCCGAGAGATGCACACTTTGTATCGATAATGGCAAGCCTGAAGTCTGGATATTCCTCCTTTACTTCATTTGCAACCATCACTGCTGTCTGATAGGTCCCCGATAGTTCAGAAGAAAAAGCAACGTAGAGCGCCGTCCGGCCTTTTTCTGCCAGCCCTGTAAAGACTTCTTTCACCGTCATCGGGCTGCATTGGGATGTTTTAGCTGTATGTCCCGCTTTCATTTCATTGAAAATATCTTTTGAATGAATGGTCAGCAAATCTTCATAGTCTTCGCCTTTAAGATGAACTCCAAGAGGAAGGAGGATCACACCGGTATTCTCAAAAAAATCCAATGGCAGATCGCTTGCACTGTCCGCTATTATTTGAACGTTCATATGTACACCTCAGTTTTTTCAATTATTTTCTATATTTTACTTGATATTAAATAAAAAGAATACGAATAAATTCAATACACATTGTATAGCAAGGAGCAAGCCTTGACAAACAATGTATTCGGAAACGCATAAATGGGGTAAACCAACAATATGAACAACGTCTCGGGAGGTATCCAATTATGATCAAAGAAGAAACCAGAAAAATCATCGTTGTCATTTTCGGGGCGCTGCTGAATGCAATTGCGCTGAATCTGTTCCTAATCCCTGCAAAAGTATACGCGAGCGGTTTTACCGGAGTCGCCCAGCTCATTTCCAACGTGCTGACCCGTTATACACCGTTTAGCATCTCTACGGGTGTGCTGCTGCTCCTGCTCAATATTCCGGTATTCTTTTTAGGCTGGAAGATGGTCGGCAAGTCTTTTACCGTTTACAGTATAATAAGTGTTGCAGCGACAACCGTTTTTCTCGGGTTCATTCCGCTTCAGGAAATCTCGGAGGACATTTTGCTTAATGCTGTATTTGGAGGAGTCATTGCTGCAGTAGGTGTCGGTTTGACACTGAAATACGGTGCTTCAACCGGAGGGCTGGATATTGTCGCCATGGTATTATCCAGGATGAAGGACAAGCCTGTCGGTACGTATTTTTTCATGCTGAATGCAGTCATCATTTTTTCAGCGGGTGTTTTGTTCGGCTGGGAAAAAGCCCTTTACACCTTAGTTGCTTTGTATGCATCAACACGCGTCATTGATGCAATCCATACACGGTATGAAAAATTGACGGCTATGATTGTTACGAAAAAAAGTGAAGAATTGAAAAAAGCCATTCATGCCAAGCTAGTCCGCGGGATTACGGCGGTTCCTGCAAAAGGCGGGTTTACAAACGAATCAAAGGAAATGCTGGTAATGGTCATAACAAGATACGAGCTGTATGACCTGGAAAAAACCATTCAGGAAGTGGATCCGCATGCCTTCACCAATATCGTGGAGACAACCGGGATTGTAGGCTCCTTCCGAAAAGACTAAGAGGTGTAAAATGAAAAAAACGCTCCTGCTTCTGTGCATAATCCTGCTCTCAGCCTGCACCAATAAGACGGATGAAGAAAAAGAGGTGACCGCACCCATGGAGAAAACGAACCAGGTGCTATTAAAAGCTTCAGCCGAGGAAAGCATTGACCAGGCTATATTGAAGCTGACCATCCATAATGATACGGACAGGAAAAAAATCTTCACCTTCCAGACAGGCCAAACCTATGAACTGACGGTATTGGACTCGGAAGGAAAAGAAATGTACAAATACTCTAAAGGTAAAATGTTTACGCAGGCGATAAGGGAATTAGCACTCCAACCCGGGGAGAAAAAGGTATATCAGGAAGTCTGGGGATATGACCAGCAGGGACAAAAGGCCTCACCCGGCGAATATAAAGTGATAGCGGTGTTCCTTGGTAAAGAAAAAGGCGGAGAGCCTTTAACGGCAGAAGGAACACTGGAAATACCTGAATCGTAAAAAACCGCCCGGGAATGGGCGGTTTTCATTTACTCTGTGCGGCTTTCTAAATCCTGCTGAAGCTCCTGAAGCTGGGCTTTTTCAGCCTCAGAGCAGTTGGCATATGCAGAAGATAGGGCATTTTTTGCACGATCGATTGAGGCCTGATCGTGAGGAGCAGCTTCATTTACGGATTCACGTGCTTTTTGAAATAATTTATTCCCCATCTTAAAACCCTCCAAGAGAAAGGTCTTCAGCGCGTTCCTGCTTGCGGCTGACCTGTTCCTCTGCTTCGGCCATTGTTAAATGGTAAGGAATGCGTTCATCATGCAATGCGACCGCATTTTTTCCTTGCTGAATAAAACGTCTCGATTTTCCGCTGCCCATCATTACCAGCTCCTCAGGGTTTAGAATAAAAGGGATTCCCCCGTGCGAAGGAATCCCTTTTATCTTTGGCTTTGGCCGCCATTTTATGGGTGGGAATTTAAGCTTACAAACCCAATTCTTTTTTCAAGTAAACCGCAATGCCATCATCCATATTGGAGAGGGTTTCTTTATTAGCCGTCTCTTTTAGAATGTCAATCGCATTTCCCATCGCGACACCATGACCGGCAAACTCAAGCATTTCCAAATCATTATCCTCGTCTCCGAACGCTATAACCCGCTCAGGCGGAATGCCGAAATGGTCCGTAAGCTTTTTAAGTCCGACCGCTTTATTGATGCCGGATTTAATAATTTCAATGACATGCCATGGTGCTGCCCATCTGCGGTGCTCGACCACTTCTGCATGAACGTCGGATAAATAAGAGCGGATCTTATCTACATTTTGCTCTTCAGCGTGGATGAGGATACTGGTAACATCCTCACCGAGGGTTTCGCCAAGATGGCCGATCGTCATTTCAGGATCGCCCATGCTGAACACATCCAGAAGCCGTTCATCATGTTTATGGAAATAAACGCGGTCCTTCACCTCTGCAAGCATATTATGTACACCATGATTATCCGCTGTTTTAATAATTTCCTGCACCACATCAAGCTCTAGAGTCGTATGAAACATTCCCCAGCTCTCATCCTTTGGATGATGAACGAACGCTCCATTAAAATTAACGATCGGAGTATCGAGCGCAAGCTCCCTGTAATAAAGCGAGCTGGAACGGTATGGCCTGCCTGTAGCGATGCAAACGATGTGTCCGGCTGCCCGTGCCTTTTGTATGATTTCCTTTGAATAGCTGGAAATGGTTTTATCATCCCGCAGCAATGTGCCATCTAAGTCTAATGCAATCAAATAAGGTTTGTTATCCATAAAATCTCCCTTAATCATCATTTTCTTAGTCCCTATATTTATTATATCAAAAATACTCCAGTCTTAACGAATTCTCAGTCTGTAATTTAGCCTGCGGATTTTTTTAAAAGAAACCAAAAGCATGATACACTATACTTGGATAAAGTGTTAGCACAACAAGGAGGATGCTGAGTGGTCATTGTGGAAAAAATTATGGCAGGCGGAGTACCGAGTCTGCATGTTGTAAAAGAAGAACTGAAAAATGAGCAGACCCCGTTTGTGCTGTTTGTACACGGTTTTACAAGCGCAAAGGAACACAATCTGCATTACGCCTACCTGCTTGCTGAAAAGGGAGCCAGAGTCGTTCTTCCGGAAGCTCTCTACCATGGTGAACGGTCTGAATCAATGCCCCCAATGGAATTGAATGTCCGCTTTTGGGACATCGTAATGAATACCATTCATGAACTGAAGGCAATCAAGGATTTCTTTGCAGATGAAGGTTTGATTGATGAATCCCGAATTGGCGTATCCGGAACATCAATGGGCGGAATTGTCACGCTTGGGGCGCTGACTCAATATAAATGGATCACAGCTGGAGTCAGCTTGATGGGAAGTCCATACTACGTCCACTTTTTACGAAAACAAGTGGAATACTTGAGAGATGCAGGGCATGTCCTGCCAATTTCAGACGAAGATCTGGAAGCGAAAATGCAATCGCTCGAGCATTTTGATCTGAGCTTACATAAAGAGAGTCTAAACGAACGTCCGCTCCTGTTCTGGCACGGAGAAAAAGACCAAGTCGTGCCTTTCAAGCCTACATGGGCATTTTATGAAGATATTCGGTCTGCATACGAAGCAAAACCTGAAAACATTCAATTCATACGCGACCCGAACGCCGACCATAAAGTATCCAGAGAAGGTCTGTTTGGACTTGTAAATTGGTTCGATACCCATCTTTACTTAAGCACGCGGGTTTAACAATTAACCAAAGTCCGTTATAATGCGAAAATAGGCACTGATTGAAGGAGTGAACCAAAATGGAAGAAGCATTAAAAGAAAATCTAATGGGCGCGCTTGAACAAGTCGTCGATCCTGAACTTGGAATCGACATCGTCAACCTCGGCCTCGTATACGACGTCGAGATGGATGAAGCCGGTGCAACCACAGTTACCATGACCCTGACATCCATGGGCTGCCCGCTCGCAGGAACAATTGTAGATCAAGTGAAAATCGCACTAAGCGATATCCCGGAAGTGAAAGAAACAGAAGTAAACATCGTCTGGAATCCGCCATGGTCCAAAGACCGCATGTCACGCTATGCGAAAATTGCGCTGGGCATTACCTGATTGTGAACAAGCACCGCTTGCCTTATAGGCAGGCGGTGTTTTTATGTTGGAACAGGGGATGCTGGAGATGCTGCTGAGCGTGTACATCGGACATTGTGGATGGGATATCGCACACTCAGTCCGAGATATCGGCCACTCGCAGGTATATCGGACACCTACCCCGTATATCGGACTTCTAACTGGCGGTCCCGTATCCCGCCAAAGTTGGCCCGCAAAACCTCGAACTTGGCCCGTATCCCGCCAAAGTTGACCCGCAAAACCTCGGACTTGGCCCGTATCCCGCCAAAGTTGGCCCGCAAAACCTCGGACTTGGCCCGTATCCACTTTAAGTAAGCCTGGATTTTTCCAGAACTAGCCCCCTCAAAAAAATTCTCCTCGCATGTCAAACAAAAATGCGATCCGTTCTCCTAAAATCATTCCCGCAAAAAATTCTCCGTCCCATACACCAACGCTGTAAAGGAGTTTAGGAGCTTATCTGCCAGAGTTCGTCAATAAAATTATAAATATACAGTTGATTTTATTTATATGCGTATTTATAATGGTAACTAATTCAAAGAAGGATACGGCGGGTGATGGTTTGAATATAGGAATTGTGGGGTCTACTGGTTATGGAGGTATTGAGCTTTATAGATTGCTAGTGAATCATCCTTATACAGATAAATGTATATTATATACATCCTCTCATGGCGGCAATCTCTATTCAGATGTTTATCCTCATTTGAACAGCATAGAGGATGAACCCTTGCGAAATGTGGACGAAGCGGAAGGAATCGATGTCATGTTTATTGCAGCTCCTCCAGGTGTATCGGTTGAATTGACGCCTAAGCTGTTGAATAAAGGGTTTAAAGTGATCGATTTATCCGGAGATCTCAGGCTGAAAAACAGCAGTGATTATAAGAAGTGGTATAAACGGCCTCCTGCGCCGGAAGAAATCCTTAAACATGCCGTATATGGATTGTCTGAATTGAACCGGGTGAATATCACTGATACAAGGATCCTTTCAAATCCCGGCTGCTATCCGACAGCCTCATTGCTTGGGCTTGCCCCGCTTGTTCACCAGCATGCAATCGATCCAGCATCGATTATCATAGATGCGAAGTCGGGTATTTCCGGGGCAGGAAGAAAGGCCGGTCTTGGGACACATTACTCCGAACTTAATGAGAATTTCAAAGTTTACAAGATTGGAGAGCACCAGCACATTCCTGAGATTGAGCAGCAGCTTGGGCAGTGGATGGGAGAGCCTGTCACAATCAGCTTTACCCCTCATCTCGTCCCGATGACAAGAGGGATTATGGCGACGATGTATGTGACGCTTACTGAAAAAATCAGTACAGAATTGCTGATCGAGAGTTATCAGTCTTTTTATGAGCAGTCTCCATTTGTAAGAGTGCGAAAGCCCGGAAGTGAACCGCAGACGAAGGAAGTAGCGGGCTCTAATTTTTGCGATATCGGGTTAAAAGTTGATGACCGCACAGGCAGGGTTGTGATTGCATCCGTTATTGATAACTTGATGAAGGGAGCTGCCGGGCAGGCGGTTCAAAATTACAATTTAATGAATGGATGGGATGAACAGACAGGGCTAAGGCTCGTTCCGATGTATCCATAAAGTCGTTAGAGGTGCCAAAAAATGGCTAGTTGATCTAACCGGGATTTTCCCCATTTAAAAATAAATTTTCGGGAGTGTTGAATGTGCAGGAAGTAATGGAGGCATCCATGACGATTGAAAAGCATGGGTCCGTCGTATCGCCGATAGGATTTAGTGCAGATGGGGTCCATTGCGGCCTTCGGTACTCCAAAAAAGATTTAGGCGTGATTTTCAGTGAGGTGCCTGCAAATGCCGCTGCCGTTTATACGCAAAGCCATTTTCAGGCCGCGCCGTTAAAAGTAACCCAGGAAAGCATTGCAGCAGGGAAAAAGATTCAGGCACTGATTGTAAACAGCGGCAACGCAAATGCGTGCACGGGAAAACAGGGGCTGGCAGACGCCTATCAAATGAGACGCGCGTGCGCTGAAAGGTTCGGCATTAATGAATACTTGATCGCCGTTGCTTCAACAGGGGTGATCGGCGAGCGAATGAATATGGAGAAAATCCTTGAGGGAATTCCGCTGCTGAACCCGGCAAGCACAGAAGAAAACGGCCATTCTTTTGAAACAGCTATTCTTACAACCGATACGGGCGTTAAGCATACGGGAGCAAAGCTTGCCATCGATGGAAAGGAAATATGGATTGGCGGGGCGGCAAAGGGTTCGGGAATGATTCATCCGAACATGGCAACCATGCTTGGCTTTATTACCACAGATGCCGCAATTGATCCTGTCCATCTTCAGCAGCTGTTAAGCGAGGCAACAGATACATCCTTTAATCAGATTACAGTGGATGGAGAAACATCCACCAATGATATGGTGCTTGTGCTGGCAAATGGAATGGCAGAAAATGATCCGCTTGCCCCGGACCATCCTCAATGGGGGGTTTTTAAAAACGGATTCCAGGAGGTTTGCAAGGACCTCGCCAAACAAATTGCTAAGGATGGAGAGGGAGCAACCAAACTGATTGAGGTTCAGGTTAACGGGGCTGCCTCCGTTCAGGAAGCAAGAGAGACCTCGAAAAAAATTGTTGGTTCCAGTCTTGTGAAAACAGCGGTTTTCGGAGAAGACGCGAATTGGGGAAGGATCCTTGGGGCCATTGGCCACAGCCGGTCATCCGTCAATCCGGATCAAACCGAAATCTGGCTGGGGGGACTCTGTCTATTCAGCAGCGGCGAACCGCAGGACTTTAGCGAAGAACAAGCAGCGGAGTATCTAAAAAATAATACGATTATCATTCGCGTGGATTTAGCGTCCGGAGATGCGAAAGCGACCGCTTGGGGCTGCGATTTAACGTATGATTATGTAAAAATCAATGCGAGCTACAGAACGTGAAGGAGGAAAAAAAGTGAGTCGAGTTGTGGTGATCAAATGCGGGGGAAGCATCATATCCGAGCTTTCAGAATCCTTTTTTTCCTCCATTCATTCTTTAAAGCACTCAGGATGGAACGTCGTCCTTGTTCATGGCGGCGGTCCCGATATAACCAATACGTTAAAGTTAATGAAGATTCAGACAGAATTTAAGAACGGCCAGCGGAAAACAACAAAGGAAGTATTAAATGTCGTTCAGATGATCCTTGCGGGAAAATTGAATAAGCAGCTCGCTGGTGAGTGCCAAAGACGGGGACTTTCCGCAGTCGGATTGTCGGGTCAGGATGCCGGTCTCCTTACTGCAAGGCTGCTTAATGAAGAATTGCTTGGATTTGTAGGGGAAATTGAGAAGGTTAACACGGATGTGCTTGAACTCTTGCTGAAACAGGATTACATTCCTGTCATCGCTCCCATCGGTGTTACCGAAGCATTTGAAACACTGAACGTAAATGCTGATACGGCAGCAGCTGCCATTGCTCAGGCGCTAAATGCCGATAAGCTGCTTTTTGTTACAGATGTGGATGGAATTCTAAATAACGGTGAGCTTATTTGCGAAACGGATCCGGCTGAGATCGAAGGCTGCATTAAAAGGGGCATCATCTCAGGAGGGATGATTCCAAAAACAGAAGCTGCAATAAATTCGTTATCAGGGACGCTCAAAGAAGTCATGATCGTAAACGGAAAGAAAGCTTTTCTAAAGGATAATGAATTTTTCGGCACAAAAATTTGTCCCAACAAGGAGGCGGCGGCAGGATGAGTTCTTTATTTCCTACATATGCGCGGTGGAATCTCACCATTGAAGAAGCAAAAGGCGCCTGGGTTAAGGATAAGGAGGGGAATAAATACCTCGATTTTATCTCAGGGATTGCGGTGTGCAACCTCGGCCATCAGTTTGAGCCTGTTAAGCAAGCAGTGGCGGAGCAGCTGGACAAAGTATGGCATGTTTCAAACTTATTCGGGATTGATCTGCAGGAAGAAGCTGCCAGACTTTTAACTAAGCATTCGTTTGCTGATGCGGTATTTTTTTGCAACAGCGGTGCAGAGGCGAATGAAGCAGCGATCAAGCTTGCGAGGAAACATACGGGAAAAGGAAAAATTGTCACCTTCAAGCAGTCCTTCCATGGCCGGACATTTGCCACTATGGCCGCTACTGGCCAGGAAAAAGTCAGAACAGGATATGGAGAAATGCTCCCGTCCTTTGAATATTTGTCATACAACGATACAAAAGCGCTGGATGAGCTAGATGGAGAGAACTGTGCGGCAATCATGCTTGAAATCATTCAGGGTGAGGGCGGGGTGGTACCGGGGACGGAAGTTTTTTTTCAAAAAGTTCAGGAAACTTGTCATTCATTAGGCTGCTTGCTGATTGTGGATGAAGTCCAAACAGGGATAGGCCGTACTGGTAAATTGTTTGCACATGAAGGGCTATTAACGCCTGACATCGTGACTTCAGCTAAAGGTCTAGGTAATGGATTTCCGGTTGGGGCGATGCTAGGCAAGAGTGAATGTATCCCGTCCTTTCAGCCCGGTTCGCACGGATCAACTTTTGGAGGCAATCCACTGGCAATGGCTGCGGTGAAGGCCGTTTTGGAAACCGTTCTTGAAGATGGGTTTCTGGATGCTGTTCAGAAAAATGGAGAGAGTCTAATGGACGAACTTAAAAGCGAGCTGGAGATCCTTCCTATGGTAAAGGAGGTCAGGGGACAGGGAATGATGATTGGCATTGAATGGAATGGTCCTGTTACAGGCATCATTTCAGAGCTTAGAGAAAATGGGCTGCTCGTTCTTCCTGCAGGCGAGAACGTCATCCGGCTGCTGCCGCCTATTAATAGTACAGAGGAAGAATGCAGGATGGCTGTTACCATGCTGAAAGCGGTTCTTGGCACTCATTCCAAAGCAAGCGTCTAAATTTTTTTAACAACAAATGAATAAAAATACAATAATTCTTATTAATATACAAATATGAGGTGAGCGGAATGAAAGGATATATCAAGCTAGAAAACGGATTGGAATTAGCAGGGGAGCTTGGAGATGAAGCTCAGCCGGAAGCGGAAGGCGAAGCCGTATTTTTTACAGGTATGACGGGTTATCAGGAGGTTTTAAGTGATCCATCCTATCAAAACCAAATCCTAGTCTTTACGTATCCGCTTATCGGAAATTACGGCATCAATTTAGAGGATTTCGAAAGCAAACGACCTCAAATTAAAGGGGCCGTATTTTATGAATGCTGCGAAGCTTTCTCTCATTATGAAGCTGTATACAGCCTGCAAGCATACTTGAAAAAGTGGAAGATTCCGTTCCTGCAACATGTTGACACGAGATTTTTAGTGAAAAACATCCGGTCTTCCGGAACGATGAACGCTAAAATCACGTCAGTTCCCGAAACCAATGTCCCTCCAATCAAACTTCCGGAGCATTGCAGTGGAGATACATCTACACATGGTGAAGGTGCACAGCATACCGTTCTCATTGATTTTGGATTTAAAAAATCCATCCTGACTGCTTTGGTTGAACGCGGTCAGAAGGTTACCGTTCTCCCTTATGAAAAAATGGAGGCGGTGTTTGACCTTCATCCGGATGGCGTTGTTTTATCCAATGGTCCCGGAGATCCGAAACAGCTTGCAGGGTATTTACCGGCCGTTAAAAAAATCGCACGTGCCTTCCCGGTACTCGGCATCTGTTTAGGGCACCAGCTCCTTGCACTTGCCCATGGGCAGGATACTGAAAAGCTGCCATTCGGCCACCGCGGCGCGAATCATCCTGTTCTGGACAGGGAAACGGGAAAGGTATTCATGACCTCCCAAAACCACAGCTATGTCGTTAAAAGAAACCATGGCACCCAGGAGCTTAATGTTCGCTTTGAAAATGTAAATGATGGAAGTGTAGAAGGGTTATTCCATCCGGAAAAAAGAATTCTTTCCGTTCAGTTTCACCCTGAGGCGAATCCTGGACCTCGTGAAAGCGAATGGATATTTGACGAATACACAGCGATGATGAATCAGACAGGGAGAGTTGCTATTTATGCCTAAGGATCAAGCCATTAAGCGGGTTCTTGTTATCGGGTCCGGCCCAATTGTGATCGGCCAGGCTGCAGAATTTGATTATTCCGGGACGCAGGCCTGTCTCGCTTTGAAGGAAGAAGGCTGCGAGGTCATTCTGATCAATAATAACCCCGCGACTATTATGACGGACCCGGATATTGCCGATACGGTCTACTTTGAACCGATGACTGCATCATCCGTCGAGAAGATTTTTGAAAAAGAAAAACCGGATGGTCTGCTCCCGACAGTAGGAGGGCAAACCGGATTGAATCTGGCACTTGAACTGGACGAAAAGGGCGTGCTTGACCGTTACGGAGTCAAGCTGCTTGGAACCTCGGCAGCCTCGATTAAAAAAGGGGAAGACCGGGAGCAATTCCGAAAACTCATGCATGACATGAAAGAGCCGGTTCCTGAAAGCATGATTGTAAATGATGTGGCGAAGGGTGCTGATTTTGCCAAAGAAATCGGATATCCCATCATTATCCGTCCCGCCTATACTCTTGGCGGCAAAGGCGGCGGTATTGCCGGAACGGAGAAAGAGCTTGAACAAATGCTGCTTCATGGATTAGAAGCAAGTCCGATTCATCAATGCCTGGTGGAAAAAAGCATTGCCGGTTTTAAGGAGGTGGAGTACGAGGTCATGCGGGATGCGGCGGGTACATCGGTCACCATCTGCAATATGGAAAATTTCGATCCTGTCGGAATTCACACGGGAGACTCCATCGTTGTTGCGCCATCCCAGACACTAACGGACAAAGAATACCACATGCTTAGACAGTCGGCTTTAAGAATTATTGGAGAGCTTGGCATCATTGGGGGCTGCAACATTCAATTTGCCCTCGATCCGGAAAGTAAGCAGTATTTTGTCATTGAAGTGAATCCAAGGGTGAGCCGTTCATCGGCCCTTGCCTCGAAGGCAACCGGTTATCCAATTGCCCGGATTGCTGCAAAGCTTGCACTCGGTTTTACCCTAAATGAATTAAAAAATCCGTTAACCGAGACAACATACGCAAGCTTTGAACCGGCACTTGATTATGTGGCAGTCAAATTTCCGAGATGGCCCTTTGATAAATTCAAAGACCTGGACCGTCTGCTCGGAACAAAAATGAAAGCAACCGGAGAAGTCATGTCGCTTGCTAGAAACATGGAAGCAGGTTTTTTAAAAGCCCTTGATTCTCTTGAGCTTGATACGATGGGTGCCTATTCCCCTGAAATGGCAGGGAAAACGGATGAAGAGCTTGTAAATCTCATCAATCATCCGGATGACCGCCGATTTTTCGCCATTGCTGAGAGCATGAGAAGAGGGACTTCCCTGGAAGACATTCATAGTATGACGCAAATTGACCGCTATTTCTTGGCTGTTGTCCAACTCATTATAAAAATGGAAAAGGAAATGAAAACTGCAGCCGTTTTTGAAAAGGAACAGCTTGCACGCTGGAAGGAAAAGGGCTTTTCAGATCAGTCAATTGCGCTATGGGCTGGCTGTCAGGAGAGTGAAGTCAGAGAGCTTCGCAGAAAATGGGGTATTAAAGCGGTCTATAAAATTGTCGACACGTGTGCGGCAGAATTCGAAGCAAGGACCAATTATTTTTATTCGGCGTATTTCGGCGAACAGGAGCTGATTCCGGAAAAGAGCGGGGCGAAACGTGTCCTGATCATTGGTTCCGGACCAAATCGGATCGGGCAGGGAATTGAGTTTGACTATAGCGCCGTTCATGGAATAAAAGCATTAAAGAAAATGGGCTGTGAAGCCATAATGATCAACAGCAATCCAGAGACAGTGAGTACAGATTATGAATTGGCAGACCGGCTCTATTTTGAACCGCTCACCTTTGAATATGTCATGAATGTAATAGAACATGAACAAGCAGATGCTGTAATCGTGCAATATGGAGGACAGACGGCGATAAATCTTGCCGAAAAGCTTGAAGAGGCAGGGGTCACACTGCTTGGAACCGATCATCAGACGCTTTTTAAATTGGAAGACCGAGACGCTTTTTATCAGCTTCTTGATGAATGCGGCATCGCCCGCGTGAAAGGGTCAACTGCCCATACAGCATCGGAAGCGGAGGCCGCAGCAAAAGAGATTGGATTTCCGATTCTTCTACGTCCTTCCTATGTAATTGGAGGTAAGGGAATGGCTGCGGCTGAAAATGAAGAACAGCTAAAAGCTCTCCTTCAAAAAGCAGGGCCGGATGCATTCCCGGTTCTTGTGGACCGATTTGCTGTAGGAAAGGAAGCGGAGCTTGATCTTGTTTCAGACGGAAAAAATGTATGGATTCCTGTTGTCATCGAGCATGTGGAGCGCGCAGGGGTGCACTCTGGAGACAGTATGGCGATTCTTCCCGCTCAATCCTATTCCGAAAAACAAATCCATGCTTTAAAGGACTATGCTTCAACAATCGCCCGCTCTATAGACTTTAAAGGAATTATGAATATTCAGTTCATCATACAAGGAGAGCAGATTTATGTGCTGGAAGTGAATCCCCGGGCAAGCAGGACTGCACCAGTTGTCAGCAAGGTGATGCAGCGCTCCTTGATTGAAGCTGCTACGAAGGCGCTGCTCGGGGGGAATTGATGGAGCAGAGCAATGATCCTGCATTTACAGCTGTAAAATTCCCTGTATTCTCTACACATGCTCTTCACGATCAAAAACTGGACCTGGGACCGGAGATGAAATCTACAGGAGAAGGAATGTGCATCGGAAAAACCCTTGAAGAGGCCTTCAGCAAGGTATTTGATGACGGCAAGGAAAAGCAGCTGCTGACGGACGCGCAAACCTTGAGCTATGAGCAGCTGAAATCCTGTGTGTTATACAGTCCAATCGGGAACGAGGAAGCAAGAACCACTGCACTTGCATACGGACAGCGGGTTATGACAGAGGAAGAGACGTATTTGGCATATGTAAAAGGGAAGGCGGCGGTATCAGCCGGGCCGATTCCCATCCAAAGCAGAAAGGGAGTGGGCGCATGCACGCCTTAACGAATGAACAGCAAAGCTTGAAGGGGCAGGATTTTTTAACCCTTTTAGAGCTGGATACAGATATCATCCATGCTCTTCTTGATGAAGCAGCGGCTTTGAAAAAAGCACCGATTGAGTCATCTCTGAAAGGAAAAATGCTAGCCATGATTTTTGAAAAATCTTCAACGAGAACACGCGTATCTTTTGAAGCTGGAATGCTTCAGCTAGGCGGGCATGCCCTGTTTTTAAGCAGCAGCGATCTGCAGCTTGGAAGAGGAGAAACCATCGCTGATACTGCGAAGGTGCTTTCAGCATACGTCGATGCGATTATGATCCGGACATTCGAGCATGAAAAGGCAGCCGAACTGGCTGCGCATGCATCGGTTCCTGTCATTAACGGGTTAACAGACTTATTCCATCCTTGTCAGGCATTAGCAGATTTATTGACGATTCAGGAGCTTAAAGGCAGCTTTATCGGCAAAAAAATTGTATACATAGGGGACGGCAACAATGTAGCACATTCCCTTATGATTGCATGTGCAAAAATGGGGATGGATTTTGCCCTTGCGGCACCTAAAGGGTATGAGGCTGATGCATCAGTTATAAATGAAGCAAAAAAGATTTCGAGCAGCACCGGCTCAAAACTTGAATTTACAAGCCCTCCTCGAGAAGCTGCAGCAGGAGCGGATATCCTTTATTCCGATGTCTGGACCAGCATGGGACAGGAAGGGGAGTCATTGAAGAGGCTAAAGGATTTTGAGGGCTTCCAAGTGAATGCGGAACTGATGAAGCATGCGAAGCCTGACGCCCATTTCCTGCATTGTCTTCCGGCTCATCGGGAAGAGGAAGTCACCTCAGAAGTGATTGATGGACCGCAATCCGCTGTCTTCCAGCAGGCTGAAAATCGTCTTCATGCTCAAAAAGCTCTTTTAAAAATGATTCTCTGCTAAACGGGCATACTATGCAGGAACTTTGTATTAGGAGGGTTTGACATGGGACAGCAGCATCGTTTTCGTGAGGGCCAAAAAGCGCCCAATAACGGCGTTTATGTAGAAATCGGAGAAACGGGAGACAACGTTATGCATCCAAAGCAAATTAAGCTGAATGCCGGCGATCATTTTCCCGAAACTTCGAACCATAACAGGCAATGGACATATAAAAGAAAACCGTAAGAGCAGTACATTGACTCATTGCAAGGAATTATTCGGAGCTGTTCTGCCGTTTTTCCTGTATTCGGAGTGCCGGGCGCTATGAAATTCTTGCCAAAATAAAAAAGACCTGTCCGGATGGAAGGTCTTTTTTGCTTATTAATGCTGATCATTCACAGGCTCGTTTGGAATCAAAGCAGCTATAGCGAAGATCAAAATGGTTACGACAACTGATAAAATGGTTGCTGTCATGAAATCGTATGCGCTTCCAACCATTGACGAAGTAACGTAAGTAAGCATATGTACTAACAGAAACGCCCAGAAAAACGTCCAAAAATAACGCAAAATTTTCCCCTCCATTTGCACACAATTCTTCTTTTATGATATCACACATAAATTAGACAATAAAGGTTAGAAATGAAACATTTGTGACAAGGATTTGTCCGTTAGCCATAGAATTTCCTAAAGAGAGGGTGGGCTCCTTCCCACGCCATTTGTTTTCTCTGTCATAAGATAAAGCGGGCACATCTCTCAATAGGAAAGGCGGTGAGCAGCATGGAAATTTATGATCGTTTTTTTCAGTATGAGTCAGAATGGACGGTTATTCATACTCCTTATCAGCCAAATGGTTTTGGAATATTGATTTTAGGCGATAAAAATCATTTTGTGGATGGGCAAACAAGTTTCTGGATGCAGCATCTTGGGCGCAAACAGCTGCTTGCCGCTTTGAGAAAAGCTGGCTTTACTCTCATTCAGTCCAATCTCCATGGCAGCCATTGGGGATCGCCTAAGGCAGGGGATCTGGCAGAAAAGCTCCTCCATCTTTTTCCTAAAAAAGAAATTATTAATGACAAGGTCCACCTTCTCGCAGAAGGAACAGGGGCGCTTGCAGCACTTGAATTAATGGAAAGAAGCCCTGAAAGGCTGCGTTCAATCGGACTCTTTAACCCGTGTTTAGATCTTCAAAGCTATATCAATGATGAGAAGATGAATAAGCTTTTTTATAAACGCCTTACTAGAGAAATTGCAGCAGCCTATGAGATCGATGTAAAGGAATTGGAGCATTATTCCTTCAGGTCCATTAACCAGCTGGAATCCACGGTACCGGTAAAAATTTGGGACCGGATGAGCGGGACGCCATTTCCCTATCAAAAACACAGCAAAGCTTTTGAAGAGCAGCGGAAAGAAGAGGGCTATCCGATTGAATTGATCCTGCATTTAGGCGAGCAGCCATACCGTATCCACCAATCTGTTATTAAGTACTTTTCGCTGCATCAGAAAAATTTATAGCATGGTGAGCATCATTATTTCTTAGAGGAGGGAAGCCATGAAGAAGGCAGCCGTATTGGGAGCTCATACGTTTCTTGGTTTCGCGCTGTGCATGGAGTGGCTCGAAAAAGGTGTTGAAGTTCTGGCTGTATATGAAAAAGCAAAGAACAGTCTGGAAGAAAGGCGAATGGAAGAAATGTGGATGACAGTAGGAAGGAACGCGCTGTTTGAGCTAGTGTGCAAGGAAGAAAATCCTGACTTGCAATCATGCGATGCAGCGGTTTGTGAAACGGAATGGCTAGAGCATCATAATACAATAGATATACCCCTGCTTATTATTGAAAAAGGAGGCAAAGCAAGAAAAGAGGTTAGTGATCACAATGGTGTAATTTATGCAGGCAAAATGTACGGACCATGGCAGCCTGCAACGGAGGAGCTTACAAATTGGAGGGCTGAAGATTTTGCAGTCCCGCCATTTAAAAAAGATCCTGGACTGTATATTGAAGATGCAGCTAAAACCATTGCAGAGTTGGCAGCCAAGGATTTCAAAGGCCAATCATTTTATCTCCCGGGAAATGGTGTGCGCAGAGAAGAACTATATCCTCTCGTTCAGGAAACCCCTATAAAGAAGGGGCTGGAAGAACTGAAAAAGCATATGGAGCAGTATCCTTTTCTTTATGACTCTTCCGCGCTTGTCTAATGAAGGGTTTGCGAATATAGTTATAAAAGAAACCCGCTGGACAAGCAGGAGTATTTAACAAAAAGGAGACACTAAAATATGGATCAGCACGAAAAACAAATGGAATTCATGCAAATAGCGATGAAATATTTTCCTGAAGCAAAACAGCAGCTTGATGAACTCGGTCTGGAGCTGTCTATGGAACACATTCAGCCTCTACTAGGTTTGTTCAATAAAGTAATGGCTGAGGCGTATGATTTAGGTAAACAAGACGCTTTAAAATAATGGCTCTGTTAAACTTGGCTGTTGATTGCAGCTAGCAGGCGTTCGCTTATCCTTGGGCGGGCGGTGAGCCTCCTCGCCGCTTTGCGCCTGCGGGGTCTCACCTGGCCCGCTGCTCCCGCTGGAGGCTCACGCCTTCCGCTCCAATCAACAGGTGTTAATAAATCAACTTAATGCTTTAACAAAGCCAAAATAATAGAAAGGCTTGAACCCGGAAAAGGCAGTTCAAGCTTTTTTTTCATTCTTCACTAAATTTCTTTTTTATAATATCCAGCATCGGTGACAGTTTTTTAAACATGGGTTTCATTTCTTTAAGGGACCCCATGATATCATCAACCTGCATCATAATTTTCATGTAATCAAGCTGGTCTTCGTCTTCATTGGATTCAAGGGTGGATTCTTTAGGCGCTTCAACCATTTTTTCATCCATTTTTTCCTGACGGCTTCCGAACATCAGTTGATCAAATTTATTTTTCTGGGGACTTGCCATTCTTTTCACCTTCCCGGCAATGTATTTCTGCTGATATTAATCTATGAAATGGAGACAATTGTGCATGGACGAATGCATCAGTCTTATTGATAAATTAAAAGAGATAAGCTAAAATTAGTACCAAGTCATAATATATGATGTTAAAAATTATAATACTAAAGGGGCTGCACATATGAACGCTGGAATTATCGGAATTGGCCGGTATATCCCTGAAAATGTGATTACCAATCATGACCTTGAGAAACGGATGGATACGTCGGATGAATGGATCCGTACCCGAACTGGAATAGAAGAAAGACGCATTGCAAGCGATGATATTGATACATCTGATATGGCGTTTATGGCTGCAGAAAAAGCACTTATAGACGCAGGAATTACGGCTAAGGAACTGGATATGATCCTTGTAGCAACGGTTACGCCTGATCAGCCGTTCCCTTCGGTTGCATGCCGCATACAGGAGAGACTTGGTGCCGGCCAGATCCCTGCAATGGATATAAGCGCTGCATGTGCAGGATTTATGTATGGGCTTGTTACTGGAAAACAGTTTATCGAAACCGGTGTTTATAAAAATATTTTGGTAGTAGGCGTTGAGAAGCTTTCAAAGGTGACAAACTGGGAGGACCGGAATACGGCGGTTCTTTTCGGAGATGCAGCAGGTGCCGCAGTTTTAGGGCCTGTTTCTGAAGGGAAAGGAATTCTTTCTTTCGATTTGGGAGCAGACGGATCAGGCGGCAAGCACTTATACCAGGAAGAATATATTATCATGAACGGCCGCGAAGTTTTCAAGTTTGCCGTTAGACAAATGGGCGAATCCAGCGTTAAAGTACTCGAGAAAGCAGGATTGACAAAGGCTGATGTAGATATGCTTGTTCCTCACCAGGCGAACATCCGTATCATGGAAGCATCGAGAGAACGCCTTGAGCTTCCGCCCGAGAAAATGTCCAAAACAGTAAATAAATTCGGAAATACATCCGCAGCTTCTATTCCGCTAAGTATTGTAGAAGAGCTGGAAGCTGGTAAAATAAAAGACGGAGATCTGCTTGTCATGGTAGGATTCGGAGGCGGCTTAACCTGGGGCGCCATTGCCATGAGATGGGGACGTTAAAACGATAGATTATTCTAATTTAAAATGAGGTGTTTTCTATATGGAAAAGAAAAGAGTAGTGGTTACAGGGCTGGGGGCTGTCAGTCCTCTTGGATTGGATGCAGAAACAACCTGGGAGAACGCGATTAATGGCGTTTCCGGAATCAAGCCGCTTACGCGTGTAAATGCGGATGACTATCCAGCAAAAGTAGCGGGAGAAATTACAGATTTTGATCCTGAACAATTTATGGATAGAAAAGAAGCTAGAAAAATGGACCGCTTCACGCAATATGCTGTAGCGGCGTCAATGATGGCTGTAAAAGATGCAAACCTTGAAATTACAGATGAAAATGCTCCTAGAGTGGGAGTATGGGTAGGTTCCGGTATCGGAGGAATGGAAACATTCGAAACCCAGCACAGGATTCTTATGGAAAAAGGACCTAAACGCGTAAGCCCGTTTTTTGTTCCGATGATGATACCTGACATGGCAGCCGGCCAGGTATCCATTGCACTTGGAGCGAAAGGATTTAACGCTTGTACAGTAACTGCCTGTGCTACCGGTACGAACTCCATTGGTGATGCCTACCGTGTAATTGAACGCGGCGATGCAGATGTGATGATTTCCGGAGGAGCAGAAGCACCGCTGTCACAAATGGCATTTGCAGGTTTCAGCTCAAGCAAAGCGCTATCCACAAATCCGGATCCTGCTAAAGCAAGCCGTCCGTTTGACGCAGATCGTGATGGTTTTGTAATGGGTGAGGGCGCAGGAATACTTGTTCTTGAAGAGCTTGAACACGCTCTTGCACGCGGTGCTAAAATTTATGCGGAAATTGTTGGCTACGGTGCAACGGGTGACGCTTATCACATTACCGCTCCGGCTCCGGGTGGAGAAGGCGGGGTCCGTGCGATGAGACAGGCAATTGAGACAGCGAATCTTCAGCCAGAAGATGTGGATTACATTAATGCCCACGGAACAAGCACACCGTATAATGATAAATTTGAAACACTGGCTATTAAAGAAGTATTCGGAGAGCACGCGAAAAAAGTTGCAATCAGTTCAACGAAATCCATGACTGGACATTTGCTTGGAGCAGCTGGCGGAGTTGAAGCCATCTTCTCAGTACTTGCGATTAAGGAAGGAATTATTCCTCCTACAATCAATCTGGAAAATCCTGATCCGGAATGTGATCTTGACTACGTTCCGAATGAAGCCCGCAAGACAAAAGTGAATGTCGCACTAAGCAATTCACTTGGCTTTGGCGGTCATAACGCAACGATTTTGTTTAAAAAATACGTATAAGTAAAAAGCTGCCGATTTATTCGGCAGCTTTTTTGTGTTTCTGCACTGATTCACTGCCTGCTGCAGGGCCCAATTCCACTGAAAATTCTCCTCCCACTTTCAGCCGTCCCTTCATACATTAATAGAGGGGTGATAGAGATGGGTGTGATGAGAACGGACCAATGGTTTGAAAAGGAGCTGAGCCTGAACGAGCTAGCCAAAAAGCTAAAACCGTATTTCCCGGACAGGAGCGAAAAAACACTTGTTAAGTCGCTGCTGCCGTTCGGGGTTTACCGAAATGGCCAATCTGCTCTGAAGACTATGCAAACCATCAAGGAAGAGAAAATCCTGCCTTATATTAATAAAGAGTATGAAGATCTTCGGAAGAAATGGTCGGGCCCGGATGCGCCAGTCTTTATTTTGCCCGGTGATTTATCAAACGGGAAAATTAAGCGGGAATATGGCGGGAAGTCCGGACTTGCTTTTCATGATAAGCTGTTTCTTTTTTTGGCCCCAGATGTTCCAAAGGAAGAGGTAAAGGCCCTGCTGATTCATGAATATCATCATATTTGCCGCTTAGCCAAGGATCCTAAGAAAGAAAAAGATTATACGCTTGCAGATGTGGTAATCATGGAGGGACTTGCTGAAAATGCAGTAAGAGAACTGCTTGGCGAGGATAAAACGGCAAGCTGGACCAGGCTTTACCAGGATGCTCAGCTTCGCCAATTTTGGAAAAGACATATCCTTCCCAACCAGACCATCAAGCAGGAGGACCGGCATTTCGATAAAATGATATACGGTCTTGGCATGTATCCGAAAATGCTTGGCTATACAGCCGGGTATTATGCTGTTAAATCCTATATGAAAGATACTGGCTCAATGACGGAGAGTCTTTTCAAAACGCCTTCCGAGCGCATTATAAAGGCTCTTAAAATAGAGGAATAAATACGAAAGAAAATCCGCCCATAATCTGAAGAAACTGGAATATTTTCTGCTCGTCCTGCCTATACTGATTGACAAACAGATTGAGAAGGTGAGGGGTAAGAAATGTTGTTTCTTCATGATGTATGGGTAAATTGGTTTGAGGGAGAAGAAAATGGATACAATGTGTGCCATTTCCATGAATGGCGAAAGGATGACAGTGTTGAGCTGCTGGATCAGGTGCCGTTGCTCAAAGTCAATCAAGTGCTGTTCAGGTACATTGAAAATGATCTTTCCGAGATACCGCAAAGCCTCCTGAAAGACATTCATCAGAAAGCCTACATCCGGAAAAATCATGAAAGAATACAACTTGATTACTGCTTCGTCATCACAGATGGCCAGGGAATTATCGCAGTTGATACAATCGGCTACAGCATCCCTGTACGGAAAAGCCGTTTGATTCCAAGGCAGGAACAGCTCGTTTATGAAATGGTTAAGGACGTAGATGCGGATGACTATCCTTTTCACGGGCCGCTGCATGGGGAAGAAAAGGAATTTCATATTCTGTCTCTTGCTCCTGACCACATGAGAGGACTCACCCGTAAGGAACGGCAGCTAAAGCAGCTTCTATTCATGGCATTGGATCAGCTGCAAACCACAAAAAATACGGCAGAAATAAAATATTGGTACACAGAATGGAATCCGCAGGAGTATGAACAAATCCGTTCCATGGAATTTCATGATGTCTTCCAAAAGCTTTACAGCGAAACCGTAAATGGGTGGTCCCCGAAGCATATGTCGCTATGCGAGCATCTAGTAAAAGGACAACCCTTCTTTGAAAAACTATGGGATACCGAGCACGAATCGAAAGTAAATTGAATGCAATGGACAAGCCTCCTGATAACCCCGGCTGAAGACTGGGTGAAGGGGGTTTTTGTGTGTTTAGGCTTACAGTCAGCTTCTAGGTGGTACGGTATAATAGAAGGTAAAGCGCTTTCTTTTTAAAAACCGCTTCAAGGAGGTATAATTATGGCAAAAGCAGCAGACCACGCAAGTACAAAGCGCATAACAGGCAATATTTTTAAAGGATCGGTCGGAAATTTAATCGAGTGGTATGACTGGTATGTATACTCCGCTTTCGCTGTGTATTTTTCAGCAGAATTCTTTCCTGCAGGAGATTCAACGAGCCAGCTGCTTAATACCGCAGCCATTTTTGCTGTAGGATTTTTAATGCGGCCGATTGGCAGTCTCATAATGGGAAGATATGCGGATCGTCATGGGAGAAGGGCTGCGCTGACGCTGTCCATCACCATTATGGCGGCAGGATCTTTGATCATTGCCTGTACGCCGGGCTACAGTTCGATCGGTGTAATGGCTCCAGTCATACTTGTTCTTGCAAGGCTTCTCCAAGGACTTTCATTGGGTGGAGAATATGGTACATCAGCTACATACTTATCTGAAATGGCCAGTTCGGGCCGCCGCGGATATTATTCAAGTTTTCAATACGTCACGCTGGTTGCCGGACAGCTTACCGCGTTAGGCGTTCAAATTATTCTTCAGCAAGTTCTTAGCGAACCAGATATGAATGCTTGGGGCTGGCGCATTCCGTTTGTTATTGGAGCGATGGGGGCCCTCGCGGTTTTATGGCTGAGGCGATCCATGGATGAGTCCGATCAGTTCGAAAAAATGGGCAAAGAAAAAAGAACGAATGCCGGGACCCTCAAGGTGCTGATGAAGTATCCGAAAGCAGTATGGACAGTAGTCGGTCTGACACTCGGAGGAACGGTTGCATTTTACACATACACGACCTACTTGCAAAAATTCATGATTAATACATCAGGCATTCCAAAAGAAACCGTGAGCTGGATCAACTTTGCTGCACTTTTTATCTTTATTATTTTGCAGCCGCTAGCGGGAATGCTTTCAGACCGAATTGGAAGAAGACCTCTACTCATGTGCTTTGGCATACTGGGAACCATTCTTACCGTTCCGATCTTCCTGCTTCTCGAGCAAACGCAAAATCCAACCGGCGCGTTTTTGCTTATGATGACAGGGCTTATTATTGTGACCGGCTATACATCCATCAATGCAATCGTAAAAGCCGAGCTGTTTCCTACCCAAATCCGGGCACTGGGTGTTGGATTCCCTTATGCTTTAACAGTGGCAATCTTTGGTGGAACCGCCGAATTCATTGCTTTGTGGATGAAGAGTATGGGAGTGGAATGGCTGTTTTACGCCTATGTCGCTCTCTGTATTGCCATTAGTTTTTTTACTTATTGGAGGATGACAGAGTCATCAAAGGATTCCCATTTGGAATCAGAGCTGAAGGCGGAGAAAGTGGAGATTTCCGATTCTGGTCACTCGATGTAAACAAACGGTGATGCCTGGTCTCGCGGCCGGGCATCTTTTTGAGTTTTGGAACAGGGTCTTTTTGCTTTAGAGCCGTTTGGCATGCGGTTATCAGGAAATTGATAAGTGGAAAAAAGACCAAAAAAAAGTGCTTCCTCTCTTAGAATTTAGATTGGTTTTGGCTGATTTACGCTGCAGGATGCTTGCTTTCCGCGGGGCGGGCGGTGAGCCTCCGCGGCGCAAGCGCCTGTGGGGTCTCACCTGTCCCGCTGCTCCCGCAGGAGTCGCGCACCTTCCGCTCCAATCAGCCTAACCAGAATTGTTCTAAGTACCTATATAAAATTACACCCATGCGAATGCTTTCACAACGTCAAGGGGTTTCGATCATTTTCTATCAGTAAGACTTTTTAGACAGTCTCTTTTTTTCCTCAAACCTGCTCGTATAAAAAAAGCCCAGCTAGGCTGAGCTTCCTTCTAATTATTTGCGTTTTCTTCCTAATCCCATTGCATTTTCCATTTTCCGAAGCATTTTATTAGCTGCGCGATTCGCGCGTTCTGCTCCTTCATCAAGAATACGGTCAAGTTCATCGGATTCCATCAGCTCGTAATATCGCTCTTGAATCGGGGCAATCTCACCAACTACGACCTGAGCCAAATCTCCTTTGAAATCTCCATAGCCTTTTCCTTCATACTTCACTTCCAGCTCTTCAATCGTTAATCCTGTGAAAATAGAGTAAATGGAAAGGAGATTGGAAACCCCTGGTTTGTTTTCTTTGTCAAATTTTACAATGCCTTCTGAGTCAGTCACGGCACTTTTGATTTTCTTCTCAATCTGCTTAGGCTCATCAAGAAGGGTAATAAATGCCTTCTGATTCGGATCGGATTTGCTCATTTTCCTTAAAGGATCGGCTAAAGACATAATGCGTGCTCCTACTTTTGGAATTCTGACATCCGGTACCGTGAAAATATCATTGTACTTGCGGTTAAAGCGCTCAGCCAAGTCTCTGGTCAATTCAATGTGCTGCTTTTGATCTTCTCCAACCGGTACAAGATCAGTTCCATATAGAAGGATGTCTGCAGCCATCAATGGCGGATACGTTAGCAAACCGGCAGCAACTGCTTCTTTACCTGAAGACTTATCTTTAAATTGCGTCATGCGCTCAAGCTCGCCGATATACGCAACGCATTGAAGCATCCATCCGGCCTGAGCGTGCGCGGGCACCTCCGATTGGATAAACAGGGTCGCTTTTTCTGGATCCAGTCCGATTGCAACATACAGGGCTGCAAGGCTGCGGATGCTTTGGCGTAATTTCTCCTTATCCTGATGAACCGTGATTGCATGCTGATCGACGATGCAGAAATAGCTGTTGTAATCATTTTGAAGCTCGATAAATTGCTTCATGGCGCCGATGTAGTTGCCTAATGTTACGACTCCGCTCGGCTGAATGCCTGAAAAAATGGTTTTCACTGGAAACATCTCCTCTATTACATTAAATTACGGCTCTGTGTTAAGCCAATAAAAAAAGGCCCACTCATCCCTGAAGAAGGGACGAATGAACCGTGGTGCCACCCTGATTGCTCTCCGATCCAACGGAAAGCCGCTTAAAATCCTTTAACGCAGGACATACGGCATTGCCTAATTCTATTTCGGCATGCGGCTCAAAAGTCCATTCCACGAAGTTCAATGCCTGATTTCCAGCAGCCTCAGGCTCTCTGCAAATGAATAATCCGTGTACTACTCTTTATCATAGCCGGTACATTTAACTGATACATATTATAAAAAAGAAATGCTTTTCGTGCAACTATACATAGTATAGGCCAAGCCCGATCATCATTAAACCTAATAAGGCCAAACTGGCAAACAGGAGAGGGGAAACGGAAAAGGAAACGAGCTCGGAAAATGGACGCATGCTCTGCGCTTCTTCTTTATCCATATCTTTCCCGTTAATTTTAAACGTCCTTCTCATCCCATAAGTAGCAGCATCGAAAAATCCGCTCTGCGCAACCGTCCCGAATAAAGAAGCGAACAGTAGAAAGCCGCCAACAATAAAAGAGGAATTAATAAAACCAAGAAGAGTCAGCTCTCTATAGTATAGAAAACATCCAATGAGGGAAATGGCCAATCCACCCAGGAAAATAAAGACGCTTTTTTTCAACTGGAATCACCGCTTTCTAATGAATAATACTAGTATAACCATAATATTTCGTGTGAGGTTCATTATATTTGAAAAGTAGCACACACATTTATATCCCTATATTTTACCATTATGCATAGGGAATCTTACACTCTCTTTACATAAACATTAATTATTTTTTACAGACACCCTGCTTGTCAAGGCTAAGCTAGCAACTTTTTAAAAATTCTCTGAAATATAAAACGAAACAACTAGGTACAAAGAACTATTTTTATAGGCCTGAATTATTAGTATTATTGCATTTGTGTAAATTTTTTTAAAAAAACACATGTACAAATATTTAAAAGCTTGTATAATAATCCTTGTAAGAATTATCAGAAAATAAAAGGGGGTCAAACAAGTGAAAAATTCTAAATTTTCACTTCTAGTAGTACTTACTTTAGTCCTTAGTTTGTTCTTGACTGCTTGCTACGGCGGCAACAAAAACGAATCAAGCACTACGCCTAAGGATAACGGTAATGGCGAAAAAGCAGAAACACCATCTGTACCACAAGAACTTAAAGTTTTTGAAAGTGCTGAGCTTCCGTCCATGGACAGCGTTATGGCTGAGGATGCAGCAAGCTTCGAAATCATCAATAACGTTAATGAAGGACTTTACCGCTTGGATAAAGACCAACAGGCAATCCCGGCTGTTGCTAGTGAAGATCCAGCTGAAAGCGAAGATAAGCTAACTTACACTATTAAACTTAAAGATAACGCTAAATGGACAAACGGAGATCCTGTAACAGCAAACGATTTCGTTTTTGCATGGCAGCGCGCTCTTGACCCTAAAACAGCTTCTCCTTACGGCCCATACATGATGATCGGCAAAATCGCTAATGCTGACAAGGTTTATGACCAATCTGCTAAACCTGAAGAGCTTGGTGTTAAAGCAATCGACGATCATACTCTTGAAGTAAAACTTGTAAAGCCTATCACTTATTTCAAAGAATTGATGGCATTCCCATCCTTCTACCCGCAAAACAAAAAATTTGTTGAAGAAAAAGGCGACAAATTTGGAACAAATGCAGAAAACCTAGTATTTAACGGACCATTCAAAATGACTGATTGGGGCGGACCTACTGCATCCTCTTGGAAACTTGAGAAAAATGCAGACTACTGGGATGCTGCTAATGTAAAACTTGAAACTATCCAATTCAACGTTTCTAAAGATCCTCAAGCATCTGTAAATGCTTTTGAATCTGGTGAAGCGGATAAAACTCCTAAACTTGCAACTGCTGCTATCATCTCTCAATACGAGAATGACGACCAAATGGAAAGATTCCTTGAGCCATCTGTATGGTGGATCAAGATGAACCAAAAGAATCCTGCACTTAAAAATGAAAACATCCGCCGCGCAATAGCGTTAGCTGTGGACAGAAAAGCGCTTGTTGATGATGTACTGCAAAATGGATCTATCATTGCTGACGGTATCGTTCCAAAAGAATTCGCAGCTGATGATTCTGGAAAAGACTTCCGTGAAACAGGCAAATACCTTGAAACAAATAAAGAAGAAGCGAAAAAACTTTGGGCACAAGGCTTAAAAGAGCTTGGCGAATCTAAACTTAATCTTGGATATGTGAGCCAGGATACTGAAACAGCTAAACTAGAAGCTTCTTTTGTAAAAGAGCAGCTGGAAACAACTCTTGAAGGACTAACAATTGAAGTGAAGAGCGTACCTTTCAAAATCCGTTTGGATCTTGAAGACAAAATGGATTACGACCTATTGAATGGCGGATGGGGCCCTGATTACCAAAATCCAATGACATACATGGATCTTTGGATCACTGACGGAGCACAAAACAAAATGGCTTATTCTAATCCAAAATTCGATGATCTAATCAAACAAGCTGACAAAGAAACTGACCTGAATAAACAATTCGAAATCTTCGCTCAAGCTGAAAAAGTTCTTCTTGAAGAGGATGTAGCACTTTCTCCACTTTACCAGCGTTCAGTAAACGTACTGGTAAAAGAAAAAGTTAAAGGTCTTGTTCACCACAACATCGGTGGTGAGTACAGCTACCAATGGGTAACAATTGAAGGCGAATAAGCAAATTAAATAGCAATAAACTATTTTTCTATGAACAGTAGAAGAGAGTATAGAAATATACTCTCTTTTTACCTATCGTCAAATTGTCGAAATTCGTTGAATATTGCATTAATTAGGAGGTGTCTGCATCATGACAAAATACATCTTGCAACGTATTGTTTATATGATAATCACTTTGTTCATTGTTGTTTCTGCAACCTTTTTCCTCATGAAACTAATCCCTGGAAGTCCATTTAACTCTGCAGAAAAATTATCAGAGGCACAGCTGCAGATTATGAATGAAAAATACGGACTGAATGATCCCGTGCCTGTACAATATGTAAAGTACATGGGCGGAATGCTGAAAGGCGACCTGGGTACATCCTTCCAATTCAATAACACTCCCGTAACCACTATCCTTGCCGATGGAATTGGTCCTTCTGCCACACTTGGTTTACAGGCAATGTTCTTTGGAACAATTATTGGTATTTTCCTCGGGGTTATCGCAGCTCTGAAACAAAACACATGGATCGATTACGGTTCTACTTTTTTGGCGGTTGTTGGTAAATCAATACCATCATTTGTTTTTGCTGCATTGCTTCAGTATTATATCGCACGAGAACTTGGCTGGTTTCCGGTTATGCTATGGAACGGACCCGAGTACAGTGTTTTGCCGACTGTTGCCCTTGCCATGTTCCCAATTTCAATTGCCGCACGGTTTATGCGTACTGAGATGATCGATGTACTGAACTCAGACTATATTACATTAGCCAAAGCCAAAGGTGCCAGCAGTTTTCAAATATCTATGAAACATGCTCTTCGAAACGCGCTTATTCCAGTTGTTACTGTACTTGCTCCGTTAGCTGTCGGATTAATGACTGGTTCGCTTGTTATTGAGAAGATTTTTGGTATTCCTGGAATCGGGGAGCAGTTCGTTAAATCCATCGTTACGAATGATTATCCGGTAATTATGGGAACTTCAATTCTTTTCGCAACATTATTTGTGGTGGTAATTCTATTAGTGGACATTCTATATGGCGTAATTGATCCGCGTATCCGTGTGAGTGGGGGGAGCAGCAAATGATAAACACAGAAAAGAAATCACAGGACTTGTTCGTCCCTGCCCCGCTTGATTCTACAAAAAGCGAACGTATTGAAAAACCGAGTTTAAACTATTGGCAGGATAGCTGGCTGAGAATTAAGAAAAATAAAGCCGCTATTGTAAGTTTAATTGTCTTATTTCTAATTGTGATTATGGCATTTGTCGGACCTTTCATGACCCCGCACAGTGCACGTGAACAAAATACAAAGCATTCCAATTTGCCACCTCGTATTCAAGGAATTGAAAATGTAAGCTGGCTTCCATTTGATGGAGAACTTAAGAAAAAAGATGGTACTATAATTCAGCCTTATGAGCAGCGCGAAGTTAAAGAGTATTATTGGTTTGGAACAGATCAGCTTGGACGTGACATCTTCGCCCGTATTTGGAAAGGAACACAAATTTCTCTTTTAATTGCCTTTGTCGCATCATTGATTGATTTGCTGGTTGGGGTGGCATACGGTGCGATCTCCGGTTATATAGGGGGAAAAGTAGACGGCTTTATGCAGAGGATTATTGAAATCCTTGTAGGGATACCGAATTTAGTCGTTGTAATTCTTATGATTTTGATCCTTAAACCAGGTATCATTCCTATTATTATTGCTTTGACCATTACAGGATGGACAACAATGGCTCGTGTCGTACGAGCATCTGTATTAAGGATGAAAAACCAGGAGTTTGTGCTTGCCTCCAGAACATTAGGAGCTTCTGATGCTAAAATTATTTTCAGACATATGCTTCCAAACATGTTTGGAGTTATGATCATTAATACAATGTTCAGTATTCCTAATGCCATTTTCTTTGAAGCTTTCTTAAGCTTTATCGGGTTAGGTCTTCAGGATCCAAATGCATCACTCGGAACGCTTGTAAATGATGGTTTTAGAAGTATGATTTTATTCCCATATCAAATGATGATTCCGGCAATTATGATTGCCCTTCTAATGGTAGCATTCAACTTGATTGCAGATGGATTGCGTGATGCGCTTGATCCAAAAATGCGCGACTAAGGCAGGTGAACGATAATGGAAAAAGTATTAGAAGTTAAAGACCTTGAAATCTCCTTCCATACGTTTGGCGGAGAAGTTCAAGCCATACGTAATGTGAGTTTTGATTTATATAAAGGGGAAACTCTTGCGATTGTAGGAGAATCCGGTTCCGGAAAATCAGTAACAACTAAATCCATTATGAGGCTTCTTCCTGAAAGCAATTCTGAAATTAAGAATGGCAGCATTCTTTTTGAAGGCAAGGATTTAACGAAGCTAAAAGAAAAACAAATGCAAAAAATCCGCGGAAAAGACATCTCGATGATTTTCCAGGATCCGATGACTTCCTTAAATCCAACCATGACAGTCGGCAAGCAGATTATGGAGCCGATTATCCGTCACCAAAATTTGAGCAGGGGAGAGGCTAAACGCCGTGCGATTGACCTGCTGAAGCTGGTAGGGATCCCGATGCCTGAAGAACGCTTTAAGCAATATCCCCACCAATTTTCAGGCGGTATGAGACAGCGTGTGGTCATCGCGATTGCTCTTGCCTGCAACCCTAAGGTTTTGATTGCAGATGAACCTACAACTGCTCTGGATGTTACCATTCAAGCTCAAATTCTTGATTTAATGAAAGAACTGCAAAAGAAAATTGATACGTCGATTATCTTTATTACCCATGACCTTGGTGTAGTAGCAAATGTAGCTGACCGTGTAGCTGTTATGTACGGTGGTAAAATAGTGGAATACGGTACAGCTGACGAAATTTTCTACAATCCAAAACATCCTTATACTTGGGGACTAATCAGTTCCATGCCGGATTTGGATTCTAAAGAAGATGAGTTGTTCTCCATTCCGGGAACACCGCCTGATTTGCTGGCTCCGCCGAAAGGGGATGCATTCGCTGCCCGTAATCCTTTTGCGCTGAAAATTGATTTGGAAGAGCAGCCGCCTTTCTTTAAAATTTCGAATTCTCATTATGTTGCCTCCTGGCTCTATCATGAAAATGCACCGCAAGTTGAACCGCCGGAAGCGGTCAAAAAGAGAATGCGTCAGTTCCCTGAAATTAAGGAGGGAAAATAAAATGGCAAAAGAAAAATTGCTCGAAGTTAGAAATTTAAAGCAGTATTTCAATAAAGGAAAATCCAACGAAGTAAGAGCAGTTGATAACGTCTCATTTGATATTTTCAAAGGGGAAACACTTGGACTGGTTGGGGAATCCGGATGCGGTAAATCCACAACAGGCCGTACAATCATTCGCCTGTACGATGCTACAGGCGGAGAAGTATTATTTGACGGAGAGAACGTTCATGGGAAAAAGAATAAATCCCAGCTGAAGAAGTTCAACCGTAAAATGCAAATGATCTTCCAGGATCCTTATGCTTCTCTAAATCCCAGACTGAAAGTATCAGAAATCATTGCAGAAGGCATTGATATTCATGGGCTTGCTAAATCATCCAAAGAACGTATGGACCGAGTAGTTGAGCTATTGGAAACAGTCGGATTAAACCGGGAGCATGCGAACCGTTATCCGCATGAATTCAGCGGCGGACAGCGGCAGCGGATTGGAATTGCACGTGCTCTTGCAGTGGATCCTGAATTCATCATCGCTGATGAGCCAATCTCTGCATTGGATGTATCCATTCAAGCTCAAGTTGTAAATCTGCTTAAAAAGCTTCAAAAAGAAAAAGGCTTAACGTTTTTATTCATCGCCCATGATTTATCCATGGTGAAATATATTAGTGACCGTATTGGGGTTATGTACTACGGAAAATTAGTAGAACTTGCGGAAGCGGATGAGCTTTATAAAAATCCAATTCACCCTTATACACAAGCGCTATTATCTGCAATCCCTCTGCCCGATCCCGATTATGAGCGCGCACGTGTAAGAAAGGCGTATGAGCCTTCTAAACACAAATTGCAGCCCGGTGAAGAGATGGAGCTTCGCGAAGTAAAACCAGGACACTTCGTAATGTGCTCAAATGAAGAGTTCACTCAATATCAAAAACAATATGCTGCTACTATTTAATAGAAGGCTCTGTTAAAGCCTGATGTTGATTTTTAACACCTGTTGATTGGAGTGGAAGGCGCGAGACTCCTGCGGGAGCAGCGGGACAGGTGAGACCCCGCAGGCGCAAAGCGGCGAGGAGGCTCACCGCCCGCCCCGCGGAAAGCGAGCGCCTGCAACGGAAATCAACAGCCAAGTTTAACAGAGCCTAATAGAAAGAAAACGCACTGACCTTAACGAGTCAGTGCGTTTTTTATTCTGTGCAGGTATCACGGCATTCAGAATAGCAAATTTCAGCCTTTTAATAGGCGGATTGGCTCATTTTGTATTTTTGCATAATGTGCGGTATATCCTCTATCAACCTATGTAAAACTGCCCTATACTTTTATATAGAGTGATTAATAAGGAGGAACCGGAGCTTGAAAAGATTGTATAAAAAGAAAATAATTGGTCTGGCTAGTGTGTTAATCCTGGCAGGAACCGCATTCGCAGCTCAGCCTGTTCAAGCAGCCAGTGGCTCTTCGCTTGCGCTGAATGAGGTCATGATTCCAGAAAAGAAATTGCCCGATACCATGCCGAGATTTGCTTATGAATCTGGCTACAAATTTGAATATCCGGACGCGGTAAGAGGGGTGTATGTCACCGGGACATCCGCTGGGGGAGAAAAAATGGATTCCCTCATTAAACTGATGGATGATACGGAATTGAACAGCATGGTGATCGATGTCAAGGACGATTCCGGTAACTTTACGTTCCATCCAGATAAAAAATCTCCATTTTACAGCATTAGCAAATCCTACATAAAAGATCCAAAGGGCATGATGAAAAAGCTTGAGGATCATAAAATTTATCCGATTGGCCGCATTGTGGTGTTTAAAGACAATGTCCTGGCAGATAAGAAGCCTGAGTGGTCCTATAAGAAGGGCGAACAGGTTTGGGAGAACGGCACAGGCGCTAAATTCGTGAACCCGTTTGTAAAAGAGGTCTGGGATTACAATGTACAGGCAGCAATTGAAGCGGCAAAAATGGGTTTTAAAGAAATTCAGTTTGATTATGTCCGTTTCCCGGAGGGTTTTGAAACGAAGGATAAAGAGCTCTCCTACAGTGAGGGAGATTATGAAAAGGACAGCCGTGATAACACGCAGAAGCGAGTGCAGGCTGTAACAGACTTCACCAAGTATGCACGTGAGAAGCTGAAGCCATATGGTGTAAAAGTGTCAGTTGATATTTTCGGATATTCTGCTACACTGCCTGAAGCACCAGGAATTGGACAGAACTTCTCCAAGATTTCGGATAATGTAGATGTCATATCATCTATGATCTACCCAAGCCACTGGGGACCATATTTTGGCATTGAAAAACCTGATACAGAGCCATATAAGCTCGTGAAGGAATATGCAAAACTTGAGAACGACAAACTTGGGAAATTGAAAACAAGACCAGTTTCACGTCCTTGGCTGCAGGATTTTACCGCTTCTTATTTAGGAAAGGGCAACTACTTGAAATATGGCAAGCCGGAGGTAGAAGCCCAAATAAAAGCGCTGAATGGGGAAGGAATTAATGAATTCCTTCTTTGGAATGCTGGCAACCGCTATACAGAGGGAGTAGACTATACCCCTGTAAAGAAATAGCTGCAAAAAGTGGGGCTATCTAATAAGTCTTGCATAGAGGAAATGATTGAAGCCAAAACCCCCTGAACGCTTTGTTTGAGCACTCATGGGGTTTTGGCTTTTACATAGGTACTTTAAACATTTATGGGTTAGGCTGATTGAAGCGGAAAGCAAGCAGCCTGCAGCGGAAATCAGCCAAAACCAATCCAATTTTAAAATGCGAAAGGAGCTTTGAAAATTGACTTACTGGACAGCCCCTTATTTGCGTTTAACTGGATTCCAGCCTTTTTGCGTTTTGGAGGATTGTTCATAAAATGCATTTTTTGTTTTGCCTCCGAACAATCCGGATCCGATTCCATTCGCTAAAACACCCATTGTAGCAGTGAGCCCAATTACAAAAATGGCGAAAAGGGCGAAATCAGTAAAATAGCTGATCAAACCAATCAACTCCTTGTTCCTATTATACATAAAAAGTATTCAATTTTCAGTTAATTTAACTAAATACCCTCTATCATGTTTATGCAAAAGCAAAATGGGTAAATTACCAATACAACTACATTTAACAGGAGAGAAAGCATGAATTGGTACGAGAAGCTGAGTCAGTATTTTCCGATTGAGGAAATGAAATCACGTGATCATATAGAAGGTCTTTTAAAAGACAGAGGCGACATTTATTACAAGGATGAAGGACCGAAACATGTGCTTATGTATGCGGAGCTGGATGATTTTCTTTTTATAGATTACATATATGTCTCCAAAGATGCGCGCGGTGAAGGTCTTGGACATAAGCTTATTGCAAAGCTGAAAGAGAAAAACAAACCCATTATTTTAGAGGTTGAGCCTGTTGATGATTCCGATCAGGATACGGCAAAACGTCTTAAATTTTACCAAAGGGAAGGTTTTCATCATGCAAGTTCTATAGGGTATTCGAGAAGATCGTTAGCAACGAATGAAGTGAATCATATGGAAATTCTCTATTGGTCCCCAAATGACCGTCCGGAATCTGAAATTTTTTCTGCAATGAAGGAAACCTACAAGCACATTCATACGTATAAGGATAAAGAGTGGTACGGCCGTTCGTATGAAGATGTGAAGAAAGTACTGAAGATCCGCAGCGAAGAAGAAGCGACTAATATTTTCGATGAGAAAAACTAATTGAGAATGGCTCTGTGAATGATACGCCTGAAGTTAGTAAGCCTGTGCCCTGAATAGTACGTTAATGAAGTTGTCAGAATGTTAAACTAATATGATGAATACTGATTTATTGGGAATTGTAACGAATTCGTCAAACTTTTGCGGAAAAGATATTCACTTACTTACTTTTTTATAGTATAATGAGCAATAGATATTACTTGTTTAAAGTAATTTTATTTTAAACTACGTACAGAGGAGTGAAAGTTCCATGGTAACCTTATATACATCACCAAGCTGTACTTCATGTAGAAAAGCAAAGGCGTGGCTGGAAGAGCATGATATTCCATATACAGAAAGAAACATTCTTTCCGATACAATGTCTATCAATGAAATCAAAGAAATTTTGAGGATGACAGAAGACGGAACAGATGAGATCATTTCCACGCGGTCTAAGATTTTCCAAAAACTAAATGTTAATCTTGAGAGCATGCCTCTTCAAGACTTATATCAGCTGATTCAGAATCATCCTGGACTGCTTAGAAGACCAATCATGATTGATGAAAAACGCCTTCAAGTAGGCTACAATGAAGATGAAATTCGCCGCTTTCTTCCTAGAAAAGTACGGACTTATCAGCTGCGTGAAGCACAGCGCCTAGTAAATGAATAAATCATTGATAAAAGCCTGCCATTAAAAATGGGAGGCTTTTTTACATGCTTGTTCTCATTTTTTTCATCAGAATCCCGCTTAAAACAAAGATGAGTACAGTAAAGAAGGGCAGACCCTCAAGGAATAGTGGTTTATTGGCCAGAAATTGAAGTTGATCCTCATGCGAAATCATTTTACCAGCAGTATAAGCAAGCATTCCTCCTCCGACATAAATTAAATAAGGGAATCGGTCAATCAGCTGCAGAACAAATTTGCTTCCCCAGATAATTACGGGAATAGAGATGAAAAGTCCCGTGACTACGAGCATGGTGTGTCCGTTTGCTGCCCCTGCAACGGCTATAACGTTATCCAGCCCCATTAGGACATCCGCTGCAACAATTGTTCTTACCGCCTTCCACAAACTCCCGTGACTTTTTATGTTCTCATTTTCCTCCTCTTTTCCAGCCATTAAGCCGAAAGAAATATACAAAAGGAATATCCCGCCTGCCAGCTGGAGATAAGGGATTGTCAGAAGATAAACAGCAACCGTCGTGAGAGCGGTTCTAAGTGTAATGGCAAGCAGCGTACCAATAATAATTGCCTTTTGCCTTTGCTTTTCTGGAAGCTTCCTGCTGGCCATAGCAATAACAATGGCATTGTCTCCTCCAAGGATCAAATCAATGCCAATAATCATTAATAATGAAATCAGAAACTCCTGCTCCATCCAATACCCCCGTTTGCTTCGCATTAAAGGTTCGTGCTTGTACCAAATATATGAAAAGCAGGCTCCAATATGCCTCTTCGTAGGTTAATAACTGTTTTCGTTCTTTTCAGGGTTTTTTTATTTCATTTATGTCCGATTTATCATAAAATAGGAGTACAAGATTCTCTAAGCTAAGGTTGACTACTATGAGGGTGTTGTGGTAAGCGAAAAGGCGGTTAAAAAGACAGGCTTTGGGGTAAAGTGTAGGAAAGTGCAACTATCGGGGGTTTAGTTGTCCCTTCAACATCAAAAAAAGAAGGGAAGTGTAATCCATGGAAATCGAACGAATTAATGAGCATACCGTGAAATTTTACATTTCATATGGCGATATAGAAGAGCGCGGCTTTGACCGGGATGAAATCTGGTACAACCGTGAACGTAGCGAAGAACTTTTCTGGGAAATGATGGATGAGGTGCACGAGGAAGAAGACTTTATGATGGAAGGACCACTCTGGATCCAGGTTCAGGCAATGGACAAAGGTCTGGAAGTTGTGGTCACTAGGGCACAGATGTCGAAGGATGGACAGAAGCTCGAACTGCCGATCAGTGATGATAAGTATCACGAAATTCCCGTTGATGAAAACATTGATAGCTTAATGGATGAGCATTTCTCCAAATCCCCTGCTGAAGGCGAGGAACAGCCTCCGCAGCTTGAATATGTTATTCACTTCGGTGATTTTGAGGATCTCATCTCCTTAGCAAAAACAAATCTATCCGGATTTTCAAATAGCCTTTTTGCGCTGAACAATCAATATTATTTGTATGCTGAATTTACCGAGGAGCAAGCTGCCGAGGAAATGGATAATGTACTCAGCATTATTTCGGAGTATGGAAGCCAATCCAAGGTTACGGTTCACAGGCTTGAAGAGTACGGAAAGAAAGTAATGGACGAACATGCTTTGCATACACTGCGAAAGCATTTTGATTAAACTTTTCGGAGCCGATTTCAAATGGAATCGGTTCTTTTTTTTTGAATTTTTCCAGGGCATGATAAGTAGGCTATAATAAAGCCATATCATATTTTCAAATCTGGTATGATTATGAATGAAACTTTTAGGGAATGTAATTCGTACTATATTTTAAGCTGCAGAAAAGTCAGGTGATAGCGGATGAAAAATTTTATACAAGTCATTATTTTTTCTTTATTTGTTACAGGGGTTATTCTTTTAACGAAGAATTATTGGGGAGATTGGATTTTAGCTGCATTGAGCATCATTTTTACACTTTCCATCGTTTTTATCGGCTTTGTCATTTTTATGGAAAACCGAAAACCCAATCAGACCTTAACATGGCTGATCGTCCTCGGCGCATTTCCGATTGTCGGTTTTTTATTTTATCTGCTTTTTGGACGAAATGTCAGAAAAAGAAGGCTATTTGAAAAGAAAGCGCTTATCGATCAGCAAGTGTATTTGCAAATAGAAGGAGATCATAAGGATTATGAAGAACGGGCAGCACAAATGGGAGACCACCAGAAGCTCATGTTCAAGCTTGCTCACAATCTGAGTCACAGTCCTGTTTCTTTTGCGTCAGAAACATCCATCTTAACGAATGGGGATGAAAAGTTTCCAGCTATTCTAAAGGAAATTAAAGAAGCCAAAAAGTACATTCATTTAGAGTATTATATAGTCCGTCATGATGAAATCGGTCTTCAGCTTCAGGACGCTTTAATTGAAAAAGCCCGTGAAGGGGTCAAAATCAGGTTTTTATATGATGCAGTAGGAAGCTGGAAGCTTTCCAAAGGATACATTAGCAAAATGCACCGGGCAGGAATTGAAATGGTGCCATTTCTTCCGGTAACCCTTCCTTTCCTAAGCAATAAGATTAACTTCAGGAACCATCGTAAAATTATTATTATTGACGGTAAAATTGGATTTATGGGCGGCCTAAACGTCGGAGATGAGTATTTAGGAAAGGTCGACTTCTTTGGCTTTTGGCGTGATACACACCTGATGGTAAAGGGAGAAGAGGTGCGGACGCTGCACATGATTTTCCTTCAGGACTGGTATTATATGACCGGCAAGGAGCTTGATACAGAAACCTATCTTAAAGCAGACCCAGCAGATTTCCCTGAGGGCAACGGCGGTGTTCAGATGATAGCCGGAGGGCCTGATAATAAGTGGGAAAACATCAAAAATTTATTTTTCTCGATGATTGTCTCAGCTAAAGACTCCATCTGGATTGCCTCTCCTTATTTCATTCCGGATGAGGACATCCTTTCAGCATTGAAAGTCGCAGCGCTTAGCGGTGTAGACGTACGCCTCCTTGTTCCGAAAAGACCTGATAAAAAGCTGGTCTTTTACGCATCAAGATCCTATTTTGCTGAACTGATGGAAGCCGGAGCGCAAATTTACGAGTATGAAAAAGGATTCATGCACAGCAAGATCGTCATTGTGGACTATGAGCTTGCATCCATTGGTACAGCCAATATGGATATGAGGAGTTTTCACTTGAACTTTGAGGTGAATGCATTCTTATACAGAACAGACAGTACGGTCACTCTTGTAGAAGAGTACGAAAAAGACCTGCTGGAATCTAAGAAGCTTGATATGGAAGACTTCGTTAAACGGAGCTTTTTCCAGCGTGTTTTCGAATCATTTGCAAGGCTGCTTTCGCCGATGCTTTAAGGTTAGGCATATAGGAAAAGAGGCTTTCAAGAAAGTCATTTTTCGAAGCTCCTTTCGCATCTTTAAATTCGATTAGTTTTGGCAGATTTCCACTGCAGGATGCTCCCTTTCCGCGGGGCGGGCAGTGAGCATCCGCGGCGCAAGCGCCTGCGGGGTCTCACCTGTCCCGCTGCTCCAGCTGGAGTCTCGCACCTTCCGCTCCAATCAGCCTAACCCATTTTTGTTTAAAGTACCTATGTAAAAGCCAAAACAGCCGGGATGCTTACAAAGCATCCCGGCTGTTTCAATTTCAATCGTCCTGGTGGAATATACCACTTCAATTGCGGTTCCAGCCAAAAACAGAGCTTTTCCAGCCAAATTGATTATTCCAGCCAAATTGATTATTCCAGCCGATTCACTTCTTTTACCAGCCGTGTTCGCTTACATTTCAGCCAGTTCAGTCGCGGTTCCAGCCCAAAACAGGGCATTCCAGCCAAACTAATTATTCCAGTTGATTTACTTCTTTTTCCAGACGAAATCGTCTATTTTTCATCCCCTTCGATTTTTTTGCTTAATTCCAGCCAACAGAACCAGCATCGTTACCTAGCTGCTTTATGAGTGCCTTGGAATGCCAACTTCTAACCACTGAAAATTCCCTTTTCAACCCCGGAAATTCAATCTTCTCTCATAAGAAGGATTGTCCAAAGCCCTTGTAGAATGGGTATTTGCAGTCCATTAATAAGGAGGAAGATCCGTGCTAACATCATTAACTGAATCAGGAGCATTTTCTTTACTCAGCAGGGTTTATTCATTTGAGGAGCTAGATCAGCTCCGGACCACCGAATCGTTTTACTGTCCAGCTTGCAGACAGAGCCTCGAGCTTAAACTCGGTAAGGTAAAGAGATATCATTTTGCTCATCGGAAAAAAACCGCCTGCCATTTTGAAGCGGAACCGGAGAGCGAACGGCACTTGCTTGGAAAAGAGCAGCTCTTCAATAGGCTGAGGCAGGAAGGGAAGGCAGAGGTGGAACCGTATCTTCCGGCAATCAGGCAGCGGCCGGATATTATGCTGACGATTAATAAGAAGAAGTATGCCATTGAATACCAATGTTCGTCCATCCCGCATGAACTGGCAATCCGCCGCAGCAAAGGCTATAAGAGTCTTGGGATAGAACCCGTCTGGATCCTCGGATCTAATCAGCTTCAACGAACCGGAGCCTCTGAGTACCGCCTAAATGCCTTCCACTGGCTTTTCGCCAAAAACTTCTCCTATTCTTCGCTTCCTTACCTTCTATTTTATTGCCCCGAAAATAAACAGCTCCTCCGCTTAACCAGATTTTTCCCTTTTTCTAAGCAGATTTTTCATGCAAAAGCCGAAGTGATTGAACTAAGCATGGATTCTCTTACTCCGCACAAATTCTCTGCTCCAAACGGATATCCAGTCAGCTGGCTGCAAAGCAAGGTTCTGAGATTTAGAAAATATCCTCCTTCAAAACAGATCACCTCCCTGCAGAAGGTACTTTATTTAAAAAAGCGTCTTCCCATATCTCTTATCCCTGCTATCGTTTTCATGCCATCCCATTTTGACTTTGCAATTGAAACGGAGCCATATGTATGGAAAACACGGCTGCTTTTATGGGTAGAAGCCCGTACGTTTTTTTCCAAGGAAGAAGTACTCCGGTATTTTTCTTTTCTGGAGATGGAAGGGCATATAACTAGGCGCAATCTCCAAACCATTAATCCTTCACCTGAAGAGATTCTTTATGAATGGGGAACTATGCTGATAAAAGCAGGATTTTTGACCTCAATGGAGAAAAACAACATATATACACACGCACCGATTAAATGGTCAGCCAATATTGCGGATGTTCTGCAAGAGGATTGTGAATTTTTCAGGCTAATTTCGGGGCTGGAGCATAACCTATAGGCATGTGCGGCAAATCAATTGACTTCATCGGGGAATTTAGACAAGATGAGTTTAAGGCTGATATCAGCTTGTTGTAAATTTGTATAAGGGGGAAAAGACATGTCAGAACAGCAAACGGTTAAGAAATTACCGCTAAGAAGCGATATTGCGGCGGAGGATACATGGAGACTGGAAGACATTTTTGCAAGCGATGAGGCTTGGGAAAAAGAATTTTCGGAAATAAAGTCAGCCATTCCTAAAATTGCAGACTACCAAGGCAAGCTTGGGGATTCTGCTCAATCTTTATATGATGGTCTTTCCTATCAGGATTCAGTTACCGAGCGCCTTGGCAAATTGTATACATATGCACACATGAGATACGATCAGGATACAGGTAATTCACTATATCAGGCTTTGAATGACAGAGCAGCAAGTCTTTATACAGAAGCATCCAGCATCTCATCCTATATGGTTCCAGAAATCCTTGCTATGGACGAGGGGACACTCAAACAGTATGTGGAAGAAAGCGAAGACTTAAAGCTCTACCGCCATGCATTAGAGGAAATCAACCGTGAACGTCCTCACGTTCTGTCTGCTGAGCAAGAGGCACTGTTAGCTCAGGCATCAGAAGCGCTTAGAGCTTCCAGTGATATTTTCGGCAAGCTTAATAATGCAGACATGGAATTCCCCGCGATTAAGGATGAAAACGGAGAAGAAGTAGAAGTAACACATGGCCGTTTTATCACCTTTATGGAGAGCGAAGACCGCCGGGTAAGACATGACGCGTTTAAAGCGGTATATGATACGTATGGAAAATTCAAAAATACGCTGGCGAGCACCTTGTCCGGGGCAGTGAAAAAAGATAATTTCTATGCAACGGCAAGAAAATACAGCTCAGCAAGAGAAGCGGCACTAAGCAGCAATAATATTCCGGAAGAAGTATACGATAACCTCGTCTCAACTGTAGAGAAAAATCTGCATTTGCTGCAGCGTTACGTAGAACTTCGTAAAAAAGCGCTTAATCTTGATGAGGTTCACATGTATGACCTGTACACACCTCTTGTCCAAAACACAAAGATGGAGATCCCTTATAAAGAAGCAAAGGAATATCTTCTAAAAGGTCTCGCTCCGCTTGGAGAAGATTATTTGGAAATTTTGAAAGAGGGCTTTGAAAACCGCTGGGTCGATGTTCATGAAAATAAAGGGAAACGCAGCGGTGCATACTCATCCGGGACGTATGGAACGAATCCTTACATTTTGATGAACTGGCAGGATAATGTGAACAACCTGTTTACACTCGCTCATGAATTCGGTCACTCCGTTCACAGCTATTACACCAGGAAAAATCAGCCTTACCCATACGGCGATTATTCAATCTTTGTCGCAGAAGTGGCTTCGACAACGAATGAGGCTTTGCTGAATGATTATATGCTGAAAACGATTGATGATAAGAAGAAGCGGATGTACTTGCTGAATAACTATCTTGATGGATTCAGAGGCACGGTATTCCGCCAAACGATGTTCGCTGAATTTGAACATGCTATTCATAAACGTTCCCAGGACGGCGAGCCGCTGACACCGGAGCTTTTGACAAAAATGTACTATGATTTAAACAAAAAATACTATGGCGAGAACATTACAGTCGATGAAGAAATCGGCCTGGAGTGGGCGCGGATTCCTCATTTCTACTACAATTATTATGTATATCAGTATGCGACTGGCTTCAGCGCAGCCGCTGCCCTCAGCAAGCAGATCCTTGAAGAGGGAGAACCGGCAGTAAAACGCTACATCGAATTCCTTAGTGCAGGAAGCTCGGATTATCCGATTGAAGTCCTGAAAAAGGCAGGAGTTGATATGACATCATCCCAGCCGGTAGAAGAAGCGTGCAAAGTATTTGAAGAAAAGCTGAATGAGCTCGAGAAATTAATGAACGAATAAAGAGAAAGGCCGCTCCTTAACCGGGGAGCGGTCTTTTCTATAGCCCTATTTAAAAGCAGAACATTTCACGAAAACAGACGATCCTTAAAAGCCTTTAAATGTTTTTTTGCGCGTCATCCCATATATACTGCCCGCGATGATAAAAAAAAGGATGAGAGAAGAGAGGATGACTGGAATTAGGTTCATCAGACCCAGGATTTGAAGAAAGAATGCCCCGCCAAACAGGAGAGTCATTAAGATAATTACCATCGGATTCAAAGGAAAACCACCCCCGTCCTTCTTTATATGAAGGCACATGATAAAATATGTATGTGACGAAATTGTGAATTAAGAACTAAGCACTTGTCAAAACTCGACATATTCTGATATACTCAGGGTGTGAAATTGATCACATAACAAACATTTACCCCTTTGTTTGACCGTGAAAAATTTCTCCCATCCCCTTTGTTGTCGTTAAGACATACAAGAAGAGACCATGCTTATCCCGGCATGGTCTTTTTTAATTTATTTAATAAAGTAAGCGGTTACAAATTGGTTAGGAGAACGGCCAGAAAACGGGGTAGGTTGGACAGAAAAAAACGAACGGCTAAATTAAAGTATGGGACGACAAATAAAGAGTCGGAATGGACAGATTATGTCGTAGTAGATGTTTCACCGTGCCGAATAGCCAGATAAATCCATCCAGTCCCGACACTAACCAAAAAACCGCCAAGACCTCTAAGGGTATGGCGGTTTTTCAGTCTAATGCTCTCCAAAACGTTCCGTGTTTGACGGGCACCCGTTCAACTTTTTGAGCAAGCTGGTATTTTTTCATTTCACGATCCGCTTCTTCTATGCTCATGTCGTATACTAGAGCGATTTCTTTAGAAGCGACGAACCGGAAGTAGGATAAGAATACCTGCAGCGGAGGCGGTTCGGATGGCGGCGGGATTTCACCCAGCATTTCGAACAGTACTTCTTCGTACATTTCATACGGATAATAGCCGGCAATTTTCAAGCCTTCTTCTTCGACCCGTTCATTAAAGAATGCAATTGTAGGCATCTCGCTGACTTCCATCTCAGCTGTGATTTTCATATCGCACTGCAGAGCTTTTACTGCACTTTCAGAGTGAAGGTCCTTTATGAATTCATCCTTATCCAGACCGGTAATACCTGCAATTTCAACGAGCACCTTTTCATCTGAGACATCTTGCTTTTCAGTGAAAAGGACTTCCTGCAGCTTGCGTAGGAATCGGATGCCGGATTTTCTTCCCTGTAGTTCTGCTGCTTTAATCGCTACTGAAGGTGCGTAGGGAGAAGAAATAGGATTATCAAACCAAATGGATCCGTCGCATGACATTCCTGTGCGGCATGCTGTATTATCCCAGGAAGCTGCCATATTCTCAGGCCGTTTCTTTTTAATTGCATTTAAAGATGCCAGATTGCCGCTGATAATGTGCTTTAGCGTAAAAAAGCGTCCGTATCTCATCAGCAATTTTTTGATAATGGGTTCAAGCGCCCAGCACTCGGGACAAAGAGGGTCAACGAACAAGTATATTTCAAGCGGTTTTTTTGCATTGCCGTGGCAATGGGAGAAAAAATGCCCGATATTCTTTTTCTCGCCAAAAGGCATTAATTCCATTCTCCTTTCTCATCGAGCGCACTGCCTGGAGTATTCACCATATGATGCGCCGTTAATGTAAGCCGCTCGAAAAAGAAACTGCGAATATCTCCCTCTAACCCAACCTCGTCCATCGCTTTGTCCATACAATTCAGCCAGGCTTCCGCCCGATCTTCTGTTATAGGAAAAGGCAAGTGCCGCGCCCTCAGCATCGGATGACCATGTTCATCTGTATAAAGAGAGGGACCGCCTAAGTATTGCGTCATAAATTGTTTCTGCTTTCTTGCCGTTTCGCTTAATTCGTCTGGAAAAATAGGCGACAGCAAGGGATGTTTTCCTACATTGGAATAAAAAGCATCAACAAGCTGGGAAAGAAGCTCTTTTCCAATCGCTTCGTACGGAGTTGCAAAAGATTCTGCCATGTTGATAACTCCTTTATCTTAAATTCTTTTGATTTTGAGTAAGATTATTCTTAGATAAGTCTGTAAAATCGCGTTATGCAAGGGTTTTTAATTCCAACCTGCTCATGTAATAAACTTATTTTAACAATGAGATTCATATATCTCAAACAAATCGCTCTAAGTTTCACTTGAAAATAAAGTTTTCAATAAAAAAATCAGTCCGCAATGGACTGATTTGCCTACGCGAAATAAGAGGCTGAAATTTTCTCGACATAATTTCGCGTTTCTTTAAAAGGAGGAATCCCTCCATATTTATCAACGTTTCCAGGTCCAGCATTGTATGCTGCAAGGGCAAGTTTAACGTCACCATCATACTTTGCCAGCATCTGCTTTAAATACTTCGTTCCGCCCATTACATTTTCTTTTGGGTCAAAAGGATTTTCGACTCCAAGTCCCCGTGCTGTAGCAGGCATTAGCTGCATCAGTCCCATAGCTCCTGCTCCGCTTTCAGCATTCGGATTGAAATTTGACTCCTGTTTAATCACAGACCGGATCAATTTAGGGTCGACGCCATACGCCTCGGAAGCTTCTGAAATAATGGTCTCAATGGAAGCGGGACCTGATGGAAGCTTAACAGCAGATGCTTTGATTTCATCTAATGAAGGGAGCACTTGTGTATAGAGGGGCCGCTGCCGTCCCGCCGAAGCTGATGCCGTCTCCGGGGGATTGCCGGTATAAAATTGAAGCATCGTATCGAGCAGGTCGCTGAACATTTCGCTTGCTGATTGGCTCTCTATCTGTTTATTGGATTGAAAATCAAGGGAGCGAAGTTCCATCATCGTCTGAAACTGCTTTATTTCCATTAGGAATAATCTCCTCTATTCTTGATATTTTTGCTCATAAAAACGGCGAACCTTGTTTTTTGTTTCACGGACTGGAATCTGATGCATCTCAAGCAGCCGGCTGAAATACAGTTCTCCTGCTGCAGCTTCTTCCGCTTCATATTCCAATTCAAAGTCCTCTATATATAAGTATCGGCTCCGATCAAGAACGATTAAGCCGTTTTCTGCTTTTTTTTCAGCACGGAAGGTTGTCAGTGAACCAAAATAGTGAATGGCGCTTGCTTCAATTCCGATGATTTTAAGCTGATCGATGACGGTGCCATCTGGAAATTGGTGATCTTCCATCAATAGTTTTGCTTCTTCGTCTGTTAAAACCTGCTCGGTTTCAAGGAGTCCTGTTTCAGCCGGCTCTTTAAGCGTGAGCACCCACTCTCCGTGTTTATAGCGGGTTCTAAGAGCGGACTTCTTTTCTTTTATTTGAAAATCACTGGTGTCAAAATAATGATTGACCTGTTCGTGAAAATCTTTTTCATCAAAGCTGAAAGCAACGGCTAACCGGCTGAATTCATCTTCGGTAAGCATGTTTTTAAACTCAATTTCGATATGCTGAGCCATGGTGATCCTCCAATAGTACATGTTTCTTCTATTATCTCTCTTTAAAGCGGCCAGAGCAATGAAGAAAAGTTTGAAAAGCAGAGCCAAGCAGCCGAGCTTCCATTTTATTAGAGAGGGGACTGTATGGTAAAATGGATGTGCAGTATTGGATTGGAAGGAGTTTTGATAATGAACAAGAAAATTGAAGTAATGGAAGCATCAGCTAAAGAGGGGAAATTGGTGCTGACAGGGAATTCTTATAATGGCGAGGCTTCCGAATTGGAGGCAAAGGGACAGATTCTGGCAGATTCCGATCACCTCGCATTTATATACATATTGGAAAACCCCGAGCATTTTACATACTTAAGCATTCCGGCTGCACATTGGCCAGAGATTGAAAAAGCAAGAACAGCGTCATTAACCGTTTGGGCGCGGATAAATGAAAAGGAAATAGAGCTTGAGCATTTCTTTGAAGAGCTTGAAGAGCTGGTTCAAAACATAGCAGGCAATGCGAATTACGGAGATGAAATGGAAAGCAAAGTTTCCGAAGTGTTTGCTACCTTAGCGTAAAAAAAGAATCTGAACATTTCATGCTGGGGGCGATGGTAATGAATGAGAGAGAATGGGAGCTGTTCCTGGCTCCATATCAGCAGGCGGTTGACGAATTAAAGGTCAAGTTAAAGGGATTAAGGTCAGAATATGAGCTAGAAAGCTCACATTCTCCTATAGAATTTGTGACGGGGAGAGTCAAGCCGATTGCGAGTATTCTCGATAAGGCTAAACGAAAAAACATCCATTTGGATATGCTTCACAGTGACATGCAGGATATCGCGGGGCTAAGAATGATGTGCCAGTTCACAGATGATATCCGGGCAGTAGTGAACATGCTGAGAAAACGGAAAGACTTGGAAATTGTTGAGGAAAGAGATTACATTTCCCATAAGAAAGAGAGCGGATACCGGTCATACCATGTCGTCGCACATTATCCGGTTCAGACAATAAGCGGCGAAAAGAAGATTCTGATTGAAATTCAGATCCGGACATTAGCAATGAATTTCTGGGCAACAGTAGAGCATTCTCTTAATTACAAGTATAAAGGGAATTTCCCAGATGCAATCAGGATCCGTCTTAAGCGGGCAGCGGAAGCCGCATACAGGCTGGATGAAGAAATGTCACTGATAAAGGGAGAAATTCAAGAGGCCCATGCCATTTTCTCAAGAAAAACGGAAACAAACGAGTCGGATTAGGAGCGGTATACAACCTATAGAAAAGGGGCCTAGGAATATGAGATTCGCAATTACGTCTAAAGGCGATAACAAATCCAATACACTGATGCAAAAAATGAGGACTTACCTGAGTGACTTTGATCTCGAGTATGATGAAGATCGTCCCGATATTGTCATCTCTGTAGGCGGCGATGGCACCCTTCTTTACGCGTTTCACCGTTATCGCAGCCGTCTTGATAAGACCGCTTTTATAGGAGTGCATACAGGCCACCTCGGTTTTTATGCCGACTGGGTTCCGGATGAAATTGAAAAGCTGGTTATAGCGATTGCTAAAACTCCTCATCAGATTGTGGAATATCCAATCCTTGAGGTTATTATCCGGCATAATGACGGGGGGAAAGAAGCGCGGTACCTCGCTTTGAACGAGTGCACAGTGAAAGCGATTGAGAATTCCCTTGTGATGGATGTCGAAATCAAAGGCCAGAGGTTTGAAACGTTCCGAGGTGATGGATTGTGCATCTCCACCCCATCCGGAAGCACGGCATATAATAAAGCCTTGGGGGGAGCTATACTGCATCCGTCCATCCGGGCCATACAGCTTGCCGAGATGGCTTCTATTAATAACCGTGTGTTCCGTACAGTAGGCTCTCCGCTTATTTTGCCTGACCACCACACCTGCCTGCTTAAGCCTGTCAATGATGTGGATTTCCAAATCACGATCGATCATTTAACCCTGCTGCATAAAGATGTGAAATCTATTCAATGCCGCGTCGCAAAGGAAAACGTTCGCTTCGCCCGATTCCGTCCATTCCCTTTCTGGAAACGTGTAAAGGATTCCTTTATTGGCCAGTAAGCAGTTTCAGATGGAATGGACCGTTTCGAAGCAGGAGTGCGGTATGCTGGTGAAAGAATTTTTACAGCAAAAGCAGCTGACGAAACGTGCGATCATTGATATTAAATTCAGCGGCGGAAGCATTACTGTGAATGGAATTCAAGAGACAGTCAGAAGGAAGGTGGCAGCCGGGGACATAGTGGCTGTTCTTTTTCCTGTGGAAAAACCGAGTGAAAGTCTGATTTCTCAAGAATTAGAGCTATCAATCGTTTATGAAGATGATCACTGTATCGTTCTAAACAAAGCGGCAGGAATGCCGTCCATACCATCCAGGCTTTATCCGCACAGCACACTTGCTAATGGATTGCTGCATCATCTCCAAAATCAGGGACTGTCTTCTACCATCCATATTGTTAATCGGCTCGATAAGGACACCTCTGGCCTCATGCTCGCAGCCAAACACCGCTTCAGCCACTCGTTATTTTCCAAACAGCAGAAACAAGCCGGGATTCATCGAACGTATATGGCAATTGTTCATGGAAGAGTAGATTTGAATGGAGGGGTTATTGACAGACCGATTGGGAGGAGTCCCGAGAGCATCATAGAAAGGCAAGTTCGGGAGGATGGACAGCACGCTGTGACGGCTTATCGGACCATAGCCAGAAGGGATTCATTCAGCCTGGTATCCTTAAAGCTAGAAACCGGCAGAACACATCAAATTCGAGTCCATATGAGCTATATTGGCCATCCGCTTGCGGGAGATACTCTTTACGGGGGAGTTAATGATCAAATGAGAAGACAGGCTTTGCATAGCGCGGAGCTTTCGTTCTGGCATCCGTTTATGGAAAAAGAAATGAGATTTGAAAGCAGTATTCCATTGGATATGCTTAATTTTTGGGAGGAAACAGAATAGATAGGAAAGGAAGCTCTGGCAGCAAAAAGCCGGGGCTTTTTTCAGCAGAGGGAGATATGTTTAACCTTACTTTTGCCAATAAACTCTAAGCTAAAATTAAAAAAGCAGCGGCAATTGAAACGAATGCGCCCCACAAGATCCAAGCTGCGCCAAGACCTGCTTGAGAAATATCCGAACCGTTAAGAGGAGTAATCCATGTGATAGCAATTCCGTCACAAAAAGTTGCAGCCGCAAGCCCAAGGCTTATACAGGGAATTATTTGTTCGGCATTGAGTATTGCTTTATCGATCCATTCAAGGTGATGGCCAAGAGGAAATAGAACAACTATCAGCTCTTGCTTTGGCAACGGTTGAGGAATTTGTTATACTGGACGCGATTGACCAGAATTTTAAACAAAAAGCTTTTTAAAACCTAAAAAAATGAGCGTACCGATGGAAAGAGAATCGGTACGCTCATTTTTTTAAAATTGTCTGTTTATAAAGATTCCCGATTTGAAAAACGCTGTAAAGGGGGTTAAATAAATGACGATGTTTTTGATTAGTGAACCCTCGGCCTAGGCCGCTTCACTAATTCCCCGCTGCAATTGGGGCAAACCTTCATCAACTCTTCTGTGCATGGTTCGCAGAATGTGCATTCGTGTACACATATGTAGGCAGGGGACTGAGCATTCAGGGTTTCACTGCACCGCTCGCATTGCTTTCGCATCTCAAGTGGCATGACTGTTTCAGCTCCTTTTCAATTTTTCCTTCTGCAGGAATTTCATAATGAAAGCTGTTCCGGCAATGTTAAAAATCAGACTGGGTACGAGAAATGCAGCCAGCAGCATGCCTTCTGGTTTTAATGCAATTGACAGCATTAAAAAGCACATGCCTGTCATGACAAATAGTAATCCAGATGCGTATATTCTATCCAATGAAGTCCTCTCCTTTTACGCAAGAGAATAAGAGGAAAAGCGGAATCCGCATGCGGCGTTTGTATTCCTCCGGATTTGAAAATTGCTCAGGATCCGGCTTTGGTTCTGTGAGACTTTCAATCTTAAATCCTGCATTTGCAAGGGCCGAAAAGTATTCTCCTGTTGAGCGGTGATATTTAACGACCTGTTCACCCATCCAGTTCTCTACTCTTTTTCCACTATAAAAATAATCATCAACGATCCAGCTGCTGCGGCTCTCTCCGGATTCGCTGCTTTTGAATGATGAGGTTAGAAGCGGGTGCTGTACACTAAAAACGAGTCTGCCGCCGGGCTTTAAAGTCTGGAAGATCGACTGAAAGAGGGTTTCCATGTCCTCCACATAGTGAATAGCCAGCTCGGAAACGGCTAGATCGAATGCTTCGGGAGGATAAGAATAGTCTTCCATTGATGATAATTCCATCTTTCCTTTCGATGCTTCAAGCAGCTGAATCGCTTCTTCGAACATTTTATTCGAGCCTTCGATTCCTAAGTAGGAGGAGCAGCCTTTTTCAAGTAAATCCAGCCCCAGTGATGCATCCCCGCAGCCAAGGTCGAGAACCGAGAATCCCTCAGGATTGCCGATCAATTGGAGAATCGCCGGTTTCTCAATCCTTAAATTGGGACTGTCTGTTCTATTCCTTCTTTTCATAAATTGCTGAAAAAACGCTTCTTCGTCATATGCCTTAGATCCTTTAAATTCCATCCCAATCCCCCATTCAATAAAACCTGCATCTTGAAAATTTTACTTGAAGTATCATATTTTTACAATAAAAATTCAGGAGCCGGGATACTCTCTGAATCTTGCCGCGTCGAAAGGCATGGAGGAAGGAACGGAAATCGTTTCTTCTTCAGGGTACCGAAAAGCGGTCAGCTTCCCTCCAAATACCGCCCCCGTGTCGATGTTAATGGTTTTGTTAATGGATCTGGGGCTTTTCACCGGTGTATGGCCGTAAACAATCAAGCGCGTTCCTTTATAATGAAGCGCCCAGTCTCTTCTCTCAGGCAGCCCATTTTCCATTATCTCGCCAGTAACATCTCCGTAGAATACAAATTCCTTGATCCGCTTCGTATAACGGCCAATATCCTTTTCCTGAATTCCTGCATGGGCGACAATCAGTTTGCCGCCATCCAGCTCCTGATAAATAGGGGCTTCTTCATAAAGCTTCATAAATGTATCGCGAAGTGTTTTTCTGTCCCGCTCATTTAATTGCTCTAATTCTTCAACAGTTGTCTCCAAACCGTGCTTGATCTGTACTTTATTGCCTTTCAAATAGCGATAGAGCTTGTCACAGTGATTACCGGGAGAGTAATACCCTTTTCCTGCGTCAATAATCCGAGCCGTTTTTTCGATGACTTTTAATGAGTCTGGCCCCCGGTCTGTTAAATCGCCGACAAAAGAAATTTTTCTTCCTTCAGGATGGATGGGTACACCATCATAATCCTTATACCCAAGCTTGTGCAGCAACTCGTCCAACTCCTTATAGCAGCCGTGCACATCTCCAATCACATCTATTTTCATCTATCATCACTCCATGCGGGTTTTCCGATTATTTTCCAGCCGTTATCACAAACTATACATAATGCGAGACTCAGGTTTCAAGGCGTAAGGGAATATTACGGACGGAAACGGGTAAGAAGGGTTATGGGTGGAAGAAAAAAAGGGAATGCGTTATTCTAATCACTATGTTATTATGCTGTTTTCAAAGCGTATGAAATTTGAAGGGAGGGGGCTGCTCATGGCGGAATTGCAAAAAATGGATGAGCTTGAAGAAGAGCTTCTTATTACCGCTTTAAGAGAAGATAGGATGGATGCTTTCAGGGATTTGTTCTTCGACCGTCATTCCTATGATCAAGGAAGATGGTTCGTTAAGCTTGAACCTGAGGACCGGGCTATTCTTTACCGCTTTCTCTCACCCGAAGAAATGGCTGCAATCTTTGAGAATATTGATGCGGATGAGGAAGAGGTTGAGACGTACCTTTCTGAAATGGATTCCATATATGCTGCGCAAATGCTCGCTCAAATGTATGCCGATGATGCGGTTGATGTTCTGAATGAATTGGATCAAGGTAAAGTAGCCGGTTATTTAACTTTAATGGAGGAAGATGCGGCTAAGGAAATACGCGAACTACTTCATTATAAAGAATTTACAGCCGGAAGCATTATGACAACAGAATTTGTTGCCATTCATGCACACCAGACCGTCCGCTCGGCTATGCAAATATTAAAAAGCGAAGCGCCGAATGCTGAGACGATTTACTATACGTTCGTCGTTGATGAGGACAGACGGCTTGTCGGAGTCGTTTCATTAAGAGATTTAATCATCTCGGAGGATGAAACGATGATCACCGAGATTATGAACGAACGAGTCTATTCGGTATTGGTATCCGTTGATCAGGAGGAAGCAGCGAGAAAAATCAGGGATTATAACTTCCTGGCCCTTCCGGTTGTGGATATTAACGATCGGCTGCTCGGCATCATTACCATTGATGATATCGTTGATGTTATCGATGAAGAAGCCTCTGATGATTACTCGAAGCTCGCTGGGATTTCCGACGCGGACTCATCAGATAAAGGGCCATTTTCAGCCGCGAAAAAGAGACTTCCGTGGCTGATTATCCTTTTATTTCTCGGAATGCTCACAGCAAGCCTGATTGGCCGTTTTGAAGAAACATTGGATCAGGTGGCGATTCTTTCTGTGTTCATCCCGCTGATTGCCGGGATGGCCGGAAATACTGGAACGCAGGCCCTGGCTGTTGCCATCAGAAGAATTGCTTTAGGAGAAATCGAAAAGGAAACGTCCTTCAAAATTTTGTTCAGGGAAGCAGGTACCGGCCTGATTGCAGGTACAGTATGCGGGGTCCTTGTAACAGGCGTCGTGTTTGTATGGAAGGGAGACCTCCTGCTCGGAATGCTGGTCGGAACGGCGATTCTCTTTTCGCTTATAGTCGCCGCTGTTGCTGGAGCCATGGTTCCAATCGTGATGCATCGCTTTAAAATAGATCCAGCCGTTGCATCAGGGCCATTTATTACAACGATTAATGATATTATCAGTATTCTTATTTATCTTGGACTTGCATCCTTATTCATTCAAAATCTTCATTAGCAGACAGGAGGGAAAGAGATGGAACACGAAGCTTCCGTAACATCATTGGTCATAGTCGTCCTGGTCGCCTTTATGACACCGATCCTCATGCACCGGTTAAAGCTGAATTTTATGCCTGTCGTTGTTGCCGAAATTTTAATGGGGCTTGTTATTGGCAAAAGCGGTTTTGACATCGTTGCACAGGACACCTGGCTGCAGACTCTCTCATCATTGGGCTTTATTTTCCTTATGTTTTTAAGCGGACTGGAAATTGACTTTAGTGCGTTTACAGGAGGAAAAAGAAAAGAAAAGCTTCCAAACGGGAAGCCGGTCCCCAATACGTTCATCGCTTCAGGTGCTGTATTCGCGGGAATCTTTGTTCTTTCCATTCTTCTGTCCCTGATTTTCGTTTGGACAGGCTTTATAAAGAATGCTTTCCTGATGACTTTGATCATTTCTACAATTTCGCTTGGGGTAGTGGTTCCCACCTTAAAAGAAGGCGGCATCATGAAAAGCAACATTGGCCAAATCATTCTGCTTGTCGCGGTAATCGCTGACTTGGTCACTATGATTCTGCTTGCCGTCTTTGCCTCCATATATGGAGATGGCGGCGGCAGCATTTGGCTACTGCTCATCCTGTTTGCAGCGGGAGTGGTTTTATACTTTGTAGGGAATCGATTTAAAAACCGCTCATTCATCGATTCAATGTCAAAAGGAACGATTCAGATTGGTACGCGGGCAATCTTCGCGCTCATCATCATTCTGGTTGGAATCTCAGAAACCATAGGAGCAGAAAACATTTTAGGAGCCTTCTTGGCGGGAGTGCTTGTATCCCTGCTGTCACCGAATAAAGAAATGGTTCAAAAGCTGGATTCCTTTGGCTACGGGTTCCTCATACCCATTTTCTTCGTGATGATTGGAGTGGAGCTTGATTTATGGAAGCTGTTCGAGAACCCGAAAATCCTGGTGCTGATTCCGCTTCTTTTGATTGCTCTGTTTATTTCAAAACTTCTCCCCATTCTTTACTTGCGAAAATGGTATGACATGCGCACGACCGCGTCGGCAGGATTTCTGTTAACTGCAACACTGTCACTTGTAATCGCGGCCACCACGATCGGTCAAAAAGCGAACGTGATTGATGAGCAGATGTCGGGAGCCCTCATTCTCGTTGCGGTCATTTCAAGCATCATTTCGCCGATTGGATTTAAAAAGCTGTTTCCTAAACAAAAGCTTGCGGATCAGAAGCTGCAGGTAGCGCTCATTGGAGCCAATCAGATGACACTCCCGGTTACAAGAGAGCTTAATCCTGATTATTATCAGACTGTCGTCTTCCACACGTTTCAGGACAAAATGGATGACCAGATTGCTGAATCTTTATTCGAAATCAAGGAGCTCGAGGATTATTCAATGGAAAGTCTGCAAAGCAGTCATGTTTTTGATGCAGATATTCTTGTTGTCGCTACAGGAGAAGAGGAAAGAAACGCTGACATCGCTATTTTTGCAAAAGAAAAAGAAGTACCTAGGGTAATCGCAAGCATTGCTTCTGCGGAGCTTGGGGAAAAGCTGAAGGAGCATGATGTCGATCTTTTCTCTGTCCTGCTTTCAACGACGGTATTGCTGCAGGCCCTGATTGAATCACCGGATATTGTCCGCATCCTGACAAACAAAGAGACCGGGCTGTATCAAGTTACGATGAACAATGCAAAATATTCAGGCATTACGCTAAGAACCTTCCCATATACAGGAGACATCATTTTCGTCCGGATTTTCCGTGGGAAAGATTCGATTGTACCCCATGGAGATACAAATCTTCGGGTAGGGGATCGAATTCTTGTTACGGGATCGGCTGAATATGTGAAGGAACTAAGAAGAGAATTGCAAAATTAACTGCAGGACAGGCATCAATGGTGCCTGTTTTTTTCTGCGGGGAGATGCTATAATTGGAACCAGGTACTAATAACATGTATAAAACAGGAGGCACGCCCGATGAACTTTTCTTTAAAAGGCCGGAATATTGTGGTCATGGGAGTAGCAAACAAACGCAGCATCGCTTGGGGAATTGCGCGTTCTCTTCATAATGCAGGCGCCAGAATTATTTTTACATACGCAGGAGAGCGCTTTGAAAAACCGGTGAAAGAGCTTGCTGAAACACTGGAGCGCAATGACTCTCTTTTTTATCCTTGCGACATAACCAATGATGATGAAATAAAAAAATGCTTTGCTGACATAAAGGCGGAGGTAAACGTTCTTCACGGCGTAGCTCACTGTATCGCATTCGCCAATAAAGAAGACCTGGCTGGCGACTACATGGATACAACCCGCGAAGGCTTCCTTCTTGCGCACAACATAAGCTCTTATTCTCTGACTGCTGTAGCAAAAGAAGCGAAAGGCTTGATGACAGAAGGTGGAAGCATCGTTACCTTGACCTATCTTGGAGGCGAGCGTGTTGTTTCCAACTACAACGTAATGGGTGTAGCCAAGGCATCCCTTGATGCAAGCGTCCGCTATCTGGCTGAAGATCTGGGGAAAGAGAAAATCCGCGTAAATTCGATTTCTGCAGGCCCAATCCGTACGCTATCTGCAAAAGGAATCAGCGATTTCAACTCCATCCTTAAGGAAATTGAAGAAAAAGCACCGCTTCGCCGTACGACAACTCCAGAGGAAGTAGGAGACACGGCTCTATTCCTATTCAGCGACCTTTCCCGCGGCATGACAGGCGAAAACCTGCATGTGGATTCGGGGTATCATATTATTGGCGGTTAACTGCCGCACAAAGAGCTTGAGGAAAATTCCCCAAGCTCTTTTATTTTGTGTTTTTCTGTTTTCTAATTTGCTGAAAGGTGAACAAAAGGCCTGTAAATCCGGCAAAAAAGGAAGGTAAAAGGGAGAAAAGAAAATATCCCCACTCGCCAGCAGCGAGCGAAACAGCAAGAAAAAGAAGCGGAAGCCCAATCATAGCAATCAACGATGCCAATAGTCCGGCTTTTGTCTGATTTGTCATCCGCCATGCCTCGAAAAATAAGCCGCTGACAAAATAAGCGACAAGCAATGAAGGACATAAATTCCAGTTAAAATAAAGAATGAAACCGAAATCCCTTCGAATAGAATGACTAAAGCCCAGGCTATTAAAATTACAACGAATGTAATATTCCAGGAAACCGCCTTCGCGTTTGACATCAAATAATGATAGCGTTCATCTAAACCTCGCTTCTTCTTACTGGAACGTCTGCCGAGAAACATGGCGGTCCCAGCAAGGATTACACCCGCAATCAGCCCGAAGAGGCCGATCCAATTGTTGAATATTGCTTCAGTCAATATTCTCATCCCCCTCAAAAATAAATAAATCCTCAATGCGGCATTTGAAAACCTGAGCAAGCTTGTGTGCTAAAACAAGGGAGGGTTTATACTTGCCCTTTTCCAATGAAATAACTGTTTGCCTTGATACATTTAATACTTGGGACAGCTCTTCCTGCGTGATATTGCCTTCTGTTCTTTTTTCACGAATGAGCGATTTCAACATCGGCCTCCTTGATAGATATGTAAAGCTTACTGTACATAAAGCTTACTTTGTTATTATTTGGAAGTCAAGTTCGCTTTACTTTTTTCTTTTGAGGAATTTCATTATAATAAGGGACAATTCTTATTTACATAGAGAGGCGGGTAACTTCAGATGCAGACATTTAACAAAACTCAATTGAAAAAATTTAAAGGAAAATACGAAAATCGTGGCAGGATCCTGCTTAAATGTGCAGACCGGCCAGGAATCGTGGCAGCCGTATCAAAATTTTTATTCGGCCATAACGCGAATATCATTGAATCCAGCCAATACTCATCTGATCCGGAGGGAGGCACCTTTTTCCTGAGGATTGAATTTGAATGCCCGGATTTAGCAGAAAAGCTTTCCACTATGAACACATACTTTAAACCGATTGGATCGGATTTTCAGATGGAGTGGAAAATTGTCCAGGTGACGGATCTGAAAAAAACAGCGATATTTGTTTCGAAGGAACCGCACTGTCTGCTCGAGCTTTTATGGGCATGGCAAAGCGGAGACATCATGGCGGATCTATCCCTTGTTCTAAGCAATCATGAGGACTGCCGGGAAATTGTAGAATCGCTCGGCATCCCTTTTTATTATATTCCTGCAACGAAGGACATCAGGCAGGAAGCGGAGGCCAGGCAAATGCACCTTCTGAATGAATACGGAATTGAACTCATCATCCTTGCCCGCTACATGCAAATTCTGACTGAGGAATTTGTTGCGGCCAATCCTAACCGGATTATTAACATTCATCACTCGTTCCTGCCTGCCTTCATCGGGGCAAGACCATACGAACGCGCCTATCAGCGCGGCGTAAAACTGATCGGAGCGACCTCCCATTATGTAACAAATGAGCTCGACGAAGGACCGATTATCGAGCAGGACATTGAGAGGGTATCCCATCACGACCATGTAGATGAATTGAAGCGGATCGGGCGCTCCATCGAACGAAGTGTACTTGCACGTGCGGTAAAATGGCACCTCGAGGATCGGATATTAGTGGATGGGAACAAGACAGTCGTTTTCTCCTAATCTTTAAAGGTCATGAAATGGTACGAAGGCGAATAAACTGTCTTGAATAGTTTATGACCCGGAGGTGGGAGATTTGAGCAAAAAAAATGACAAGCGGCAGCAGCCGCTCATGTATATTGTTCAGCCCGAAAACATGCAGCCCCAAGCACAAATGCAGCAGGTGGCCGTCAAAAAAAACCCTGTAAAGGCGAAGATTGACAAAAAAGAACCAGAAGCCAATCAAATCGATTCCATTGTAGAAACACCTGCAGAAGCCGCCCTTGACGCTCCGAAAACCATACCTGAAGAACAAGGAGCTGCCGAAATAAAACTGAATCAGCAAGCAGATGAAGCCGTTCTGGCAGAGACAGTGAAAACAGAAGGAAATGAGGAGGCAACTGAAGCCATCGTTGAACCTCCTAAACCTGTGTACGAACGCAAAACAAGGAAAGTGCTCAATCAAATGAGTGTGGTTGAGAAAATTGCGTTCTTCGCCAACCTGCCCGGCAATATCCCTAGAACGCTCTGTCAGGTTGAACTGGCAGACCAAACCTATAGAGGCATCATTATCGGCGAAACAGACGGCGTCGTTCATCTCAGAACAACCGCAAGCTCCCAGCCGGTAAACATCAAATCTGAAGATATCCAGGCCATCCAGCCGCTGGGCTTCTAATAAAAAGAGCTGAATCGGGATCATCCGAATTCAGCTCTTTTTTTATTAATTCTGATGAGTCCGATTGATCAAACGCGGGTTCAAGCACTGAATGGAACAGAAGCAGTTCAAATCCACTTCAATACAAGAATCTGTTTTTTCCAAACGGAAAACGTCACACGCGCTGTCTTCATGGAAATCCAGCACATCTTTCTTTTCGCTGAATGCGATTAGCAGGCGAAGAGTAGCGCAGCAGCCATTAATGTGTTCTACACGAAAGAAGATCGTATTGAAGCAATCTCCCGCGGAAAACCCTCCAACATTCCCAAACGCTTTGAAAGGAGTCCCTTTTTTCGTATATAGAATGAACGGAATTGTATCTCCTAATGTATTAACTGGGGAAAGAAGATTGCTGTAACAGCTAGTAGAGCACTGCTCCTCAACCGCATTCTGGAGATCGTTGATGTTTTCAACCGCATCGCATACACAGCTAAGGTCTTTTTGACGGATCATATTTTTCCCTCCCGATTAAGGATTTTATCTATACTAGGATAGGCAGGTACAAGACTAAATGTGCTAGTAAAAACGCCTATTATGGAAAAAAATTTAGATGATCCTCTTTGGGACCTATGGACTGGTTGGATTGCGGTAAGGGGGAGGGGAGGCGACAGTTAGAATGCTGGCGGCGGGAAAGGGATTGATGCCGGGCATGGAGGGGAATAGAGGAATGTCAGGTGAATGCTGCGGTCATGCAGTAGTCGCCAAACATTGAATTAGTGCGTTTGTCAGCCAAAGTTGTCAGACAAACCCCAAAAACCCAACCCCAGATACCCCATAATCACCACACAACCTCCAACCTCCAAAAAAAATAGACTACCGGTTAGGCAGTCTATTCAATGTTATCCATGGTGGTGCTTCTTTTTACTCATTGGGGATACGCGGTTCACTAGTTCAGGGGATAGACATTGGATTGCACAGAAGCAGTCAAGATCTACTTCGATGCAGAAGTCGGATTTTTCTAGTCCGAAGAAGTCTTCTGCACAAGGGTCGCACACACTAAGTGTGTCGCCTTCTACATCTACTGGCTTCAAAAGTTTAAGAGTTGCGCAGCAGCCTCTCAAGGCTTCTACACGGAAGAAGATGGTTTCGAAGCAAGTCATATCATCCAGGAATCCGCCTACGTTTCCGAATGCTGAAAATAGTTTTCCTTTTTTATCATACAACAAGAACGGAATCGTATCTTTTCCCGGCAAAGCGGATGGGCTTAGCAAGTTGCTGTAGCAACTGGTGGGGCAGTTTTCCTCAACTGCTTCTTGTTCTGCGAGGATGTTTTCAACTGCTTCGCATACGCAGCCTTCGATGTCGCGTTTTCCATTGTTTTTTCCGCAGCTCATGTTTTCATCTCCTTAATAATTGGTTGATTGACATTAGTCTTTAACAACATATGTGCGGACGTCTTTATTGGTGTGGGTGAACATCACGAATATCTGGATGAGTGCGGAAAAAGAAAAAGCAGGCGGGGAGCCTGCTTTTTCCTTTGGTGTTATTTTGGGGGAGATTACAGAATGTCGATAGATACAACAAGCGCAAGCAAGATTTGGATAAGCAATTGAAGAGATACAGCTACGTCTGTGTCAGTAGTTTTTACATTTACGTTGCGGGAGTTTTCGATAACCAATTTTTGAGCACTTGCTTGAGTAATTGTAGCTTTTTGAAGAAGATCTTGAGTGACCATTTCAGCACGTGCACTATCAGCGATTGTAAGGTTGATTACAAGAGCGATGGCTACTTGAAGAGCTGCTTGAAGGGATACAGCGATTTGCGTTTCAGTAGTTGTTACTTCAATGTCACAAGAATCCTTAATGATGATGGTCTCAGAAGAAAGCTGAGCAGTGTTGCTTACTTGATCAAAGTTTTGATCTACCTCACCATCTTTGCTGCACATATTGCCTAGTCTGCTGCTGTTTTCAGTTGGATGAGAGCAGCTTCTGTCGTTCGCTACCCATGTGTAATTTGACATGTTCTTTTTCCTCCTTTCATTGTAATACTATTAAATGTTGAATTTCTGTTTTGGTTTAGACAAACATCATGATTCAAACACCTATTTTTTGGTTAATCGTTGTTTTTTTTGTTTTTTAACATGTCTCTTAGTGTTGTGTTTTTAGGTGTTTCAACAGGGGCTTTTTCTGCTTCTTCGGCTTTTTTGTTTTGGGCTGCTAGAAATTCATCCACTTTTGCCTGAAGATCGAGGACGACTGCTTTGATTTTCGCTTTTTGATCTTCGCTTAGTTCTTTTTTCGTTTCATCTGTAATGTTGTTTTTACTGAATACATCAGAAACGAAAAGCTGCATAAGTTTAGCGGAAATTTCGTTGAGGTTTTCTTTTGACATGGTTGTCACTCCTTTTAAGAAATTTAAGAAAGGGTACTACAGGATATCGATCTGCAGCAGCAGAGCCAGCAAAATTTGAATGAGCAGCTGCAGGGAAATTGCAACATCTGTATTTGTGGATTTAACCGTAACGTTTTCTGAATTTAGTACGATAATGCGCTGCTTTTTTGTTTGCTGAATGATAGTGTTGTTTAAAAGCTGCTGGGTCACTTGTTCCGCGCGAGCGCTGTCTGCAATCGTTAAATTGATTGCAAGGGCGATGGCCACCTGGATGGCAGCTTGAATGGATAGAGCAAGCTGAGTGTCAGTTGTTTCGATTGTGACGCAGTCGGAATTTTTGACGTAGATTCCTTCGTCGGAAAGCTGAAATAAGGATGTGTTTTGCTCGGCGTCCTGGCTCACTGCTTCATCCATGACTGACCATTCATTAGACAAATGATTCACTCCTTTCCCATATATAGCTAGTAAATGCAGGTTCGTTCCATTTGGACTGATGAAAACATACAGATTCCTCCCGATTTTTTTCATATCTGATCTGGCCGTTCATATCGTAATAGTAGAATGGCAGGTGAGAGAAATGCTTGAGAGCTGGTTAACGGTTACATTGTTTGCATTGGCGATTTTTCGCCTGACTCGTTTGATTGTGTTTGATAAAATTACAGATTGGCTGCGCAGACCGTTTCATGAGGAGTATGTTGTGAAGGGTGAATCAGGTGAAGAAGAGGTTTATATAAAAATGAAGGGAACAGGAGTCAGGAAGTGGATTGGAGAGCTGCTAAGCTGTTATTGGTGTACAGGGGTTTGGTGTACAGCTTTTCTTTATGGAAGCTTTCGGGTTTGGCCGATCGGTGCTGAACCGCTTGTCTGCGTACTTGCATTGGCAGGCTTTGCAGGAATCATCGAAACCGCGGTATCAAGGCTTTTAGATTAGGTTTTTGACTCAGTACGCATTCTGACAAACCTTCATAACATAATTTATCCCCGAATAAGAAAGGTGGAGCGGTAATGAATAAGCCATATTTGCATGCTTATCCAACAAATGCTGCGAAAACCCAGCAGAATTCAAAACCAGTGAAGAAAAAAGGCTGCGGCTGCGGAAGCAAAAAACGCTAAGGTTGGAAAGTGAAAAAAACGGGAGCATCATGGACATCAGAAAAAAAGAAGGGAAGCTCCTTTTAAAAAGATGAACCCTGTATACCACAGGGTCATCTCCCATTGGCAATGGATATACAAAACTTTCTGTGTCAGATTTACATAGCAATTCGCCCCTCTGGATGCCAAATAAAAAACCGGGAATGCATCGTACGCATTCCTGGTTGATTTACTTACTTATAAACATCTGTGTCCAGTACTGCCCCTCTTCGTTGTATCCAACGCCAATCTCGGTGTAGGTTCCGTCTAGAATATTTTTACGGTGGCCTTCACTGTCCATCCAGGCTTTTACGACTTCTTCTGGAGTTTTCTGGCCCATCGCAATGTTTTCACCGGCTGTTTCGTATTGAATCCCAAAGCGCTGCATCATATCAAATGGGGAGCCGTATGTTGGATTTGTATGAGAGAAGTAATTTTTCTCCTCCATATCCTGCGATTTTTCCCTTGCTACATTGCTGACCTGTTGGCTGGATTGCAAAGCGGGCAGGCCACTCTTTTCTCTTTCTTTGTTCGTGAGGTCGATTACCTGGGCTTCAATGCCGGTGTTATCGCCTGTTGCAGGAGGCTCATTCTGGGACGGTGTGCCATTTTCCGTTCCATTCTGCGGCTTGTTTTGACCCATGCTGCCTTGGGGCGGTGCAGGCATCACTCCTTCATTAGGAGGAACAGCTGAACCCGATCCATATTGGTACATAGAGTCACCTTCATTTTGCACCGGCTTCAAAGATGAAGATTTTGAGCTTGGCTTTTCTGTGCTGTAAGGTTTTTTATCAACCGTTATAAAACCGCCTTCACTCTTCAAGACACCCTTGTTGTTTACCTTTGTTATTCCCTGTTCCTTATTTGGAGCACCTTCTTGGTTTCCGCAGGCAGTAAGCATCAAGATGACTGCAGGAACCAGTAAATATGCTGTTTTCTTCATTTGCACCCTCCTTTTTCATTTAGCCTTTAGTTTGCTCCATATGGCGCAGAATATTTAATATTTAGGGCTGTTAACGGAAAAAGAACGAAAGCAGGATTTCAGAAGATCTAACGAAAATAAGCTCCTTTAAACTCTAAAGTGCAGCTATGATTGTTTTGACCCATTTCCTTTGCTTTTTTGTGGCGTTAAAAGGAGCACTCCGTATTCTATAGAAGGGAGTGATGACATGGGGAAAAAACTCAGCAAGGAATTTGAAACATTTATAGGTAATCGAATGAAGGGCCACGATGGGGTTATGAAAAAGAGTGACAGCTGGCTTAAGGGCAAGGATAGAGATTTACGTAAAATGGAGACAGCAGCCGATGGTTTTGATGCACAAATGGAAAAATTAGCGGGGATATTCAGAAATGGATTAGCAGCAAAAATCATAAAAAATAATTCTGATCATAATTGAGCGAATGTCCATACCCTTTCTGGCCGATCTTCATATGTTGTAGAGAAGAAGGAAAGGGAGGTGCTTGGCTAATGTCTTATGGTTATGGATGCGGTGGCGGCTACGGCGGTGGCGGATACTACGGTTCTACTTTCGTGCTTATCGTAGTTTTGTTCATTCTTTTGATCATCGTTGGTGCTTCTTTCTACAACTAATAAAAACTTGCAGTCTCCTTCAAAGATGTGCAAACAGGAAAGTACGGGCTCATGGTCCGTACTTTCTCCGTTTTGGAAACGCACCATTTTTTGGGCACCTTCATAGGATAAATCAACAGTAAGGAGGCAGAAAAATGGATAACAAATTCTTTAAAAATATTGAAAAGAAAACAGGCGTAAACATGAATGAAATCCTCGCTCTAGCCAATTCCCTTCAAAATGCAAACTTCCGCGATGAAACAACAGTCCGAAACGTGATTCGCAAGGTTGCCCAAATCGCTAACAAGAAAGTACCGAAAGAAACAGAAGACAAAATTGTGAACTCGATAGTGAATGGAAAAGAAAAGCTGGACTTTAACACAATCTCTAAAATGATTAATAAGAAATAAACAAAAGCCTTTCGTCCGGATGGATGAAAGGCTTTTGTTTTGACTTAGTTCAGTTCCTGCTCCTGAACCATTTCAGGTGCCGCTTTCACTTTCGGACCATTGAAGATCTTCGGCCATTTAATGTCGAGACGGGCACGCTCATAGACGGAGGTGCTAATGATTTCAGCTACATCCTGAAGCTTGTCCTTGCTGATTTTATCAATGGTATCCTGAGGATTATGATACCATGGCTCAGTCGGATTATGGATAAAGAGTGCTGCTGGAATGCCTGCTTCCGCAAATGGAACATGGTCACTTCGGCCGCCTTGTCCGAATGGTGTCGCCTCTCCATTCAGTTTTTCACTTTTATTTTGGGCAAGCTCTGTAACTAAATTCGATTTGCCGTCAAGGGTCAGCATTACAAGATCCCCTGCATCCTTGCTTCCGACCATATCAAGGTTAAAGTTCGCGATGGTCCGGCTGATTTCATCATCTGAAAGATTCTCAACGTAATGATAAGAACCGAGAAGTCCGACTTCTTCTGCCCCGAAGGTCACGAATCTCAGCTCTGTATCTGTTGGCACATTTTGATAAATACGGGCCATTTCAAGAGTCATTGCGGTACCGGAGGCATCATCATTCGCACCTGGAGCTCCTTCGACCGAATCATGATGAGCGCCGATGACAATCACATCACTATTTTTATCTTTTGAAACGACCGGTTTCTTAGTTGCGATGACATTATGAGAAGTGCGGGTCTCTACTTTTCCGCCTTCTACATTCAAATCGGCCTTTAATGGTTCGCCGCCGCTGATTTTAGCTGCAAGCGCTTCACCTTCTGCTTTTGTCAGTGCTACAGCAGGTATATATTTATCGCTCGCTGCTCCTAATGTACCGCTCAATGCACCAGTTGAATTGTTGTATATGATAACTCCGGCTGCTCCTTTTTCCGCCGCATTCAATACCTTCTCGGCAAAACTGATTTCGCCGCGTTTAATCAAGGCAATTTTTCCCGTCAAATCAGTATTTAGAAGCTCTTCCTTTTTTCCAAGACCTGTAAGAACGAGTTCTCCTGATACCTTCCCGCCAACTGTATATGTAAAGGAGCCCGGCTTAAAGCTTTCTGATCCCACTGTCAGCTCAATCTTAGTCGGTGCAGTATAACCTTCAAATGTAAAAGGCTGAATTTTGGTTTTGTACCCATAAGATTCAAATTTTTTCTTTACATACTGAACAGCCTTCCATTCGGACTCAGTCCCCGCTACACGAGGTGTTTTGGAAAGCTCTGCAATCGTGCTGTAAATTTTTTCAGCATCAATCTTCTTCAGGATTTTTTTCTCTGTTACATTCAGCTCATACGTTTGCTCTGCAGGTTTTGCAAAAGCCGTTTGTGTGCCTGCTGCACTTAATGCAAGAGTAGCAGCGAGTAAAGAAGTAAGAATAGGTTTCTTCATCATAGACCCCCTAAATGATAGACTTACAGTTTTATTTTATATTGTTTCGATACACGAAATAAGTGACTAATTTACCGAACTAAAGTAGTTTGAATTTTCTATTTTTTAGTAGAATATAGATAAATTGATATTTTTGGCACAGGACTAAATATCTCTTTTATACTAAGTGGTCGTATTATGAAAGATTTGAAGTATCTGAATATAGGGAGGAGTTTCCGATAACTGGAGCGGAGTGTGCGGTATATGGAGGGTTGTCCGGTAGATGCAGAGGAATGTTTAATATAAGAGGCGGTGTCCATGACGTTTTACCACATCAGCCAAAAAAAGAAGAAGCAGAGCCTCCGAAGTGCTCTGCTTCTCAAGCTATATACTGACCGCAAACGCGTAAAGCAGGTAAACGACCAGAGCAATCGCAAGGACAATTTTGGATACATCCAGTACTCTTTTGCTTGGAAACGTGAGATTTAAAAGATAAAAGAAGCCAACAGCCCAAATCCCGTTTTGGAAAAAAGTGAAGAAGATGTTCCGCAGCACTGTGAGAGATACCAATTTCCACAACTCCTTTCCGCAATGTACTATATATGTATGGCTGTTTCCTTTATTCATTCGTACTATTTAATTGGGACATGGCTATTTGATTTTTTGACATCTGCTTATAAAAAAGACGTGCAGGCAAAAGCACGTCTTTTTCCTATTCAATCGCCTGAAAAAACCTCGAAGGCGCGCTTTTCTTTCCCCGTCTTGTTTGCGGGGCGGACAAATAGAGTTCGTATTGAGCACGGGTCATGGCGACATATAGGAGGCGCCGTTCTTCCTCAAATGAAGTAAAATCTCCGTTGCGGGCTGATTCAAGCGAAAAGTCATGGGGAATGCTTCCGTCTACAGCACCTAGCACATATACATACGGAAATTCCAGTCCCTTAGACCGGTGGATGGTCATGAGCCGGACACCGTTTGCCTGGTTGCGGCCGCTCCTTTTAATGTCTGCTGAAAGGGCGGTCATGTGGTCAGCATGTTCAATGAGTTCGGCGATTGTACCGAACTTTTTGGCTGCGACTTTTAGGTCTTGCAAATCGTCTGAGCCTTTCTCCATTTTGTTTCCTTCATTGCCGCGCTTCTTGATGGCGTCCGCCAGTCCCATTTTCTTCTCGATTAAACTTAGGGCATCCAGGGGAGCCATTTTGCTGATTTGTTTAAAATACGGGAGAATGTCCCGGATTTTTTTCTGCTGGAAGGGCTTAATATCCTGTACGTGGAGTAAAGCCTCCAAGAGAGTGCAGTCATTTATGATGGATAGGGCTTTTACATCTTGAAGAACCTGGGATTTCAAAAATAAGGCAAAAATCAGGTCTTTCATCGCTTGCCCATCATCTTGATTTACCGCTAATCTTAAATAAGCGAGTGGGGTACGCACCATTTTACGCTCGTAAAAAGATCCGGTTTCCTGATCGACAGCGAAGGGAATGCTTGATTCGCTTAGACGTTCAAAGATTGCTCTTCCGCCGGTATGGGTGCGGTACAAAATCGCGAACTCCTCAGGCTTCCGCCCGTTAAGCATCTTCTCCTTCAGGTCATTGACAATCAGCGTTGCTTCTTCCTCTTCATCGTATGGATAGAAGAACAGCGGTTTGATTCCGTTTGTGAAGGTGGCGTCCATTTTCTTCTTGTGCCGCTCGCGGTTTTTCGCAATCATTTTGTTCGCGGTTGCGACAATTTCATGGCTGGAGCGGTAATTGGAAGCAAGATGAATCACCTTTGCATCCGGGAAATCTATCGTAAACTGAAGCAGGAATGCGGGATTGCTTCCGCGAAAAGCATAAATTGACTGGTCGTCGTCACCGACAGCAAAGACAGACTGGTGCTTGGCAGATAATAGCTGAATGATTTCGTACTGCACCTGGTTAATATCCTGGAATTCGTCAATCAAAATGGATTGAAAACGATTCTGATAAGCTTCACGGATTTGCTCGTTATTTTCAAGCAAAAGCAGGCACTGCAGAAGCATATCATCAAAATCAAATTGCCCGTTTGCTTCCTTAAATTCCTCATATTTGCGGTAAAGGAATGCAATCTGTTCCTCCCATTTATCCTGCGGCTTAATGTCGGAAGGAGAGAGGCGGGTATTTTTCCACAACCCAATTTGCTGAAGGGCCTGGTCGAAAGGAAACTCGGTTTCATCCAGCTTCAATTCCCGGCCCGCTTGTTTCACATACTGCTCACGCTGCCATTCTTTCAGCAAATGCCTTGAGTCCCATCTGCTCCGGTCATGGTGTGTAAGAATTCTATAAAAAATACCATGGAATGTACCGGTTACCATTTGGTTCACCTGCTGCAGTGACAGGCCATAAAGGGAAGCCATACGCTCTTTCATTTCCTTCGCTGCTTTAACGGTGAAGGTGATGAGCATGATTGAGGATGGATCTGCCCCGTTTTCCAGGATTAAGTAAGCGGCTCTTGATGTGAGCACTCTTGTCTTCCCGCTGCCTGCTCCAGCCAGAACAAGGGTAGAGGCGGCATTAGATGTGACGGCTTCCGCTTGAGCTTTGTTTAAAGTAATGTCGTCAAAAAGGGTAATCAAAGGATCCTTTTTTTCAGCAAACGGGGTGATAATCCCCGGGAAATTCGGATTTTTCCAAATGATTGAAGGTTTAGGCAGATCCGTATCAGTAATGGACCTGTTTTTAGGAATGCGAAAGGCTCCTGACGTTTCGTCTTCCGGCTGTTCTTTTTTCTCTCTTATAGGCTTGTTAGCCGGCTTGTAAGCGTTTAAGCATGCTTCAGAATCTGATTGATCCTTATGAACAAACTCAGGCTTGGATGAAATCCGGAACTGCAGCACAACAGGACGGCCGCAAACAGGACATGTTAGTAGACCAGCTTTGCCTAAGTCATATACCTTTTGATAATCTTCTCTGGGATAAGTAGGAAGTTCTATTAATCTATCAGAATATTTTGCGAAAAACATCAGGTTTCCTCCCATAAAATCTCTTTTGGGCGCGTAAACTATATGTAAAATAGACAAGAACCATCTTAACAGACTCACAGAGAAAGAAAAAGGTGATTATGGCGTTTTTGATCTGAAAAATGGGGTATATTTTATAAAAGGGGAGTGGGAAGATGAGCTGGGTAGCACCTATTCAAAACGATCAGTACATACAATATGCCAATCGATCCGTTCAGGTAAAGGATGACTATGCATCGCTTGACCGCGTCTCAAAAATCCATCTTCAGCGCGATAAAATGGAGGAAGAACGCAAGTACGAAGAAAGCCGGTTTTCAAGAATATTGGAACGGGTAAAACGGACTTCCACTCAAGCTTTGCCTTCGGAACCGGGAAAAGGTTTGTCATTTGACGCGAGGATATAAGTGAAGAAGTCAGAATGTTCGATGAAAGGAATGGCATCAATTGAGGATTTTTTGAAATTGGATATCCGTATTGGTACGATTATAGCTGCTGAGGATTTCACAGAAGCTAGGGTTCCGGCTATTAAGATGAAAATTGACTTTGGAGCGGAAATCGGAGTAAAGCAATCAAGTGCTCAAATTACAAAACGGTATTCACCAAGCCTTCTAATCGGAAGGCAAATCGCAGCTGTTGTGAACTTTCCGCCGCGCAAAATTGCCGGCTACCGTTCTGAAGTGCTTGTACTTGGCGGTGTTTCAGGCGAAGGGGATGTTGTCCTGCTTAACACAGACGTTCCCGTTGTAAATGGTACCCGAATTGCATAATCACCTTAAAAGGGGGGAGGCCGTTCTGAACGCCCAAGAGCGGCCCGTCAACAGACCATAAACATGGTCTTATTTTTTTTGGATATAAAGACCTTCTCCCTTGCGCCATTCGGCATATAGCACATGCTGATAGGAGTGGATGCCCTGGTTAGAAAGCTCGTTTACGAGCCATTCTTCTTTAAGCCCTGCTTCTTTAAGGTTGTCTCTCTGCACAGCTCCGTCCAGCACCAGGCTGTATGGAAGCACAGGCATGGAGCCCATCATCGAAAAATCGGTTCGGACCGGCATGTCAAATTGGGGCTTTTTTAAGATGCTCACACTGCCATCGGTTTCTAGAATCGCAAATTCAATTTCCCTCATGGAAAATGTTCCTTTGGATCGGATCAGATGCTGAAGCTGATTAAGATCAAGCTTTTCTTTTTTTAGCTGCTCCCTCAAAATTCTCCCGTTGCGGATGATAATTGTGGGACTGCCCTCCATCATAATCCTCGCTTTGTTGGATTTCTGAGTCAGCCACTCAATAAAATATATAAGCACTCCCCATATGGCAATAGCGAAAAGAATATCCATTAATCCGATTTCATCATCATACACAGCGTTCCCTACAAGCTCTCCAAGAACAAGAGCCGAGATAAAGTCAAAGGTCGTGATTTGCGTTATTTGAGTTTTGCCAAGCAGTCTTGACATGAGAAACAATCCGAAAAATCCAACAACCAATTCTGTTGATATTCTATACATGTCCATTGCGATCACCCTTTATAGATTGCACACATAAAAAGGTTTTCACTCAAAAAAACAGACAGCATTTTCGCTGTCTGTCAAATACGGCTTTTGATCATCGTTACATGAGGTATACCCGCATCCATAAATACGCCCGAACGCACTTCATAGCCAAGCTTTTCATAAAAGGGAATCGCTTGGGTCTGTGCATTCAGCTTAAAATTCTCAATGTTTGGAGCAGCTACAATCTCAAGTTCTTTCATAATCAGGCTGCCTGCGCCTTTTCCGCGGTGAGAGGGGAGAATGCAGATTCGCTCGAGCTTTCCGTAGCCATCCACTTCACGGATACGGCCGGTGCCAACAGGCTTGCTTTCATCGTAAAGAACGACGTGCACGGACATTTCCTCGTTGTCATCTACCTCTTCCTCTGCCGGGACTTTTTGTTCTTCAACGAACACCTTCATCCGGATTGAGAAGGCATCCTGCATTTCTTTTTCCGTCTGTACAACTTTTGCGAGCATTAGAGTTCTCCTTTTTCAAGGATGAACGTTTCATAAACAGTCCAAGCTCCGTTATCAAGCTGATAGAGCAGGTGGAAGCGGTCAACCAGCTCGATGTGATGGTTATCCTGCATCTTCAGCTGTCCAAGAACATCCGCCATCTCCGCATCGGACAGCTTCTGGCCAATTGTGATGTGCGGAACAAAGGAATATTCAGGCTTGGAATCAAGGGAACCTGAATGAAGCTCGGTATGAAGCTCCATCAGTTCATCATTAGGCTCCACTTTTAGATAAATCACGTTGTTGACAGGAGAGAAAGAACTAATTTTCTGCACCTCAAGCTTAATCGGGCTCAGCTTGTTTGCAACAGATCTGAGTTCTTTGGAAATCGCCTTAACTTCTTCATCTGACGCTTCAAATGGCGTCTTCAGAGTCAAGTGCGGCGGAATGAGCGCGTAATGAGGGTCATAGCGTTTTCGGTAGGAATTCGCCAGATCTTGAAGTTTTTTTGCCGGAAATAGGACAATTCCATATTTCATACAGGTTCCCTCCAGTAGTAGGTAGTATTTAATTAAAACATGGCTTTAAGCGCCTTAGGAAGCAGAGGCTGCCAATGTGTCCATGTGTGGTCCCCATCAAATTCTTCATATGTGTAAGGAAATCCTTTTTTTTCGATCGCTTTTTGCAATTTGCGATTCGGTTCGATGAAATTCTGCACTTCTCCAGCTGTGGTTTTGACTTCTGTTTCCTTCTCGCCCACCTGATGATAGATGGTCAAACTCGGATCTGCATCATATTGCTCCACAGCATTCAGAACCTTCTCGTCTGCATAAGGAGACTGCATAATGATTTTACCAAAAATACTCGGATAGTCGAGTGCTGTCATAAATCCGACTGTGGCAGCAAGTGAATCCCCAATGAGTGCGCGGCCCTGTCCGACTTGATATGTAGGGAACTCCCGGTCAAGAAACGGGACTAGTTCATGAGCAAGAAACCGTTTATAAGCAGAAAATTTTTCGCCATCCGGATGATATTTTGCGCGGCGGTCCTGTACGTTCTTATATGGGATGCCGACAATGATGACATTTTCAGTTTCGCCGTTTTCAAGCAGTGATTCATACTGGCGGGCAATGCGCCCAAGCCTGAAATAATCCTGTCCATCCTGCGCAATCAGCAAACTGTACTTATACAGCGGTGAATAGCTTTTAGGCAGGTATGTAAGAACAGTCAGTTCTTCGTTCAATGCTTCTGAAAAAAAGGAAGATTCTTTGACAATTCCAGTTTGCTTCTCCACAGGTAAGTCCTCCAGGTGAGTTAAGTAAGGTTTGTACTTAGTTTTTGCGTCTAGCTCCGGCGCCTAGCCCCTCGAGGTCATAAGCCACTCAACCTCCGAAAGGAAAAAACACCTTTCTCCGGCTGATTGTCTTATGCTTGTCGGGGGCCTGCAGGAGGCAGGTCAGTTCTGCGTTGCGGCAGGACGCCGCGCACTTAGCAGAACATCCTTCCTTGAGGAGCCTCCGCTTTTGGAATGTGATGGATAAGTTGTTTCTACTTTGTTTTTGCGTCTAGCTCCGGCGCCTAGCCCCTCGAGGTCATAAGCCACTCAACCTACGAAAGGAAAAAACGCCTTTCTCCGGCTGATTGTCTTATGCTTGTCGGGGCTGAGCAAGGCGCCTCCGCTTTTGGTTTTTGTATTCGCTTCCACCTATTTTATCATGATTTAAGAAAAAATGCTTTTCCGGAGAAATCAGGAAAGTTTACATGAATCGCTTGTAAAATTCATAGAATTGCGTTAAAGTTATAAAAAATTCATAATATTTCGGACGATTTATTCTTATCCAGAGAGGTGGAGGGACTGGCCCTGCGAAACCTCAGCAACCGGCAGAACGCTCTAGGCGTGCCAAGGTGCTAAATCCAGCAAGCGAGCTTGGGAGATGAGAAGAAGAACTGTTAAGCGACAAGCCTTCTTCTTATTTTTAAGAGGAAGGCTTTTTTGTATTCTTATTCTGCAGAAACGAGGGTGTAAAATGACAAAACATACTGAAACGATCCTAGCCCAAATCGGCAACCGCAGTGAACAGACAACTGGCGCGGTAAATCCCCCCATTTATTTAACGACGGCTTACCGTCATGCGGGAATCGGGGAATCGACCGGTTTTGATTACATACGAACCGGCAACCCGACCCGGTCCATTGCGGAAAAAGCATTAGCCGATTTAGAAGGAGGAGACCAGGGCTTTGCTTTCAGCTCTGGGATGGGGGCGATCCAAACGATTATGGCCCTATTCAAAACCGGAGATGATTTGATCGTTTCTTCCGATATTTATGGAGGAACGTACCGGCTGTTTGAACAGGAATGGCGCAAATATGGGCTAACCTTTCAATACGATACCTTTACAGATCTTGAAAGCGCAGAAGCACGCATCCTGCCGAATACAAAAGCCATTTTTCTGGAGACGCCAACCAACCCGCTCATGCAGGAAGCGGATGTTGCTGCAGTAGCAGAAGTGGCGAAGCGCCACGGCCTGCTGCTGATTGTAGATAACACGTTTTACACACCGGTCATTCAGCAGCCGCTAAAAAGCGGAGCCGATATCGTCATCCACAGTGCAACAAAATACCTTGGAGGGCACAATGATCTCCTTGCTGGGATCGTTGTAGCAAAAGGGCAGGAGCTTTGTGCGGAACTCGCTTCCCATCATAATGCGATCGGTGCGGTTCTTGCACCGTTTGATTCATGGCTTTTGATCCGCGGATTAAAAACGCTCGCGCTTCGGATGAGGCAGCATGAACAGAATGCAGCTGAAGTAGCCGGATTCCTGGAAGAAGCCCCGGAGGTAACCGATGTACTTTATCCGGGCCGAGGAGGCATGCTGTCGTTCCGGATCGCGAAGGAGGAATGGGTAAATCCATTCTTAAAAAATTTGAAGACGATTACGTTCGCAGAAAGTCTTGGCGGAGTTGAGAGTTTGATGACGTATCCGGCCACACAGACGCATATGGATATACCAGAAGAAATTCGTACGGCAAACGGTGTCTGTAATAGGCTTCTGCGTTTCTCGGTAGGAATCGAGCACGCAGAAGATCTCAAAGCTGATTTGAATCAGGCATTCCAGGCTGTGAAGGAGGAGGAAAAAATTGAGCAATACTGATTGGTCCATCCAGACAAAGCTGCTGCACAATAGCCATAAAACGGATAAAGAAACGGGAGGGGTGAGCGTTCCCGTACACTTATCGTCCACCTTTCACCAGTCTGATTTTGATCAATTCGGAAAATACGATTATGCCCGATCAGGGAACCCGACGAGAGAAGTGCTTGAGAACGCAATTGCCGATCTTGAAGGCGGAACGAGAGGATTTGCATTTTCATCCGGTATGAGCGCGATTTCGACTGCCTTTCTTTTATTATCAAAAGGAGATCATGTCCTGGTGACGGAGGATGTTTACGGCGGAACGTACCGGATGGTGACGGAGGTTTTGAGCAGGTTTGGAATCGAATATACATTTGTGGATATGACCGACCTTCACAATGTTGCGTCGAAAATCCGTCCGAATACAAAAGTGATTTATTTAGAAACGCCATCCAACCCGCTGCTGAAAATTACGGATATCCAAGGAATTGTAAAGCTTGCGAAAGCCAATAACTGTTTAACGTTTCTGGATAATACGTTTTTAACACCTGCTTTGCAGCGTCCGCTGGGGCTAGGAGTAGACATTGTTCTTCACAGCGCCACGAAATTTTTAGCGGGACACAGTGATGTCGTGGCAGGGCTCGCTGCTGTAAAAGATGAAGAGCTTGGAAACCAGCTGTACAAACTCCAAAATTCCTTTGGAGCCATTCTCGGGGCACAGGATTCCTGGCTTGTGCTGAGGGGCCTGAAAACTCTTCACGTCCGTTTGAAGCAATCGACCGAATCTGCCCATAAGCTGGCCGCATTCTTGTCAAGGCATCCGGCTGTAGAAGAAGTCTATTATCCGGGTCTTTCCTTCCATCCCGGCTGTTCCGTACAGCGTTATCAGGCAGATGGACCGGGTGCCGTGCTTTCCTTCAGGCTGTCTGATGAGGATGCCGTTCGAAAGCTCGTCCAAAACGTCCAGCTTCCGGTTTTTGCAGTGAGCCTCGGCGCCGTAGAAACCATTCTCTCTTATCCTGCTAAGATGTCACATGCGGCAATGCCGAGGGAAGAGCGGTATGCAAGAGGAATTACCGACGGATTGCTCCGAGTCAGTGTAGGGCTTGAGAAAGCGGAGGACCTGATTCAGGACTTTGGATCAGCTCTGGATTTGCTGCCGAAAACGAAGCCGCTGCAGTACGCGCGTGTTCAGGGAAGCGGGCGTGGGTGAGGGGCTGAGGTGCTAGCTGAACGGGGTGTCTGGTGGTGGCTGACCCTCACTCTGGTAAAGAAGTAAAGCTCCGGCACCATATCGTTTAAACCTTACTGCGGCAAGGTCTGGCAGAGAACAGTCTTTGTCCCCTGCTGCGGTGAAGAATGTGGGGACTGGCACGGTGCCAGTCCCCTTAAATTTTACCGGACTAAAGCTCCGGTACCAAATCTGCAGACCGCTTCTGCGCATGGTTTTCAGAAAGCAGCCCTCTGTCCCCTGATGCGGTGAAGCAGTAAGGGTCAGGCACCAAATTTTTGATCATTATGATAAATTCCAGAAAGAACGATAGGTGAAGAACCATGCATCAAAATATTCTATTAAGTTCAATCTTTAGCCAGCTTGAAGTTGCAAATCGCTCTATTATAGAAATGGCCGTGCTTTTAGATGAGGATGATTTAAACTGGAGATACCAAGATAAGAAGCGATCCCTGGGTGAATTGCTGAATCATCTATCCCTTCTCTATCGCGCTGATTATTTAATTATGGAAGAAGCCTCAAAGGATGAGATGGGGGACTATTATCAATCTAATCCATTTAGAAGTACTGAGGATGTAATCAAAACGCTCCAAGTGAATTTTGAGGCTCTAAAAGCAGCCTATTATTCTTTCAGAGAAGATGAGCTGGAGGAAATGAAAATTTCCTATTGGGGGACTGCATACTCACGATATGAATGGCTCCTTGAAATCCTGGGGCACATGTACCATCACAGGGCTCAGCTGCATTTTTATTTAGAAGCGCTTGGGAAAAGCCCTCAAGTCCGATTATTTGAGTGATGGGCAAGAACCTCTCTTCAGCCACTCCAAACCTGTAGATACTGTGATGATATATGCTTGTTAAAGAGGAAAAACCGCGGAACAGGTTATCCGCGGTTTTTAAATGGTTTCCTTCTTATTTATTTCCTCCAGCACGTAGATGATTTTGTTATTTTGCTCTATGATTTTTTTGTTTTGGTCTCTTAACTTGGTGAAATCATATAAGAATACAATCAAAATAATCGTGATTAGAAATGTCAGTTCCACACCTCACTATTAATTGGCTGCTTCCCCTGCCGTGTCCATTTTGTCCTTAAACGCGGAAGAGGGCCTCATAGCCGCTGTGAATAGCAGCAGGGAGAGAAACACCATAAAACCTGACCCCGAAATAATCACGATTCTCAAAGAAAACCAATCCCCGGCTAGTCCAATTCCAAATACAAAAACCACTTGAATGAGCGAGATCACCATGCCAAGCGCACTTCCCACCCGTCCCATGATGTCTGACGGAACGTGATCCTGATAAAACGTCCAAATACCTGTGTTCGCAAACGCCATAAAGAAGGCAAGAATGAAAAAACCGATGGCCGCCCATAAAAATGAGGAGGAGAGGGAGTAAATAAGGTACCCTCCTGCAATCATCAATCCTCCGCAGGCGATCAGTACAGATGGGGACAGTTTTCTTACGGCAAACCGATTAATAAAAGATCCCATTAGTAATCCTATGCCGGAAATACTGACAAGCAGACCATAAGCGCTGTCAGAAAGCATCAGGATTTCCCGGGAAAACACCACTTCCTGCGAATCGAGAGCGGCCGCCATCATCATGAGTCCGTTAAAGAGGAGATACACACTCATGACGTAGCGTGCTGATTTCATATAACCTATGACCATCCGCCAGTCATCTGCCAAGACGGAAAAAGAAACTCTTTTTTTAGGAGAATGCCCAGCCGTTCCGAGATGAGGCAATAGGAAAAGAAGAAGCGCAGAAATCATAAAAGTAAAAGAGTTAGCTAAAAAGGCAAATTCCGGCTGTCCAGTCATGAACAGCAGTCCGGCAAGAGCCGGGCCGAGTATAAATGAACCGGACCATGCGAGGCTCTTATATGAATTAAAAACTTGCCGGTCTTTAGAAGGAATCAGCCTGGCAGAGTATGCTGTTGCAGCAGGATCATAAACCGCATCTGCCATGCAAATGAGAAAGACTAGCACATAAATAGTGGGAAGGGTAGGTGCGGCTAAAATAAGCAGCTCAAGCACCGCTCTCATGAAATCCAGTCCAATCATTAGATTTCTCTGAGAATACCGGTCTATTAAGCTGCCTGCCCAAAACGAAGTCAGGATACCTGCAAGAGGACGTATTATATATAGTCCGGCGACAGCAGCTGCGGAACCAGTCATGTTGTAAACCATCATGTTCAGGGGGATGAAATAGATCCAGTCTCCGAGATTGGAGATGCCGGTTGAGGTTAATAGAAGGGCTGTTTTTTTATTCATCTCATTGCCCCCTTTAAAGGATATTTTAACCACTTTATACCATTGGAAGGTAGGAAGCAATGGGAAAATGAAAAAACTGGCAGTCCATCTTTAACTTTGCAGGGAAAAAAGAATAGCAGAAGGAAAGCCTATTAGGGGAATAGAAGTAATTAACGGAATCCATATGTTCTTGAGGAGGAAGAAAATGAAGGAAGATTGGAAACCTGAAGGATATTCCAGCGTCTCTCCGTATCTCATTGTTTCAAATGCACAAGCAGTGATTGAGTTTGCCGAAAAAGTATTGAATGGAACAGCCCACCGCCGCAAAAATAGACAAGATGGCTCAATAATGCATGTTGAATTGAAAATTGACGATTCAGTTGTTATGTTGGGGGAAGCTACAGAAAATTGGTCAGGGGCTCAAAATCATCTTCACGTATACGTTCCGGACGTTCATGCAACCTACAATCTTGCTGTTGAAGCAGGCTATGAATCTGTACAGGAACCGGAAATCCATGGGGATGAACCCGATAAGCGGGCAGGAATATTGGATCCCTGCGGCAATACATGGTGGATTGCCACACAGGTAAAATAAAAACGGACTTCCATATCAAGAAGTCCGTCTTTTTTCTAATTCAATTCTAAAAAGTCATACACATCTCCGCCATCAAACCCTGCTCCAAGGATGACACCATCCGGGAAAAGCTCCGCATGCTTCGATACGAACTCTTTAACGAAAATGATCATCGTCGCCGCACCTAAAAATAAGCCAGCCGGGAGATGCTCCTCTAATAGCTGATAAATTGGCTTGTAGACAGGAAAATAAGGTTCGACTGACAGTGGTGCATAATCCTTTGCCAATGCCCAGTCACCTTCCTCATCCCATTCCTCTGACCCTGCCACATACAAACTGATTGTGTCAGCCGTCTCATAGAGCGAAAAGGTTATCGCTTCTAATGAAGCAGGAGGTTTTTTTTCTGAGAGAAGCTCTGTCAGCCATACTTCGAATTCCTGAAAACTCGCATCAAACTCGTTCTCGATTTCCGCGAGATGGCTTTTAATCCCCAGCTTCCCTGACCGTGTCACAATCCATTGCTTGCCGTCCTGTACACCAGCCACCTCATCAATGGCATCATATATAGCGTCGGTAAAAGCTTCTGTTTTAGCCATTCCCATTCACTCCTAATTTAATAGTTCAGCAGCCCTCGGGTCCGCAAGAGGCTCCCTCAATCATACCGCCGTTCGCCTCATCCTCAATTACTTGTTCAATCGATTCTTTTGAATGGAGGCCCTGGAGCTTTTGGGTCCCAATAATAAAGGTCGGAACCGCTTGAATTTCCTTTGTTCTTGCCAGATTCAGTGCTTCTTTATGATCCTGCACATACGTGCCGCCAGTAATCGCATCCTGAAAAGCTGCTTCATTTAAGCCAAGCTCGCGGACAATTCCGGTCAGAACATTCACATCCCCGATATTCTGGCCCTCCTGCCAATAAGCCTTAAACACCGCATCCACATATGCCTGACCCTCGCCATGCTCCTTCGCAAACTGATAGCCCTGATGCGCAAGATGCGTATGCGGAACCGGATCCAAATCCATCGGAAGCTCCATCTCCACACCAAACCGCTGTGCCAGCGGCTGAACCGACTGCTTATATGCCTGCTGAATATAATCGCTATTCGGAGACATCCCCTCCATCGGATAAGGACGAAGCTCAAAAGGCATAAACTCTACCTCTACATCCTTCCCTTCCACCGCTTGCCGAAGCGGCTCCTCTCCAATAAAACAGAAAGGGCATACAAAATCCGAAAAAACCTGTATCTTAACCGTCATCTGAAGTTCCTCCTCGTCATTGATAGACTCATTGTAGCAAAAGGGCTTAGAGAAGACGATTTATTTGGATAAGTTATTGACAGGGCAGGGGCGGGGAAATATAATAGAGAAAGTCAGCTGAGAGATGCTGCAACTACATATTACGATTCCTTAGCTCAGCTGGGAGAGCGCTACCTTGACAGGGTAGAGGTCGCTGGTTCGAACCCAGTAGGAATCATTCTAGGAAGAGTTGCTTTTAGGAGCAACTTTTTTTGTTTATGGCTTAGAGGCAAAATCTTATTTAATTGCACATTTTTGATTAAAGAGGGCGAGGCAAAAGCAGATAAAAGAAGAGGGTTCGAATCCCTCCCAGATCATATGGGAATGGAGTTGCTTTTGAAGCAGCTCTATTTTTATTTGGTAACTTGAGCCTTTTTATTTCAGGTGGAAGAGCGCTGCCTTAACAGGGTGGAGGGCGGGGGTTCAATCCCCTTTCAAGTCACCATACATAAAATACCTAAACCTCATGTCCCGATTGTTTTGAAAAATTTCTTAATAAATTAATAAATCTAACTAAAGGTGCTATAAATATTACTTTTGTGAAATTCAATTCCCTGAGGATAAGATTCCTCTCCTTAAAGATCAATTAAGAAGTCTTTCCAATTATGAAATAATTACGCAATCGATCAGTTAAGAAATGCATCCTTAAATAAGGAACTATGAAAGGTAGTTTCCACAGAGAGCTAAGTAAAAAAACATTAAAGATGAATGATAATTCAATGCTTCCATTAATACCAAATGGAGCAAGCCAAGAGAAAGGATTAATTCTTCTTGAGGCCAAAGCACATACAAGAGAGACTCATTCAAAGATTCAAGCAACATCGCTTACGAGCATAACGAAAATTAAAGAAGCGATAAAGATGATATAAGTAGAATTTGGCTTAGTTCCTCAATTGACCCATGGATCAATAAATACTATCAACTTGCAAACAGATATATTTATAAATTCTTAATGGAATAATAGAAATCCCAACATGACTATTATTTATTAATTTTATAAAAGATAAAACTCATATCCAAACTTCAAAAGAGGAATGGATCAGACCTTATCATAAAGTTTTTCAAGAGTTAGATATTAAACACGAATCCAAATTGCTTTCAAAAGTGGTTTCTCTTTACCTTCCGTTGATTGTCTAGATGTATTTATTTAGGCATTATAAAAGTTATTGTTTTTTTCTAATGTAAATCATTCAGAAGAACAAAACACGGAGAATAAATAATGAAAAATACAAGAGGAACATAGCAGAGGATTGTCCTAATTTAATTGAAGATTGGCATTCAACTGAAAATAAAAAAATACTCCTTACAATGTAAGTTCTGGATGAGACAAAATGATAGTTTGATGCTGCAAGAAGTGTTCACATATCTGGAAAAGTAAGCTAAAAACAGAGCTATTAGAAATACTGGGTGTCCCAAATGCCATGACATTTCCGCAATGCCTTTCCTGCCTAAGTTTCCAATGATGTATTATTTGAACGGATAGCCTGCATATTTTTCCTAGTTTGCTCATTTGTCCTTTTTTTTCTAGTTCGGTTTTATTTAACTAGAGTAGAAGCGGCTACCTATTGCTCCATAGTCCCAATATTAACCTGTTTCTAAATAGCCTTTTATCCTGTATCCTTCCTAATATGTTAATTAGAGAGGATGAGTTCATTATGCAATTAAATTTTTTAAGAGAAATGACAAAAGAGGAATTTTTAATGCTATTGTCATCTTTTTTAGAAAAGTGGGTGAATCATTCCTCCACGAAATTAATGATAAAAGAAATGAAAATGAGTTTAGTGGTAGATGGCGTTGAATATGATATAAACAAGGGTGGAGAAGAAGCAGTTTTTAACCTTTTTAATGAATTGGAAGAAGATGCGGAATCATCTGAGGTTGAAGTAATAAATCCGAAAAGGAATATGCCAAAATCAAAAAGGAAAGATAATTTAATAAAATATGATAGTCTTTCGGAATGGATGTTTACGAAAGGAAATCCTTTTCGTATTCCTCTTGAAATAGAAAAGGAATTGGATTATATCGGTGAAACCAAACCGCCCTTTAATAGAGATGCTTTACCTGTTTATTCTATTGAATCCTATTGTCGTACGAGAGGGTTAGTATTTTTAACAAAAGAGGATTTTAAATACGTGCAGAAGTCCGTAGCAGCTGAACTGATATCTCAAGATTTAATAGATAAATTTGAAACGAGTGCTATATATAAAAGTTGGGAAGGTTTAAGTGAATGTATAAAACTATCTGAATTAGAAATGGCATATAATCAACCTATATTAAAATATCGAGGAAATAGAGATGTTGGTTTTCCGTATGTTACAGAAGATAATATTCATACGATTCTACCTTATTTAAACAAAGTAAAACCGGTAGGAAAACAGTATAAATATTTTGATTACTCTTTTGAAAATGTACTTTTTAAAGATTTGTATGATTTAAATCAACTTATGGAAGAAAATGAGCTTTTTGTTATAACCAACGATGAGTACATTCGAAACCATTATGTTGAGTATTTATCAGAGCATGATCTAAAAACTTTCCCTAAAGAAATGCAAATTAAAGAAAAAGCTGTAGTCTGTGGAAGCTTTATTGATAATTCAAGCTTTAATGTAAAAATTAAACCCTTGTTTAAATTAGAACAAATCTTAATGGGTTATTCTAAGATCCACGAAGGGAATCTCAAGGAAGAGCATCTTAGTTGTCCAATTCGTCACTTGCCAAAATTAAAGAAGGAATTAAAGAAAGAAAATGATATCGATTTTAACAAATTGATTCCTATCGGATTGGCAACACAAAACAAGCTTGTCTTCGAAAAAATACCTGTTCAAGTAAAAGAAGAAATGGAAAGGTATATTATGTTAAAGGAAAAAGAAGATGAAATACAAATATTAAAGAGGGGTTTTAAATAATAGCGGGTACAGTTCAGTCCTCCTTCTTTATATTTAAGTAAACAGAATAGGTTGTTACCTTTTGGATAGTTGCTATAATTGTTATAGACATACAAAAAATCTGCCAATCAAGTTCTCTTAGCTTAAGCTTAGAAATTCAACAAGCCATCCATTTTTTTCTCTATCCAGGCGAACGCATTCATCATTGTGGTAACATCTGTCTTAGTTTTAAGTTGGTACAGTAAAAGAAATAAAAACTAAAATATGAAAGTACCCCGGTGCTCCAATACCAAGGTTCCGATTTAATAATTGTCTCCCTGCAAGGTGGAAGGCTTCAATCAGAATAGGAAAGACCACCCTAATCGCCGCCACAGCTCAAAGGGGGGTCTTACTTGTTGTCTATAAGGTGTTGTTCTAATCAAAATTTACTTCAAAATAAAATCCCGTACCTCTTGATCCCGCCCCTTCCCAAAAGCAAACCCCACATGCCCATCCGGCCTTACCCAATAAACCGCATCCTGTTCAAATCCAGCCTTTGCTATCTCGGAATTCCACTCAAACTCAACCAGTTCAACATCTTTCGCAACGGCAAATTCCTGCAGATCCTGGCTGGCCTCCCCATACACATGAATCTGCCACTCCATGGACTTCAGCGGCTCATAGTTATCCCCACTATTTGTCTTCACCCAAGGCAATCGGTCCCCGCCATGAATGTATCCGGCTTTCCCATCGCTGATTTTGCTGCCTCTGTAATGAATCCGGGTTTGAGAGAGCAGGTTAAACGCTCTTTTACGTGCATTCGATAACTTAAGCAGAGCTGGAATGACGATAGGGAAGAGGACCTTCCGGATTAGCTTGCTTTGAATGCCTCTGCCGACAAGCGGCTGGAAGGCCCTGTCGGTTGTGGAGACGAGCAGCCGTGCGAAAGCGATGCGTTCGGTTTCGTACGTGTCCAGAATATCCGGGTCTGCTTTTCCTTTCAGGACGGCGGCGAGCTTCCAGGAAAGGTTGACGGCGTCGCCGATTCCGGTGTTCATCCCTTGACCGCCGGCGGGACTGTGGATATGGCCGGCATCTCCTGCGATAAATGCTCTGCCTTTACGGAAGTGCTCACTGACGCGATGATGTACCCGATAGGTGGAGAACCAGTTCACATCGAGAATAGATAAACCAACTTGTTTTTCGACGATTGGCCGTAAGTTTTCAAACGAAAGATCCTGTGAAATTCTCATTTCTTTCGGTACAATTCCAACGACTCTCCTCATTCCGGTTGTCCGGACCGGGATAAACGCACAAAATCCGCCTTTGTCGATGAACATATAAAATCCGTCTTTTTGAACCCCGTCATCTGCTGCTTTTACATCCGCTACATAAAACAACTCTTCGTACGTCCCGCCGGGAAAGTCGAAGTTCAGTGCTTTCCGGACCGTACTATGGGCTCCGTCGCAGCCGCAAATGTAGTCAAAACGAGCGGATTCCTCTTTGCCATGTTTTCTTATCACTGCCTGAACGTTTTCTCCATCATCGGTAAATGAAATGAGCTCAGTCTCCCATTCCACTTCAAAACCCTGCTGTTCCAGTTTTTTGACTAAAAATTGTTCGTGAACATCCTGAGCAAGACTCAAGATAAAGGGAAAAGGACTTAGTCCAGCCCCTAAATCAGCCAGCTCAAGCTCAGCCTTTTCCTGGCCGTTTTCAAGGAGGTGGATGGATTTCATTTTGATTCCGAGTTCGACAAGTTCATCCGCAAAGCCGAGCTGCCGGTAAAATTCAAGTGTTCTGGCGTGAACGACGAGAGCGCGGGATGATTCTCCAGGGCCTTTGTTTTGATCAATGATACGGAAAGAGATTCCATGCCTGGCCAAACGGAGAGCAAGGACTAGCCCGGTTGGACCGGCACCGGCGATTAATACTTGAGTCATTAATAATTCCTCCCTTTTAGCAGACATTTCAATAAACGGATGATGATTTCCTCTTTGGCTTAAGAATAGCATAGAATAGCTGTTAAAAAGAGGGAATTCCTGATGAACAAAGAGGAGAATCGTATGATTGCAAATCTCCTGGTTTACAGCTTGTTTACAAACTCTGTCCAAATTGATCTGTTTTTCTTTACGAAATCCTAATAAAGGATGGAACAATCGGCCCGTTCAACCATTGCCTATCCCATGCTTTAATTGTTAAGGGACTAACGTGTCCAAATTAAAGGAAAGCAGGGAAAAAAGTGAAAGTTTTGCAATCCGTCCTCATATCTTTAGCGATACTTACAGGTACCAGTGTTACGCAAAGTTCTATTCCATCAGCTTCAGCAGCCGCTGTAAGAGACATTGTGATCAATGAAGTGGCTTGGATGGGTACAACAACATCTTATAATGATGAGTGGATCGAGCTTTATAATCCCACCACAGCAGACATCAGCCTAAACGAATGGACATTAAAAACGGCAGATGGATCTGTAGCGATTTCTTTAACTGGCACCATTCCGGCTAAAGGGTATTTTCTTGCTGAGAGAACGGATGACACTACCGTTCCAAACATCACAGCGGACATAATTTACAGCGGTACCCTTGAAAATACGAATGAAACACTTGAACTATATGATACTGCGGGCAATCTGGTTGATAACACTGGCAGCTGGTATGCCGGAGATAATACGGCGAAAGCAACGATGGAAAGAAATGATCCTGCTGTTGACGGGAACAGTGCTTTAAACTGGAGCAGTTCCACCTATTCTTACAGCGGGGGATTCGGAACACCCAAGGCTGTGAATTCAAAATCAGTGAAAACAGAAGAACATTTGAATCACGTGAGTGAAGATTTAAATGCCATTAATGTTTATTTTAATAAAAGCGCGCAACCGCAATTTGCTTCAGCAGGAAATGAAGCAAACTATAATGTAAACCTTGAAAACCGTTTAATCAAACGGCTGAACAGTGCGAAAACGTCGATCGATTTTGCGACGTATGAAATTAATCTGCCCCGTGTAGTCGATACGCTGATGCAGAAAGCCGCTCAGGGTGTTCAAGTACGCGTTCTTGCAGATGCAAAAGATTCAGCAGACCCGGATTATGTTGAGCGCTATGAGACGATGCGTCTATATCTGGAGAGATTAGCCAGAGGAGCAGATGGGAAGATTGGTACGGGGGATGATGTGCATATTTTCTCTGATTCTCCGATGTTTGCTGTGGAAGATGCAGCAAATAGATCAGCAAATGGACTTCCTTCCGATTTATCTGATATTCCGGTAAAAACCGTTGAAGTGGGAAGTGCTTTACAGTCTGGGCATTTATTTGTAAACGGGGAAGAAAAAGCTTCAAACAGCTATTATTCCCCTAATAACCAAATGCACAATAAGTTTGCGATTGTAGATAACACATGGGTGTTTACAGGAAGCTGGAACTTTACAGTGACTGGACTTTACGGGGATGAAGCAAATATGAGTCAAGGGATTTTGGACGGAAATCAGAATCATTCAGTAGAGTTTCATTCTCCTGAATTAGCTGGGGTTTATCAGACTGAATTCAATGAAATGTGGGGAAGCGGCACTGCTCAGCCGGCTCCGTCAGCTGCCAACTTTAACTCTAGAAAAACGGATAATACACCACACGTATTAAACATTGGCGGAAAAAAAGTAGAAGTTTATTTTTCAGGCGGGGATGATGCACTCGGAAAACTGGTGAACCTAGTCAAAAATGAAGCCGACTACAGTGCGTATTTCACCATTTTCGCATGGAGTGATCAAGCACTTGTCAATGAACTGAAGAACAAATGGGAAGGTTCCTATGAAGATCAGACAGGAACACTGACAGGGTTTGATGTAAAAGGAGTATTCGATTCAAGCTATTGGAACCAATGGTGGTCAGCAAGTGTTGAAATGCGCGGTGTCACCGCATCTCAGTCCAGTACAGATAATCCAAATATCCGCTGGAAAAATCCAGCACCTGTTTATCAGGATGCGGAATCCAGAAAGCTTCATGCAAAAACAATGATCATTGATGCGGACACCTCAAGCGATCCGACGGTTGTGGCAGGATCGACAAACTGGAGTACAAACGGGAACAGTGAAAACGACGAAAATATGCTGTTCATTCATGATGCCGCCATTGCCAATCAATTTGTTCAGGAATTTAATGCGCGCTATACGAGTGCGGGAGGACAGGTGAATTAAGAATAATGAAGGATGCTTCTTCGGAGGCATTCTTTTTTTGTGGAAAAAGGACTGAAAGAGAGGGGGAAATAAACGGCATCCCCCATTTTTCGGACTAAAGAATCAGAAAGAAATAAAAAGAGAACATCAAAACAATGACGGCAAGCAAGGCAGAAACCAGAGTCACAATATGTTTGGAAGGACGAAAAGTCTGCTCATCGATTTGCTTTGTTTTCCTTCTATAATCAACAGTAGAAAAAAGTATTAGGAAAAATCCGCAAATAATGGAAAAAAGCCCAATGGCCACGGTTAGCATGTTTGCTTCAGGATTTGCTTTTTCCATAAAGTTGAAGTGGAGATTTGTTATTAAAAAACCGATTCCGACAATCGCGATTGCCGTCCGGACCCATGCCAGATAAGTCCGTTCATTTGCCAGGTGCTGCTGGATGTATTTTGAACTGATTGTTTTTTCTTTTTCCATTGGATCTCCTTAGAAATGAAGGTGTGTTGGATGAATTGGAGGAGTTTTGAAAATCTCCTTATTCCTATTGTGAGCGTCCATCTTTTCTTTTGCAATAGTGTTCCTTAGGCAGGATCCAATTTAAAATTTATTGCCCAATACCTGGAACTTACCTTAATATGTAAAAGCAGAGGTTAACCTGTTAATAAAGGAGAATCCCATGAAAATAAAAAATCAAGATTTTGAGGTTAAGGGTCTTACATATTCGATTAGGTCTGCAATCATTGAAGATGCAAAGAAGTTGTCGGAAGTAAGGGTCCGTATTGATGGAGAGACAGAGAATTTAGACCGGGATAAGGGAGAGGGACTTATTAATATAGCAGGCTTTGAACAGCTGATCAAGAATGATACTGAAATGCCGAGCAATCTATTTTTAGTTGCCGTCGTAAAAGGGGAGATTGTCGGGTTTTCGAGGTGTGAAGGCAATCACTTGAAAAGATACTCTCACAAAGTAGAATTTGGAGTTGGCGTGCTAAAGGATTTTTGGGGTTACGGGATTGGAGAAAATCTATTAAAAGAATCGATATCCTGGGCAGACTCCTATGGTATAAAGAAAATGAATCTAAAGGTAACAGAAACGAATGATAGGGCGTTAAAAATTTATAGCAGACTGGGATTTGAAACAGAAGGAACTTTAAAAAAGGATAAGCTTTTATCAGACGGGAAATTCTACAGCACGATCATCATGGGAAGATGGAATGAGTCATAATACATAATAGGGAGATTAATAGAAATATGTCCAACATAACGATAAAAAGAGCTTCCTTATCGGACGCTGAAACTCTGACAAGCATCATGCAGGAAACCTTTGATGCAGAAGCAATAAAATGGCTGAAAGAGGAGGATAATATCATAGATTACAATATCCAGCCGCCAGGATATCAGTCCATTCATATGACGGAGTACAGTATTCGGGAGTTAGTCTATTACAAAATTCTCGAAGATGAAAAGATAGCAGGCGGAGTGATTATGACACTTACAGGCAATTTGCACGCTAGAATTGATCGTATTTTTGTTAGCCCTTTCTTGCAGGGGAGGGGAATCGGATCAATCGCACTTAAATTTGTCGAAGAGGAGTTTCCGCAGGTCACATCATGGGAACTGGAGACATCCAGCAGGCAGCTCAATAATCATTATTTTTATGAAAAAGCAGGTTTTAAAAGAGTGTATGAATCCGAAGATGAGTTTTGCTATGAGAAGCGTATAAATACGAATGATGAAACGGAAAAAGTACAGAATCGGGATTTTTCGGGCACTTATTATGAAAGCTGCGGGATGGACGAAAGTGACTTCTTTAAGGTGAATTTAGCCGGAAGCTCCATCAGCAACAGCAATGTGATGAACAGCCATTTCAGCAATTGCAATTTGAGCCAGTCCAAGTTTCAAAATATTAATTTCAGAAACAGTCTGCTGGCTGATTTGAATTTATCCGGCAGCCGAATCGATCACGTGACGATGGGCGGGGTTCAGTTTAAGGATACAAGCCTTGGTGAGAATCGGCTGTCTGTCACATTTGAACGGTGCGACCTGAATGGCAGCCGCTTTGTGGAGTGCAATCTGCAAGACGTGGAGATTCAGCAAAGTGATTTGTCAGGGATGCGGATTAACGGGGTTTCAGTGAAGGAATTGTTTGATGCGTATGAGAGGAATGTAAAACACACCTGATTTTGGGTGTGTTTTTTCTATGGGGGTGCCAGTCCCCTAAGATTTTACCGTGCTAAAGCTTCGGCACCGTAGCTGTGAACCTTTGGGACGTAAGGCTTTACACGCCATAGTCTCTGTCCCCTTATGCGGTGAAGGAGGACGGGACTGGCACCGTGCCAGTCCCCGAAAATTTTACCGAACTAAAGCTCCGGCACCATTGCCGGAAGCCTTTGAGCCACAAGGGTTCACAGCCTGCAGTCTCTGTCCCCTTTTGCGGTGAAGCATGTGGGGACAGGCGCCACCATCCCGCTCAGTCTAAGCACCCCGCTCAGTAGTTCCCCTCCCCCAAAAAAGTCTCCCGAAACCGCACCGCTTTCTTCGATAAGTACCGGTCCTTCAGCCAAATCAGCGCACAGTCTGATAGAAGTTCACTATTTTTAATAGGGACAGCCTTCAGTCCGCTATTTGGAAAGGATTGGAGTGTGGACTCGGGCAGGATAGCAACCCCGACGCCTTCCCTGACAAGTGACATCAGCATCGCTGCATCAGGGCATTGGCAAACAATTTTGGGCTCTAAACCTAGCTTTTGAAATTCGTTCACTACTAACTCAAATAGCCCGATTCCGCTGACCCGGTGAAGCAGCATAAGCGGCAGCTCGGCCAGATCTGCCATATCAATGGTGCTGTTCATTTTCGAATGTTCGGGTACGACAGCGGCGAAAGGGTCTTTGGAAAGAGGGAGGCAGTCAAAATCGTTTAAGTCTAGAGGCAAGCGGACGATAGCCAGTTCAATGCTTCGGTTTCGCACATCCTCCGCTAGCCGGTAGGAATCTCCTTCATGCAGCCGAAACGAGACGTTCGGATACTGTTCACGAAAAAAGCGAATCCGCTCTGGGATATAGGAGAAGCAAGTTTTTACACAGCCGATAGAGAGCAGTCCGGATAAGCCTTCACCTGCCTCTTTCACCTCGGATACAGCGGCTTCCATTTGGAGCAGAAGCGAGTTCGCCCGTTCGTAAAGAATGGTTCCGGCTTCGGTCAGTTCCATTTTTTTGCCGTTCCTTTCCATCAGTAAAACACCGAGTTCTTCCTCGAGCGACTTAAGCTGGTAGCTTAGCGGAGGCTGGGCCATGTGCAGTTTTTTTGCAGCACGCGTCACTTGGCCTTCTTCTGCGATAGTACAAAAATATCGGAGCTGTTTTAGATCCAAACCACTCACCCTATCCATACGTTTTTTGTATCGATACTCTATTTTTTATGTATTTTCCATATATGGTAGCACATGTTAGATTAATTTTGTAAGCGTTTTCAATTAAATCTGAAAACAAATTAGATCGGATGATAGTTTTACAAAAAGGAGAGAATGCATGTGACTGGATATGAGGAAGTAAAAAAGAGATTAAGAGGATCCATTGCCCCGATTATCACTCCGTTCCATGAAGATGGTTCGATTGATTTTCAAACCCTTGAAAAACTGATTCATTGGCATATTGAGAGCGGAAGCCATGGTATTTCTGTGACAGGAACGACCGGCGAACCGAGTTCTTTGACAGTAGAGGAACGCGTTCAGGTGATGGAAATCGCAGCAAAGGCGGTCAACAAAAGGGTTCCTTTCGTACCGGGTACAGGGTCGGCGAATCATGAAGAAACTCTTTATTTAACTAAAAAGGCTCAGGAGCTAGGTGCAGATGCAGCTATGGTCATCGTGCCTTATTACAATAAGCCTTCACAGCACGCTCTTTACAGACATTTTAAAGTGGTGGCTGAATCTGTAGAAATACCAATCATCATCTACAATATTCCGGGCCGGACAGCGGTTAACCTGGAAGTGAAAACGATGGCCCGTCTGGCAAAGGATGTGCCGAATATTATTGGTGCAAAAGAATCCAATAAAGATTTTGAACACATTAACCGTGTGCTTTTAGAATGCGGAAGAGATTTTCTTCTTTATTCCGGTATTGAATTGCTTTGCTATCCGATGCTTGCAATTGGCGGAGCGGGCTACATCAGTGCTACAGCGAACGTCGAGCCGAGAAAAGTCGCGGATGTTTACAACGCTTGGAACGAAGGAGATATTACCCGCGCGCTTAATCTGCATTATGAGCTGATGCCGTTAAATGATGTTCTGTTCAAAGACACAAATCCGGCACCGCTCAAGGCTGCTCTCGGGATGATGCACAAAATCAAGCCCGTGCTCCGTATGCCGATGGATCTTCCAACAAAAGAGCTTCAGGATGAAATCAGAAATGTACTGAAAGCGTACGTAGAACTTCCCGAAGAGGCAGGAACGATTTAAGAAAATTGGAGGAGGCCATGAAAAGATATGAAGACACAATCAAGTAAGTCGGCTGCAGAGCATAAACAGCTCGAGGCTATTATGCAATATATTAACGGGGAATTTCTGAATTCGGACCAGACATTTGAAAATGTAAATCCTTATACGAACAGCAGAATTAATGAAGTAGCGGAGGGACGGAAGGAAGAAATCGATCAAGCCGTCGCTTCTGCTAAACATGCCTTTGTTCATTGGGGTTCCATGAAAATAGAGAAACGGATGAAGTTCATTGAGCGGATTGCCGCATTGATTGATGAGGAAATTGAGGAGATTGCCTACTTAGAATCTCTTGATACCGGCCTGCCCATCAGCCAGACAAGAAAAATGACTTCCAGGGCAGCGGAGAATTTCCGGTTTTATTCACGGATGGTTCAGACGAAGCTGCATGGAGAGTCGTATGCGGCAGACGATGAGTTTATAAACTACACCGTGTATAAACCCCTTGGTCCCATCGGTCTTATTACTCCGTGGAATGCGCCGTTTATGCTGGAAACGTGGAAGGTCGCTCCGGCGCTTGCGACTGGAAATACCGTCATTTTAAAACCTGCAGAGCTTTCACCGCTTACGGCTAATAAGCTTGCAGAGATTATTCATAAAGCAGAGCTTCCTCCAGGCGTTTTTAACGTCGTGCATGGATTTGGAGAAACAGCCGGGGCCGCGCTTGTCGCTCATCCTGATGTGAAGGCCATCTCGTTCACAGGGGAGACAAAGACCGGATCAATCATCATAAAAAATGCAGCCGACAGCCTGAAAAAAACGTCGATGGAGCTTGGCGGAAAGTCTCCTCTTATCGTTTTTGACGATGCGGACCAGGAAAGGGCGCTGGACGCGGCGGTTTGGGGGATTTTTTCTTTTAATGGAGAACGATGCACAGCGAACTCCCGCTTATTTTTGCAAAAGAACATTAAAGAATCTTTTATTGCAAAGCTGAAAGAGCGTGTCCAAAATCTTGTAGTCGGTGACCCGCTGGACACGGGAACTCAGCTTGGACCGCTTATTGAAAAAGAACATTGCAGCAAAGTACGCTATTACATTGATTTAGCGAAAGAAGAAGGCTGCACGGTTTTTCAGGGGGAAATGCCGGAGGAGCTGAAAGCAGGGAATTTCGTGCCGCCCACCTTGCTTTTGAATGCACGAAATGACATGAGAGTTTGCCAGGAAGAGATCTTCGGGCCGGTTATGTCTGTGATTGAATTTGAGACAGAGGAAGAGGCGGTTGAGCTTGCAAATGATGTTCCTTATGGCTTGGCAGGTTACGTGTGGACAAATGATTTAAAGCGGGGACACAGGGTTGCACAGGCGGTAGAGGCGGGAATGCTCTGGGTAAATTCACAAAATGTACGCGATCTCCGCATTCCTTTCGGAGGAATGAAAGCAAGCGGAATCGGAAGAGAAGGCGGCCATTACGCGATGCTGGAGTTTTACTGCGAGCCAAAAGTTATTCACGTCGCACTCGGCGATCATCACATTCCGCAATTCGGAAAAAGAAAGGGGAGTTAAGCATGCCGGCAAAAACGGGAAAACAGTATATTGAACGCGTAGACAAAGCGGAGGCGGAAATCTGGATTGACGGGGAGCAGGTTAAAGGCAAGATCTCTGAGCATCCGGCTTTTAAAGGGGTGATGAAATCACAGGCTGAGCTGTATGATATGCAGTTTGATTCTGATAAGAAGGATTACATGACGTATGTGTCGCCATCAAGCGGAGAAAGGGTTGGTACATCCTTTATGCAGCCTTCCACAAAGGAAGAGCTTGTGATGCGCCGCAGGATGATGCAGGAGTGGGCCCGATATAACGGGGGAATGATGGGGCGCTCTCCTGATTACATTAACGCTGGCCTTATGGCATATGGCGCGGCATCCGAAATGTTCGGCAGCCAGGATCCGATGTATGCGAAAAATATGCAGAATTACTATGAATACGCCCGCGAGAACGATTTATCTCTCACCCATACGCTCATTCAGCCGCAGGTCAACCGGGGAGTCAATGCGTCCCAGCTGCCGGATCAGTTTATTGCAGCGAGAATGAAAGAAAAAACGCCGGATGGAGTTGTCATTAAAGGAGCAAGACTGCTTGCAACCCAAGGCGGAATTACGGATGAAATCATGGTTTTTCCTTCTACGCTGCTTAAGCAGACGGACGAAGAAAATCCATATGCCTACGCATTTTGTATTCCAAACAATACGCCTGGCCTAAAATTCATTTGTCGCGAATCATTTGACTATGGAAAAACAAGCTTCGATCATCCGCTGGGCTCACGTTTTGAGGAGATGGATACAATCGTCGTTTTTGATGACGTCACCGTTCCATGGGACAGAGTCTTTTCCCTCGGTGATGTGTCGGTGTGCAATCAGGCATATAACGAGAGCAGCGCCGTCGTTCATATGACGCATCAGGTTGTAGCGAAAAATATTGCCAAAACGGAGTTCGTTCTCGGCATTTTGCAGCTCATGGCTGAGACGATCAACATTGGACAGTATCAGCATATTCAGGAAAAAATATCGGAGGTCATCATTGCTCTTGAGACGATGAAAGCATATGTTACGGCATCAGAGGCCAATGCGCAGCCCGACCGCTGGGGCACGATGACGCCGGATTTCGCTCCGCTGAACGCAGCGCGTAATTATTTTCCGAAAATTTATCCGCGGTTCACAGAAATTATGCAGCTTATGGGGGCAAGCGGGCTGATGGCCCTTCCTTCTCAAGCAGATTTCCAATCGGCAATCCGTCCTGACCTGGATAAATTCCTGCAGTCTGCAACCGGTGATGCAGAAAGCCGCGTCAAGCTGTACCGCCTTGCATGGGACGTTTGCATGAGCTCATTCGGCTCAAGGCAAATACTGTACGAGCGCTTTTTCTTTGGCGATCCGGTCAGGATGGCAAGCGCGCTCTACACCGGATACGACAAGCAGGAGCATGTGGACCGGGTAAAAGCATTCCTGGACCGGTCAGAGGAACTGATTAAAAATAATGGATGAAAAGAGGAATCGTCATTGACGGACTTTAACATTATTCGAGTTGCCAGAACGGTTTTGAACGTAAAGGACTTGGACCGTTCCCGGAAGTTTTATGTGGACGCCCTTGGATTCATTGAAACAGAGCGGACAGATGAGGCCATTTACTTAAGAGGCTTGGAAGAGCATACCCACCATAGCCTTGTCCTGAAAAAATCCGAACAGTACGGTGTTCATGCCCTTGGATATAAGGTGGAATCGAATGAAGATCTGGACCGGCTTCAGGCACTTTTCCAATCAAAAGGGCTGAAAACAAAATGGCTGGAGGAAGGGACCCAGCATGCACTTGGAAGAGCCCTTCATGTTCATGATATTTCCGGCATGCCGCTCGAATTTTTCTGCAAAATGGATGCGGCTGAGAGAATGCTGCAGCGTTACGATCTTTATAAAGGAGCGAAAATACAGCGCATTGACCACGTTAACTGCAGTGTTCCGGATGTGGAAAAAGCGTATAACTTCTTTGTAAATGAACTAGGGTTTGCGTGCTCGGAATATACCGCGACCGATCAGGACCGGATTTGGGCAGCATGGCTGCACCGCAAGCAAACGGTTCATGACCAGGCTTTTATGAATGGGGAGGGACCTTGTCTCCATCACATTGGCTTTTGGCTGCCGGATCCGATGGCGATTATTCATTGCTGTGATGTCCTGGCTTCTCTTGGGTATGCTGCAATCATCGAACGCGGTCCGGGGCGCCACGGATTATCGAACGCCTTCTTCCTATACTTAAGGGATCCAGATGGATACCGCATTGAGCTGTACAGTGGAGACTATTTAACAAGCGATCCAGATTTCAAGCCGATCCGCTGGGATTTAAACGACCCGAGACGCCAAACGTTCTGGGGAACGAAAGCACCGGACAGCTGGTTTAATGAGACGGCTCCGTTTTTGGATATCGAGACGGGGGACCCGGTTGGAACCTCTGCCCCGACACTTGAACAGAAGAAGCCAGAATTTATGATTTGATGAAAGGAGGGGAACCCGGGGATGGAAACAATCTATTTATCTAAGCCCCCAGTAAAAGCAAGTGCTTCGGAAGAATGCGTTCTTGCGTTCGGGTTTTTCGACGGCGTTCACTTTGGACACAAAGGGATTCTTGAGAAAGCAAGATTAATAGCGGCGGGAAAAAACTGTGCATTTGGAGTGATGACCTTCTATCCTCACCCCTCCGATATTTTGTTCCCTGAAAGGAAGCCGATGACCTACTTGACACCGCTCTCTGTAAAAATCAAACGGTTTGAGCAGCTTGGGGTGGATAAGCTATTTGTAATCGAGTTTAATCCGGAACTTGCCCGGCTTTCTCCAGAAGATTTTGTTGAACAATATATAAAATCTCTTCGCTGTATTCATGCGGTAGCGGGGTTTGATTATCATTACGGCTTTAAAGGGGAAGGAAGCATGAAGACCCTTCCCATCCATGGAGCCGGTTCTTTTGAGGTGACGTCTGTAGAGAAGATTGAAAGGGAAGGGACGAAGATTAGCTCCACTGAAATTCGCCGTCTTTTAGATGCCGGAAAGGCAGAAGCAATTCCTGATTATTTGGGAGATTACTTTGAAGTGGAGGGGGTCGTGACACAATGCTCCCGCCTGGCTGATCACGAACAATTTGCATCAGTTGCACCCGATCCGGATTACCGCCTTCCGAATAAAGGAGTCTATCAAATAAAGGTGCAGATAGGCATCCGTACTTACTTGGGAATCTGTCATCAAATAACCAATCAAGTGAACCGATCCAGCCTCCTTCTTCAGGTGAAAAACTGCCCCGAAGACATCCGGAGCAAGCGATTAAAGTTAAATGGCTGAAGCATCTTTACTCAGCATCAATTGAAGCAAGAGGTTTCTATGATTATACGTCTATAGAAGAGATGGTCATGTAAGCCTCCTTGAGTGAAAATAAATAAAAAGGTGTGAGGATGAATGGGATTACAAGTGAAATCATCTGATGATTTTCGGCTGAATTACGAGAGGATTGCAGGTTCACCAGAGTTCAAGCAGCTGATTGCTGCAAAGAAACGGTTTACGATCGGAACGACGCTGTTTTTCCTTTTCTTTTCCCTGCTCCTTCCTATTCTAGCCTTTTACACAGATGTATTGACCATCCAGATCGCGGGCTCCATTACGTGGGGATGGATTTTTGCTTTTAGCCAATTTGCGATGACGTGGTCCGTTTGCCATCTATATGTAAAGAAGGCGGGAGAGTTTGATGATATGGCGAAGCGAGTACTGGAAACTGAGATTAAAAGGAGCAAAGTGAAAAATGGATATTAAAGTTGTTTCTCTTTTTCTTTTTGTAGTCCTCATTACTTTATTTATTACGTTTTACGCTTCAAAGCGCACCAATAATGCAAGCTCTTTTTATACAGCCGGAGGCGGACTGAACGGCTGGCAAAACGGGTTCGCGATTGCGGGGGATTTTATGTCTGCCTCTTCCTTTCTGGGGTTGATCGGTGCCATCTCTCTAGTTGGATATGATGGGTTTTTCCTCATGTACGGTGCGCTTGTTTCCTACTTGGTTGTCTTGCTGCTCGTTGCGGAACCTCTGAGGAACTTAGGGAAATACACGCTGGCAGATATGATCACCGAACGGTTTAATTCAAAGAAAATCAGGGGTGTCACTGCCTTTAATGCGCTAACGATCTCTGTTTTTTACATGCTTGCACAGCTTGTGGCGGCAGGAGCGCTGTTTAAACTGCTTCTTGGAATACCTTATGAACTATCCGTAGTGATTGTCGGGCTTGTCATGCTCGTTTTTGTTATTTTCGGGGGAATGACTGCGACAAGCTGGGTGCAAATAACGAAGGCATTCCTCTTGCTTGGCGGAACACTGTTTGTTTTCATTTTGGTCATGACCAAATTTGATTTCAACATCATGCTGCTTTTCGATCAGATGAAATCGGCCACACCCCTAAATGAAGCGTATTTGAACCCGAGAGCGAAGTACACGAATGGGCTGGATGCAATATCCCTTACACTGGGACTCATCCTCGGTACAGCAGGCTTGCCGCATGTATTAAGCCGGTTTTTAACGGTACCTGATGCTAAGGTTGCGCGGAAATCGGTTGTGTATTCTATATGGATCATCGGCTTGTTTTATGTCATGGTCATTTTCTTAGGCTTTGCAGCTGCAAAATTTGTTGGAGCGGAAGCGATTATGGCTGCCAATCCGGCAGGAAACATGGCGGCCCCATTACTTGCAGAAATTTTGGGCGGTGATATTCTGTTTGCGGTTATTTCAGCGGTAGCGTTTGCGACTATACTTGCAGTTGTAGCAGGAATCGTTGTAACCGGGGCTACGGCATTCTCCCATGATTTTTACAATGAAATCATTAAAGATGGAACCGCAACAGAAAAGCAGCAGATGAGAATGGCAAGATTCGCTTCAATCGCGATTACGGTTCTCTCCATCATCATGGCCCTATTCGTTCAAAAAATGAATGTAGCGTTCCTTGCATCATTAGCCTTAACGGTTGCAGCCAGCTCTAATTTGCCGGTTATTCTTTTTACAGTCTATTGGAAGCGTTTTAATACAACTGGAGCGATCAGCGGTATTTTGACAGGCCTGATTTCCACTATGCTATTCGTTGCGTTAAGTCCAAATGTATGGAATCCTGTGGCCGGGGCAGCTTTGTTCACTGGTGATCCGATATTCCCGCTTACCTCTCCGGGAATCGTTTCAATTCCTCTTGGTTTCTTAGGGGCTTACGCTGGAACTATGCTTTCAAAAAGGAAAGCTGCGACGGGGAATTTTCAGGAGATCTTGGTTAAAACCAACACGGGCAGTGACGTAAAAGGGGTTACCCATCAATAAAACATTGGGAGGAATGGAATTGAAGACAGCCCTATTGAAAATGGCAGGAACCTCCGGGCTCAAATTGGTGCAGGTTCGGGGGGAAGAATTCGTCTACAAGGAGAAAACTTATCAAACGAATGACCTGATTCTTGAAACGCCCATATCAGGTACGGTTTATGGAACAGTACTTAACTATAAGGGCGAACTGGAGCTGCTGGGAGATGCTGTTCATGAGCCTCCCTACAAAAAAACTCCGGCCGCACCCGTCCTATACATTAAGCCGGCGAACACAATCTCTGGCCACGGCATGCTGATTCCGCTTCCGGAAGGGGTAGAGGAATTACAGGCTGGCGCTGCTCTTGGAATTGTCATTGGCAAAAAAGCGGTCCGGATAAAGGAAGAGGAAGCCCTCGAATATGTCGCAGGATATACAGTGGTAAATGATGTGAGTATTCCGTATTCGAGTGTATACCGGCCTCCCATTATGCAAAAGTGCAGAGATGGTTTTTGCCCGGCAGGTCCCTGGATTGCAGCTCGTGAAGATGTGGAAAATCCGGATGCATTATCGATTCGAGTTTTTGTCAATGAAGTTCTGCAGCAGGAAACGACGACGGCGAATCTCATTCGTCCTGTTTCAAAATTGATAGCTGATGTAACAGAATTTATGACGCTGGAAGAAGGAGACATTCTGCTGGCAGGGGTTTCTGAAAATCCTCCTCGTTTGAAAGACGGAGATACGGTCAAAATTTCCATAGAAAGTGTAGGTTCGCTGCAGAACCGAGTGGCAAAAGAAGAGGAATGGATGGTGCAGCTATGAAAAGAGCGAGGGTAGCCTATGCAGGAGCCGTTCATGAAGCCGTGGAAACAAATGGTCAGGTAAAACTGGATGACGGACGTTTGGTTAAGGAAAATGAAGTTGTATGGCTTCCTCCAGTCAACCCCCGTACCGTATTTGCCCTCGGACTGAATTATGCCGATCATGCGAAGGAGCTTGACTTTCAAGCGCCTGCCGAGCCGCTCATATTTTTAAAAGGGCCTAATGCATTCGTTGGCCACCGCGGCCAGACGAGACGGCCGGCAGGAGTTGAATACATGCATTATGAATGTGAGCTTGCTGTTGTAATCGGGAAAAAGGCGCGGCACGTAAAGCGTGAGGAAGCGTATCAGTATGTGAAGGGATATACGATTGCCAATGACTACGCCATTCGTGATTATCTCGAAAACTACTTCCGGCCGAATTTGCGTGTAAAAAACCGGGATGGCTGCACACCAATCGGGCCATGGCTGACGGATGCGGCAGATATTGCGGATCCTATGAATCTGGCACTCCGCACATTTGTAAACGGGAAGCTGACGCAGGAAGGAAATACAAGGGATATGGTGTTTGATATACCGGACTTGATCGAATACCTCAGCAGGTTTATGACCTTGGAAGAAAACGATATCATTCTCACGGGAACCCCGGAGGGACTCTCGGATACTGCTGCGGGGGACATCGTTGTAACAGAAATTGAAGGAATAGGAAGATTGGAAAATACGATTGTCAACGATGAAGTATTTGGCATCCAAGATGTAAAAAAGGAGGAGCCCCATGCCGCACATCGTGGTCGAATACACAAAGAACATTAAGGATCAGGCGGACATTCCTGAGCTTTTGAAAAAAATAAACGGCATCCTCCTATCAAGAAGCGATCTATTCCCAAAAGGCGGGATCCGTTCCAGAGCGATTGAGCTTCAAGACTATTTTATTGCAGATGGTCAAGAAGACGATGCTTTTGTTCATATCTCAATGAAGATTGGAGCCGGGCGTTCGGAAGAAGACAAAAAGGATGTTTGTGATGAGCTGTTTGAGATGGCGAAACATCATTTTCAAATGCTGTTTTCATCACGATATCTGGCCTTGTCGATGGAACTCGCAGAATTCAGTGAAGCGGGGACCTATAAGCATAACAATATCCATGAGCGGTTTAAAAAAGCACCCCGGTAGTTTTCAGGGGTGCTTGACTTTTATTTTACGAGTTTCACAAGCATGTGAGCCAGTGCGTGCTGCTGTTCCTTGTCTCCCACTTTCCATAACTCATTCAATAAGTATTCTTCTGAATTACGGGGCTCTTCATGTTTAGCTAAGTGATCAGCCACTTTCTCCGCTGCTTTAGCAAGCTGTTCTTCACCTAAACCAAGCTTTTCACCTTTGCTTACCTTATCAGACAGATAACTTTTGAACGTTTCAAAGTCTTGTAAAATACGATCTTTTTTCTCGGAGTCCATTTGATCAACTTTTTCATCAACATTATTAATGTTTGGCATTTCAATTACCTCCTTGAATTTGGTATATGTAACAATACCCGGTGTTCAAGTATATAAACGTATAAACTTTTAAAATTTTCTTACAATGATTATACAAAGATTATACATAGTGTATTTTTGTAAAACATTTCAGAAAAGTTGAAATTTTCAGCTGTGAAAAGTAGTCTGTAATTATAGTAGTTGAAGGGGTGAAGCAGATGAATAAAGTAGGGAAACAGCATTTAGTATATGCCATGGGACCGAACCGGGAGCCTGTTCTTAGGGTTAAGTCAGGAGAAAGAGTGGTGTTTGAGACGTGTGACTGTTTTGAGGACCAAATCACTTCTGTGGATACTGCGTTTGATTCATTGAATTGGGAGCGGATTAATCCGGCTACCGGACCGGTGTTTGTAGAAGGAGCGGAGCCGGGAGATATTCTATCAGTCACGATTGAGAAAATAACGATTGCAGACCATGGAGTAATGGTCACGGGACCTGATTTAGGTGTGCTGGGAGGGGAGCTTAATACCAATTCAATCCGAATTCTCCCTATCAGGAATGATTATGCTTATTTGAATGATTCTCTCAAGGTCCCAGTCAATAAAATGATCGGAGTTATTGGAACGGCTCCTGCCAGTGAAGAAATTTCCTGCGGAACACCTGATCTTCATGGCGGAAATATGGATTGCAAGGAGATTAAAGAAGGAGCCACGCTTTTGCTTCCGGTAAATGTGGAAGGAGGCTTGCTTGCACTCGGTGATCTTCATGCAGCGATGGCAGATGGTGAAGTGGCGGTGTGCGGCGTGGAAACAGCGGGAGAAGTAACTGTTACAATCCATGTTATAAAAGGCAAAAGACTGCCGTTGCCAATGCTGATAAATGATTCGGCCATCATGACCATTGCATCCAAAAAGGAATTGGACGAAGCAGCCAATCAGGCAGTGAAAAATATGGCGGAGTTTTTAGTAAGCGAACTGAATTTCGAAAAGGATGAAGCCATTTTCCTATTATCATTAGCAGGAGATTTAAAGATTTGCCAGGTTGTTGATCCGAATAAAACCGCGAGAATGGAACTGCCATTGAGGTATGTTGAAGATAAGTATGACTTACAGATTCTTATAAAGGGGCAGAAAATTTTAAGTTAAAGCCAAGATAGGAGAAATGTCAAATGAGGGAAATTCTCGTACTCGGAGGTACTAAATATTTCGGCCGGAAATTGGTTCAGCGGTTAATAGAAAACGCTGATCGGGTGACCCTTGCAACGAGGGGTTCACACGATGACGGATTTGGAAAGCAAGTGGAGCGATTGAAGATCGACAGGGAAGATAAATATTCCATGATGACCGCGTTCGAGGGCAAAAGCTGGGATCTTGTTTATGATCAATCGTGTTTAGCTTCACAAGAAGCATGGGATGCAGCGGTAACTCTTAAGGGAAAATGCAGCCGGTATATTTTCACTTCTACTCAAGCTGTTTATGAATATGGAACCAATCATAGGGAAGAGAGTTTTAACCCGATGTCCTTCACCTATCAGCTTAAGAAAAGGTCTGGTTATCAAGGATATGAAGGCTATCAGGAGGCAAAGCGGGCTGCTGAAGCTGTCCTGTTCCAACATGGGTCTTTTAAAACAGCCGCGGTTAGAATGCCAATCGTAGTATCAGAAGATGATTATACTGAAAGGCTTAAATTTCATGTGGATAGAATTAAGCAGTCAAAGCCAATCGGAATGGCGCATCTGGAATTTCGCTACAGCTTCATCCACGCGGAGGAAGCTGCTGATTTTCTTTTTGAAGTGGGAAAGAGCGATTTCGCAGGTGGCATTAACCCCGGATGCAGTGAAGATATTAGTTTAGATGAACTTGTCCAGAAAATTGGCAGGATTGTTGAGAGGAAACCACTAATTGAAAGCAATCAAACGGATGATAATGGATCCCCTTACGCCCTTCCTGGCTCCTGGTCCATTGATACGGTCAAGGCCCGGAGCCTGGGCTATAGGTTCTCAAGCCTTCATGAGGTTTTGGATCCATTAATCCGTTTCTTTCAAAAGTAAAGAATCCGGCGGAGGTTCACTTATTTAACGATATAGACAGGACACGGTGATTTCTGACTGACGTAATGACTGACGCTTCCTAAAAACAATTCCTTCAGCTCTGTAAGGCCGCGGCTTCCCATTATAATGAGTTCAGCATCTTTCTGTATAGCGTATTCAACAATTGATAAAGATGGCGTCCCCAGAAGAACAGCGGTTTTAATGGTGTTCGGAAGCGAGCTCAGGTTACTTTTTGCCTCATCCAAATGTTTTCTGGCTTCCGCTAGCAAATCCTCTCGAATTTCCTTTACTGAGAGGAGATCCGAATAGGCTTCTGGTGAATTAGGTTCCACAACCGTAATAATGTTCAGTTCAATTCTTTCATCTGCCTGTGCAAGGGATGCAGCTTTCGCCAGTGCTTTTTTGCTTGATTCAGAGTGATCATAGGGAACGACTATTATAGAAACAACCGTAATCATATGCATACCCTCCCAAGCCGATTTTTAATGGTCTTTTCCCCATGGAAAGTTTTGCAAAACGGATTCGGAAATTTTACTTATTAAGGAGCGGAAAAAAATGAGTATGTTAAGTAATCAGTATAAGCTAGTGAAGCAGACAAGGGAGCTCCTGTTCGAGTTTTGTGAAGGTTTAGATTCGAGCCATTATACACAGGAGCTCGAAGCATTCGGATGGGGATCCATAAGGAACCTGCATGTACATGTTGCGATGTGCTATCAATCCTGGCTGAAAAGATTCGGGTTAAAACAGGAGCATGCCGATATCAAAGAAGGACAAATAAAGAATGTTGAAGAGATGCGGCGTTTATTTGAGAAGGTGGACCGGCTCGTTCTTCAATTTCTAATAAAATATGAAGATGCCCCTTATACATTGCTAAAAGGCAAGGTGTCCTGGCAGGAAGAAGAGGAAGAACTGTCCGTTCTCTGGCTGCTGACTCATACGATGACGCATGAATTCCACCACAAAGGACAGATTGTGTCCATTGCCCGTCATTTGGGCTACACTCCCGCAGATACGGATCTTATCATTCCGGCAGATAAAGGACGGTTAATTGAACAAAAACATTGAAGCTGGGCCGGTTTGAAAAGTTGATTTGCACAAAAGAATAAGGTATCATAAAGTCTACAAATAATGGAAGGGTGACCCTATCGCCATGATCAGCTAATCCTATTTCTAAAAACATTCGTATACGAGACGAATTCTTTTCTGGATAGGATCAGTGTGTCCATAAATCATAAGCAAGATTTTTAATTTCTTCCTTAAGGGAGGAATGCGCTTTTTTGCTTTTGTAAGACCTGCTATCCTGAATCTGATAGCGGCTTTTTTATTTTATGGGGAACATGCAGAAAGTCATCAAGTTCGACCTAGAAAGAAGGGATCTTCACCATGTCAGGAAATCAGCGAAAGCAGCTTTTTATTTTGATGATCAACATGTTTATTGCCATTGGCAGCTTTGGAATCATCATCCCGATTTTGCCAGCTTATTTAAAATCAATTAATCAGGGGGGCATGGCTGCCGGTCTTATGATTGCCATTTTTGCCGGGGCACAGCTCGTTTTTTCTCCGATTGCAGGAAGATGGGCTGATCAGCACGGACGGAGAAAGATGATCGTATATGGCCTCGCAGGTCTTACTTTGTCCATGTTCATCTTTTACGCCACGGATTCTATTCTTTGGCTATATGCCTCACGGGTTATCGGAGGAGTCGGGGCAGCGCTATTGATTCCAGCTATTTTTGCTTACATTGCAGATATTACAACCATTGAGCAGCGGGCAAAGGGAAACAGCTATATCTCAGCCGCCATGTCGCTGGGAATTGTAATTGGACCAGGAATTGGCGGGTTTTTGGCTGACTATGGCCTTAAGGTGCCATTTCTCGTCTCAGCGATTGTCTCTCTGGCTGCTGTTATTTTTTCCGTTGTGGTTTTGAAAGAGAGCGAGTCCATTCAAGACCCGGATCAGCAAATCGTCCATGCAGATACAGAGTCGATGTTGAAAAAGCTGGCACTGTCTGTTAGAAAGCCATACTTCATTCCGCTTGTTATCACACTAATTATGAGTTTCGGTTTAATGGCATATGAATCGGTACTTGGCCTTTTCGTTGATAATCAATTCGGAGCCTCTCCTCAGGAAATTGCATTAATGATTACCTCAACAGGGATTATTAGTGTAATTGTTCAACTCTTTATTGTGGATCGGATTGTACAGAAATTCGGCGAACAAATTGTCTTAAACATTTTCATAGGATTAGCCGCTGCAGGATTTCTTTTTAGCCTCTTTGCGAAGGATTACGTGCTTTTCTTCGGCATCACATTGCTCATTTTCCTGGCTACCTCCATTTTAAGGCCTGTGCTTAATACACTGATTTCTAAAATGGCTGGAAATGAACAAGGCTTTGCAATGGGATTGAACAATTCTTATATGAGCATCGGGAATATTTTAGGACCAACACTAGCAGGGATTTTATATGATGTACAAATTCTCTATCCATTCATGCTTGGTTTTGTCCTGCTGCTAATAACGCTGTTTATCACCATAGGGTGGCAGAGACAGACACACAATAAGAGGGTACCGGTTAAATCATAGGCTTCTTAGGATACAGGTGAAGACTTTTGAGTCAAGACCGTCAATTCAGCATAAATCATTAAAAAGTCAGCAAATCCACCTGAAAAGTCAGCAATTATTTAAAAGGGGGCACAGCAGGTTTTCTGCAGTGCCCCCTTTGTTAGTCATATTTAGGTTCTCCTTTTTTACTGAGATGTCTTTAAAAGAGCATGGGGAGGTAAGACTGTTGTATATTATATGATTCCCAGACTGAATCCTGATATTTACCTCATTGTACTAATTAAGCCTGTAGTGGATGATCAGGGGAATGTCTTGTTTATTAGAGGGAGATGCGCCTGTGTGGAAAAAAGTGAATTAGAACTGCTGCATTTAAATTCTCCAGCAGATTATAAATCCTTTAGTTAGAAGAGGTCTGTATTTGACTTCCCGCTTAAAACCATTAAAATAAAATCCATGGACCTATTAACCATTTTTAAAGCACTTTCAAATGATACACGTTTAAATATATTAGAGTGGCTTCGTGAACCGGAGAAGCATTTTCAGAATAAGCAAGCTCATCTGCCAAAGGAGGTTTATAAACAGGGGGGAGTTTGCGTAGGGGATATTCAGGAAAAAGCAAACCTTTCTCAGTCCACTGTTTCGAATTATTTATCCATGCTGCAAAAAGCCGGCCTCCTTCAATCAGTCCGGCACGGCCAGTGGACCTATTATCGCAGGAATGAAGAGCTTATTCAGGAGCTCTCGAAATATATTTCGAAAGATCTTTGATTTAAATACTGAATAATAGACACTTCCTGATCATCATGTTAATCTTGCTGGGAGCTATTGCAAATAGCTCTATAATTTTTATCCTATATATCGAAATTTTTAGATATATAAATATAAAGATGGGAGATTGTTGAATGAAAATTATATTTTACACGGCTGCATTACTTGCAGGAGGTTCCCTTGCATTCGAAGGGGCGATTGCAGGCCAGCTCGGAACGGTCATCGGTGAACTGGAGAGCAGCTATTATATTTTTATGATGGGAACGATTCTTCTTGGGCTGATCACATTATTTTTCGGGAAAGGAAACCTGTCGAATATTTTTAAAGCCCCAAAGTGGAACCTGACAGGCGGATTGCTCGGGACCGTATACTTAACGATTCTTGTCATAAGTATTCCTTTCGTAGGAATTGGTGTATCCATGGTTTCGGTTATTGTTGGCCAAATGATCACTTCCATGGTCATCGAACATTTCGGCTGGCTTGGGAGCGGAAAAATAACGATCAGCAAGGAACGAATTGCAGCGATTGTCTGTATGGGCGCTGCGCTGTTCTTTATATTCTAGGAGGGAAATCATGAGTATCATAATGGCGGTTTTGGCTCTTTTTGGGGGAGTAACGTTAAGTGCGCAATCCTCCATAAATGGAGCATTCAGCAAGAAGACCGGAACATTCGAAACATCATTCTTCACATTTTTAACAGGATTCATGTTTTTAACGGTTATTGTTGTTTTCTTTGGTGAAGGGAACATTTTGAATATAGTTGAAGTTCCGAAGTGGCAGCTTATTTGTGCGATTCTCGGAACGGCGTATATGTTTTTGACAGTTCTTTCTGTGCCGTTTATCGGCGTAACCGCTGCAAGTATAGCGACTGTTATCGGACAGCTGGGAGGGAGTATGCTAGTCGATCACTTTGGCTGGTTTGGAAGCAAACAAATCCCGTTTGAATGGGACCGTGGTTCTGGTGTTCTGCTTATGATCCTGGCCTTGTTCTTTATTTTTAAAGGGAATAAAAAAGCATCAAAATAACCGGAAACCTCAAAAAAGAGGTTTCTTTTTTTGACCACAAAAGCATGTATGGGCATAACGTATAAGGGCGGTGAAGTATTTGTTTCCTTCTTTAGCCTGTTTAAAGAGAGGAGAAATGACGTTGTTTACTAAGTTCAAGGAAAGATTAGCCGTTGTTTCTGAACATGGATTGGGAGTACCGATAACGAGTCAGATGCTTGAAAAAGCCATTCAAATGAAAGCGAAAGACGTTCAGGATGTGAAGGTGGAAATAGTCGGTCATCTCATCATTCTTCATGGGAGAATCACCGTAACGAAAATGATGATGAAGAAGGATATCGTGTTCAGTGTTACCCTGAAGCCTATTAGTTTAGAAGGAAGAACCATACTAATGGAGCTTGAGGATGTTAAGCCCTTAAACATCAGCTTAATTAACCGCGGGATATTGAATAAACCTCCGTTTGCAGAATATAGACAGAAAATGATCAAACTTGATTTAAATGCCTGGGAGAAAATAAAAAATGTGCCTTTTGGAAAGCTGAAGTCCTTTGAGATGAAGAAGGACGCCATTCTAGTAAGGGTTTGGATTTAGCAGTATTGTGCCTTTTCTATAAGACCATGATATCATCAAAGATCGATTATGAAAGAACAAGCTTGAGATATCTTAAGCTTGTTTAATTCTGCTAAAATACCCGGTTCAAATGCGCCCTTAATTCCCTCTGCATCTTATCAACGTGAGGATTTTTCACTACATCATAACATGCGAATGTTGGCAGGGGTTTCATTCCCATGAATTCCTGCATTTTGTGAAAATGATATAGTGTCTCATCTACGCTTTTCCCTTCAAAAAATCATTTTCTTTATTAAATGCATTTTCATACGCATTCGATGTAACTGAAAACATATCATGCTTCTCCGTAAACTGTCCGCCTTGTCCATAGAAGTCAGAGCCTTTAAGAAAATATTATCCATATAAACTTGATCAATGGAATGTTTAAACAGGCCGGGGATGCTGAACCAATAGATTGGTGTCTGGAAGATTACAGCGTCTGCCCGCTGCCATTTGTAAATCTCTTCCTCTGGATCATAGCCCATTTGGACAATGGTCTCCTGAACATCAAAACGATCATTGAGTGTTTCCCGAATGGTTTAGAATAAAGCTGAATTCAGATTGCCTTTGGATTTTCTGTAATATTTTACTTCAAAGTTCAATAGGTACCTAAAAGTAACAATCGAGAGCGGCACAGGCGGACTATAAAAGCGCCTTGCAGCCATCAAGCCGATTGAATGGGAATCGGCCAAGTGTCGCGATAACAGCATTTTAAAAATTAAGCACATTAATCCGTTAGATTAAGAGGCGAAACTGGGTATATATAGTAAATAACAATTATTTTTCAAATGGAATGATCCAAATACATAATATAAACGTTATACAAAGATAAGAGTCTGTTTGCGTAATAGGCAGCAAGGGAGTGGCAGGATATGAGGATTTTGCATATTGGAAATGAAGAAACAAAAATACCGATTACAGGGTTGGATTGGCTAAGTGAGATTATTACCGCGTCTTCAATGTCGGAAGCCTTTAATCAAAAAGAAAGTGGCTGCAGTTTATTCGACCTCATATTGATTTCCGAGGAAATATGGCTCGAAAGCCCAGCGGAGGTCATTCTTAAACTCAAGAGGGGATTTCTTAAAGAGGATGGGTGCATTATTGCCATTCTTGAAAACGAGACTTCTGAAAAGGTAGAGCAGCTGTATTGTGCTGGAGCCAATGATTACCTTGTAAAACCTATAACGGAAAGCAAGCTGCTTTTCCGGTTGAATCGCATCTCCTCTGGAAAAACAGATCTCGACCGTGAAGAAGAACTGCTGAAGGCTATTCGGCAGCTTGAAAAGACAAATGAACGGCTGAAAAGCCTGACTGACTTGGACTCCCTGACGGGGATTTTTAACCGGAGATACTTCCACACTTATATTTCAAAAAAATGGGACAATCCAAAGAAGAATCATAACCGTATTTTTATTATGATGGCAGATATTGACGCTTTTAAAGCATTCAATGATACGTACGGTCATGTAAAAGGTGATCAATGCTTAAAGCAAGTAGCTGAATGCATGAAAGATTTATCCCAAAAGCTTAATGGCATAACAGCCCGTTATGGCGGAGAGGAATTTATCGTCGTTATTGAAAACCATGATGAGAAGAAAGTTGTGCAGCTGGCAGAGGAAATTAGGAGCGAAGTAGAGAAACTGAACATCCCTTGTGAATCTGGGGAAAAAGCAAAGGTAACCATAAGTATAGGGGTTGCCGGCGGGTGTAAGGATGAAATCACGGCCTATAAAGAACTGATTGATGAGGCAGACCAAGCTTTATACCTTGCCAAAGATTTAGGCGGCAATCGGGTAATGAATGAAAAAGCAAAAGCGAATGCTTAGAGATGAAAAGCCGGACAGGGAGAAATAGATTTTCCCGACCGGCTTTCTGTATTACTTTAATAAATCAGCTCGGTCGTGTGAATGCCTGTTATGGAATGCAGATGAGAGAAAGGGAGGAGACATCAGCAGAGGAAATTAACAGAGCATTTTAACTGATACTAATGAAAAAAAACAGTTGCAATCGCTTGCAAACGAGAGTATGATGGACCCATAAACGGTATCCGAAACGTTTTGGAGGTTTTTGGATTGACGACGATCAAAGATATTGCCAAAGCGGCGGGGGTATCAGTTACAACGGTTTCTAGAGCCTTGAACGGATATTCCGATGTAAATGAAAGAACCAGGAAGAAAATAATTGAAATTTCAAAAGAGCTGAATTACAGCCCGAATATTCTCGCAAGAGGTCTCGTAATGAACAAATCCAAAACTATCGGATTGCTCGTTTCTGGATTTAATAAAGAAAGCATTAAAGACAATTTCACCTTTGAAGTTCTATCCGGCATTAACCAGTATGCAGCAGAAACAGATTACGACCTGGTACTGTTTAATACAAATTCCACGAAACAGCGGGAAAAAACATATGCACAGCTGTGCCGCGAGAGACGGGTAGACGGTGTTATCGTGCAGGGGATAAAGACGGATGATCCTTATTTACAGGAAGTAGTTGAAAGCAACATCCCATGTGTACTCATCGATATTCCCGTTCAGACAGAAAATGTCGGGTTTGTTACGACTGATAACATTGCTGGTGCGAAAAGCGCCGTAAGTTATTTGATTGAGCTTGGACATAAGAACATTGCTATGGTTAACGGGCATGATTTAGCTTTTGTAAGCCAGGAGCGCTTAGAAGGATATAAGCGCGCACTTTCCGAGGCGGCGGGATTATCCTTCAGGGAAGAACTGGTGGTAAATGGGAGCTTTGAAGAGGGAAAATCAGAAGCAGTAACTTTCAAACTTTTGAATGCTTTCCCTGAGGTTACCGCTATTTTTTGCGCAAGTGACTTGATGGCGTTAGGATCGATCAAGGCTGCTGGAAAATCCGGCAGGAGAGTACCTGAAAATTTATCGATTATCGGCTATGATGACATATTGCTTTCTTCTTACGTTTCACCAAGGTTAACCACTATCGCACAAAACAAACAAAAGCTTGGGTTCCATGCCGCGCAGCAGCTGATTGAGATGCTTGAAAAAGAAACAGCCCCTGCACATATTATTCTGGAGACTGAGCTTAAAATTAGGGAATCTACTGCAAAAATTAAATAACTATTCATTAAGTGCATTTATTACACCTAAAATCCGAAACGTTTCGGTTTTTTCCAAAACGTTTCGGTTCAGCCAGGAGGAGACAGATGGACTACCTTGTAATCAAAGAAAACGATCTATTTTTATTATCTGAACCGAACGGAGATATTACAGGAAACCATTCTTACGGATTAGGACTTTACTCAAAAGACACCAGATTTTTAAGCAAGCTGGAGCTGACAATTAACGGGGAAAAGCCAATCCTTCTCTCATCAGATGGTTCAGACAACCGGATCTCCAAAGTTCTTCTCACAAACCCTCATATGGAGAAAAATGGTGAATTAATACTTTGGAGAGAATCCATTCAGTTAGAAAGAGAGCGCTTTATATCTGAAGATACTTTATATGAAACCATTCGTCTTAAAAACTATTTTCCAAAGCCAGTTTCATTCTCAATCGAAGTTTCTTTTGACGCAGATTTCAGCGATATGTTCATAGTAAGAGGATTTCAAACAGGTAAAGTTGGAGAGAGAACGGGCCAGGAATTCAATGAAAACGCCTTCAAAATAATGTATGAAGGTTCTGATAAAATCAAGCGGGCTACAAGAGTTTCCTGGGACCGGCAACCTGGCGAAATTCAGGAGCATGGGCTGATTACCTATGTTTTCGATTTGGAACACGGCCAGGAGGATTCTTTTACCATCATGGTTGAGCCTTTAGCCGGTGACGAGGATAAAACAAATGCTGTTCAGCCGCAAAAAGCCTTGCAGAAACTAACCTCTTCTTATGAAGAGTGGAAGAACGCTTCCGCCTCCATTTCTACAGATCTCTTACCTTTGCAAAAACTTGTAGACAGAGGAATGGCGGATTTACGAGTATTGATGACTGACATCGGGCATGGGATGTTTCCGGTCGCAGGCCTTCCGTGGTTTGGGGTTCCATTTGGACGTGATAGTTTAATAGCTGCGCTGCAAATGCTTGCCTTCAACCCGGAAGTAGCAAAGGGCACATTGAAGACAATGGCAAGTACACAAGGCACAAAGGTGGATCCATGGCGGGATGAGCAACCGGGGAAAATCATGCATGAAATGAGATTCGGCGAACTTGCCAATACGGACCAAATCCCGTTTACTCCTTACTACGGAACGATTGATGCAACACCTTTATATCTAATTCTGATGACTGAGTACGTAAAATGGACTGGTGATTTGAAGCTTGCAGAAGAACTGATGGACAGTGTCGATAAGGCCCTGAAATGGATTGATGAGTACGGGGACCGCGATGGCGACTTATTCGTGGAATACCATCAGGAGTCAAGCAAGGGAATAGCGAACCAAGGCTGGAAGGACTCGGGAGACTCGATTGTTCACCGAAACGGGGATTACGCAGAAACTCCGATTGCTCTTGCTGAAGTTCAAGGATATGTTTATCAGGCTAAAATCGGTATAGCTGAGATTCTTGAAGCGCTCGGACAGGCAGAAAAAGCATCCGAATTGAAACGCCAGGCCCAAGAGCTTAAACAGAAATTCGAGAAAGAATTCTGGATGGAAGATAAGCAATTTTACGCAATTGCGCTGGATCAAAATAAAGAACAGGTTGGAACGATTACCTCCAACCCGGGCCACGTTCTTTTTTCAGGAATGCTTGAGAAAAATCGAGCGGATGCTGTGGCGGAAATGCTTACTTCAGAAAAGATGTTTTCCGGATTTGGAATCAGGACAATGGGTGAAGGAGAAGCAGGATATAATCCGATGAGCTATCACGATGGAAGCGTATGGCCGCATGACAATAGCATGACCCTGATCGGCATGAGCAAGCTAAAACAGCAAATCCATGCAAAAACGGTTATGTCAGGGCTGATTAAGGCAGCAGATCATTTCGAATATGAACGGCTTCCTGAATTGTTCTGCGGATACCCTGCATCGATAGGCAAAGCAGTGAAATACCCTGTAGCATGCTCTCCTCAAGCATGGGCAGCGGGAACACCGCTCGTTTTTATCCAATCCATTCTCGGACTGTTCCCGGATAGTCTGAATAAAAAAATTGATTTGTCTCCAAATCTATTAGATGAAATGAATGAACTGCTAGTCAGCAATATTTCAATTGGCAATGGAATTTTATCACTTTCACTCAGACGTTCAGGAGAAACAACAGAGTGCGAAATAATAGAGAATACGACCGGTTTTGAAGTCGTTACTGCGGGAATCGCTTCACCCGTCCAAAACAAATAAAAAGGGGATAGGTATATGAAAATCAGAAAAATGCTTGCAGGAATGAGTATGACAGCCTTGCTGCTGGGTACGGCACTTACGGGATGCAGCGGAGACAAAGAAAAGACGGCATCAAATGGTGAAAAGACAGAAATCACACTTGCGGGGTGGGGATCCTCTCCTGAAGAGACAAAACTCCTGGATGAAATCCTGAAAGATTTTGAATCCTCTCATCCAAATATCAAAGTGAAGAGAGAAACCATTGCTGATCAGTATATGGATGTGATTAAGACCCGGCTGATTGGCGGAGAGGGACCAGATGTATTTTATCTGGACGCTTTTGAAGCACCCGGTCTCATTTCCACTGGGACTGTCCAGCCGCTTGATGAATACATCAAAGAAGATTTCGATTTGAAGGATTTTGAGGAACCTTTAATCAAAGCATTCCAAAAAGAAGGCAAAACGTACGGTGTACCTAAAGGCTATTCCACACTTGCGATGTTCTACAATAAAAAAATGCTGGAAGAAGCAGGCGTTGAAGTCCCTAAAACATGGGAAGAGTTCCAGGCTGCATCAAAAAAACTTTCTAATGGAAAAGGGGTATACGGTTTCGGAGCATCTCCAGAGCTTGCCCGTCTTTACCATATTGCTCAGGCAAAAGGCGGAAAAGTAGCGACGGATAACAAAGCAACCTTTGCGGATCAAAAAGTAGTAGACAGTTTGCAGCCGATTGTGGATATGCACAATGTTGAAAAATCTGCAGCTGAACCGAAAGAAACAGGAGCAACATGGACAGGAGAAATGTTCGGTCAGGGTAAAGCGGCATTTGTATTTGAAGGAAACTGGGCTATTCCATATTTGAAGGCAACCTTCCCGGAACTGGAGTATGGTACAGCTGAGCTCCCTGAAATTGACGGTAAAAAAGGAACGATGGCCTATACCGTTTCCTACGTAATGAACGCAGCATCCGAAAAGAAAGAAGCTTCATGGGAATTGATATCTTACCTCACTGGTAAAGAAGGAATGGAAAAATGGACGTCAAAAGGTTTTGAACTTCCAAGCCGGAAATCTGTCGCAGAAAAATCCGGTTTTGCTGAGGATGAAATCCGCGGACCACTAGTAGCGGGAGCGCCTTATGCTACAGTTTGGGCAGATGACACCAACCTGCCAATCATTTTCAATAACTTTAATAATCAGTTTATCAGCTCCTTCCTTGGTGATCAGCCGCTTGATAAAGCACTGAAAGCTGCTGAGACGCAAGCCAATAAAGAAATTGAAAACCAATAAGGTGCAATAAAGAAGGAAAGAGGAGACCATCCTCTTTTCTTTGTTCCTGCTCATTAAGGAAAAGGAGTGGTTTACACATGAGCAATCGAAACTTTTCAAAAGCAAAAGCAAGAGAAGCCGGTCAAGGTTATGTATTTATGAGTCCGACATTGCTTGTCCTGCTTTTGTTTATCATCGGACCTATTTTATATGCCATCTTCCTTGCCTTCCACAAAGTACAGCTGCTCGGCGCAGCTGACTTTCAATACGTCGGCTTTGATAATTTTACGAAAATCATGAATGATGAAAAAGCGAAAATGGCCCTTTGGAATACATTCAAATATGTAATAATCGTTGTGCCGGTCCAAACAATCTTAGCCTTAGTGCTGGCCGCTACATTAAATGCCGGAATAAAAGGACAGAAGTTCTTCAGAATTATCTACTTCCTTCCGACATTAACGTCATCAGCTGTTTTAACGCTGATCTTCATGTGGATGTATAACCAAAACGGTTTGTTTAATAAATTTTTATCCATTTTCGGATTGCCTGGCTACAATTGGATTGGAGATCCATCCATTGCATTGAATGCCATCATGATGATGAATATCTGGTCGACTGCCCCATTCTACATGGTCATTTACCTGGCGGCACTTCAGGATATTCCCGAATCATTGTATGAAGCAGCTGAACTGGACGGCGCAAATGTATTTCAGAAATTCTTATTTATTACCGTCCCGAATCTGCGTCCTGTCACTTCATTTGTCGTAATCATGGGACTGATTGGAACATTCCAGCTTTTTGATCAATCATACATTTTCTCAGGAGGTTCTGGAGGGCCAAACAACTCCACGTTAACAGTGGTTCTGCTTATTTACCAATATGCATTTAAGAGCATGGGAACGATGGGATATGCAGCCGCCATCGCTTTTGCACTCGCCTTAGTCATTCTGATCGCAACACTCATCCAAAGAAAATTTTCAAAAGAAGAATCACTATACTAAGAGGAGGGACAGTCAGTGAAAAAATTCAAGCCTGGAAAACTCTTGCTGTATGCAATCCTTATCCTATACGCAATCGTCACGCTTATCCCATTCCTATGGGCACTCGGCTCTTCGTTTAAAACGCTTGGAGAAATCGTGAGCGGATCCATCAATTTTTTCCCGAAAGAGTTTACATTTGATAACTATAAGCAAATATTTCTTGAGCAAAAGCTATTTCCAAGATGGCTCTTTAACAGTTTATTCATCGGAGTAGCCGGCACCCTGCTGAATCTCCTGTTCAACAGTATGGCGGGCTATGCTCTGGCAAGACTGAGCTTTCCTGGAAAGAAGCCGCTGTTTATTTTAATCCTTGCCATTTTGATGATCCCTGCTCAGGTCACAATGATTCCGAACTACTTAATACTTAAGGAATTTGGCTGGCTTAATACGTATCAGGGAATGATTATCCCTGCGATGATCAACGTTACCTTTATCTTTATGATGCGCCAGTTCTTTATTAACTTCCCTAAAGAACTCGAAGAAGCTGCAGAGATTGATGGTCTGAACCGTTTCGGTGTTTTCTTCCGGATCGTGCTTCCGCTTGCAAAACCTGCACTTGCTGCCCAGGCAATCTTTGTTTTCATGGGCTTCTGGAACGACTTTATGAGACCGCTGATTATCATGTCCGATCCAACAATGTTTACGCTGCCGCTTGGTCTTAATACATTTAAAGGTCAATATATTTCCTACTGGAACTATATTATGGCAGCATCAATGGTATTTACTCTTCCTGTTTTGCTTCTGTACGGATTCTTTAACCGGTATTTTATTAAAGGAATATCCTTTACAGGGGGAAAATAAGACTTAATGGCAGACTGGATTGCTCCACTATCCTTTCCATAATACCGAAAAAGAAGCTGACCCAAAAGGTTTAATACCTTATTGGTCAGCTTCTTTCGCTGTGATCATGTTCATTTTTAAAAGCTTCAATTTTTTTTACTGCTGCATGAAGTGCTCGTATCGTTAATAGCGTAAAGCTGGTACAGCTGAACGTGTACAAGATGTTCCATTTTTTCCATTTAAACAGCTTCGTTTTTTTCTCCATATACCATTGAGCGATACTCATCGGCACACTCCACGTAAGGCCTTTTAACAGAATGCCTCACAGGTCATCCTTATAGGACTGCCTGACCCAAATGACACTAAGCAAAAGAAAGAAAAATAAATCAAACAGGATATTTGTACAAAGCAGTTCGAGTCGATAGTGCTGAAAAAACCAAAATACGAACAAATTGAATTATGTATGGCTATTTTTTTCATTTATTCACCAATTAAGCGTAAGAGTTTCATCCTTTAGCAAAGCCTATTTAATAAAACTAGTGTTTGTCTAATTTAGGAACTTATACATACGAGGCAGAGTCAAAGAGGGTATATACTCACAAAATTCAGAATATAAAGTCTTTTTGATTGAAATCTCTACCTCTTATTCATAAGGTTAAAAGGTAAATATTCGTATGAGGGAGGAAAAAAGATGGAAGATATTTTAAGGAAAAGCAAGTCCCTTTTCATTTGCTTTGCTTTACTTTTTGGTACTGCACCATTCACAGCTGCTGCAGCACCGTCTGGAAAAAACACTTCGCAGGTAGCGACAGGAAATAAAGGTATGGTTGCAGCAGCAACCCCTCAAGCTTCTAAAATCGGGGCAGATGTCTTAAAAGATGGGGGAAATGCAATCGATGCTGCAGTAGCCATTCAATTTGCCCTTAATACCACCGAACCGATGATGTCCGGAATCGGCGGGGGCGGATTCATGATGGTGTATGACGCAAGGACGAAGAAGACTTCTATAGTAGACAGCAGGGAACGTGCTCCAGCTGGGGCAAAGCCGGATATGTTTTTGGGCAAGGACGGTAAACCCATTCCATTTGCTGAAAGGCATACGCACGGAAATGCAGTAGGAGTGCCGGGAACGCTGAAAGGTCTTGAAGCGGCATTGGACCGCTGGGGAACTAAACCAATGAAAAAGCTCATCTCTCCTTCTGTGAAGCTTGCTGAGAAGGGCTTCCCGATTGACTCTGTTTTAGCAAAAGCCATCAGTGATAACAAAGAAAAGCTTCAGAAAACGGCGGCCGGAAGTGTATTTGTACCAAACGGCAGACCGCTTAAAGAAGGAGAAAAACTGAAGCAGAAAGACTTGGCGAAAACATTTAAAATGATTCAGAAAAACGGATCAGCTGCATTATATAAAGGGAAAATAGCAAGCGCCTTATCGGAAGAGGTTCAAAAGCGCGGAGGATCACTGACTGAAAAGGATTTAAAAAAGTACGGCATTACCTGGGACAAGCCAATCTGGGGAGATTACCAGGGCTATCAGATTGCAAGTATGCCGCCTCCAAGCTCAGGCGGAATATTCCTCCTGCAAATGCTTGAAACGCTTGACGGGTTTGACTTATCTCAATATCCTCAAAAATCATGGCAAAAATATCACCTCCTTGCAGAGGCTATGCATTTATCCTATGCAGACAGAGCCGTCTATGCAGGAGACCCGGAGTTTGTAAAAGTTCCAGCCAAAGGCTTGCTGGATCCTCAATACATCTCGGATAGACAAAAACAGATCTCATTAGATAATGTAAATTCATCTCCAAAAGCGGGAGATCCTTGGAAATATGAAAATGGACAGGCAAATTATGATCAGCAGCCAAAGCAGGATAAAAAAGCAGTGGGGCAGACCACCCACTTTACTGTAGCAGATCGATGGGGAAATGTTGTTTCATACACAACGACGATTGAACAAGTATTCGGCTCAGGGATTATGGTGCCGGGTTATGGATTTATGCTGAATAATGAGCTGACTGACTTTGATGCAATTCCAGGCGGCGCAAACGAAGTCCAGCCAAATAAGCGTCCATTGAGCAGTATGAGCCCGACCATCGTATTCAAAGATGGAAAGCCTGCGCTGTCTGTCGGCTCCCCGGGAGGACCGACCATCATCACCTCAGTGCTCCAAACCATCATTAATAAACTGGAATATGGAATGGAACTAAAGGCGGCAGTAGAGGAGCCGAGAATTTACACAAACAGCGTTACATCTTACAGCCAGGAGAATGGTGTCCCTAAGGAAATTCTTGCAAAGCTTAATGCTATGGGTCACAAATTCAACAAGCCTTCAGAAGAGATTGGAAATGTACAAAGCATTGAAATCAATGGACCTGAAGGAAGGTATAAAGGAGTCGCGGATTCCAGCAGGAATGGGGCTGCGATTGGGGTAGATTGATGGAGGAAGATGGAATTTTCTAAGCTGCCTCGTAATTTGAAATTGGATTGGTTTTGCTAAAAGCTGAAGGAGCGTGTGTTTGTAAAGAACGGGCAAATTTTTGTCGATAGCGGGCAGATTTGTGTCGATTACGGGCAAATTCGTGTCGATAACGGGCAATCACGTGTCGATTACAGCCAACTCGACTAAATGCGACAATATCATCCTGTAATAATCCTTTAATCTGCTGCTCCAGCAGGACAATTAGCAAAATCCATAATTTTGAAAGAAGTTATGTAATAGCCAAAACCCTCGGAATGCTTAAATGAAGCATCCCGGGGGTTTCATTTTTTTCAATCCACTCAGCAGGACTTAGTTTAAGACGACAATAAACAAATTTAACCGATCCGTTTCCTTTAAGAAGATGCTGTCAAATCCTCATGATTTTCAGTTTTGATTTAGGTGCCAAATACCCATGCGCAAGTAAAAAAATGGATATAGAATGAAAAGAAAATCGTAATTCTGTCAGGAGGAAGCGGATTGAAAAAGAAAATGGTAGCGCTTACGTTGGTGTCCTCTTTAGTTTTTACTGCTGGTCCTGTAATGAATGTGAATGCTGTTGCTCAAACAAAGGAAGAACAAGTGATGATAAAGGGTGCAGTGAATGTATCGGAAACTTATTTTGATGGGAAAAACGGCAGCTGGCTGACAACGAAGAATCCAAAGCAGTACGAGCAGGCTGTTTTGTATGGAAATCTAGGACTTGCCCCGTACAATTGGGGAAGTGCAGCAGGCGGAACGGGATGGCACCAAATGTATAAGCCTGCAGAAGTGACAGGTACTCAGGTAACGGGAATGTTTGATGACGCTAAATTTGTCATCCGTGTACCGGATCATTGGAATGGAAAACTAGTGACGGCAGGAATTCCAGCCACACGGAACGAAACGTCCACTGATTTGCTGTTTAGTGATTATGTTCTGGAAAAAGGATACGCTTTTGCAGCCATTGATAAAGGAACTCAAGGAGAAATTGATCTGGCAGATCCTTTTGCGAAGGTGAAAAATGCGCTGGTCAATGAAGATGACAGTGTCGCTGAATGGCATGTGCGCTTCAGACAAGTCACAAAGGCAGCTCAAAAATATTTGGCAGACAACTATCCGGACAAGCTCATCAAAGCAAGTGATAATAAGAACCCTGCGAGTGATTTAATTAAAAAAGACCATAAAGTGCCTACATATGCCATCGGAATTTCAAATGGAGGATATGTTGTAAGGTATGCCCTTGAGAACGACGGACCCGAAAAAACCGGAGAGCCCCGTCTTTTCGACGGCGGAGTAGATTGGGAGGGTGTTTTATGGACAGCAAAGGAGCCGAATTTAATCAGCTCGCTGACAACGGTGGTAAACAATGCAGATGAGGCACTTTACGGGCAGGGGGAAGAGAAGGAAAAAGCAATGAGGCAAATGTATAAAGCCGGGCTGCCTAAAGGCTCTGAAAAGCTTTGGACTTATCATGACCAGGTTTATTGGTTTGTGTCGCTGAATATATACCGTGACCATTTTGACCCGAATGCTCCCGGCAAAATTAATTGGAGAAACTATTTGAATTTTACGGCAGATTGGAAACGGGACCGCAGCTATGATTATATTTTCGAGGATTATGATTACAGCAGCCGGAAGAGAGAGGTTAAGGAAAACATCAGCAAAATTGCCAATACAGGAGATATTGAAGTGCCTCTAATCAGTTTTACAGGCTCTCTTGATTCCCTCATTTTCCCGGACATTCATGCAAAAGGATATGAAAAGATGGTGAGATGGCAGGACAAAGAAAAATTCCATCGTCTTTACACCATTGAAGGCGGCAATCACGTGGACAGCCTGGTTTGGAACAAGCAAACGGATCCGGAGCAAAAACTGCAGCCATTATTGCCGTATGCGCACCAATCCTTTGACCTGCTGATTGATTGGGTGGAAAATAAGAAAAACGCCCCTTCCAGCAGGAAAATTCCATTGCCAACAGACCCGGTCAAGGTAATTGATTTGAAAACAGGGAAGGAAACAGATCCTCGATAAAAATAGATGACAACAGCCTGGATTGCAAAAGAATCCGGGCTGTTATTTGTGGCTGGGTAAAGGCACTTAGTTTTGTTAAGGGGAAATATTGTGTAGTATAGGAGTATCGCAAAAAACGAGAATGTTAGCAGAGGAAGAAGGGAATACATGGAAGAAGATTACGAGCAGCTGATGAATATTCGGACAGGGATTCATTTAGAAGATATAAAGCAGAAAATGAATGTCCATTATAATCCCTATGAACCGACGCCCTACGCTGCTCTGGACATATTATTTCAGCAATATAAACTGAATAGCACTGATCAAATTGTAGATTTTGGGTGCGGGAAAGGAAGGCTTGTTTTTTACATCCATTACTTTTTTCAAGCAGCCGTGACGGGTGTTGAAATGAGTGAGGATCTTTACAATGAAGCAGTTGAAAATAAAGAATATTATTTGGAACAGGTTCCTGATGGGGGAGAGCAAATTCAATTCTGCTGCTGCCTTGCGGAAGAGTATGAAATTCATCCGCTGGATAACCGCTTTTATTTCTTTAATCCATTTTCCATCCAGGTTTTTTATAAAATTATTCGAAATATATTGCTCTCAATGGAGCAGTCAGATAGAGATGTGGAACTGGTATTATATTATCCTTCAGAAGAGTACATTATGTTTTTGGAAAACCAGACGATTTTTGAGTTGAAAGAAGAAATCCAGCTGCCTGGTTTATACGAAAATAACCCTTCAGAGAAGTTCTTGATTTATTGGATCCCATATTAAGAAGGGGAGGATTTTACTGCTGCTAAAGGTGGGGGCAGCCCTATAAGCTCCCTAAGCTTTTCTAAAAGCTCTGTTAAACTCGGCTGTTGATTTCCGTTGCGGGCGATCGCTTTCCGAGGGGCGGGCGGTGAGCCTCCTTTGCGCTTTGCGCCTGCGGGGTCTCACCTGTCCCGCTGCTCTTAGCACGGAGTCTCACGCCCTCCACTCCAATCAACAGGTGTTAATAATCAACATCCTTTTTAACTTAGCCTTTTTAAAAAAACGCTCAGCTGGGAAGCTGAGCGTTTTTGCTTATGGCGGTTAAGAAACTTTTGCCTCTGAGGATGCAGTTGCTGAACCGGTACTCCATATCTTTTTCTTTTTAGCCGGGGAAAGAACCTTTTCGAGCCAGCCTAAAAGCAAGTCAGCCAGAACAGCCATCAAAGCAGTCGGAATGGCTCCCGCCAATATGATTGCAGTCCCGTTTGTAGCATTCGTTCCTCGCACAATGATGTCACCGAGTCCGCCTGCGCCTACAAATGTTCCGATGGCGGTGATCCCGATTGCGATGACCAGTGCGGTACGAAGCCCCGCCATGATAACAGATAACGAAAGCGGTAATTCAACCATGGTCAGGATCTGAAGCTTTGTCATCCCCATTGCTTTCCCGGATTCTAAATATGCATTTTCGATGCTCACAATCCCTGTATATGTATTCCTGATAATCGGGAGAAGGGAATAGAAGAATAGAGATAGAATGACTGTATTGACTCCGAGACCCATTACAAGCATTAATACAGCAAGCATGGCAAGGGCCGGAATCGTTTGAATGACATTTGTTATGGAAAAAATCCACTTGCTGAGCTTTCTATATCGGGCAATGAAAATCCCAGTTGGTATACCAACAATGGCTGAGAAAAATACCCCGTAGGCAGACATTAGGAAGTGACGGTAAAATTCATGGAGCACATAGGCTCCATTCTGGGAATAATACGTCCAAAGCTGCTCCAGCACATTCATGTAAAACACCTCCAATTTCACTCAAAATAATTGTTCTTCTTAAGAAATTCCTCCGCTACAACAGATGGTTCTTTTAAATTCCCATCCACTTCATAGTTCAGTTCCTGCATAGTCTCCGTGTCAATCTTGCCAATCAGCTTGTTCACAATCCCTTCAAGCTCAGGATGTTCTTTCAGCACCTTTTTTGGTATGACAGGAGAGCAGTCGTAAGGAGGGAAATATTTTTTATCATCCTCTAAAATTTTTAGGTTATAGGCTTTAATTCTTCCATCGGTAGAGAAGGCGAGAACGATGTCCATTTTTTTGTTTTTGACGGCATCATAGACAAGTCCTATTTGCATGGGATAGGTTTGGCCAAACTCAATGCCATATGTATCAACAAATCCCTTATAGCCATCTCCCTTTCTCTTTAGCCAGGCGTTATCCACTCCAAGCTTATAGCTGTTCGCATCTTTCGTTAAATCGGATACCTTTTCCAGATTATTCTCTGCGGCCAGCTTATCCGTGACCGTAAAGGCATAAGTATTATCGAAACCAAAAGAGTCAAACCATTTGTATTCGAACCGCTTATCGAATTCATCCTGAACAACCTTTAAAGCTTTTTCAGGATCTTTAATTGCTTCCATTCCCAGGGTACTGGTCAGGTCTGTTCCGGAATAGCGTGTAGCGGATATGTCGACATCCCCGGACAGCATAGCTTGATGCTGAACATAATTGGATCCCAGATTTTTAATTAGCTCTGTATCTAAATCCGTATTTCGCTGAATTAATTGTGCAATCATGTTTGCAAGAATCTCAGATTCCGTGAGGTTTTGAGATCCGATTTTAATGGTTGTGTCTGAAGCTCCGCTTAAGCCGGGAAGAGAGCAGCCGGTTAAGATGATGGAGAAGGATAATAGAATGACCGTTATTACTCTTTTAGCTTTATTCATTTTCAAGACTGCCGCCTCCTCATGCAACTTCCTTCATCCCTTTGATTCCCTTAGGCGTTACTTTATCTTCGGTAATGGAAAGGATGTAATCAATTACTACAGCGAGTATCGTTACAGGCACCGCTCCGCCGATAATAAACTCAGGCTGATACAGGTTCAAACCTATGAATATATAATCTCCAAGTCCACCCCCGCCAATGAAGGATGCGAGTGTAGCCCAGCCAATCAGGTAAACGGTAGATGTCCGGATTCCAGCCATAATAATGGGAATAGACAATGGAATTTCAACGTACCTGATTTGTTCCCATACCGTCATGCCTACCCCTTTTCCAGACTCTAAAAGGTTCTTATTCACCCCGCGTACACCTGTATAAGTATTACGCAGGATTGGCAGGACGGAATAGAAAAACAGAGCCGCGATGGCTGGCACTTTTCCTATGCCAAGCAATGGAATAAAAAAGGCAAGGATCGCGAGACTGGGCAATGTCTGAATAATATTTACAAAACCGATAATTACGCCTGCGCCTTTTTTCATTCTTGTTAATGCCACGCCCATCGGGACAGCCACGATGATGCCGAATAGGACGGCAATTAATGAAATATAGAGATGCTCCCATGTTTTATAAAGCATTTCTACTCCGTTCGTTTGCAGAAATTCAATGATACCGTTCATGCGGAACCCTCCTTTCTATTAAGATGAAACAACATGGATTTCCTCATCACCCCAAATGGAGTCATAAACAATATCCACTAGGCTGGCTCTGGTCACAATTCCAACCAGGCGCTTATTTTCGTCCACAACAGGAACATATTTCATCCCTCTTTTTAATATTTTTCTTACCGTGTCCCGAACGAGTGTATCTTTCTGAACAGTAAATACTTCAGTGTTGAGAACATCACCGACGAAAGTTGCTGTTTTTCGGTTATAGTCAATGGATTCAACATCTATGTATCCTTTTAAAACACCGTTTTCCCCTACAACTAGCAAGGAATCTACGCGGTGCTGCCTCATAATTTGAATAGCATCAGAGAGTGTTTTGTCCGTCGTAACCGTAATCGGATTCGGATTCATCAGCTGCTCGACACGCTCTAGGTTCGGCCGTGCTTGAAGCAAACGTTCTTTTCCTATAAATTCTTCAACAAATTCATTCGCTGGATTTCTTAAAATTTCATCAGGCGAACCGACCTGGACAATTTCTCCATCGCGAAGGATCACAATCCTGTCAGCGAGCTTAATCGCTTCATCCATGTCATGGGTGACAAACACAATGGTTTTATGCAAGGTCTTCTGAAGCTTCTTGAATTCCTCCTGAAGAGCATCACGTGTAATGGGATCAAGCGCTCCGAAAGGTTCATCCATAAGGATCAATGGGGGATCAGCTGCAAGTGCCCGCAGCACGCCAATCCGCTGCTGCTGCCCTCCACTCAGTTCGTGAGGGTAGCGGTCTAAATATTCAGGTCCCATATCAACAAGCTTAAGAAGTTCTTCGGCCCGGGCTCGTTTTTTGTCTTCCGGCCATTTTAACAATTTTGGTACAAGGACAATATTCTGCTGGATAGTCATATGAGGGAATAATCCAATCTGCTGAATTACGTAACCGATTTCACGCCTGAGCTGAACCGGATCTTTATCCAGAATGTTTTCTCCTTCGATGAAGATGCTTCCTTTTGAAGGTTCAATCATTCGGTTGATCATTTTCATCGTTGTGGTTTTACCGCATCCGCTTGGTCCGATAAAGCAGATGAATTCGCCTTTTTCAATTTCAAGGTTTATTTCTTTTACTGCATGTTTTCCGCCTTTGTAGATTTTTGATAAATTAGTTAGTTTTAGCAAATGCCTGCACCTCCGTTTATTATCTGTTTTCTTTTTGATCTGTAGAAAAAATTAACCCTACACCGTTTATGTTTCTAGAGAGAAATAGCTTTGAAGAGAAAGCTCTGTTAAACTTAGCTGTTGATTGCAGCTAGCAGGCGTTCGCTTATCCTTGGGCGGGCGGTGAGCCTCCTCCTGGCTTCGCTACTGCGGGGTCTCACCTGTCCCGCTGCTCTTAGCTCGGAGTCACACGCTTTTCGCTCCAATCAACAGGTGTCATAAAATCAACACCATGCTTTAACGTAGCCCAAGAGAAAAAAGATTTTTAAGTATAATGAAACCTATTATAGAGTAAACTTTGTAAAATATAAAGTTTATGAACTTTATGTACAATTTTTATTGTATATTTTTGACGGTATTGGGTATATGATTTATACCCATACATAGGAAAAACTAAGCATAGTTTCCCGTTTTTTCGGCAAAATTCTAAATCTTTCAGTAATGATTATCGGAGAAAAATATGGTATTTTAAAAAATGAGTTCGTAATTGGATGAAGGGAAGAAGGATAATGAACGAGAGGGCTCTGAATAAAATCAAACACACTGAGGATCAGTTCATTGAAAGAACTGCTGAAAATATGGCTGCTTTTGGAGTATCCGGAACAGTTGGAAGAGTCTTAGGCATTATTTACCTGAATAAGGAACCATTAACATTAGATGAGCTATCCCAGGCTACCGGTATGAGCAAAACAAGAATGAGCCAGGTTGTGCGGGAAATGCTCGATTTAAATATTGCTGAAAAAGTTTTTGAAAAGGGTGCCCGCCGGGATAAATATAATGTGGAGCAGGATCATTATCAGACATTTATCTCTTTGTTTTCCGCCAATTGGAGTAAAATTGTCAGCAGAAATAAAATAACAGAAAAAAAAATCCGCAGAGAATTGCTGGAGGCTTTAGAGGAAGAAGGTCTTACGGAAGAGATTGAAGCCAGGCTGAACCTGCTTCTGACTGAGACGAAACGCTGGCTTGAATATTATCATTGGATGGATCACCTTATTGAATTTTTTGAAAGCGAAGAAATCTTTAAACATGTACCTAAACCAAATAGTGATAAAGACTGACTGATTTTTGCCGGAGCCAATTAACGGGTAAAGATTCTGGCAGCAAAAAAGCCTGGCATCCCTTATACAAGGGATGCCAGGCTTTTTTTGTTAGACGTCCCAGGCGAGATTCGAACTCACGGCCTACAGCTTAGGAGGCTGTCGCTCTATCCTGCTGAGCTACTGGGACACAGAACAATAGTATAATCGAAATTTCTTAGAACGTCAAAGAAAAAGCTACAGATGCGAGCGTATGTTTGCTATAATGATTGATGAACTACATAACAGCTAGAATAGGCGGATTGATGATGAGGGGAAGTTCACATGCCTTTATAGGCGGCGCAGCTGGAATGGCTGTCGCGTATACGCAGCAGGCAGATTCAATGACTGCTGCATCGTTAATAGGAATTGGGGTGCTTTCTGGGCTTGTACCTGATTTGGATGTAAATGGAAAGCTTTCAAACACCATTACCTCAAGGAAATGGATTTACGGGCTGCTGGCTCTAATTGGGGTGCTTTTGGCAAGCGACAGTGCATTTACTGAGAGAGGAACCGAGCAGTGGATCGGAATGATAATCGGTGCAGGGTTAATTGCTCTCCCAAGGATTTTTATGAAAAAAAGGACGATTCTTTTAATGACGGGCATTGTCGTAGCGGGTGCCGGTATCGTAACGAATGAAATCTGGATAATCATGATGGGCCTCTATATTTCAGCTGCATCCCGCCAGCCGCATCGGGGCATTACGCATTCACTGATCGGCCTCGTTTACTTTGGTTTTATTGGTTATTACCTGGAGCAGGATTTGCAGGTTCCCGGTGTTTTCTATGCATGTGCAGCAGGATATGCCAGTCATTTGATCGCTGACTTGAAAGTCCTTCCGGTAAACCGGAAAGGGGTAAAGTGGTTTCAGCCTTTTTCAAAGAAAGAATTTTAATGAGGTGACAGCTAGTGGGATGGGTAATTAAAAGCTTTAACGAATTGACAACCCGGGAACTTTATTCGATTTTAAAAGAGAGAACGCAGGTGTTTGTAGTAGAACAAAACTGTCCTTATCTTGAGGCAGACGGAAAAGATTTGGATTCCTGCCACTTATTTTATGAAATAGACGGAACTATAGCAGCGTACGCAAGACTGCTTCCTCCTGGAATTTCTTACGAAGAAGCATCTATAGGGCGGGTATTTGTGAAAGAAGAATACAGAGGACAAGGCTTAGCGGCAGAACTAATGAAAAAAGGATTAGAATTCGCCGAAAAAGTTCATAAAGAATTCTCCGTTAAAATACAGGCACAGGAGTACTTAAGAAACTTTTACGGATCCTTTGGATTTGAAGCTGTGACAGATACGTATTTGGAGGATGGGATTCCCCATCTTGATATGATTCTGAGAAAATGAGAGATGGTTTGATAATACTTACACAGATTGTTCTCCTGCAGGAATTCGTCTGGTCAGCTTTTTAAAAAGAGCTCTCTTTTGAAATTAATTGTTTAATATATGAAACCTTATGCTGCAGTGTTTCGACAAATTCAATGAAAGTTCTTCAATGATTTTCCTTTATTTCATTATTTTATGGTAACATTATTAATGCGATTTTAACTTGGGAGGTCTTATCCATCATGTTCAAGCAGATTATTACGTTAGCAGTAGCCAGCATGCTTATTTTCGCTGCAGGCTGCCAATCACAGGGAGCAAGCGAGAAAAAAGCAGAACCAGCAGCAGAGAATGAACAGAAACCTGAACAAAATGATCAAGCAGAAGAACCAGCTAAAGAGGAAACCCCGGATCAGGGTACAACAACCGAGGAAGAACCGGCTCCTGAACAGGAAGAGCCATCAGCACCTTCAGAGGGGGACACAGCTGCTGAAACGGACGAGCCCGCACAAGATGAGCCTGCAGAAGAACCAGCTCAAGAAGAAGATACACATTACGTTTCTCCTTTCGAAATGAGAGATGAAATTTCTATTGGTCTAACAAAAGAAGAAGCTGAGAGCGTCCTGCAAAACACACAGCCGGTTGAAGTTACAACTGAGGACGGCAAAGCTCTTCGCTACGATTATATGCCGCAGGATGGATATAAATCAGCTGCTGCAGATCCGGATGTAGAAGCTATTAAAGCGGGCAAACTTGAATCACAGGTATTCATTTACTATACTCCTGAAAATACGGTTGAACGTTTCCGTATCTATCATAAAACAGATGATGGCAAAGCAATTGAATACCGTGATGAGGGTAATGGAGAAGGAACAGAAACCATTCTGAATTAATAGAAGGCCGCAAATCCAAATGGATTTGCGGCTTTTTTTGGACATGTTTCACCCTTCAGCTGAATAGATTGATAAAAAGAAGAGAGGGAGAGAACCTCTTATGAGCCTGAAAAAAAGCTTTTTGCCGGCAGTGATGGCGGTTTGCATCATAGGAGCATCTGTTTATATGAGCTCCTGGGATGTCAGGAATGAAGAGACTCATAGTCCGGTTATGCTTAGCGGGGAAGAGACCATTTCCGTTCAAGGCAAGGCTGCCGGAGCAGCAGAAGATCCGTATGATTTGGAAAACAAGCTTGTAGGAACGAAGCAGGTAATGGATGATGGGATTGCCTATAAAGTGGAAACGTATCAGGAATTTGAAATCTTCAAAAGTGAAGACGGAAGTACAGTCAAAGAGATACCAACCTCCAACTTTAATTATTTGAGATATCGTATCGGAAAGTAGGACTTTGCATAATCTGCAAAGTCTTTTTTAGGGAGATTTCCTTACAGTTTATACAAAAAAATAAGAATTTTGTCAGTTAAGGCAGGAATTTAGGAAATTTAATGGAATTAATATTACCTAAGTCAGAAAATTCATATTTTTTAGTGCAGCAGATTTAAAACCCGAGCCGCATACATACAACCATAAGGGGGTGCAGGATTGATTTCTTTTCGCAAGGTTAATAAGCATTTTGGAGACTTCCAAGTACTGACCGATATCAATCTTGAGGTCGCTGAAGGAGAGGTAGTCGTCGTCGTTGGGCCTTCCGGTTCTGGCAAAAGCACGATGCTCAGGTGCATCAACCGTCTGGAAACTATTACAGATGGCGAGCTGGTTGTGAACAAGGAACCTGTTCATGACAAGAAGGTCAAAATTAATGAACTTCGAAAAAATATCGGGATGGTGTTTCAGCACTTCAATCTTTACCCGCACAGGACCGTTTTGGAGAACATTACGCTCGCTCCAAAAAAAGCACTCAAGGTTTCCGATGAAGAGGCGAAGAAAACGGCGATGTATTATTTGGAAAAGGTCGGCATTCCTGACAAGGCTGACTCTTACCCTGCTCAGCTGTCAGGGGGACAGCAGCAGCGGGTAGCGATTGCCAGAGGTCTTGCGATGAAGCCGAATATCATGCTGTTCGATGAACCGACTTCCGCATTGGATCCGGAAATGATCGGCGAGGTACTGGATGTCATGAAGACACTTGCCAAGGATGGCATGACGATGGTCGTGGTTACCCATGAAATGGGCTTTGCCCGAGAAGTAGCCAACCGGATTGTGTTCATGGATCATGGACACATTCTAGTAGACAGCAAGCCGGATGAGTTTTTTACAAATCCGAAAGAAGAACGCGCAAAAGTGTTCTTAAGCAGGATTTTAAATCATTAATACATACAGGGGGAATGTTAGATGAAAAAACAGGCTAGATGGATTCTTAGCGCTTTGCTGATTTTCGTACTTGCACTTGCAGCGGGCTGCGGAAGCAGCGGCTCATCAGGCTCGGAAAAGAAAAATACACTTGAGGCTATTAAAGACCGCGGCAAGCTGGTCGTCGGAGTAAAGTACGATACTAATCTATTCGGATATAAGGATCCTTCAAGCGGCGATGTTGAAGGATTTGATATTGATGTAGCGAAAGCTTTGGCAAAAAAGATCCTTGGGGATGAAAGCAAGATTGAGCTAAAAGAGGTTACATCGAAAACACGTGTGCAAATGCTTCAAAATGGTGATATAGATGCGATTATTGCGACCATGACCATTACGGAAGAACGTAAAAAAGAAGTGAACTTCTCAGATGTATATTTCGAAGCAGGACAGTCTCTTCTTGTGAAAAAAGGCAGTGATATTAAAAGTGTAGAAGATTTGAAAGGCAAGAAGGTTTTAGCAGTTAAAGGGTCTACTTCTGTAGCGAATGTTAAAGAGAAAGCTCCGGATGCAGAGGTTCTTGAATTTGAGAACTATGCAGAGGCGTTCACCGCACTGAAAGCCGGTCAAGGCGATACGCTGACTACAGATAATTCCATTCTTTATGGAATGGCTGCACAGGATTCCAATTATGAATTGGCAGGCGAGCCATTCACAGATGAGCCTTATGGAATCGCGATTGTCAAGGGTGACGATGAGTTCACGACGTATGTTAATGACTTCCTTAAGGAACTTAAGGACAGTGGTGAGTATGACAAGATCAAGCAAAAGTGGATCAAAGAAGAATAGAAGTGAAAGCGAGATGGGTGGGCTTCCTGCTCATCCATCTTCTGCTTGAAAGGAGACCTTCATGCTCGACTTCACCATACTGATAGATAATCTGGACGTTTATTTGCAAGGCTTCGGGAATACGGTAAAGACAAGTGTGATCGCTCTTATCTGCAGTTTTATTCTAGGGGTCATTATTGCCGTCATGAGAATATCCCCATTGAAAACCTTGAGTGCTGCGGGAACGGTCTACGTTGAATTTGTCCGGAACATTCCGCTGATTTTGATTGCTTTTTTCTTTTTTACGGCCTTCCGGCTTTGGGATTTAAATTGAATGGCTACCAATCGGGAACAGTAGCACTGACGATTTATACAGCTGCGTTCATAGCAGAGGCTGTCAGAGCAGGAATACAGTCCGTTTCTAAGGGGCAAATGGAAGCTGCTAGAGCTTCAGGACTTTCTTATATTCAGGCGATGAGGTACGTCATACTGCCGCAGGCAATCAAAATCGTCATTCCTCCCCTTGGAAATCAGTTTATTAATCTCGTTAAAAACTCATCCATTCTTGGTGTGATAACAGGACTGGATTTAATGTATTTCGGTGATTCAATTGCTTCAGAAACCTATGTTGTTTTTGATACCTACATTTTTGTAGCGATGTTTTATCTTGTGCTTACAATCCCGCTCAGTGTTTTTGTTGGATATTTGGAACGCCGGCTTGCGGTTAGCGGATAAGGAGGGAGCAACTTATGGATTTTATCGGAGCCTATTCAATCGGAAACATAAACTATTTGCTCGCAGGCCTTCTCAACACACTGCTAATGGCCTTGATCGCAATCATATTCAGTTTTATCATCGGCAGCGTGCTCGGCATCTTGAGATATGCTAAAGTTCCTGTTGTTTCACAGCTCGTTGTCGTTTGGGTTGAAACCATACGGAATCTGCCGCTGCTGCTCATTATTTTCTTTACGTATTTTGCGCTGCCGGAAGTAGGAATTAAGCTTGAGGTCATTGTTGCGGCCATTGTTGCTTTAATTGTTTTTGAATCAGCCATGCTGGCGGAAATTGTCAGAAGTGGATTAAATTCAATTGAAAAAGGGCAAATCGAAGCATCAAGGGCTTCCGGTTTATCATGGATGCAGACTATGTGGCATATCATTCTTCCTCAAGCACTGAGAAGAATGGTTCCTCCTATTGTGAGCCAGTTCATTTCTTTGTTAAAGGATACTTCTCTTGCGGTGGTTATAGCTATGCCAGAGCTTCTCCATAACGCTCAGATTATTAATGGAAAAAATGTTAACTACTTAATTCCAATTTTTCTTCTTACAGCACTATTGTATTTTGCAGTTAATTACACCTTGTCCATTGTGGCGAGGAGACTTGAAAATAAAGAGCGGTCCAGTAAAAAGACAACGGGGAAAACAATATTGCATCATAAAAAAGCAGGCGGGGAAGCAATGTAGGCTCAAAGAAGGGTTTTCTCTTTGGTGCTTTTTGCAGAAAGCTCTGTTAAACTTGGCTGTTGATTTCCGCTGCAGGCGTTCGCTTATCCCAGGCGGTGAGCCTGCGCCAGCGGAGTCTCACCTATCCCGCTGCTCCCGCAGTCTCACGCCTTCCCCTCCAACCAGCCTTACCAATTAGGGGTAAAGAATAATGTTAAAAAATATCCATAATCATTAATGGAAAACAAAAACCCGGAAATGCTCTGCTGCCAGCGTTTCCGGGTTTTCATATTATTGCACTTGGCAAGTCTTTTTGAGAGCCCTCTCCGTATTGATTTTATTTACTTGCGGGTACTGCTTTTTCTTCGAAATTCAGAGCCAGCTCCCGAAGTCCATCTGCAAGCTTTGCTCCTCTCATTGGCTTTCCATGACCGGTTATGGCAACTAATGGCTTTAGCTCTTCCAGAGTGAGTACAGAGTCCTTTGCTTCTTCCCATTGAAAAGTAAAATACTGAGGTGGACCGCTTACTTCCTGATCTTGGATCATGACGTGATAAAGAGATTCCTGTTTGACGGTAACGAATGCATCGCCTGCAATCAATACGCGGTCTTCCTCACGGAAAAGAGAAATGTGTCCGCGTGTATGGCCAGGAGTGTGAATCCAGCGCCACCCTCTTAAATGGGGAATCGATCCATCCAAAGGGAGTTCTCTTGCATGATATTCAAGATTGATTGCTTTGTTTGGATAAAATGCAGACAGTTTTGCCATTAATCCCTCAGGAAGAGTATTCCCTTCAGGATAATCCTCTTTTCCGGTTAAATAAGGAATTTCTAAAGGGTGGGCATAAACCGGTATGCTCCAATGCTCTACCAGTTCGATAATCGCCCCCACATGATCGAAGTGTCCGTGTGTCAGGATGATTGCTTTAGGTTTTACACCCACCGGAAGATGGCTTTCAGTGAATTCGATGATGGATTCAGCGGATCCTGTCATACCAGCATCCACAAGGAACCATGTATCATTTACAAACTGATCTTTAATGAGGCACACGTTCACAATCTGTATCGTTTTGCAAAAAACTCCGGGTGCGGCTTCTTCTTCATGACCGCTCGTGACGGAAGCAGCGGGAATATGTTTATAGTCTTTGCCGTATTCCAAGTAAGATCAGCTCCTTTGCTTTTCTTATTATGCTTATTAGCCGGTTTTGGCATGTATAAAAAAACCGGCACGCAATGCGCCCGGTCCTAAAATTCTTTCGATCTTTCTTTGTGAAGTTCGTCAAGCTTTGCCTCTATGCGGTCGAGCTGTTTTTTAGATCGAGAATTGGATTTGAAGAACCGCACGAAAATCGCCCCTGCGAAAAATAACAAGCCAAAACTAAAAATCTGAAACAAGAGATCCCCTAAATTAAAATGCATGCTTCCACCCCTTTTCCTTAGTATACACACTGGATTCTAAGACAAAAAGAGAGCAGGGAACTTTTCATTGCTGTCTTATGCAATTCCTCTTCCGCGCAGGATTATAAATCAGTTATGAAAGAAAATTGCCATGTGCGCATTCATCACTTGTTATCCGGCAAACTAACCATATACTAACTGCGGCGGTGAATATGATGAAAGCTATATTTTCTATTTATGGTAATGATCTTAAACGAATTGCATCCAATTGGGCAGCCTTGATTATGACGGCCGGACTTATTCTTCTTCCAAGCTTTTATGCCTGGTTCAACATTAAGGCATCATGGGATCCATATGGACATACGGACCAAATCAAAGTAGCCGTAACAAATTTAGATGAAGGTTCAGAATTTCAAGGAAAGGAAGTGAACCTTGGAGAGAGAATTCTTTCGACATTGCGAAAAAACGATGCCTTTCATTGGCAGTTCGTAAATAAGGAAAAAGCAATAAATGGGGTTCAGCACGGAGATTTTTATGCCAGAATGGAAATTCCTAAAGATTTTTCGGAAAAAATGGCCACAGTCGTTTCAGACCAGCCAGTTCAGCCTGAAATTATTTACTCGGTGAACGAAAAAATTAATCCAATCGCTCCTAAAATTACAAACAAAGGGGCAGAGACAATCATTGACCGGGTAAGCTCAAACTTTGTAAAAGAAGCAACAAAAGCCATTTTTAAAGAGTTCAACAAACTGGGCATCAAGCTTGAAGAAGAACTGCCAACCATTCAAAAGCTGGAATCTCTAATTTTTAAACTGGAGGGTGAATTTCCTGAGCTGAAAAAAATCCTTACTACAGCAGCAGAGGATGCGGATCAATCACAGCGGTTGGTGAATGATGCACAAAAACAGCTTCCCATCGCAGCAGATCTGTCTTCAAAAGGGCTGGAGGTAACGGAATCTGTTCAAGATGTTTTGAAAAAAAGCGAAAAAGTCTTCCAAGAGCTTCCGGAAGCGATAAAAAGTGATTTGGGCTCGCTGCAGGATCTTTTTACTTCATTGGAGGGCGGAGCAGATCAATGGAAGGATCGAGAGGCAGATCCTGCAGTACTGGAGGACGCGGGAAAAAGACTTTCTTCCGCAGCGTTATTGGCAGGTGCGCTTGCTGATATGCTAACCAGGCTAAACGAACAAGCAAACTCAACTTTACTTGATGTACCTATCAATCGGCTAAAGGAGATTCAATCAGAAAGCGAACAGGAAGAGGTACTTGTGAAAAAGCTTTCCGCTATTACAGATCAAGCGGGAAGAGAAAAGCAGGCAGAAGTGCTTAAAAACCGGTTAGCCGATACTCGTGCAAAAGCAGGAGAATTGAATAACACATTTGATTCGTCCATTCAGCCGAAAATTCAAGAAGCCCTGGATCAGGCACAAAAATCTGCAGACCAGGCTGATTCCATTTTGTTAGAGATCAACACAAACATACCGGACGTTAAGAAAATATTGAGTGATGCAGAGAAGGGTCTGTCGCTAGGCGAGAATAAAGTTGCGGAGTTTCAGAAAGAGCTGCCGCAGCTTGAAAAGAAAATTGGAAAACTAGCAGATGACATTCGAACCTTTAAAGAAACAAATAATATCAACAACCTCATTGAATTACTTCAAAACAACGCAGAAAAGGAAAGCAGTTTTTTCTCTAATCCTGTAAAGCTAAAGCAAGAGCGCATGTTTCCCATTCCGAATTACGGTTCTGCTCTGGCACCATTTTATACCGCCCTATCCTTATGGGTCGGCTGTGTTCTCCTCGTATCCCTGCTGTCAGTTGAAATACATGAAGAACACCATTACCGGAGCATGCACGTTTATTTTGGGCGTTTTTTAACGTTTTGGACAATTGGATTATTCCAGGCGCTGATTGTCGCAGCGGGAAATGTGTATATTCTTGGTGTATATGCGGTCCATCCCGGATGGCTCATTCTATTTTCGCTATTGATCAGTACCATATTCATGCTGATCGTTTACTCACTTGTTTCGGTTTTTGGAAATATTGGAAAAGCTTTCGCCATCATCATGCTGGTTCTGCAGCTTGCAGGGTCTGGAGGTACGTTTCCCATCCAGGTTACACCACCGTTCTTCCAAGCAATTAACCCGTTTCTTCCCTTCACTTATGCAATCAGTCTCCTTCGGGAGGCAATCGGAGGAATTCTCTGGGACATCGTCATAATGGATGCAGCCAGGATCATTATATATGGCGCAGCAGCCATTTTGTTCGGTGTATTTCTAAAAAAACCGATTAATAAGGCTTCAGAGGGATTTAGGAGAAAATTGGCGGAATCGAAATTGATTCATTGAGAGGGCGGGGGAACTGCCAGGTCAGTGTGGATGGGCAGAAAAGAATGAGGGATGGCTAAAAAGCCTTCATGATTAGAAACATTCAGAGTGACGATAAGTCTCAGGCCTGACAAATGGTACAGACGGTTATAAATCCATCGCCATCCGCACCATATCCTCACATTGAATTCCGTTTTCGTATATTTTCTCATCATAGTGGCGTATAAAAAAATCCCTGTCTACTCCGGTAATTCGAAATCCGCATTTTTGATAAAGGACGAGCTGGGAGATGCTTGAATTTCCTGTGCCGATTTCAAGTGTGACAGCACCTTCTATCCGAGCTTGTTCAATCGCATGCAGTACAAGCAATTTCCCAATACCACTTCCTTGGTGCGCTTCCGATACAGCTATGTTCCCAAGCTCGGCTGTACCGGATCTGGCGGGAAGCAAAACATACTCACCAATAACTGAATCATCCAGTAAAGCTATATAGCAGCTGCTTCGTTCAAGGTACTTCTTAATAAGATGTTCAGACGGATCAGCCTGTAATAGCAAATCCATTGGAGCATTTTCATGATTTTGCAGTTTTCGAATTTCTATAAGGATCACCAATTCTCTTTTTTTCTCAGGATACCACACGAAAGACAAAAAAAGGCTGCCTCATATTTAGAGGCAGTCTCAACCATTGTTCCAAATAATTTCTCCGCACTTATTGTCGCGATCCAAATCCACTTCAAACTGATGTTTCTTATAGAAATGAACGAGGCGGTCCACGTGATCCCAGTCTCGTTCTGCAATATCCCCGACAATGTATGGAATATTGTTTTGGCGTGCCTTTTGCTTCAAGTAGTTCATACAGATTGAGCCATATCCTTTGTTGGAAGGACCTTTAATATCGCCTATTTTAATGGTGTCGTCTGTTTTGTAGGTTGCCTGTATGGAAAAGTCCCACATGCCTTTGTAGGAAGTCTCGCAATCATTAATCATGATTTTGCAAGCATTCCCATCATCTACTGCGTGGACAATCACCCATTTATCCTCTTTCGTCTGGTCAATGCCGAGCACTTCGCCTCTGCCGTTCTTAGCGATATCCTTGATGTTTGCCTGCATTCTGAAAAGCTGCATCTCCAGCTCTTCTTTTTCCTCCAGTATCTCTTCTGCGTCCTTGTCCTGTTCAGGTCTGGTTTCCGCAAGAAGCATGGTATGCGCCTCCTCTTTTCCAAAATTAATAGTTATTCTTCATGGGAGCAGAGAGTTGTCTGAACCCATGCCGATTTATTTGCCGTTCGCTAACACACACAATTTGATATTTTACAAGAGATGGAGCAGGAATTCAAATCGCATGCAAAAAAGATTTTTATGCGGAAAACCTATACAGCATAAGCGATCAGGTCCATTTTTCCGGGTGAAGAGGATAAAAAATTGAAGGATTTGGAAGAAGAGGAATCGAAAATATAGAACAAAAGACAGAATGCAGAAGGGGGCAGCAGAGATGTGGAAAAATAAATTCTTCAGGACTCTTTTATATTCATTTTGCTTCATTATCTTAATCTATTCAGTTGGCGCTCTCGCTGTCTATTATTCGAAAAATATGGAAATCAGCAGGGTTGAGCGCAACAGCAGCCAAAAACTGCTTTTGCAGCAGGCACAGGAAATGATGGATCAGCGTATTCAAGTTGCCCTTAATGGTATGATTCAGCTGGAGACAAGTGAAGCCTTCAAGGATTATACGAGTCTCGCCCACTCTGATTTAAAGTATTACCACATGGGACGGGTTCTTCAGGAAATTCAGCGAAACAAAACAGCTTTTTCAAATTACGACTATGATATTGCCCTTATGCTGCAGGATGACAGCACCGTGATCACCTCCAATTACACAATGCCTGCCGATAATTTTTTCAGAGAGCTTTCTATGACGGATGAAGCAAAGCAGAAGTATGAAGCATTTGCAAAAAATCCGGGCTGGTCAAGCTATTTTGAAACGATTCCTCTATCGGGAGCGGAACATTCCGATACTCTCACACTTGTAAAAAAATATCGGGTCAGCACCGCTAAAACCGTTTTGTTCTTTCTTTCGTTTAAGAAAATGAATTTGCTGCCGGAAGCATTTGAAAATCAGAATGATGCACTGATGATCGTCTCCGGAGAAGAAGTGCTTTCGCTAGATCAAAAGAAGAAGAAAGGGACGGTTTTAAAGGGGAGCCTTACAAAAGAGATTAATCGTAAGAATGAGCAGGTTTCCGCTTATTCTAAATTTGAAAGGAACAACTATATGATCCATTCGATTGGATCGAAAAGCCTTAAGGATCTCAGCTACGTGTACATTACACCAAAAAATGCACCACAAACGGATCAGAATAGCCAGTGGCTTGCAGCTGCCCTTATTCCGGTTCTATTGCTTTTTGCGGGAATCCTGATGGCATGTGTTCTGATTTGGAATACGTATAAGCCGGTGCATAAAATGGTGGCAGCATTAAAAGAAGAGTATCCGATGAAAGCGGGGGAAGATGAATTTGTCTTTATACAGGAAACAGCTCAGCGGATGAAGGAAGTCAACCATGAACTGACAAGGGTAATCAAGTACAGCGAAGTGCCTCTTAAAATGAAATTTCTGTGGGATGTTCTTCACGGCATCGCTTCAGAAGAAGCTATTCAAAAAGGAATCGGCCAGTTTCGTTTATCCCATTATGGGGAGAAGACGGTTGTATCCATTATTGAATTTGATCACAGCAGTGTACGCTTGCTGAATGAGGGCAGAACAAAGCTTGGCATTCAGGCGGTTAAGCTTTTAAAGGATGTATTAGGGGAGGACATTCCTTGTGAAATGGTCGAGCTTGCCCCGGGTAAATTAGCTTTAATTACGGCAAGGCTTCCTGTTTCATCATTGAAAGATAAAATATACGCGGCTGTTACGATATTAGCCCATGAAATCAGTCAATACATAACCGTCTCTATCGGGAAGGAAGTAAAAAGCTTATATGAGCTTGATCAGTCATTTCAACAGGCGTCCGAGGTATTAGAGAACAGGCTTTCCGTGGAAAAAAAGCAGATTTTGAGCTGGGATGATTTATCTTTTAAACAAAAGCAATCCTTTTTCTATCCGTTAGAGGTCGAAAAAGAACTCATTCATTATTTTATCCAGGGAAAAAAGGAGGAAGCGTTCCAGATTCTAAACCGGATCCTTGAAGAAAATCTTGAAGAAAAGAATCTGGACAAAGCAGCCCTCTCTCAGTTTGTCTTTGCTATGGCCGGAACTGTTAACCGGATTGTTCAGTCATCGGCAAGGCTGCCGGGGGATGAGATGCTGCATTTGGAGCTGAGTGCCATTCGGGATCGGGAAACGCTGAAAGGTGAAATAGTGAAAACTTTCACAAGTGCGTCCGATCGAATCTCATCAGCACTGCCAGGTCCTTCGGCTGCGAGCCGGATTGTCCATTATATCCAAGAGCACTACAGCAAAGACCTTTCCCTTCAGGATTTATCTGAGCACTTTCAGCTTACCCCAAGCTATATCAGCACCATTTTTAAAGAGCATGCGGGGGAAAACTATAAAGAGTATTTAAATCGTTTTCGAATTGAGAAGGCGAAGGAACTTTTAGCAGACAAAAATATGAAGGTTAACGAAGCGGCCAGGATGGTTGGCTATAACAATGTAAATACATTTATCCGGATCTTTAAAAAATACGTAGGATTATCACCCGGGCAATATGAAAAATCAGAATGAAACAGGGCCTGGCTCCCTGTTAATTTTTGTTTTAAAAGAGCCTTTTAAACTTGTATGATGATTTCCGCTCCAATCAACATAGTCCTTAATCATATTCTTTTTATTAAATAAACCTCCATTTTTTTAACTTTTCCCTTTCTTTAAAAGAATTGAGTATCTCCTTAGAAAAATTGAGATAGAAGTGTAATCCCTCTTCCCTTTATGATAACAGTGTAGAAAACGCTTACAAAAAAGGGGGAGATGCACAATTGGAAACACCAGTTTTAGAAACTAAATCACCACAAGTAAAGACTGAACCCGCCAAAATATCCTTTCTCCTGTCAATAAGGAACAGCCTGATCCGCGATCGATATTTGTATCTGATGCTGATTCCATTTATTCTCTGGTACGTCATCTTTCAGTATAAGCCAATGGCAGGACTTCAAATTGCGTTTAAAGACTACAGCCTTTTTAAAGGAATTGCGGAAAGCCCCTGGGTCGGTTTTGAAAACTTTATCCGCTTTTTTGAGAGTGAGTACTTTATCCGGACTCTTACTAATACCGCACTAATCAGCTTATATGGTCTTGTTTTCGGATTTCCTGCACCGATTTTGCTTGCCCTTCTCATTAATGAAGTGAAAAACAAAGTTTTCAAAAATACGGTGCAGACGCTCACCTATTTGCCTCACTTTATATCCGTTGTGGTTATAACGGGAATCATCACCAACATGCTTGCTCCTACAAACGGTTTGGTTAATATTCTGATTGACAAGCTCGGCGGGGAAAAAACCTATTTTCTGACTGAATCCGAGTATTTTCGAACAATCTTTACAAGTATGAATATTTGGAAAGATGTAGGATTTAACGCAATCATTTATCTGGCAGCGATGGCTGGGATCAATCCAGCCCTTTATGAAGCTGCCAAGATGGATGGAGCAAACCGCTGGCGGCAAATGTCGCATGTAACCCTGCCGGGAATTCTTCCGACGATTATTATTTTGTTTCTTATCCAAATAGGTGCTTTCCTGGAAGTAGGATACGAAGCAATTATTCTTCTATATCAGCCGAGTACCTATGAAACCGCAGACGTTATTAACACCTATGTCTACAGAGCCGGACTTCAGGGCGGAGAATATGAGATTGGTGCTGCTGCGGGGCTATTTAACTCCATCGTCGGCTTGATTTTAGTAGTAACCGCCAACAAACTCAGCAAAAAATTCACAGAAAATAGTTTATGGTAGGTGTGGTGTGATGAAAAAGAGCAGAAGTGAACGATTGTCGGATGTTTTAATCTATGGATTTCTTGTTCTGTTAGCCATCGCGTGCATTTATCCATTTATCTATGTATTTTCAGCTTCTATTAGTTCAGCTCAGTCCGTCATATCTGGTGAAGTTATTTTATTTCCAAAGGATATTACATTCATTTCATACGCTAAGGTGCTTCAGGATCCGGCCATTTGGACCGCTTATGGGAACACCATTTTCTACACGGTAATTGGAACGGCTGTTAATTTGCTGTTAACCATATGCGGAGCCTATCCTTTATCGAAAAAACGGCTCCGCGGAAAAGCCTTTATTGCCTTTTTCATCGCGTTTACGATGTGGTTTCAGGCCGGCATTATCCCTACTTATTTAAATTTTAAAGAGCTTGGCCTGCTGGATACGAGAACCAGCATTATTATTGGATTTGCGATTTCTACCTTCCTGGTTTTTATTTTAAGAAGCTTCTTTCAATCAATTCCTGATTCATTAGAGGAATCAGCAAAGGTAGATGGAGCGAATGACCTTCAGATTTTGATGAAAATCTACTTGCCATTATCTAAGCCCGCGCTCGTAACAGTTGGCCTGTTTTACGCAGTAGCCCGCTGGAACGGTTATTTTTGGGCGATGGTTCTC